>JBBRRY010000014.1:0-84613 GCA_038245905.1 Thermoanaerobaculia bacterium | reverse complement strand
GTCCGCCCCACGCGAACGCGCCGGACGAGGAGATGGACATCCCGTTCGCCCACGCGTACGGTCACGATCGGCGCCACACCGGCCGGCGTCGGAAGAATGTCGATCGGCAGGTCGTGCGGGTCGACGACCGGATAGCCCTCCTTCTGCCGCGCGTCCGCCGTCAGCATCTGGCGGAAAAATCCTTCGCGGTAGAAAAGTCCGACGCCCACGAGCGGCACGCCGAGATCACTCGAGGACTTGAGGTGGTCGCCCGCGAGGACGCCGAGTCCGCCCGAGTAGATGGGCAGGATCTCCGTGAGCCCGAACTCGGCGCAGAAGTAGGCAATCCGGTCGCCCGACGCCGCGAGCGCGGCCGCGACCGGGTGCCCCGGCGAAGCCGCATCCTCGGCGTCGATCGCTCGCCCCACGGCCAGGACGCGTTCCACGTAGGCCGGGTCGCCGGCGAGGGCCGCGAGACGCGCCGGGTCGGCCGTCCTGAGCAGGACGACCGGATTTCCGCTTCTCTCCCACTCCTCCGGGTCGATGTCGCGAAAGAGAGCGCGCACTTCCTCGCGCCAGGTCGCGCGGAGATCGCGCGCGAGAGGCGAGAGCGGGGAGAGCGCTTCGGGAAGCGCCGGAGCGAGCCGGTAGGTGCCGAGTGGGCGCATGCGGAACCGCGAGGATAGCCGATCCGGTCAGGGATTCATGCGCCGAACGGTTTTCGTTTCCGCGAAGCGTTCCGCTATGTGGGGGTCGTACGCGCGAACCGACGACGCGTCCGGGACATCCCGGTATTCCGTGTCGCACTGGTAGCAGATGACGACCGGCGGGACGCGCCGCGCGAGGACGAGGTCCGCCGCGGCGAACGCGAGGAGGACCGGCACGAACCAGATCCCGCCGAAACGCCACGACACTCCGAGCGCGAGGGCGGCGCCCGCAGCGAGAATCACGCACCCGAGGCGCTGGTCGAAGTCCTTCTGGACATAGAGAGCCGAGGAGGAACAACGAGAGCAGCGATCGACACGGGCACCGCCCACTACGTCAGGAGAATGAGAAAAGGAAATTGAAGAATGCTCGGGGGGAATTGAAGATTTCTTAGAAGGGCATTCGACTTGGCCAGCCGCCTCCGAGGCGGGCGGGGGCAGCTCGATCCGCTCCATGCATTCGGAGCAATAAACCGATACGCGCACGGAAGGAGCATGCACCACTAGATGGCCGCTCTCTCCTCCACTTTCAAAGAAATCTTTCTTTTCTCTCTTTTCTCTTTCTTTCTTCCGAAGGAAAATCTTCTTCTACCATTCGCTCCACATGGTCAGCAGGTCCCTCGACCGCCGCGCCCTTTCCTGGCTCGCCGCCGGGCACGTCGTCAACGACATGAACCAGGGAGCCGTGCCAGCGCTGCTGCCGTTCCTCATCGCCGAGCGGGGGCTGACGTACGCGGCGGCGGGCGGGATCGTCCTCGCCGCGACGCTGCTCTCCTCCCTCATCCAGCCGCTTCTCGGGCACCTCTCCGACCGCCGCCCTCTTCCCTTTCTCATCCCGCTCGGCGTCCTCGCCGCGGGAGGCGGCCTCGCGCTCGCCGGCGCCGTCACGAGCTATCCGGCGACGATCGCCGCGGTCCTGATCTCAGGCGCGGGCGTCGCGGCGTTCCATCCCGAGAGCGCGCGCTACGCGAACTATGCGTCCGGCGAGCGCCGCGCGACCGGCATGAGCGTGTTTTCGGTGGGGGGAAACCTCGGCATCGCCCTCGGGCCGGTCGCGATCGCGGCCCTGGCGGGGTCCGGAGGCGTCGCGCGCGTGACCTGGATGATCGTGCCCGCCGGACTCATGGCGGCTCTCCTCGTTCGCGAGCTTCCGCGCCTGCGGCCCCTGAGGCACCAGGCCACACAGCGGCTCGACCGGGGCGGCGCCGACCGGCCGCGATGGGGAGCGTTCGCGAGACTCTCCGGAGTCATCGTCATCCGCTCTCTGTTCGCCTTTGGCCTCGTCTCGTTCGTTCCCCTGTATCTCGTGACGGTCCGCGGAGTCGCTAAGGAGAAGGCGGCTCTCGCCGTGACGGCGATGCTCCTGGCCGGGGCCCTCGCCACTCTGGCGGGCGGCCGTCTGGCGGATCGCTTCGGCCGCCGCGCGGTTCTCGTCGGCTTCCTTCTCCCCCTCGCACCGCTCCTCCTCTTTTTCCTCCGTGCGCCGGGGCCCGCCGGTCTCCTCAGCCTCGTCCTGATCGGAGCCGGCACGGTCGGCACCTACAGCGTCGCCGTGGTCCTGGGTCAGGAGTACCTGCCCGGGCGTGAAGGCATCGCGGGCGGCGTGACAATGGGTCTCGCGATCGGGATCGGGGGCATCGGCGTGCCGCTGCTCGGGGCCCTCGCCGACCGTCAGGGGGTCGCGGCCGTTTTCCCGGTTCTCGCGGGTCTTCCGCTTCTCGCGGCCGCGCTCTCGGCCACGCTCCCCGGGCCGCGCGCCGCCTTCAGACGGGAAGTCCCGACCGTAACGTGAGATAGGAAGCGAGAAGCTCGCCCACGAGGACGAAGACGAGGCCCACATAGAGAAGGCCCGTCGCCGCCTGGTTGGACTTCATCCGCGCTGTCTTCACGACGAACGGGGCGAGGAGGAGCGGCGCTGCGAGACCCCACAGCACGCGCGACCAGAAGAAGAAACCGTCGCGCATCGGGTCGAGAAGGCTCGCGAGCGCCTCCCCCGCCTCGCCGGTCGACACGCTCGCGAGGGCGCCGAGGGCGACCGCAGCGTAGGCCGTGCGCAGAACCGCGAGCACGGCGAACGCCTCGGTCGCCCGCACGAGAAGGATGAAAGGGATCGAGGACGAGACGAGATACCAGTGCCCGAGATTCATCGCCCAAACGACAGCGCCGAAAAGGAGCGCTCCGAGCAGCAGCCCGCCGAAGAGCCACAGCGGGCCCAGGCCGCGGCGAGAAAGGAACGGTTCGCCGCTCAGCCGTGAGAAGAGAAGGGCGAAAGAGAGGAGGAAAGACGAGAAGAGGAGGATTCTGCTAAGAGAAAGAAAGAGAGATTTCTTTGAGAGGGTAAGAGCTGCCGGCGTGCTCAGGCGCGCCGCAAGCGTTGCCGCAATGGCCGCCCCGAGCGCCGCGAGGAGAAGCAACCGCGGCGCCACGAGCGGCACCGACTCCGCCGCCATCCCCTTTCCAAGCAAATCTTCTCTACTGCCTGACACCAGCCACACGAGTGAAAGACAGATGGCGACGGTGCCCGCGTGCAGAACAAAAAATCCCCCCGACAAATCCTTCGACGAGGTGACCGCCGTCCAGAACGCCACGCCGAGCGCGAGCTGGAGGAGCACCAGCGCGAAGACATCCGTCAGCATCAGCGGAGTGTAGCGGGCGGATCAGGCCAGCGGAGCGGTGCCGTTCGCGGGGACCGGAGCGGGCTCCTGGAGGGCGCCCTCGAGCGCGTCTCTCTTCGCCTTCGCGACGAGCTCGGCCCGGCTCGAGTCGTTCGGCCGATCTTCCGAAATCCGCCCGTCGCGGATGCGGATGATCCGGCGCGCATGGGCCGCGATGTCTTCCTCGTGCGTGACGATGATGATCGCGTTCCCCTGCTCGTTCAGCTCCCGGAAGAGCCGCATGATCTCCTCGCCCGTTCCCGAGTCGAGGTTTCCCGTCGGTTCGTCCGCGAGGAGGAGAGACGGCCCGGTCACGAGGGCACGCGCGATCGCGACGCGCTGCCGCTGCCCGCCCGAAAGCTCGTTCGGGTTGTGATGGGCGCGGTCCGAAAGGCTGACGTGGGCGAGCGCCTTCTCCGCCCGCTCGCGCCGCTCCTTCTTCGAGACGCCGGCGTAGACCAGCGGCAGCTCGACCTGGGCGAGCGCGCTCGTGCGGGCAAGCAGGTTGAACGTCTGGAAGACGAATCCGATCTCGCGGTTCCGGACGCGCGCCAGGTCGTCGTCGGTCATCTCCTGCACGGGCGTTCCGTTGAGCTTGTAGACGCCGCCCGTGGGCGTATCGAGGCAGCCAATCAAATTCATCAGGGTGGACTTGCCCGAACCCGACGGCCCCATGATCGCCACATACTCGCCTCGGTCGATCGAGAACGTAACGCCGCGGAGTGCGCGCACCTTCTCCTCACCCACGGAGTACGTCTTCTCGATATCCACCATCTCGATGAGCATCGGCCGCCTCAGCCCATCACCGCGCGCCACGCGACCTTGCCGGCGACGAAGAGAGCCCAAAGCACGATCGGAATGGCCGTCGCGGCACCCCTCCCAAGCCCGGGAAGGCGGCGGAAGCCGAGGACGAGGAGGAAAAGCACCGCGAACGAGAAGATGTCGATCGAGCCGCCGAACGTCCGGAGCGCCGCGGGTGCCGAATCGTCGAGGAAGGCTCCGAGATTCGACGCCAAGACTTTCTGCGCGGCCGCTTGCGTGAGCGAGCCGTCCGGCAACCTCAGGAAGAGGGGAATCGCGACGAGGGACCCGATCACACTCGGAAGTCCGGCGTGCCCCCAGATCGCCAGCAGCTGCGGGTACCGCGCGTCGGCTCCCATCATCTTCGCGGCACCCCAGAGAATCAACGCAATGGCGAAGAACGCGCCGGTCCCGACGACGACGAACCCTGCTGTGACGACTGCGGACCATTTCTGCATGAAGGCGACCTGCCGCTCGACCGCGCCGGCCGGAACCGAACGACCGGACTTTTCGACGGACTCCCGAATGGTCCCTTCGAGGTCGATCTTGGGAGAGGCAACCACGAACGTGAGCGTGCCGAGAACGAGGCTCAGAAGGAAGGGCAACCACCACGTCGGCCGGGCGACGAGGCGCCGGAACGTCTCGGACGGACTCGAGAAGGTCCCGACGACCGCCGAGATCGGCGAGATCGGGAGCTCTGCCGCGGGGACGGTGGCGGCGGCGGCGCCCCCGTCGCTCACTTCGCGGGGCCCTCGTCCACCAGCGACGCGGCCGTGAAAGCGGGCAGGCCTTCGATGACGACGTTCTTCCGGGGAAGGAGGTCGCCGATCGCCTTGTGCCAGGAGACCTGCGACTTCAGATAGACCGCGACCGAGAGAAGCTCGCTCGTGACGGCCGTCGTGAGGTCGTTCTGGATCTGGGCGACCTGGAACGACGTCGTCATCCCGTTCTCGTACTTCTTCTTCTCGGCGTCGAGGTTGCGTTCGGCGAGCTCGCGGGCCTTCCGCGAGGCGAGCACGCTCCGGTAGGCCGTGTCGATGTTGCGCGCCGCGGCGCGGACCTCGATCTGGAGGTTCGCCTTCGCGATTGCGTGGTTCGTACGTGCGAGCTCGAGGTCGGCGTTCGCGATCGCGGAGTTCCCCTTGGCCGTGCGGTTGCCGATCGGGACGGCGAAAACGAGGCCGACGTTCCAGGCCGGGTAGTCCCGGCGGCCGATCTGTTTGAGGGCGTCCGAGTAGGAGAGCTGGTCCGTGGTCCCGTCCGGGTTCGTGATGAGCGCGTTCGCGCCGAGGCCCGCGAAACCGTAGCCAGCCGAGAGATCGAGGCGCGGCCTGAGCTGGTTCTTCGAGTACGCGTACGTGACCTTCCTCGACTCGATGTTCAGGAGGGACTGCTTGATCTCGGGGCGCGCCTTCAGCGCCGCCTCGTAGCCCTGGTTCACGTCGGCGACGAAGCTCGTCTGGAGCGACTCCCGCGTGGGCCGGTCCGTCGGGACGATGGGGCGGCTCCAGTCCGCATTCGACTGGACGTTCAGGAGGCGCCGGAGGCGGTCCTGCGCGTCGCCGATCAGGCCCTCGGCGATGATGATGTCCTGCTCGCGCTGGGCGATCGTGACCTCGGTCTGGACGATGTCGATCGGCGCGAGCGCACCGACGTCGATCTTGATCCTCGTGATCCGGTTGAGGTCGTTGGCCCGGTCCAACGCCTCCTTCTTGGCCTTGAGGTTCTCGTCGGCGTAGACGAGGTCCCAGTATGCGTTCTCGGCCGTCTGGACCGCCGTCTGCACGGCCGTGACGAAGCCGTAGGCGTTCTGGCCCTCGCCGATCTTCGCCTGGACGACGAAGCGCTCGTTCACGGTTTGCCCGAAGTTCCGAAGGAGCGGCTGCGTGACGCCGAACGAGAGGTTGCTGCTGTACGTCGGGTTGACCGTCGTGAAGCCGGGCACTTCGGAGTCGCGCCGGGTATTCGTCCAGCCGGCGCTGTACGTCGTGCCGTACGGAAGAAGCCCCGTCAGGAACGTGTTCCCGAAGGCCGTCTTCGATTCGGGAGACTGGATCCGAGACGTCGTGGGCGACTTCGTGTCGGTCAGGCCGAGGTCGACCTCGAAGTTCGGGTCGAACGCGCCGCGCGCCGAGAGGATCCCGAAACGAGATTCCTCGAGCGTGTAGGCCGCGACGTCGAGGTCGAGCACGTTTTGCAGCGTCAGCTGGATCGCCTGCTGAAGGGTCAGCTCGATTCTCTCGCCCGCCGGGAGGGGGATCGCCCTCCGAGCCTTCGACGCGACGGGTACCGAAATGGAGTCCTCGGCGAACGAGGCCCCCGCGAAAAGCACCGTGGCGAGGACCGCCGTCGCCGCCCGATGGCAGGTGCGCGCGAGGCCGACCGACTTCTGCTCAAGACTCACGGGAACCTCCTGAAACCGAAGAGGATAATAGTGGAAGACCATTCGTCAGACATTACGGAACCGGGGCGAAAAAGTTTCCCTCGAGGCCTCGTCAATCGCCTCCGAGCGGGGCGTGGCAGGCGACACTTCGTCCGTCCTCGGCGGGATCCGCGACAAGGGCGGGCACCTCCTGCGAGCAGACCGGCCGTGCCGAGGCGCAGCGCGGGTGAAACGGGCATCCGGAAGGAGGAGCGGCGGGAGACGGAGGCTCGCCGAAGTAAAAACGAGGTGCGGCCCTCGGCCCTGGCGTGTCCCGGGGCCGGGAGGCCAGGAGTTGCTCCGTGTACGGGTGCCTCGGAGAGAAAAAAAGGGCTGCCGTTGCGGCCTCCTCGACGATACGGCCCATGTACATCACCGCCGTGCGGTCTGCGATCCACCTCACGACACCGAGGTCGTGGCCGATGAAGAGATACGCCGGACGCGACGGCGTGTCTTGCTGGAGGCCTTTGAGCAGGTTGAGGATCTGGGAGCGGACCGAGACGTCGAGCGCCGAGACCGGCTCGTCGAGCACCACGAGACGCGGCTCGGTCGCTAGGGCGCGCGCGATGGCCACACGCTGCCGCTGACCGCCCGAGAGCTCGCTCGGATGGCGGACGAGGGCCGACGCGGGTAACCCCACGGACGCGACGAGGTCCGCCGCTTTCTCGCGGCGAGAGGCCCGGGAGCCGATCGCGTGAATCGCAAGGGGCTCCACCACGATCTCTCCGATGGTGAGCCGCGGATCGAGAGAGGTTGCGGGATCCTGGAACACGACCCCGAGCTCCCGGCGCCGGCGATCGAGCTCGCGGCGCGGAAGCGCGAGCCAGTCCGTCCCGTCGAACTGCACCGAGCCCCGGTCGGCCGCGGTCAGCCGGAGAATCAGGCGCGCCGTCGTCGTCTTTCCGGAGCCCGACTCCCCGACGAGGGCGAGTGTGGATCCCGCCGCGAGATCGAAGGCGACGCCGCGAAGGACCGTCACGCGGCCGTGCCGCGATTCAAACGTCTTGTGCAGGTCTCGGACGGAAAGGAGCGGCGCGTCTACGCGGAGGCTCATCGGATGCGCCCCCTCTCTGGTTCGTCGAGAAGAAAACAGGCGGCCTCGGAGCCCGCTCCCGAAGGGACGAGCGTCGGGCGCGCCGCGGAGCAACGTCCGAAGGCCTCCTTACATCGTGGCTCGAACGCGCATCCCGGAGGCCGCTTGCCCGGCTCGGGAACCGAGCCCTCGAGCGCCGCGAGGCGCCGCGCTCCCGCCGGCGCGAGTCCCGGCCTCGACGCCAGCAGCCCCCGCGTATACGGGTGCCGGGGCTTCGAAAAGAGCTCGTCGACGGGCGCACTCTCGACGATCTCGCCGGCGTACATCACGAGCACTCGGCCGGCGGCTTCCGCGACGACAGCCAGATCGTGCGTGACGAGGAGAATGGCGAGCGCGAGCTCCTGCCGAAGAGCGAGGAGGAGCTCCAGAATCTGCGCCTGGACCGTCACGTCGAGGGCGGCCGTCGGCTCGTCGGCAACGAGAAGCCGCGGACCGCCCGCGAGGGCCAGCGCGAGGAGCACGCGCTGCCGCATGCCGCCCGAGAGCTGGTGCGGATACGCCCGCATCTGGCGCGCGGGATCCGGCAGCGCGACGCGCTTCAACCAGCGCTCGGCCTCGTCCTCGGCGACCGCGCGCGACAGCCCACGATGCCGCACGATGACCGCCGCGAGCTCGCTGCCGATCGTCCGCACCGGATCGAGCGCGGAGGCGGACTCCTGAAAGACGAGCCCGATGCCGCCGCCGCGGAGGCGTTCCTTCTCGCGGGCACGGAGCACGTGCACGTCCCGGCCTTCGAAGAGCACGTCCCCCGAGACCATGCGGAGCGGCGGGGGCAGGAGGTCGACGAGCGCGAGCGACGTCAGCGTCTTGCCGCACCCGGATTCGCCCACGAGCGCGACGATCTCTCCCGCGTCGACGTCGAACGAAACACCGTCGACCGCGGAGACCTCTTCACCGGACGGGCCGGGCACCGCGATCGTGAGGGCGCGGACGGAAAGAAGCGGAGCGGCCGTGCCGGACACGGCGGATCTCAGGAGAGCCCGGCGCGTCTCACGCGGGCGCGAGTTCCTTCAGCCGCTCGCCGACGTCCCGGAACGAAGCATTCGACCCATAGATCTCCAGGAACGTCCGGTAGGCGTTCTCGCGATCGCCCGTGTCAGCATAGATGTTCGCGAGGTCGTACTGCAGCCCCAGGCGGTCGTCCTCACGGATGTTCGGGGCGTCGAGTCCCTTGCGGTACCACTTGATCGCGAGCTGCGGGAGGCCCTTCTCGAGGAAGCACAAACCGAGCATCGAGCAGCATTCCACCGCGTACTGCGGGCTCTTCGCGGCGCGCTGGAACTCGCTGATCGCCTCGTCGGTGAGGGACATTTCCTTGTACGCGATGCCGAGGTTGTAGTGCGTCTCGTAGTCCTCGGGCGAAAGCTGCTGCTCGACGCCCTTCTTGAACTCCCGGAAGATCTCCTCGAGCGGGACGTCTCCCCCGCCGACCTCGGGAGGTTCCGGAGCGCCGGACTCCTGCTTCATCTCCGTCTGCAGCTCGCCCGCGAAGTTGAAGAACTCCTGCTCGTCCGAGAACAGCGCCGACTCGTCCATGGGAGGCGAAGGCGCAGGCGGCGGCGCCACCGGAGGCGCGCTCTCGGCCCCGCGCGTCATTTCCTCGGTGAGCGCGCGCCCTAATTCGGCATCCAGGACCGACTCGAAGTCCTCCGAGAGGATGTCGCGGAGAGCGGGGCGCGAATCCTCGCCACCTCCGCCGTCGAGCCGCGTGCGGCGCCTCACGAGCTGAGCGTGTCCGGCGAACTTCCGCTCGAGCGCCTGGAGTCTCTCGGAAGCGTCCACGACCATGCCCTGCTCGAGACAGAAATCGATCTCGAGGAGCTCGTCCGCCGGCGGTTCCGTTTCTGGCGCTCCAGCCGGCTCCGCGGGCTTCGCCGGCGCGTCGGCTGCCGGGACTTCGGGAACCTTGACGGACGGGGTAGACGGTGGAAGCGTCTGCCGGAGAGCGGCGGGAAGGCCCGAAGAATCCGTTCCCTCGCCCATCTCGGCACTCGTGCGCTCGACGAGGAGGGCGTCGATCGCCGAGACGCGGTCGTCCCGCCCGGCAGCGCGGTAAAGAGTCTTCAGCCGCTCGGCCTCGGCGAGCGCGACTTTCTTCCTCCCGCCCTCGAGCGCAAGCTCGAAGAGCTTCTCCCGGAGCGCAAGAGTGTCCGGCGCGCGCCTCAGGACTCCGCGAAGATGGTCGACGGCTTTGTCGTAGAGGCCGTACTTGCGAAAAACATCGGCCTCGGCGAGCGCGGACTCGACCGCATCCGAGCCAAGGGCCTCGGCGGGCACGGCGACTTCGGGCTCCTGCGGCGGCGCGTGCGGCGGCGCAGACGGCGGCGCGGCCTCGACGGCCGGAAGAGGCTCGCCGGAGAACTCGACGTCTCCCTCGTCCGGAAGGGGAACAAATCCGGTCGCAGGCCGGAATCCCTCACCGGGCAGCGCCGCCGAGACCTCGAGGTCGGTCTCGCGGGGCGCGGGACGAGGCGCATCGGACCAGTTGAAGCCGGGTTCCTCGAGAGACGGCGGCGCCGGAGCCGGCTCCGCTTCGACCGCGCTCTCGAGGCGCTCCGCTGGAGGAAGCGGCAGCCGGGGCGGCACGACCGTGACGGGAGAAGGAGGCGGAGCGAACGAGGTCATCCCGGGCTGCGAGAGGCGGCGTACGGCGTTCGGAATCGGCCCCGTCGAGCCCGGCTCAGGGAGGAGCTGATCGTCCTCGAAGTCGAGAATGAACTCTCCTTCCGTGGCGCTGGGGGCCGCCGGTGAAGGAGCGAAGGACGGAGGCGGCGGAATCGGGGCCGCAGGCTCGACGGGAAGGCGCCTCTGGCCGGTCGACTCGGGGGAGGGTCGCGGCCGCTTCCCGCTCGTCTCGAGCGGCGGAACCACGGCAATCGTCGGAGCGCCCCGCGACCCGGTTCGATCCGCGTCGACCCGGGCGACCGGCGGCTCCAGCTGCGAGAGCCTCATCCGGTACTCCGCCGAGTCGGGCACGAGCTGCAGAAGGACTCTCAGGCCCGTGGCGGCATCCCCGATGCGGCCCTGACCCTTGTGGAGATCGACCAGGGCCGACCGCCAGCGGACCACCGAGGGCGCGTCGCCAGCCGCCTCCGCGACCTGTATGACGCGCTGGAGCACGTCTTCCCGGCCCGGATTCGCCTCCGCAAGCGGCGCGAGGATGGAGAGAGCCTTCTTCGCCTCACCCCGCCGCATCGCCTGATCCGCAAGGACCGCCGCGGCCTCGAACGAGAGAATCGTCGTGCCTCCGGCCTGCTGGATCTTCAGCGCGAGAGCGACCACTTCAGCCCCGGAGGGCTCGATCGACTGGGCCTTCGAGAGCCATTCCTGGGCGTCCGTCATGTCGCCGTCGGCGAGCGCGGCCTCGGCCGACATGAGGAAAAGCGGGACCGAGCGCGGAGTGGCTTCGAGCGCGCGGCGCAGTGCCGCCCGCGCGTCCTTCGCACGGCCGGACGTCAGCAGGATCGGGACGAACGACCGCAGGATCTCGGCGTTGTCCGGCGCCATCTGGAGCGCCTTCTCGTAGACCTGGATCGACTCGTCGATGGCCCCGCGCTCGCGCAGAAGGGCCGCGACGACGGCGTATTCCTTCAGGGCGTCGACCTTGCGGCGGGCCTGGGTGTAAAGGTCCGCCAGCTTCACGTGAAGCTGAATATTCGACGGATCCGTCTGGACCATCTTCTGGTAGATCCCGACCGCACCGACGGCGTTGTCGTTCTTCGCGTGATAGTCCGCGAGAACCTGGTACTGGCTCTTCGCCTCGGTGAGGAGGCCCTGCTTGGCGTAGAGCTCGGCGAGCCGTTCGTACACGTCGAGGCGCGACGGATCCAGGCGGTTGATCTTCTTGTAGATCGCGATGCCGCGCAGGAAGAAGCCGTCCCGCGCGAAGTGCTCGGCGATCTTCGTGAAATACGGGATCGCCTCCTCGTTCCGGTTCAGGCGCGTGAGGAGGTCGCCGACCTTGTTCAGGATGTTGACGTCGCCCGGCGTCTCCTCGAGGACCTTCTGGTAGTCCTTGAGAGCGGAATCGACCTTTCCCTTCGCCAGGGACTTCTCGGCCGAAGCTACGAGCGCGTCGCGTTTGCTTGCCATGATTCCGTCACGCCGCCTTTGCCGCGCCGCGACGCACGACAACACGATCGAATGTGAGCCGGTGTTCCGGGCAGGGACCATGGCGCCGGAGGGCGGAGAGATGCTCGGGCGTCGCGTAGCCGCGGTGCGAGCCGAATCCGTACACGGGGAAAAGCAGATCGAGCTCGTTCATGCGCGCGTCACGGGCCACCTTCGCGACGATGGAGGCCGCCGCAATGACCGCCACGCGCTGGTCGCCGCGGATGTACGCCCGCTGTGGAACGCCCTGCCCCGGAATGCGGAATGCGTCGACGAGGACGAGCGACGGAACGCACCCTGAGACGCGCACGAGATCGAGGGCGCGCCGCATTGCGAGGAACGTGGCCGCGACGATTCCGATCGCGTCGATCTCGGCCGCCGTGGCCGCTCCGACCGCGACGCTCGCCGCCGCGCCGCGAATCCGGTTCGCGAGAGCCTCGCGGACTTCGGGAAGAAGCGCCTTCGAATCGTCGAGCCCCGGCAGCGTCAACAGGCCCTCGAACACGACCGCACCGGCATACACGGGCCCGGCGACACAACCCCTGCCCACCTCGTCCACGCCGGCGATCAGCGAGTAGCCCTCGGCACGTGCGTCACCCTCGATGGCGAAGAGCTCCGCCACCCGGTCCCGCTCCTCCGCAAGGTCGCATGCGTTCCGACTCCCGCCAGATCCCATCCTGCCTCCGAGATCAGTTGTCGCGCTTCTCCGCGATGCGGGCAGCCTTGCCGCGACGATTCCGCAGGTAGTACAGTTTCGCGCGCCGCACCTGACCGTGCCGCTCGACCTCGATCTTCTCGAGCACCGGCGAATGCACGGGGAAGGTGCGCTCCACGCCGACACCCTGCGAGATCTTGCGGACGGTGAACGTCTCGCGGACGCCGCCGCCCTTGCGGGCGATCACGAGGCCATGGAACACCTGGATGCGTTCCTTCTCGCCTTCCTTGACCTTCACGTGAACCTTAACCGTGTCTCCGGGCGAGAACGGGGGAACGTCGAGTCTCAGGGCGGCCTTCTCGGCCATCAACAGCTTGTCCGTCATCGCGGAACCTCCAAAATCATGGTGACGGGAGGAATCAGGCGGGGACACGACGACTTGGCACCCCGAAGACCGTTCACCCGTGAGGAGCGATTCTAAGGGGAACGCCGCTCCCCCGCAAGTCTCTCCAGGAGTGCCCTTTCTTCCTCCCCGAGCACGGCATCTTCCAGCAGATCTGGCCGCCTCTCGAGCGTAGCGCGGAGCTGCTGCTCCCTCCGCCAGCGCCGGATCTTCTCGTGGTGGCCCGAAAACAGCACCTCGGGGACCTCGAGGCCGCGGAACGAGCGCGGGCGGCTGAAGTGCGGGTAGTCGAGCAGCCCGTCCTCGAAGCTGTCCGCCTCGACGCTGCCGGCAGCCTGGACCACGCCAGGCAGATACCGGGAGACTGCTTCGAGGATCGCGAGGGCCGCGACCTCGCCGCCGGACAGGACGAAGTCGCCGAGCGAGATCTCCGCGTCGAAGAGGCCCGCGCTGCGCGTCCGTTCGTCGATCCCTTCGTAACGCCCACAGACGAGCGCGACGCGCGGCCGCGCCGCCAGCTCCTTCGCGAGAGCCGCGTCGAAGCGGCGGCCCTGGGGCGAGAGGAAGGCGACGTGAGGCGGCGGCGCGCCGCGCTCTTCGCGCAAAGCCTCGACCGCGGCGAAGACCGGCGGCGCGGTGAGAACCATCCCGGGCCCTCCCCCGTAAGGCTCGTCGTCCACCTTGCGGTGCGGGTCGTCGCAGAAATCGCGCAAGTCGACGAGGTGGATCTCGAGGATTCCCGACTCCACCGCGCGCCCGACCAGCGATTCCCCGAGCGGCGAGGCGAAATAGCCGGGAAACAGCGTGACGACGTCGAAACGCACGCTCCCAGCCTAGTCCAGAAGGCCCGGCGGCGGGTCGAGGACGATGCGTTTCCCGGGGACGTCCACCGACACGACGATTGGACTCGCGAACGGAACGTCACGCGGCCCGCGCGGCGTCTCGAGGACGAGGAGGGGACGGCCGCCCGCGTCCTCGAGCTTGGTGACACGACCGAGCGGGCTGCCCGCCGCGTCGACGGCCTCGGCGCCCTCGATCTCCCAGTGGTAGACATAGCCGGGCGGACGCGGCGCCTCGTCGCCCGGATTCACGCACAGCTCGGCACCCCTGAGGTTTTCGGCAGCGGTCACGTCGGAGATTCCTTCGAACGTGACGAGCACACGCCCACCGTGAGGCCTCGAGGACGCGAGGCGCGCCTCGCGAAGGCCGCCGTGCGTCGCGAGGAACTGCACTCTCAGACCCTCGCGGAATCTCTCCGGAAAATCCGTGAGCAGCTCGACGACGAGCTCTCCGCCGAGCCCGTGGGGCTTCACGACGCGGCCGATGACGATCCGGTCGTCGGGCGCAGGCGCCATCGGACTCGACCCACCTCTCCCGGAGGCGCTCAGGCCCTCTGGGCGATCAGCCGCTTGACCGTATCCGACGGAGTCGCACCCTTCGCGATCCAGGCTTTCGCCTTGTCGCGGTCGAAATCCACGATCGGCGGATTCTTCGTGGGGTCGAAGTGCCCGAGCTCCTCGACGATCTTCGCGGTCGGGGTGCGGCGCGAGTCCGACACGACGATGCGATAGGCAGGGGCGTTGGTGCCGCCGACGCGGCGCAGACGGATCTTGAGCATGGCGATTCCTTCCGTTTTCCTGAGAGACGAGGTCAGCCGCGCATGCGCGCGGCCCCCTTCATCATCTTCTTCATCGACAGATATTGCTTGAGAAGCTGGTTCACCTCGGGCACGGACGTCCCGGAGCCCCTCGCGATGCGCTTCTTGCGGCTTGCGTCGAGGACCTTCGGATCCTCGCGTTCGGCCAGCGTCATTGAATCGATCATAGCTTCGAGGCTCTTCGTGGCGTCGTCCGGTATGTCGAGGTTCGCAAGGCCCTTTAGCGGCCCGATCTTCGGCAGGTGGCCGAGAAGCCCTCCGAGAGGTCCCATCTTCTTGAGCTGCGCCATCTGCTCACGTAGGTCGGTCAGCGTGAACGTGTTCTTGCGGAGCTTCTCGGCGGTGCGGAGGGCGGCGGCCTCGTCGGTCTCGGCCGAGACTTTCTCGATGAGGGTAAGGACGTCGCCGAGACCCAGAAGGCGCGAGGCCGCGCGATCGGGATGGAACAGCTCCAGCGCGCCCACCTTCTCACCCGTGCCGACGAACTTCAGGGGCTTGCCCACGACTGTCGCGATCGAAAGCGCGGCGCCTCCGCGGGCATCGCCGTCCGTCTTCGTGAGGATGACACCCGTGAGCGGCAGTTTTGCGGCAAAAGCCTCAGCCGAGCGCACGGCATCCTGGCCGGTCATCGCGTCCGCCACGAAGAGGATCTCGTCGGGCTCGCACGCCTCCCGAATCCGGGCCACCTCGTCCATCAGGAGCTCGTCGATGTGCAGCCGCCCCGCCGTGTCGACGATTGCGACGTCGTAGCCGAGAAGTTTCGCGTCCTTCACGGCGGATCTCGCGCGTTTGACGGCGTCCGGCTCGCCCTTCGGGTCGAACGCCATGAGGCCGTTCTCCTTCGCGAGCGTGCGAAGCTGCTCCGTCGCGGCAGGCCGCTGGACGTCCGCGGGCACAAGGAGCACCTGCTTCCGAAACGTGGTCTTCAGGTAGAGCGCCAGCTTCGCGGCCGTGGTCGTCTTACCCGAACCCTGGAGACCCACGAGCAGGACCACGGAAGGTCGCCGTTTGAGCGAGAGAGGCGCCTGCTCGCCGCCGAGGACCCGCGTGAGCTCGTCCCTCACGATCTTGATGACCTGCTGGGCCGGCGAGAACGACGTGAGGACTTCCTGTCCAACCGCCTTCTCCCGGACCCGGGCGGTGAAGTCCTTGACGACCTGGAGGTTCACGTCCGCCTCGAGGAGTGCCGTCCGGATCTCCTTCAGGGCCTCGTCGACGTGGAACTCCGTGAGATGACCCTCGCCACGGAGTTCTTTGAAGACGCGCTGGAGACGGTTTGAGAGGGAGTCGAACATGAGCGGGCCGTGAAGTCTAACAGGCGGCCGAGGCCTCGAGCGGGGGGCTCAAATCACTCATGGGCTTGACAGAAGGGTCAAATTCTGTATCCTCCTCCATGAAGCTCGAGGCGGAACCGACCGTCTAACGGATGGTGGTGTAACCGAAAACCCCTAGTCCCTCGAGTCCCGGAGTTCGATTCTCGGATCCAAAATAACCAGACAGGCCAATCAAGACCTGATCCATCAAGAAAACAAGGAGCACCCCCGAAAATGAAGAAGTTCATGTCCGCCCTCGCCCTCGTCGCCGTCTCCTTCTCACTCGTTGCCTGCGCCAAGCCCGAGGAGAAGAAGCCCGAAATGAAGACCGAGGCCCCGAAGGTCGTCGAAGAGACCGCCAAGACGACGACCACGACCACGACGAGCACCGCTCCGGACGCCATGACGGCCACGACGGCGACCACGACCACGACGGTCTCCACGGCCACCACGACCTCCGCCCCCGCCAAGAAGTAAGCGGTTCCTCAGGAACCCGTCGAAACGCCCCGGCGACGCCGGGGCGTTTTCTTTTCCGGGCCTGATCCTTGCGACAATCGACGAGAACGGAGGAACCGATGAAGTCGTCGTCCCTTCCCGCCGCGATCCTTGTCGGGGCCTGCCTCCTCCGCGGGCAGGTCGCCTCGACGGACACGATCTCGTCGACGGATTCGTTCCTTCCGGGTGTGCACGTAAACGGCGCGTCGGGCGTCTACCGGACGGACGTCACGATCTTCAACCCGGACCCGCTCGTCGCCGCGGTCGTCGACATCGTCTACGGCGAGGCCGACCGCGACGGAACGACGCGCCCCGTGTACCGGCTTCCGGAAAACCTCGGGCCGCTCGCGTCGGTCACGCTCCCGGACATCGTGCTCTCGACGTTCGGGCTTGCCTCGAGCTATGGCCTTCTCGAGGTCCGGAGCTCTTCCGGGACGCCCGTTCACGTCACGAGCAACACGTATAACGTGGCCGGCGCCGTGCCCGGCACCTACGGCCAGTTCTCCCCCGGCCAGCCGTCCCGAAACTCCGTCGGGTTCGACAACTCGTTCGCCGGCGACCTCACCGTCACGGGCATACCCAACGACGAGAACCATCGGACGAATGCGGTCGTCATGAACCCCACCGGGATCCCGCTCGAGGCCGGCGTGCGCCTGTGGGACGCCTCCGGAATTCCCTTCAAGGCCGTCCTCGTGAGCGTCCCTCCCTACTCGCTCCACCAGCTCAATGACATTTTCAACGGCGATTTCGCGTCGGCGTCTCCCCCGCCCGGCAGCCCCTGGCGGCTGAGCGTCTTCGTGAACACGCCGAACGGGGCGCGCGCTCTCTGCTATGCGACCGTGACGGATCTCCGCACAGGCGACCCCTATCTTCTGACCGGCCAGCTCGCCCGCCCCTGAAAAGGCGGAACCCTGCGCACCCTCCTCGTCGACCTCGGAAAAGTCCTCGTCCGCTTCGACCACGGCCGCACGCTCCGCCGGCTCGCTGCGGCGACGGGCGTCGCCGCGGAATCCCTCGCGCCCCACGTCTTCGGCCCGCTCGAACGGGAGTTCGATCTCGGGCGACTCCGGGCCGACGCGTTCTTTCGCGCCGTCGAGAGCGCGGCTGGCCTTCCGCACCTCCCCGACGACATCTGGATCCCGGCGTGGCGCGACATCTTCACGCCCGTTCCGTCAGCCGTCGCCGCTCTAGGCCAGCTCTTCCCGGACGTCACGCCGGTCCTCATCTCGAACACGAATTCCCTTCACTGGGAGGGCGTCCTCGCAGTCCTGCCGGCGCTCCCCCGCCTCGTTCCCCTGCGGGTCCTCTCGTTCGAGGTCGGCGCCGCGAAGCCGGAAGCCGCGCACTTCGAGGCGGCTCTCGCCCTCGCTGGCGCGCGGGCGGAGGACGCGCTTTATGCCGATGACAGGTCCGAGCTCGTCGCGGCCGCCCGAGATCTCGGCATCGACGGCTTCGTCGTGACGGACCCGGACGACCTCGCGGGTGAGCTTGGGCGGCGGGGCTTTCTGACACCGGAGGCCCCGAGACGCTTCTCGGGCGGCGGTTCACCCCTCTTCGCGAAGGGCCTCGAGGAATTTCGCGCGGGCCGCTTTTTCGAGGCCCACGAGGAATGGGAGCTGCTCTGGAAGCTCAGCACGGGCGACGACAAGACCTTTCTGCAGGGCCTCATTCAGCTGGCGGCTGCGCGGGTCCACATCGGTCGCGGGAATCCCGCTCCGGCGGCACGCCTGCTGGCGCTCGCGAAGGAAAAGCTGGATCGCTTCGAAGGGGACCAGGCGGGGATCAGGATCGGCTCCCTCTTCCCCTCCTAAGAAGCCGGCAGGATTCCCGCCGCCCGCGCCGCGACTTCCGCGACGAGGATGCCGTCGGGCACGCGGCTCGCCGCGCCGTATGGGCCCGGCCGCGCGAGGCCAAGGCGCATGAGCGCTTCCGAGACCTGCCCGGAGACGCCGCGGGGCCGTGACCATCCCGCCGCGGCCTCCAGGAGGACGTCGAGGGTGGCTTCCGCGATGCGCTCGGGCCGGAGGGCCACGGCCCAGGCGGCCGCGGCGGCACCGCGGTCGAGGGCGAGGTCTTCTTCGAACGACAGACGCTCCATCGCCCGAGACAGGCGCGCGACCTCACCGCCCCCGATCGGGATCTTGTCCGTGAAGGCGTCCGGCAGCTCGCGGAACCAGCCCGTGTCCGAGACGATGAGCGGAAGTCCATACCCTGCGAGCCGGCAGACCGCATGCGACGTTTCGCCCAACGTCGGGAACCTCAGGTTCACGGCGAACGTCGCCGCCGACGCCGCGCGAGAGAGATCCTCCTCCGAGAGATACCCTCCGAATTTCACGTCCCCGGCGAGGCCGTTCTCTTTCACGAAAATTCGCAGGGAATCGTCCTCGGCGACGGCACCTCCGACGAAAAGAAATGGCCGGCGTCCGGCCGGCAGCGCCGCGAGGGCCTCGAAAATTCTTCCGATTCGTTTCGCCGGCCCCACGATTCCAAGCGTGATGCCGACCGGCCGGTCCAGCGGTAGGCCCAGGGCCGCGCGCGCCTCCGCGGGCGAGAAACGGGGGGCGAGCGCGACGTGTTGCGGAATCGTCACGACGCGGGTGCCCGGACATGCGTCCAGGACCGCGCCCGTGACGAGCGCGGAATGCGCAATGACCGCCTCCGCCGCGCGAATCACGCCGGCCGACATCGGGAACGCCCATGGGTCGAGATCCCATACGGGCACGAGCGGGGCGCGTCGCCGGGTCGCCGTGAACGCCTTCCCGCGCGAGCCGTGCGCGCGCTCGAGCTCGCGCTCGTAGTCGCCCTCGCGGCCGCGCGTGAGGTAGCCCGCCGCGAAGAGATGGTGGAGCACGAACTCGTGGAGGACCACGACGGCCGGTGTCTTCCGCCCGGGATCGAAGAGCGCTTCGACGGAAGGCACGTGGAGGGGATCGTTCCCGATCTCGAAGAGCAGAACGTCGTGGCCGGCCGTCAGGGCCTCGTGCGCCTTCTCGGGCTGCCAGGCTCGTGCCTCCGTGAGGGCCGCGAGCGCCGGAAAAAGCTCGGCATCGTAATCCGCGATTCCAGAACGAACCGGAGGAAAAGGCCCGATGAACCCGACCGAGAGCCGCGACGAGGGCCGGGCCGCACGCAAGCGGCCGCGCGGCCGCTTCGCCCCTTCTCCGGCGACGCTCTCCAGCACGTCTCGATACAAGAGCGCGATCCGGTCGGGACGCCGCTCTTCCCCCCACTCCGAAGCCGCGCGCGCGCGGAGCCTCGCGACGTCCGGCTCGAACGCGAGCCGGGTCATCTCCTCGGCCAGCCGCGCGACCTCGTCTCCGCCGACGGGAATCTTCGCGGCGAACGAGTCAGGAAGCTCGCGAAACCACCCCGTGTCCGAGACGATCATCGGGAGGCCGCTTCCCGCGAGGCGACAGACGGCGCCCGATGTTTCTCCCATCGTCGGATGACGAAGATTCACACCGAAGTCCGCGGCGGACGCCGCGCGCCAGAAATCGGACTCGCGGAGGTAGCCGCCGAATGCGACGTCGCCCCCGAGCCCGTGCTCCTCCACGAAGCGGTGAAGGGGATCGTCGTCGGCGACCGCGCCGCCCACGAAGAGGAATGGGCGTCGCGCGGGAGGCAGCGCGGCGAGGGCCTCGAGGATTCTGTCGACCCTCTTGGCAGGCGTCACGACGCCGAGCGTTACGGCCATCGGCCGATCGAGCGGCAGCCCGAGCGCGCGGCGCGCCTCGGCGCGCTCCGTGCAGGGGGCGTGGACCACGTGATGCGGGAGAAGGACGGTGCGCGTCTCCGGGCTCTCCCCGAGAACCGCGCCCTTCACGAGCTCCGAGTGGGTGACGACGGCGTCCGCCGCGCGGATCACGCCCGCCGACATCGGGAACGCCCACGGGTCCTGGTCCCACACGGGAGTCCGCGCGCCGCGCCTGCCACGTTCCGCGAGAGCGCGTCCCCGGGCGCCATGGGCGCGCTCGAGCTCTCGCGCGTAATCGTCCTCGCGCCCCCGCTCGAGGTACGCGGCGGCGAAGAGATGGTGGATCACGAAGTCGTGAAGCACGACGACGGCGGGCGTCCGCCTCCGGGGGTCGAAGAGCGCTTCGACAGATGGAGCGTGCAGCGGGTCGTTTCCGAGCTGGAAGAGAAGAACGTCGTGCGGCGCGACGAGCGCCCCCTGCGCCTCGGCTGGCTCGTAAGGAACCAGGGAAAGAGAGATTTGCTTAGAAAGTGAAGAGAGGATTTCGGAGTCGTAGTCGGCGATGCCGGACCGGGTGGGGGGCAGCGGACCGATGAATCCGATAGAGAGCGGCCGCGACCGTTCATTGGCTTTCACGATCACCCGATTCCGCCCGCCGCCAGCAGGGCCCGGACGGCATGGTCCCACCGGATGTCTCTCACCCTTTCAAAGCCTCTTTCTCCGAGCTCCGAAGCCTTCTTCTCATTCGCAAGAAGCTCCGCGACCGCCCCTCCGAGCGCGGCGGCGTCGGGCGGGACGACGCGGCCGTTCTCGCCGTCGACGACGAACTCCAGAGGGCCGCCAGAATCCGTGCACGTCACCACGGGCTTCTTCGAAAGGAACGCTTCGAGCGCGATGTACCCATAGTCCTCGTCCGCCGGGGGGAAGATCACGACGCTCGACGTCGCGTAGAGGCGCAGGAGCTCGTCGTCGGACACGCGGCCCGTGAAGCGCACGTCGGCGCCGCTCCTCCTGGCCAGCGCCTCCAGCCTCGCGCGGTCGGCGCCGTCGCCCGCGATCACGAGCCGGAACTTCCCCGCCGCCGCGGCGCCGATCGCGAGATCCACGCGCTTCCAGGCGTCCAGTCGGCCCGCGGCGAGCGCGAAGCCCTGAGCCACCTCCGTGCGGTAGCGGCCCGCGAGCGGCGGCGGATGATAGAGCGCTTCGGCCTCGATCCCGTTGAAGCGCGCGAGGCGGTCCGCGGTGTTCCGGGCGTTCGTGAAGATCTTTCGCGCCTCCGTGAGACCCGTGCGATCGGTCTCGGCGATGAGCTCGCGCCAGCGTGTGTCCTCGGGAGAGGCGGTGAAGTCGCTCTCTGCCGTCCCAAATCGATCGTAGGCCTGGCGGAACTGATGGATCAGCCACACGACCTTGTTCTCGTGCCTCACGAGATAGGACGGGAACTTCAGCGGGATCACGAGATCGACACGCTTCCCGTCGGCCTCCGAGAGATCCAGAAGTCGCCACGCGAGCGCGGAGGTCAAAATCTCCGCGCGCGGGTACCACTTGAACGGAAGGCGCACGAGCTCGACCTCGTGTCCTGCGGCGACGATCTCGCGCACGAGCCCCTCGGCGTGACGTTCGGCGCCGCCCGAGGCGAATGGCACCTGCGCAGTGCAGACGAGGACGCGCGCCATCTCTCTCCCCTTGGCCTTCCTACTTCACGCCGGTGACGGCGTAATCCTGCGGCGCGAAGAGGAGACGCGCGAGCGGCGCGAAGCGCGGGTCCTCCGCGACACCCGCGGGCAGACCCTCCGCGTCGGGCACCGGCGAGCGAAAATCCACCTCGACATCTCGGAGGCCCGACGCCCGGAAAAGCTGCGCGAGGGCGGGGGCCGGCACGGGCCGCACGTGCGTGAGGTCCATCCAGAACCACCGCATCGCGTAGACGGACTCGGGGTTCACGCTCTCGAAGAGGACACGGCCCCCCGGAGCGAGCTTCCGGACGGCCAACCCTACGAGGTCGAACAGCGAAGCCGGAGCAAGGTGCTCGACGACCTGGAACGCCGTGATGCCCGAGAGCGAGCCGTCCCCGCGCGCGCCGAGCCACGCGAAAAGGTCCGCAGCATCGACGGTGAGACCCTTCTCGGTCGCGCGCGTCGCCATGACGGGATTCGCGTCGCAGCCGATTCCCGTCACGCCTTCCGCCTTCAGCGCCTCGAGAAACTCCCCCCGGCCGCAGCCGAGATCGGCCACGGGAAGCACCGCGCCCCGGAACCGGGCCGCGTCCTTCGCCTGGCGCTCGCGGATGTCGGCCTCGCTGCCCCGGAAGTGCTCCTCGAAGTCGACGTAGAGGCCCGCTCGCAAGGGGTCTTCGGGGCGTAAGTTCGAACCGGTCGTCGCGAGGGCGGCCCGCTCGACCGGCGTTCGATCAGTCGCGATCGCCTGCAAATTGCTTCGAAGGGAGGACCATTCGAGGCGCAGCATCCGGAGCCCTTCGCTCGCGTCATCCAACCTTCTGAGAATCTCTCCGGACTTCTCGGACTCTCTCTCCCTCTCCCGCGCCAGCGTCTCGAAGCGCGCGTCGCGGTCCTTTTCGAGGTCATCCAGCCGGCGCTGGCTCCCCGCGAGGTCGCGGCCCGCGTTCTCACGAGCTGCGGCTTCCCTTCCGACCCGCGCCGAGAGAGCCGAAAGGTCGGCGACCGCCCGTTCCAGGCGCTCCGTCGCCACGCCCGTGGCGGCCTCCGCGCGCCGCGCAGCCTCTTCCGCCTCCTTTGACGCCGACGCGAGACCGCTGAGGCTCGCCTCCGTCTCGACCAGCGCCCCGCGCAGGGCCTCGAGAAGCGCGGAATTGAACGTCGTCTGGTCCCGCGTGACGATCCGGAGCACGCGCAGGAGGGCAGCTTTGAGGGGGCGCAGCGCGGCTCCGGCCGGGAGCACGGGCGACACGAAACGCCCGGCGTTCTCCAGCATCGTCCGCGGCCCCGCGTATCCAGGTACGCCCGCCGTGGAACCGAGGGGTGCCCCTCTGAACCCGTGTGACGCGAGACCCGAGCCGGCGAACGCCGAGAGAGATGCGATCTGGCCCGCCAGATCGGCGGCGAGAGCCGCGACGTCGCGTTTCGCCGCGTCCTCAGGCTTGTCACTCATCCGTCGCTTATATTAAGCGGGATCGAAGATGAGGAGCCTCATGCAGAAACTGAGGGATGCGGCGGCCCGCTACGACCACCTGATTCCCTGGGTCATTCTTGTTCTCGTGCTCGCGGCCACAGGCGCGGTCCTTCAGGTGCTGATCGTCAAGCTGATCCGCTGACACGCGCCTCGCGTGCGAGAGTGCGCAGCACGCGAACTACCATCACGCCCACGGCAAGCGCCATCGGGCCGATGAAGACGCCCAGGAGCCCGAAGGCCGGGATGCCGCCAAAAACCCCCAGGAAGACGACCAGAGTCGACATGTCCGTGTCCTTGTCGCCGATCAGGAGCGGCTTCAGGATGTTGTCGGCCAGGATGGACGTCACGAGCACGTTCCAGAGCAGGAAGAAGATCGCCATCCCGGTCCGCCCCTGTATGAAGAGCACGACGAGCCCCGGCAGCCAGACGATCGCCGTGCCGCCAATCGGGAGCAGGGAGAAGATCCCCATCGCGACGCCCGCGAGAATCGCCGACGGGAAGCCCGCGACCAGCCAGGCGAAGCCGCCGCACGCGCCCTGAACCACCGCGCACACGAGGGAGCCCTTGAAGATTGATTCCATCATCCCGCCGAGCGACTGAATGATCCCGTGACGGACGGCGTCGTCGATCGGGATGAGGTCGCTGACGGCCTCGGCAATGCTCTCCCCGTCGACGAGAAGGTAGAACAGCAGGAACAAGGTGAGGACAAACGTGAGGATCGCCTCGATCAGCGAGAGCGCGACGGTTCCGCCCTGGGCCGCGAGCACCGCCGACGCCCGCGCCGCGAACTCGGCGCCCTTCGTCTGGAGCTCGTCGGCCGAGAGCCCGGTTCGCGTCTGGACCCACGCGATCGCTCGGCCGACGCCCGGCACCGCCAGCACATCCTCGAGCGACCGTAGCTCCCGGGCGCGGAGCTTCTCTCCGACGCTCGTCACCACGTCCGACGCCTGATTCACGATCGCCTTTCCGAGGAGGACGGCCGGAAGCAGGACGACGAGACCCGCCAGGACCGAGAAGACGGCGGCGGCGAGCGTCGTGCGTCCGGGAAGACGCGCCTTCAGGCGCCGCCAGAGCGGCCAGAGGGCAACCGCGAGGATCGCGCCCCATGCGATCGCGGTCATGAAGGGACGGAGGACGACGAAGCAGAGGACGCCCGTTCCAAGAACGAGGACGAGAACGAACGCGAGCGCGTACGGGTGCGTGTGCGTGCGTGGCGGCATGGGTACGGGGATGATACGAAATGGGTTGCTAGACTGAAGTGTCATGCGGCCCGCCGCCTCGCGCGCTCCCCGCCAGCCTCCCCCGCCTGTCCCGGACGATCCCGCCGGCCTCTCACGGGCGGCGGTCGATGCGGCGCGCGCACGCGGCTTCGCGGCCGCGGGAGTCCTCGCGGCCTCCCAGCCGCTCTCTTTCGAACGCTACCGCGCGTGGCTCGAGAACGGGTTCCACGGGGAAATGGCGTATCTCGAGCGCGACGCCGCGGCACGCATGCGCTTCGACGCGATCCTTCCGTTCACGAAGTCGGTCCTCGCCGTCGCCCGCGCGATCCCCGGCGTCGGTCCCGGAAACGTGGCGCAGTACGCCCGCGGAGAGGACTACCATCGGGTCGTCCGCCGGCACCTGAAGGAGGTCGTCGAAGACTTGAGGCCGCTCGCGCCGCGGGGCAGTCACTTCCGCGTGTGCGTCGACACCGCGCCGCTTCTCGAACGCGAGCTCGCCGTCCGCGCCGGTCTTGGTTTCATCGGGAAGAACGGGCTCCTGATCGTTCCGGGCCTCGGCTCGCACGTCGTCCTCGGCGAGATCCTGACCGACGTCGCGCTCGCTCCGACGGCGGCGCCCGCCGACCCGGGAGCCGACCGTTGCGGTTCGTGCACGGCGTGCCTCGACGCCTGCCCGACGCAGGCGTTCGTGGAACCGCGAGTTCTCGACGCGCGGAAGTGCCTCTCCTATCTCACGATCGAGAAGCGGACGCCCTTCACGGCGAAGGAAGAGGCCGCCCTCTCGGGCCGCCTCTTCGGCTGCGACGACTGCCAGGACGTCTGTCCCTTCAACGAGGCCCGCGGCGCCGTGCCGTTCGGCGGGGCCGCGTCCCTCGACCCCACGGAGATCCTCGCGCTCTCGGAGGAGGGATTTCGCGCGCGCTTCTTCGGCTCCGCGGTCTGGCGCGCGACGCGGGACGGTCTCGTGAGGAATGCGCGCGCGGCGGTGCGGCGATGAGCGCGGCGCCGGGAACGCTTCTCGTCGTGGCTGGAGTCTTCGTGCGGGAGGGGCGGCTTCTCCTCGCGCGCCGGCCGGCCGGCCGCGCATGGGCCGGCCTTTGGGAGTTTCCCGGCGGAAAGGTGGAACCGGGAGAGACGCCCGAGGACGCGCTCGTCCGCGAGTGGCGCGAGGAGATGGACGTGACTCCCGTCGCCCTCGAGCCCTGGAGGTTCGAGACCGTCGCAGGAGCGGCTCCGGGCGGCTCATCGCAGCATGTGACGCTGTTATTTCTTCGAGTCGGGGGATTGGCCGGGGAGCCGCGCGCTGCCGGTGTCGACGCTGTGAGGTTCTCGCCCGCGCCTGAAGCGCGGCTCCTGCCGACGCCCCCTGCCGACGCCGCGGCCCTCCGCCACCTCCTCGACGAGTCCTCAGGCAGCACATTCGCCGACACAGAGTCCGACGAAGGCCGGGAGCACGTTCGCGCGTTCGCTTCCCGCTCCCCTTTCATAGAAAATTCCGAGTCTCTCCCCTCTCTCCGCGCGTTCGCCTTCCGCAAGCCTCGCTCCGATGGAAATGGAACCGTGTCCGGGATCCTCGTGGCCGCTCCGGACGGCGCGCGCGCCTTCCGCAACGTGTGCCCCCACGTGGCGATTCCGCTCGACCGAGGCGGCGAGCCGCTGCTCACGGCCGACGGCGCCTTTCTCGTCTGCCGGAACCATGGAGCTCTTTTCGACCCGGAAGGCGGACTGTGCATCGCCGGCCCGTGCGAGGGAGAGTCCCTCGTGCCGCTTCCGGTGGTCCGGAGCGGCGCCGGCTGGGCGCTTGACGCCGGAGAGACTCGATGACGTTCACGATTCTCATCGTCCTCTACGTCCTCTGCGCGGCGGCGTCCGCGTTCTTCTCTTCGGCGGAAACCGCGATCACGTCTCTCTCCGAGGCGACCGTTTTCCGGCTCCGGACTTCCGGGGAGAGAAAGGCCGCGCGGCTCGAGCGGCTGCGGGACGATCTGCCGCGCACGATCGGAACTCTTCTCGTCGGTAGCACGCTGGCAAACGCAGCCGCGGGTTCGCTCGGGGCCGGCCTCGCCATCGTCGCCCTCGGCGAGAAGTGGGGCGTCCTCGTCGCGACGGTCCTGACGTCCGCGCTCCTCCTCGTCGTCGCGGAAGTGACTCCCAAGACGATCGCCGCGCGGCGCCCCGAGCAGGTGGCGCTCCTCTTCGTCGGCCCGATGGAGCTCTTCGTGCGCCTGCTTGCGCCCGTGACGCGCCTCCTCTCGGCGGTGGCGCGCTGGATCCTGGGCCCGCTCGGCGCCGATGCGCCGGCGGACGTCACGGGGGACGACGTCAAGAGCGTCATCGACCTCTCGCGCCAACATGGCGGTCTCAAGCGTGAGGAGAGCGAGCTTCTGCACGCCGTTCTCGCCTTCGGGCAGATTCCCGTGCGGGAGGCGATGGTGCCCCGCGCGCGCATCGTCGTCCTGCCCGTCGCCGCGACCTTCCTCGAGGTCGAGGCCGCGTGCCGGGAGCACCGGTACAGCCGCTATCCCGTCACCCGTCAGAGCTCCGACGACATCATCGGCATCCTCCACGTCAAGGACCTGTTCGACGTCTCGGACTCCGAGGAGAAGGCGTTCGAGCTCAGCCGCTATCTCCGCCCGGCGATCTTCGTGCCCGAGCTCAAGCGCTCGGAGGATCTCTTCCGCGAGATGCGGCGCCACCGCTTTCACATGGCGGTCGTCGTCGACGAGAGCGGCGCCGTGGCCGGCCTCGTCACGCTGGAGGACCTGATCGAGCAGATCGTGGGCGACATTTTCGACGAGCACGACGAACCCGCCGGAAAGCCCGAGCACGACGGGACCTCGCTCCTCTTCGAAGGAGCGTATCCTCTGGCCTCGCTCGAACGGGACCTCGGAGCCTCGTTCGGCGACTCCGACGACGAGACGGTCGCCGGCTTCCTGCTCCGCAAGTTCGGCCGCATCCCGCGAGCCGGAGCCAGGACCCGAGAAGGCGATCTCGAGTTTCTCGTTGAGCGCGCGTCGCCTCGCGCGATCGAGCGCATCCGCGTCCTCCGCGTCCCGGCCCTTTCCCCGGCGCCGGCCGACGCACGAAAGGCCTGAAGAACGTGACCTCCTCCCCCCGCACCGTGACCCTTCTTCCCGGCGACGGAATCGGCCCCGAGATCACCGCGTCCGTGACGGCCATCCTCGACGCGGCCGGCGCCAACCTCGCCTGGGAGCGCCATGACGCCGGCGAAGAGAGCATCAAGGTCGCCGGAATGCCGCTCCCTCCGGCGACGCTCGCCTCCATCCAGCGCACGAAGGTCTGCCTGAAGGGCCCTGTCGGGACCCCGATCGGCAAGGGCTTCAAGAGCGTGAACGTGACGCTTCGGCAGGCGCTCGATCTTTACGCGAACCTCCGGCCGGTAAAGAACGTGCCCGGCGTCCCCGCGCGCTACGGCGACCTCGACCTCGTCGTCGTCCGGGAGAACACCGAGAGCCTCTACTCGGGCATCGAGCACGTCGTCGTGCCCGGCGTCGTGGAGTCCATCAAGATCATCACCGAGAAGGCGTCCACCCGCATCGCACGCTTCGCGTTCGAGTTCGCCCGGGCGCACGGGCGGCGAATGGTGACGATCGTCCACAAGGCGAACATCATGAAGCTCTCGGACGGGCTCTTCCTAGACTCCTGCCGCAACGTCGCAGCCGGCTACCCGGACATCGTGGTGAACGACGTCATCGTCGACGCCGCCTGCATGAAGCTCGTCATGAACCCCAAGCAGTTCGACGTTCTCGTCCTCGACAACCTCTACGGCGACATCGTGAGTGACCTTGCGTCCGGCCTCGTGGGCGGCCTCGGCGTGACGCCGGGCGCCAATCTCGGCGAGACATGCGCCATCTTCGAGTCGGTGCACGGTTCCGCCCCCGACATCGCCGGCAAGGGGATCGCGAACCCGACCGCGCTCCTCCTCTCGGCCGTGATGATGCTCCGCCACCTCAAGGACGAGGCAACGGCCTCGCGCGTCGAGAAAGCCCTCTTCGCCGCCCTCGAGGAAGGGTCGGCCCGGACACGGGACGTCGGCGGAACCGCGACCACGAACACGTTCACACGGTCGGTCCTCTCGAGGCTCTGAGGGACCCATTGCCCAGGATCGTCTTTCTGAACGAGGGCAAGCGCGCCCACGTCGACGCGGGCCGGACGGTGCTCGACGTGGCGCTGGAGCTCGGCATCGCGATCGGCCACGTGTGCGGCGGGGGCGGCACGTGCTCGACGTGCCGCGTGACGTGCGTCGTCAATCCCGAGAACCTCTCGCCGATCCAGCCAAACGAGATCGCATACGACCTCGGGGAGAACGTGCGCCTCGGCTGTCAGGCGAGAGTCGAGGGCGACGTGGGCATCCGCGTCATCGTGATCCCGAGGGCCATCCTTGTCTAGGCCGTCCGTCCGACGGGCGCTCCGACGCGCGGGAGCCGAGCCCCTGCCGCGCCGGCCGCGAGGCGAAGCTCCCCGCAATCTCGGGCGGATTCCTCCGCCGAAGATCTTCCTGCCGGGCGAGACGGAGGATGCGGATCCCGTCGATTTCCTCGGGGTGTTCGGACGCGTCGCCCCCGTCGAGATGGAAATCGGAGTCGGCAAGGGGCGTTTTCTGCTGGCCGCCGCGGCCGCGCACCCGGAGCGAAACTGGTTCGGCGTCGAGATCGAGCCCGAGTACGCCGAGATCGTGCGCCTCAGGGCCGGGCGCGCGGGCCTTCTCAACCTCCGTGTCGAGCGGATTGACGGAAAGGTGTTCGTCGAGCGACGCCTCTCCCCCGGCTGCCTCGCGGCCCTGCACGTCTACTTCCCGGACCCCTGGCCGAAGAAGCGCCACCACAAGCGCCGCCTTGTGGACGCCGCCTGGGGCGCCGCGGCCGCGCGGGCCCTCGTCCCCGGCGGCCTCCTGCGCGTCGCGTCCGACCACGAGGAGTACTTCTCGGTGATCGACGGCGTGCTCTCGAGCGAATCGGGTTTCGAGAAGCTCTCCGCGGAAGAGGCGGGAGACTGGTCGACCGGTACGAGCTACGAGCTGAAGTTCCAGAAGACGGGCCGGCCGATTGAAAAGGCGGTGTTCCGGAGGCGCGCGGCCGGCTAAGCCCCCGCCGATCCCACGGACCGGGCGGCCTCCTCCTCGCGGTCTTTCGCGAGGAGAGGCTTCAGGAACCTGCGGAAGTAGTCGATGCCCGAGATCAGGGCCATCGCCGTCATCACGTAGAGGGCCGCGCGGCCCGTCTTGCGCCAGAGTCCGATGTCGTCGAGCTTTCCGCCGAGGATCATGAGCGAGATCCCGACGACCTGCGTCACCATCTTCCACTTGCCGAGCTTCGAAGCGGCAATCGTGATGCCGCGGCTCGAGGCGATCGAGCGCAGGCCCGACACCGCGAACTCCCGCCCGATGATGATGCAGACCGCCCACGCATCCGCTTCCTGCAGGTCGACGAGGGAGATGAGCGCCGCCGAAACGAGGAGCTTGTCCGCGATGGGGTCGAGGAGCGTCCCCATCGTCGTGACTTTCTTGAATCGGCGCGCCCAGTAGCCGTCCAGCCAGTCGGTCAGCGCGGCCAGGAGGAAGATGGCGAGCGCGATGTACTCACGGGCCGGGAGCTTCGTCAGAAGAAGGACGACGAGAAGCGGAACGAGAAAAATGCGGAACAGCGTGAGCGCGTTTGGGACGTTTACGAACACAGGGACCGGATTCTAGACCCGCGCGCTACGGGTTCGTAGCACGGGCCGCGCTGGACAGGCGGCGCGCGCTCCCCGAGAATCGACCCTTACATGCCGGCGCCTTCCATCGTCTTCGGAACCGACGGCTGGCGAGGCCGGATCGCCCGGGAGCTCACCTTCGACAGCGTCCGAAACGTCGTGACCGCCGTGGGCGCCTGGACCATCGACGAGGAGAACACGGAGCCGGGCGACCCATGGACGCTCCCTCTCGTGTTCGACACGCGCTTCCTGTCCCCCGAGCTCGCAAGGGACAGCGCGGACTTTCTCGCGACACGCGGGTTCCGGGTCCTCCTCTCCGACCGCGCCGTCCCGACGCCGTGCGCGTCGTGGCACGTGGCGACGCGGGGGCTGAGAGCCGGGCTGGCCATCACAGCCTCGCACAATCCGGCACCCTGGAACGGCGTCAAGGTGAAGTCGTCGTTCGGCGGCAGCGCCATGCCCGCGACCTACGACGCCATCGCGCGCGCGGCCGGGCGGCCGCTGCCCGAGCGCGCCGGCGGCTCGGTCGAAACACTGGACCTCGCAACACCTTACCGGGGCGCGCTCGCGGCCCTCGTCGACCTCGATGCGATCCGCGAGGCGGGGATCCGGGTGCTCTTCGACGCGATCCACGGAGCCGCGGGGACGCTTCTCGAGGAGATCGTGGGCACGTCCCATCCCACGACGGTCGTTTCCATGCGCGCCACCCGCGATCCTCTCTTCGGGGGCGTCCATCCCGAGCCCATTCCGGCGAATCTCGGCGCCGCGCGGGAGGCCCTCTCCGGCGGGCAATTCGACGTCGTTCTCTCAAGCGACGGCGACGGTGACCGGCTCGGCGTCCTCGACGCCTCCGGCCGCTTCGTCACCCCTCATCGCGTGCTTGCGCTCCTCGCCGAGAGTCTCACGCGCCGCGGCCGGATCCGGGGAGGCATCGCGAAGACGTTCTCGACGTCGATGCTCCTCGACCGCGTCGCACAGAGCCTCGGCGTCAGGCTCCACGTCACCCCGATCGGGTTCAAGCACATCGCGGAAAAGATGATCTCCGGCGAGGTCGCGATCGGCGGCGAGGAGTCCGGCGGCCTCGGCGTCGCGTTCCATCTCCCCGAGCGCGACGGCATCCTCTCAGCCCTCCTCGTCCTCGAAGCCATCGCGCACTCGGGCGGCTCGCTCGAGGCCATCGTCGCCCGGCAGGACGCCGACTACGGCGCTCTCCACTACGGCCGGCGGGACCTCCATCTCCCGATGCCCGTACTCCGCGCGTTTCTCGACGGCCTGAGGTCCGGTCCCCCGGCCTCGCGCTGCGGCCAGCGCGTCACCGGCATCGACGACATGGACGGCGTGAAGCTGGTTTTCGGATCGCGCGGCTGGCTCCTGCACCGCCTCTCGGGCACCGAGCCCATCATCCGGATCTACGCCGAGCACGAAGACCCGGAGCTGATCCGCACACTTCTCGACGAGACGGAGGCGGAGATCGGCAAACTCGCCATTTGAGACTCGGTCGCGGTATCGTTCCCGCCGCTAGGAGATCCCATGCGCAAGACCCCGGCAATCGCCCTCGCCCTTTCCCTGACAGCGCTCGTCGTCCCCGGGGTCGCCGCCGCATCCGGCAGTTCGTCGATGCCGCGCGTCCAGGCCCCGACTCCGTCCCCCGAGCAGGAAGCGGTCGAGTACTACAACGACGGAATCTCCTATCGCGACAAGGCGGACAAGTACGAAACCGAAGCGTCGGCCGAAAGCGACGCGGCGAAGAAGGCGAAGCTGCTCGAGAAGAGCAAGAGCGCTCACGAATCATCGATCAAAAAATTCCTCAAGGCGGTCGCGAGGAACGCGCAGATGTTCCAGGCATGGGGCAGCCTCGGATACGGGTACCGGAAGACCGGCAACTTCCCGGTGGCGCTCGAGGCCTACGACAAGGCGCTCGCGCTCGAGAAGACCTACACGCCCGCGATCGAATATCGCGCCGAGGCCTATCTCGGTCTCAACAAGCTCGACGAGGCGAAGTCCGCGTACATGACCCTCTTCAGCGCGGACCGCAAGCGCGCCGACGAGCTCGCCGCCGCGATGCAGAACTACGTCGAAAAGAGGCAGGCCGATCCCGCCGGCGTCGATCCGGCGGCGCTGCAGGATTTCGGGAAGTGGGTAGCCGAACGGAAGCAGCTCGCCTCGCAGACCTCGTCGCTCACGGACCCGAACGCTCCCGCGCGCTGGTAGCGTCACGGCCTTCCCCTTCGCAACGGTCCTCCTTCTCGCGGCGGCGGGATACTCCTGGCGGCTCCCACCGGGATTTCCCCCGCCGCGCGTTCCTGAAGACAATCCCATCACCGCGGAGAAGGTCGCTCTCGGACGCCGGCTCTTCTACGACGTGAGGCTTTCCGGGAACGGGACTCAGGCGTGCGCTTCGTGCCACCAGCAGAAGCGCGCCTTCACGGACGGCCGCGCGCGCTCTCTCGGTTCCACCGGCGAGGCCCACCCGAGGAGCGCGATGAGCCTCGCAAACGTGGCGTACGGAGCGTCGCTGACCTGGATCGACGCGGGCCAGCGGAGGCTCGAGGAGCAGATGCTGGTCCCGCTTCTCGGGAAAACACCCAGGGAGATGAACCTAGGAGGCCGCGAAACGGAGGTCACCGGGCGCCTCGGCGCCGATCCTCTGTACTCGAAGCTCTTCTCCGAAGCCTTTCCCCACGAAAAGGCGCCCGTGAGTCTCGGGAACGTTCAAAGAGCGATTGCGTCGTTCGAGAGGACCATCATCTCGGGCCGGTCCCCCTACGATCGCCTCCTGTGGAATGACCAGCGTGACGCCCTTTCTCCCCCCGCGCGCCGGGGCATGGCTCTCTTCTTCTCGAAGGATCTTGGGTGCTCGACGTGTCACGGGGGCTTCACCTTCGGAGGTCCGGTCGTCTGGGAGGGAGGGCCGCCGCCGGTTCCCGCCTTCGAGGACAACGGCCTCGGCGAACACTTCCGCACGCCGACGCTTCGAAACGTCGCCGTCACGGCGCCGTACATGCACGACGGCCGATTCGGCACACTCGAGTCCGTGATCGACCACTACGCCTCGGGGGGACTTCCCTCCCCGACTCGCAGCCCTCTCGTCCGAGGCTTCGCGATCACGCCGGGTGAAAAGAGCGATCTCGTGTCGTTCCTCGAGAGCCTCACGGACACGTCGTTTCTCGAGAATCCCCTCTTCTCGGATCCCTGGAAAAGCGGACCCTAGAGGTTCAGCGCGCGTCCGCGAGAACGAACCCGGTCCCGGTGAAGCGCATCGATGCGCCCGCTCCGAGACGGGAGAGCGGATCCGAGTCCTCGAGAAGCTCCGGCACGACCTCGCCCCCGTACGCGACGACCGCGCGCGCGGCGATCGCGAGGGGTTGCCCCCGTTCAACCTCGAAGCGGGCCGGTTCGGTCGAAACGGCGAGCGCCACGGCTCCGCTGCCCGCCAGCTTCAGGAAGGGCGGCGCCGTCCGGCTGCCCGCGTCCGGTGTCACGTCCGCGCGGCACGCGAGGGAGCTTTCGAAGGCGAGGAGGCGCTCGGGATGCACGGAGAGGGCCTCGCCCATGAGCGCCTTGAGCCACGGCACGCGGCCGGGATCCGCAAGGAGGAGAACGCCGTCCCCCGACGCTCCAATGAGAATCCGGTCGAGCCCGTCGGGTGTCTGAGAGGGTGCGACATCGAGGATCGGCGCCCCGGAACGCCCGACGACGATGCCGCGCCGCACGCGCACGCCGCCGCCGCACATCACGGAGAGAAACCCGCCGGGCTTGGGAGAAAAAGGCCCGAGAGGCCGGGCCACGGCGTGGGCCGCGCTGTCCATTCCCGCGAGAACGGCCGCGGACGGTCGCGGTCTCGCACCCGAGGAAAGCTTGAGCTTTCCGCTCGCCGTAAGTGAGTCCAGGGGCTCGGGCTTTACGACCACGGCGGGACTCGGCCGTGTGTCGTTCACGGACGTCCGAGTAGCGGTCGCGATGCGCACCTCCGCGGCCGCCGCGCGCGCCGTCCGGGCGACCGAGTCGTCGCCCTCAGAGCCGTCTTTCAATTCGGCTCCCGCCATCCGGAAATGCCGTTGGGCCTCGTCCCACGCGCCCCGCCGCTGCGCGAGGAGCCCGAGGGTGAGATGGGCCTTCCGATGGGCCGGCGCGAATCCGAGCACCTTCTCGAGAGGCTCGCGCGCCTCGCGGTCCCGGCCCGACTTGAAGAGGATGAGGCCGAGGTTGAACAGGAGCGGCACCGACTCCGCGTGCTCGGCGAGGAGATCACGCGTCATCGTCTCGGCCTCGTCGAACTGTCCGAGATGAAAGAGCGTAATCGAGAGATTCAGAAGTACTTCCGGGTCGCGCGGCCGGAGCCGCCGCGCTTCCTCGAACTCGCGCCGAGCCGTTTCGTGATACCCACGCGCCATCTCTTCCTTTCCGCGGTTCAGATGGAGGAGGAAGAGCCCGTGATCGAAGAAGGGGGCGGGCCGAAAGGCCCTCGTCGTCTCGGATCCCCGCGAAGACGTCATCCCGCCTCCGCCGCCTCAGCGCACGCGCCCGAGAGCCGGCGCCTGTCGCTCCGCGAATTCCACGGCCGTATTCGAGAACACGCGGGTTCCGTTCTGGTTCGAGACGCGCACCGAGGACGTGCGCAGGACAGGGCCGGTCTTCGTCCCGCGGAATCCGCCCCCGATTGCGGGAGACGCGGCTCCCTCGCCATGACGCGCCACGAGGACCCGCCGGATGTATTCGCGCGTCTCGCGATAGGGCGGAACGCCCGCGTGCCGCGCAACGGCGCCCTCGCCGGCGTTGTATCCCGCGAGCGCAAGCGAGACATCGCCTTTGAATTGTTCGAGGAGGGTTGCCAGATAATGGACGCCGGCCCGGATGCTCTGACCCGCGTCGTGGCGGTCCGACACCCCGAAGCGACGGGCGGTCTCCGGCATGAGCTGCATGAGGCCGCGGGCGCCCTTTCGGGAAACCGCGCGCGGGTTGTAGTTGGACTCCACGAGCATGACGCTCTTGACGAGAGCCGCATCGACGCCCGCCGCCCGGGCCTCGCTCTCGATCGCCGTATCGTAAGGGGTCGGCGTGCTCCGGCGCGAGACGAGGTAGCTGTCCGAGGGGACGCCGCCGTTCACGCGCCAGCCGCTGCCAACGCTGTCGTTGAAGATCAGCGCCGAACCGTTCGCCTGCCGCACGAGATGGACGTCCGCGTGGAGCCCATTCGACGCCGCGAGCAAAGCCGCAACCGACACCCGCGCCAGACCAATCCTGAGAGACGGCATCGCCCTAATATTATAAACCAGAGGGATACAGGGGCTCAGGCGGAGAGCCTCTCGCGCAGTTTCGCGATTCCCAGCGCGAGCGCAGGCTCGATCTGGGCGGCGTCCTTTCCTCCGGCCTGAGCGAGGTCCGGCTTCCCGCCGCCCTTCCCCCCCACCGCCGGCGCCATCACCTGCGCAAGCTCGTGCGCCGACACCCGCGACACGAGGTCGGGCGTCACGGCCGCAAGCAACGTCACTTTTCCGTCCAGCTCCGTGCCGAGCAGCACGACTCCGGACTTCAGCTTGCTTCGGAACGTATCGGCGAGGTTTCGCAGCTCGTTCGTCGGTAGAGAAGGAACACGCCTTGCGAGGACCTTCACGCCACCGATCTCCTCGATGCCATCGTTTCCGGCAGGGTCCGAAGAGACCCGGAATTTCTTTGAAGGTGAAGAACCGGAGGGTTCGGACAGCGCCAGGTCCCGTTTCAGCTGCGCGATTTCCTTGTCTTTCTTTCTAAGAGAATCCAGGGCGTCTTTCAGCTTCGCCGGCAGCTCGTCAAATGGCACGTTCGCCGTCTGCGCCATAATCGCCAGAATCTCCTCGTCCATCTGAAGCCGCTCGACCGCATTCAGCGAGGTGACCGCCTCGAGGCGCCGGACGCCGGCCGCGAGGCCCTTGTCCGAAAGGACCTTGAAGGCGCCGATCTCGCCCGTGCGCCCGACATGGCAGCCGCCGCAGAGCTCCGTCGAGAACCCAGGGACGTCCACGACGCGCACGCGCTCACCGTATTTCTCGCCGAAGAACATGAGCGCGCCCTTCGTCTTCGCGTCCTCCATGGACATCACGGCCTTACCGACCTCACGGTTGCGCAGCACTTCTTCGTTCACGAGACGTTCGACCTCGCGGATCTCGCCGGCCGTCGTCGGGCGCGACGCGGCGTAGTCGAATCGGAGGCGGTCCGGTGCGACGAGCGAGCCCATCTGACGGACGCTCTCCCCGAGCACCTGGCGCAGGGCGGCGTGAAGGAGATGGGTTCCTGTGTGGTTCGCTTGCGTCCTGCGGCGGGTCCACTCATCCACATTCATGGAGACCTGCTGCCCGGGGGTAAGGGCGCCAGAGGAGATTCTTAGAAGGTGAAAAATGCTGCGGCCGTTGGGAGCGCGGCGCGTGTCGAGGACCTCCGCGGCACCAGCAGCGCCGCCGAATTCCGTCCAGAGGAATTCCCCTCGGTCGGCGACTTGCCCGCCACCTTCCGGATAAAAGACGGAACGGTCCGTGACGACCCAGCCCTCATTACCCGTTCTAAGAAACTGCACCGATTCGGCCTGCTTCGTAGGAATCAGGCCAAGGACTCGCGCCGCGTCGAGCCGCACGAAATCCTGCTCGGGATACCCGCGGAAGTCCGTAACCCAGGACGCGTCGATCTGGTCGTCCTTCGGGAGCCCGCTCTCTCCCTCGAACTTCGAGGCTCCCTTGCTCCGCTCGCGCGCCTTCGCGAGCTCGGCCTCGAAGCCGGATCGGTCGACTGCGACGCCCTCGTCGCCAGCAAGCTCCTCAATGAGCTCGAGGGGAATGCCGTAGGTATCGTAGAGCTGGAATGCGACGTCGGCGGCGATTCTCTCGACGCCCTGGCGCTTCAAGCGCGTGACGTGTTCACCAACACGGTCGGCGCCTTCGGACATGGTCTTCGAGAACTGCTCTTCCTCGCGCCTCAACGTGTCCTGGACAACACGCTCCGCTGTTGCGGCAGACCCTCCTGGAAAGTACGGATTGCGAAGGGATTCGATGACAGCCGGGACGATCCGCCAGAGCGCCACGCGACCCGTGTTGTCGAGGCGCCTGCCGTAGCGAGCCGCTCGTCTGATTACCTTTCTAAGAACATATCCACGTCCCTCATTCGACGGCAGGACGCCGTCAGAAATCAGCATCGTCGCTGCGCGCACATGGTCAGCCACGACCCTGAAAGGTGCGTCTTCGACCGCCATACCGCCCTTGTACTTCCACGGACAAAACTCCTCGATCTTCCCGATGATCCCCGCGAAGAGGTCCGTGTCGTAGTTGTTGTTCTTGCCCTGGAGGATCGCCGTGATGCGCTCGAGGCCCGCACCCGTGTCGACGCTCGGCTTCGGGAGCGGCGTCATCTTGCCGGATGCGTCGCGGTCGAACTGCATGAAGACGAGGTTCCAGATCTCCATGACGCGGTCGCCCGCTCCGTTCGGAGTTGTGTCGCCCGGAACCCCGTCTCCCTGGTCGTAGTGGAGCTCGCTGCACGGACCGCAGGGGCCGGTGTCGCCCATCGACCAGAAGTTGTCCTTTTCGCCGAAGCGTGCGATGCGCTCCTTCGGGAGGTATTTCTCCCACAGCGCGGCTGCCTCGTCGTCGTCCCGATAGACCGTGGCCCAAAGACGCCCGGCGTCGAGCCCGTAGAACTTCTTCGACGTGACGAGCTCCCACGCGAAGTCGATCGCTTCCTTCTTGAAGTAGTCGCCGAAGGAGAAGTTGCCGAGCATCTCGAAGAACGTATGGTGGCGCGCCGTGTACCCGACGTTGTCGAGGTCGTTGTGCTTGCCTCCCGCGCGCACGCATTTCTGCGAGGTCGTGGCCCGCGTGTAAGCCCTCTTCTCGCGCCCCAGGAAGCAGTCCTTGAACTGGTTCATCCCGGCATTCGTGAAGAGGAGCGTCGGGTCCTCGGCGGGGACGAGGGACGAGGATGCCACGCGTGTGTGGGCCTTCTTCTCGAAAAAGGCAAGAAACGTCTCGCGGACCTTGCGGGAGGTCCAGCCGTCAGGGTTCGTCATCCGTGGAATCGCCTTTCCTGTGCAGCGCCTCGAGGATGGCGGCGGGGGCGAACCCGCGCCTCACGAGGTGGTCGAACAGTTTCTTCGACCGGGCCTGCCGCGTCAATCCGGCCGGGAGGGCGCGTCCGCGCCTCTCGAGGGCCGCCCGCAGGGCCTCCGCCTCGTCTCGAGGGTCGAGAGACGCGAGCGCCGCGTCCACGTCCGCTCGGGAAACGCCCTTCCCCGCCAGCTCGGACGCGATGCGGCTGCGCCCCCGCCCGGTCCGGAGGCGCCACGCCGCGAGTGCGGTGGCCGTCTTCGCGTCGTTCAGCAGGCCATGCTCTTCGAAGTCGTCGAGCAGAATCCTGATCTCCGCGCGGTCGAAACCCTTGCGACCGAGCTTCTGCTCGAGCTCGCGTCGTGTGTGCGCGCGCCGGGCCAGGGCGGCCAGCGCGGCGCTCGAGGCGTCCAATTCGGGTCAGCCGGGCTGGTTCGAGAAGTCGAAGGGCGACGCCGTGTCCTGCGGATTCATGGCGTCCGGCGACTCGAGAGATGCCTCCATCTGCTCGTTCGCCATGTCCGACGTGGACTGGATGCCCTGGATCTTGAGCTTGAACTCGTTCGGGTTGCTCGAGCGGCGGACCGCCTCTTCCAGCGTGATGAGACCTGTCTTGTAGAGCTGGAAAAGCGACTGGTCGAACGTCTGCATCCCGTACTGCGAGGTGCCGGCCTTGATGGCGTCGTGGATGTACTTCGTCTTTTCCTTGTTCTCGATGCAATCGCGGATGTAGTTCGTCGCGATCAGGACCTCGACGGCCGGCACGCGCCCGAGACCGTCCGCGCGCGGGAGAAGCCGCATCGAGCAGACGGCCTTGATGACGGCCGCAAGCTGCAGACGGATCTGCTTCTGCTGGTGCGGCGGAAAGACCGAGATGATGCGGTTGACCGTCTCCGTCGCGTCCATCGTATGGAGGGTCGACATGACGAGGTGGCCGGTCTCGGCCGCCACGAGCGCTGTCTCCACGGTCTCGAAGTCGCGCATCTCGCCCACGAGAATGACGTCGGGATCCTGCCGGAGGGCCGCCCGGATGGCCGACGCGAACGAGCGCGTGTCGACCTCGAGCTCGCGCTGGTTGATGATCGATTTCTTGTCCCGATGGAGAAATTCGACCGGGTCCTCGATCGTCATGATGTGCTCGGCTCGCGAGGAGTTGATCTGGTCGATCATGGCCGCGAGCGACGTGGACTTGCCCGAGCCCGTCGTGCCTGTCACGAGGATGAGGCCGCGCGTCTCCTCGCAGATCCGCTCCAGGATGGGCGGGAGCAGGAGGTCGCGGATCGTGAGGATGCGGGCCGGGATTACGCGGCAGACCATTCCGACCGTGCCTCGCTGCTGGAAGATGTTGCAGCGAAATCGCCCGAGGCCCGGCACCGAGTATGCGATGTCGATCTCGAAGTTGTTCTTGAACTTTTCCTTCTGCCGGGAAGACATGATCGAGAACGCCATCGCGATCGTGTCTTCCTGCATGAGGCGCTTGAGGTCCACGAGAGGAATCAGCTCGCCATCCACCCGAATGATCGGGTGCGCACCCACCTTCAGGTGGAGGTCGGACGCCTTCCGCTCGACCGAGATCTTGAGCAGGTCGTTGATGTGCATCGAGGCCCTCCCGATCACTCCGGAATAGCGGCAAGGATAGGCTTTTCAGGCACTTGCCGTCAACGGACGCGACGGATTCTCCGCGGGACGGCGGTATAGTCCCCACTGCTTCAGGAGGGGTCATGGCCGACGAGAGAGACCATCGGGACGGCACGGGCGGATTCACCCGCCGCGGACTCATCAAGGGCCTTGCGACGACCGCCGTCGCCTCCGCCACCGCGGGGGCCGCCGTGCTCGCCGAAGAGCGCGCGAAGGCCGCAACCTTCGCGGGCGGCGGGCTGCCCGTCAGCATCACGCTGAACGGCGCCGTGAAGAAGGGCCTGTTCGAGCCTCGCACGACACTGGCCGAGGCGCTGCGCGATTCGTGGGGGATGACGGGCACGAAGATCGGATGCGACCGCGGCGCCTGCGGCGCCTGCACGGTCCTTCTCGACGGCCTCGCCGTGAACTCCTGTCTCACGCTGGTCCACGACGCGGACGGGCGGAAGGTCACGACGATCGAAGGTCTCGGCTCCCCCGACGCCATGTCCCCGATTCAGAGAGCCTTCGTCGACGCGGACGCGCTCCAGTGCGGCTTCTGCACACCCGGGATGGTCGTCTCCTGCACCGGGCTCCTCGCGAAGAACGCCCACCCGACCGCGCACGATGTGAAGGAGGCAGTGGCCGGCAACCTCTGCCGGTGCGGGACGTACGGAGGCGTCTTCGCCGCGTGCGACGCGGCCGCGAAGGCGGAGGTGAAACATGGCTGAGGAGAAAAAAGAGAAAGAGAAAGAAAAGACTTCTTTGAAGGTGCCAGGGGCAGCGGGAGCCACAGTGACGGTCGAGATCGGGCTCGCTGGCCACACACTTTCTAAGAAAATCTCTCTTCCTCCTGGCGACCCAGCGCCCTATCCGGTCGGGCCTCGGCCCGTGACGGGGCGCCGCCGCCCGCGACTCGATGGCCCGATCAAGGTCACGGGCCGCGCCGTCTACACGCACGACGTGCGGAAGCCGGGGATGCTTCACGCGCGAATCGTCCGCTCGCCCCACGCCCACGCAAAGATCCTCTCGATCGACACCTCTCAGGCCGAACGAGTCCCCGGCGTCGTCATCGAGAACCCGAAAAAGACCATTGTCCGGTATCACGGCGAAGCGATCCTCGCCCTCGCCGCGCCGACGCCCGCGGCCGCGGAAGGCGCCCTTCGCGCCGTCAAGATCGCCTACGACGTCCTCCCGCACACCGTGAACCTCGCGGCCGCCCGGAAGGAGGGCTCGCCCCTCGTTTTCCAGAAGCCCGTCGAGGAGAAGCGCAGCGCGGGCGACGAGCCCGGCGCCGCGGCCGTCCTTCCGCAGACCGGCAACGTCCGCGGGCCGAAGAACTCGCTCAAGGGCGAAAACGGCGGCGTCGACAAGGGCTTCGCCGAGGCGGACGGGACGCTCGAGGTCGTGACGACGACGTCCGTCCAGACGCACGTCTGCATGGAAACGCACTCGATGTTCGCCGAGTGGGTCGGCGACACGCTCGAGGTCACAGCGTCGACCCAGGGAACGTTCAGCGTGCGGGACGAGCTTAGCGAGGTGTTCAAGCTTGCGAAGGACAAGGTCATCGTCCGCGCCGAGTTCGCGGGCGGCGGCTTCGGCTCGAAGTTCGGCGCGCGCGACTACGGCGTCTTCACGGCGAAGCTCGCAAAGAAGGCCGGCAAGCCGGTCCTCATGGTCCTCGACCGCAAGGAGGATCAGCTGTCGTCCGGAAACCGCCCCGACTCGTGGAACCGCGTGAAGCTCGGCTACCGGAAGGACGGGACCGTGACGGCCGCCGACTACGAGTCCTTCGGCACCGCCGGTGTCGCGACGGGAACGGGCACGGGCGGATTCGTGAAGTCCGCGTACGGATTTCCGGCCGTGAAGGTCGCTGAGTCGGACGTCTTCACGCACCTCGGCCCCGGCTGCGCGATGCGCGCACCCGGCCACCCGCAGGGCTGCTTCGCGGTCGAGACGGCGCTCGAAGCGCTTGCCGACAAGCTCGGGATGGACCCGCTCGCGCTCCGGCTCCAGAACGACCCCTCCGAGGTCCGGCGCGCCGAGTGGGAAATCGGAGCGAAGGAGTTCGGCTGGTCCCGGCGGGCCGAGATCACGAAGGCGAACGCCGCCGCCGCGGCCGCGGGAAGCCCGCTCCGCCGCGGCCTCGGCTGCGCCGCGTCCCTCTGGTACACGTTCGTCGCGCCCGGCTCGCAGGTCCTCGTCCGGATCCACCGCGACGGGAGCGTCGAGGTCGAGAACGGCGTCCAGGACATCGGGGGCGGCGTGCGCAACCCGATCGCGATGGTCGTCGCCGAGGAGCTGAGTCTGCCCGTGGAGAGCCTCCGCGTGAAGATCGGCGATTCGCGCTTTCCGTTCGGGCCCGCCTCCGGCGGCTCCGTCACGACCGGGTCCCTCATTCCGGCCGTCCGCGCCGCCGCGGTTCACGCGCGCGAGAAGCTCCTCGACGTCGCCTCGAACCTCCTCGGCGCGCCCGCGTCCGAGGTCGCGCTCGCGAACGGCGTCTTTTCCGCGAAGGGCAAGACCGCGGAATTCAGGAAGGTGTGCTCGCGCCTGCCCGGCGAGACGCTCGTCGCGACGGGCGACCGCGCGAAGGACTACGACGGAAGCGACACCCGGATCTTCGGAGCGCAGTTCGCCGAGGTCGTCGTGGACGTCGAGACCGGCGTCGTCGCCGTGAAGAAGGTCGTCGCGGTCCACGACTGCGGCCAGCCCGTGTGGAAGACGGGCGTCGAGAGCCAGATCCGCGGCGGGATTCTTCAGGGAATCAGCTACGCACTCTTCGAGGAGCGCATCGTGGACGAGCGCTCCGGCCGCGTGCTGAACCCGAACGTCGAGTTCTACAAGGTCCTCGGGAGCAAGGACGCGCCGGAGATCGTCCCGCTCCTCGTGGACTTTTACCCGGGAAAGAACAACGCGCACGCGCGCGGCATCGGCGAGCCCGCGACGGTGCCGACGGCTGCCGCGGTCGCCAACGCGATCGCGCACGCCACAGGCATCCGGCCGACGGCACTCCCGATCACGCCAGCAAGGATCCTCGATGCGCTCGGGAAGGTCCCGAAGCGGGAGGTGAGGGCGTGAAGAGCTTCGAAAGGTTGCAGCCGAAGTCCTGGGAGGAGGCGGTCGGCCTCCTCGCCAAGGCGAAGAAAGAGAAGATTTCTTCTGAAGGTAAGGGAGCGGGAACGGAGCTCCTCGACCGACTGAAGGAGTACAACCTGGCACCGGACCAGGTCGTGGACCTGAGGCGGCTGACGTCCCATTCTTCCATTCAAAGAAAATCTTCCGGCGCCGTCTCAATCGGCGCGTTGGTGACATTGAGTGCGATTGCGGAGGGCCTGAAGTCCGAATTCCCCGCCCTCGCGGACGCCTGCCTCGGCGCCGCGACGCCGCAGATCCGCAACGCGGCGACGCTCGCGGGGAACCTCTGCCAGCGCCCGCGCTGCTGGTACTTCCGCTCGTCGGAGTTCCAGTGCCTCAAGAAGGGCGGCGTCGAGTGCCTCGCGAAATCCGGCGAGAACGAATTCCATGCCGTCTTCGGGAATAACACGTGCGCGATCGTCCACCCTTCGGCGGCCGGCGTCGCTCTCCTCGCCCTGAACGCGCGGATCGAGACGCTCGCGGCAGGCGGCGGGCGCACGATCCCTGCCGCGGACTTCTTCGTGCGACCAGAGGTCGATATCTTCTCGGAGAACGCGCTCAAGCCCGGCGAGCTGATTGTGGAGATCCACGTCGACAAGGCGCAAGGCCTGCGTTCGGCATACCGGAAAATTAAGCAGAAGCAGTCGTTCGACTGGCCGCTTGCGGACGCGGCGGTCGCATACCGCGACGCGGGCGGCGTCGCGAAGGACGTCCGAATCGTGATCGGTTCCGCGGCGCCCGTCCCGTTCCGCGCGAAGGCGGCCGAGGCGCTCGTCGAGGGCAAGAGAATCGACGCGGCGCTCGCGGCGCAGGCCGGACAGGCCGCGCTCGACGGCGCGACCCCTCTCGAAAAGAACGCGTACAAGCTCCCGATGGTCGCGGCCGTCGTCCGCCGGACCCTTCTCGCGGCGGCCGGCCTCTCCGACGGGACGGAGGAATTCGCATGAGCGCGCAAGACGGACTCGGCGGCTCGGACGCCGTCACGCTCGACCCGGCGCTGTGCTGCCGCCACCTGCGCACGAAAACGATGTTCGTCGCGACGGGTAACTGGGAGGATCACGCCCGCGAGCACCCCTCGACGTCGGCCGCGTACTGGTGCCTGCAGGTCATGGGGCCCGTCGGCCCGGACGGCCAGCCCGCGTTCCTCGACGACTGCCGAGCCGGTCGCGCGTGCTTCGAGGGCGAAGACTGAGCGGACCTAAAGCCTTCGTCTCCGGAGTGCTCCTCGCGGCCGGCGCCTCTTCGCGCTTCGGCTCGCCGAAGATGCTCGCTCCGGTCGGCAATGACAGGAAGCCATTGCTTCAGAAAGTCTGTGAGACGTGGCTGGAAGCGGGAATAGACGATTTGCTCATTGTCCTCGGATGCGGCGCCGCCGACATTCGAGCCACGATCGAAGAGAACCTGCTTAGAAGGGTATCGGGGGACGGATCAGCCGCTCCGTCCCCGCGATTCGTCGAGAACGTGAACTGGCCGAACGGGATGTTCACATCCGTGAAGGCAGGCCTTGCCACAGCGAGCCCCGTTTCGACGCACTTCGCGATCTCCCCCGCCGATCTTCCCTTTCTAAGCAAATCTTCTCTCCGAACGGTTCTGGACGCGGCGCGTTCTGTCGAAGCGAGCCAGACGACGGTCGTCGTCCCCACCCACGCCCGCCGCCGCGGCCACCCGCTCGTGATCCCCGAGGCGCTGCGCGCGCGGCTCCTCTCGTGGCCCGACTCCGCGCGGCTAAACCGCCTCTTCGCCGAGCCCGACGTGAAGGTGCTGCACCTCGAGGGCTTCGACGAGTCCATCCTCCACGACGTCGACAGGGCCGAGGATCTCCTCACATGAGCCATCAATTCTTCGTAGAGCTCCCGCGACTCCTCGAGCGCCACGGCCGGCTCGCGATGGCGACGGTCGTCTCCGCCGTGGGCTCCACGCCCCGGGAGACGACGGCACGGATGCTCGTCCTGCCCGACGGGGCAACCGAGGGGACGATCGGAGGCGGCAAGTTCGAGTCGCTCGTCATCGCCGACGCGAAGAAGCTGCTCCTGGCCCACGGCCTCCCGTTCACGCGCGATTATCCGTTCGTCCCGACAGGTGAGAACACGTTCGGCGCGGTCTGCGGCGGGAGCGCGTCCGTTCTTCTCGAGATCGTCGAGCGCGCGCCCCGCCTTCTCGTGGTGGGTGCCGGCCACTGCGGACGCGCGCTGGCCCGCGCCGCGGCGTTCAGCGGGTACGAAGTCACCGTCGCGGACGAGCGGGAGGAGCAGCTCGACCCCGCCGCCTTCCCGCCCGGCGCCCGGCTCGTCCACGTCGGGGACGACTATGCGGACCTGCCGCTCCCGGATTCGAAGGACTTCGTGGCCATCGTCTCTCGCGGGCACGTGACGGACGGCCTCGCGTTCCGCCGCCTCCGTCACGCGCCCGTCGCGTATCTCGGCATGATCGGCAGCAAGGCCAAGCGTAAGGCCCTCTTCGACGAGCTGCGGAACGAGGGCTTCACGGAAGACGAGCTGGGCCGCGCGAAGAATCCCATCGGCCTCGACATCGGGGCCGAGTCCCCCGAGGAGATCGCGATCGCGATCGTGGCCGAGCTGATCGCGACGCGAAGGCGTGCGTGAGGGAACGACCTACCGCGAGACGGTGGGTACCGCCGAATAGACCGGCGTCAGCCAGCCGTATCGGTCGTCCACCCGGCCCTCGACGATGTCGAAGAAGGCCTTCTGCAAAGCCTCCGTCATCGGACCGCGTTTGCCGTTCCCGACCGGAATCCGGTCCACGGAGCGGATCGGCGTGATTTCGGCGGCCGTACCGGTGAAGAACATCTCGTCGGCCGCGTAGATCATCTCGCGCGGAATCGTCTTCTCTTCCATCTGGAAATCCAGCTCGCGCGCGAGCTGGATCACGGACAGGCGCGTGATGCCGGGCAGCGTCGAGGCCGAGAGCGGCGGCGTGTAGAGGCGGCCCTTCCAGACGAGGAAGAGATTTTCGCCAGAGCCCTCGGAGATGCGCCCGTTGTGATCGAGCGCAATCCCCTCGTGATAGCCGTTCGTGATCGCTTCCATCTTGATGAGCTGGCTGTTCGCGTAGTTCGCGGTGGCCTTCGCCATGGCGGGCATCGTGTTCGGCGCGATGCGCATCCAGGACGAGCAGCACGTGTCGACTCCCTGCTCGAGGGCGTCCGCGCCGAGATACTTTCCCCACTCGTAGCAGCCGATCGCCACGTCCACGGGGTTCGGGAACGGGTTGACTCCGAGCGCGCCGTAGCCGCGGTAGACGAGGGGCCGGATGTAACACGCCTTGAAGTCGTTCGCGCGCACGACCTCGAGCGTCGCCTCCCGGAGCTGGTCGATCGCGTACGGAATCACCATCCGGTAGATTTTCGCGGACCAGAAGAGGCGGTCGAGGTGATCGTCGAGGCGGAAGATCGCGGGCCCGCGCGCCGTGTTGTAGCAGCGCTCCCCTTCGAAGACGCCAGACCCGTAGTGCAGGGCGTGGGTGAAGATGTGTATCTTCGCGTCCGCGAAGTCGATCAGCTTCCCGTTCATCCAGACCTTCTTGACGTTTTCGAAGCTCATCGCGTCCTCCGTCTTCGGGGGGATGCTAACCGAAACGAGCCGCCCGATCCGGCGGCGATCTCAGCCGGGATCGACCAACCGCGTGAGCGCCACGACCACGGCCGTTTCGAGGCGGAGGATGCGGGGACCGAGAGAGAGAACAAAAGAATGATTTTCTTTGAATTGAGAGAGTTCGGACGGAGCGAATCCTCCCTCGGGGCCGATGGCGACCGTCGCGGCTTCTGGCGCGAACGAGCCCATCGGCGCACCCGCGGGGTCCGCTACGAACAGCGTCTCCTTCCCTCTTCCCCCTCTAAGAAACTCTTTCGTGCTCTTCGGACCCTCCACGACCGGCACGAGAGTTCGGTCGCACTGCTTCGTTGCCTCGACCGCGATGCGGCGGAGACGCTCGAGCCGCGCAGGCGACGAGAGCGCCGCAACGTGCGCACGCTGGGAGCGCTCGGCGTCCAGCAGCACGAAGCCGGCCGCGCCGCACTCCGTGCCCTTCTCGATTGCCCATTCGACCCGCGCGGGCTCCGCGCACGCGAGCAGCACGGTCACGCGATTCGCGGGCTCGCCGGGGAGAGAAGAAGAAACAACAGAGGAAGAGGAGATTTGCCTAAATGGTAAGAGGGCCAAGGCCGAGCCGCTGCGAGTCAGCGTCGCGCGCAGCCGAAGGCCCTTTCCGTCGAGCGCGACGACTTCGTCGCCATCCGTGAGGCGCCTCGAGCGGACGTGATCTCGCTCTTCCACCTTCAAAGAAATCTTCAGGTTCTCGTCGGAGCTCCCCAGGAACTCCGCGAGATCCGGCACGTAGACGCGCGGCGGACGAGAGAGAGTGTCCTCAGCCATTCGAAGAAATCCAGGCTGACCCGAACCACTCGTTTTCTCGAAGCGAACGGACCGGCCGGAAGCCTGTCTTCCGAAGCAAATATCGGAAGTCTTCCTCCCTCTCCACGAGCTGCCCCGAGCACAGCAGCCGGCCGCTCGGCGCGAGGCGATCGTGGATCGCCGGGAGCAGAGGCGCGACCTCTTCCTGAATCATGTTCGCGACGACGACGTCGAAGCGGGTTTTCGCCGCGAGCGCGTCGAGAGGCCCCGCGAATGCCGAAACGCCGAGGATGCCGTTCGCGCGCGCCTGCTCGCGCGTCGCGAACGCGGCATAGGGGTCGAGGTCGAACGCGATGACGTGGCGTGCGCCTTCGAGCGCGGCCACGAAAGCCAGCGTTCCGGTGCCGCAGCCGACATCGAGGACGCGCGCCCCGCGGAGGTCAAGGGCGAGAAGGAGGCGCACGGCGAGGCGCGTGGACTCGTGCGAGCCCGTCCCGAAGGCCCGGACGGCGGGGAGATGGAGACGCCGCACGCCGGGCGGCACGGCTGAAGCCAAGTCGCCGTCGTGGGGATCGAAGAGATATCGCTCCACGAGGACCGCTCTCCTCAAAGCAGCCGACTCGGCCACCCAGTCCCGGGGGATTTCTTCGAAGGTGGAAAGGCCGGGAAGTCCGATCGCGGCGAGCCTCGCGAGAGCCTCCGCCCGGTCTACGGAGTCAACCCAGATCAGGACGTTGCCGTCCGTCGAGACCGTGGACGAGAACTCCAGGCCTCCTAATCCGTCTAAGAAATCCCCTTCTGGCTCTTCGATCCTCTCGGCGAGCGCCGCCGGCACCTCGATGCGGACGGCCGTGCCGCTAGGAACCAAGAAAATCCTTCAACCTTTCGAAGAATCCTCTTTCGTCTTTCGTGGGCGTTCCCGACTCCGACCCGAACGCTTCCGCGAGCTTCTCGACGGCCTCTTTCTGCGCGTGCGTCATCTTCTTCGGCACCCGGACCGTCAGGAGGACGTGCTGGTCACCCTTCCCGCGGCCGTCTAGGCGCGGGACTCCCTTGCCCTTGAGCGTGAAGACGCGGCCCGCCGCGGTACCGGAAGGCACGTCGAACGTCGCGTCGCCGTGCAGCGTCGGCACGCGGAGCGTCCCCCCGAGAGCCGCGACGTGGAACGGGATGGCCCACGTGAGCACGACGTCGAAGCCATCACGCCGAAACTGCTCGTGCGACATCACCGAGATGAAGACGTAGAGATCGCCGGGGCGCCCGTCCCGCCGGCCCGCGTTTCCCTCACCCGTGAGGCGCAGCCGCGCGCCCTCGTCCACGCCGGGCGGAATCGCCACCGTCAACGTTCGCGCGTGGCGCGTGCGCCCGTCACCGCGACAGTCCGGGCACGGGTCCTTGACTCGCTCGCCCGAGCCTCCGCAGTCGGGGCATGGGCGCGCGACCGCGAAGAACCCCTGCCTGTATTGGACGCGGCCCTGGCCCCGGCACGTTGGGCAGGTCAGCGGCACGGCTCCGCCGCGCCCACCTTGGCCTCGGCACGCGTCGCAGCGCTCGTATCGCTGGATCGGAACCGAGACTTCAGAGCCGAAGGCGGCGTCCTCAAAGGACAGTGTCACGTCGGCTTTCAGGTCCTCGCCCGTACGCCGGGACGCGCGCGTGTCGCCGCCCGAAGCGAAACCGAACAGGTCTCCGAGGATGTCGGCGAAGTCCACGAACTGAGTCGGGTCGAAGCCAGTCCCCCCGCCCGCGCCGCGCACGCCTTCGACTCCGAAGCGGTCGAAACGCGCGCGCTTATCGGGATCGGAAAGGACCGAGTAAGCCTCCGCGGCCTCCTTGAACTTGTCCTCGGCGCGCGTGTCGCCCGGGTTCTTGTCGGGATGGTGCTGCAGCGCCGCCTTCCGGTAGGCGCCCTTGATCTCCTCGGGGGACGCGTTTCGTCCCACACCGAGAACTTCGTAGTAATCGCGAACGGATGCACTCACGGTTTACTGGCCAGGAACCGACTTCAGGCCGGTTTCTCCGCACCGTCGCCCCGGCGCTCCTTGGACTCGGGCTTGTAGAGCATCGCCTGCGTGAGAATGCGCGAAACGCCTTTCATGTCGATCATCGCGTCGTCGATGGGCCCCCGGTCATCCCCCGTCATCACTTCGCGAGCGTTCTCGAGAGTGCGTTGGACGCGATCCTTCTCTTCGGGCTGGAGGAGGTTGCCGAATTCGCGGAAGATCCGGTCGTTTCCCCCGATCATCCCTTCGAGCTTGTTTTTCAGCTGGCGAAGCTCTTTGCGCTTCGTATCTGCCGCCTTGTTTGCCGTTGCCTCCTCGATGATCTTCTCGATCTCCGCCTGCGAGAGGCCGCCCGCGGGACTGATCTGAAGACCCTGCGCCTTGCCGGTCGCCAGATCCTTTGCCGAGACGTTCACGATTCCTGACGAGTCGATCGCGAAGGTGAGCTCGACCTGGGGCACACCCTTCGCCGCCGCCGGAATGCCGACGAGCTGGAACTTGCCGAGGGACTTGTTCTCCTTGGCGATGTCGCGCTCGCCCTGCAGGACGTGGATCTCGACCGTCGTCTGGTTGTCGGCCACGGTCGTGAAGATCTGGGTGTTCTTCGTCGGGATCGTGGAGTTGCGCTCGATGAGCTTGACGAAGATGCCGCCGTGCGTCTCGAGGCCGAGCGACAGAGGCGTCACGTCGAGAAGAACGAGGTCCTTGATGTCGCCGCGCAGGACTCCCGCTTGAATCGCGGCACCCACCGCGACCACTTCGTCGGGGTTGATGGAGCGGTTCGGCGGCTTTCCGAAAATCGTCTCGACCATCTGCTGGACCTTCGGGGTCCGCGTCTGGCCGCCGACGAGGATGATCGTGTCGACCTGCTCGGGCTTGAGGCCGGCCGCCTCGAGCGCATTCCGGCACGGACCCTCGGTCCGCTGGATGAGGTCAGCCGCGAGCGCCTCGAACGTGTCGCGCGTCAGGAGCTTGTTGATGTGCTTCGGACCCGAGGCGTCGGACGCGATGAACGGAAGTGCGACCATCGTCTCGAGCGCGGTCGACAATTCGCACTTCGCCTTCTCGGCGGCCTCCTTGAGCCGCTGGAGCGCGAGGCGGTCCTGTCTCAGGTCGATACCAGTCTGCGTCAGGAATTCGGCGAGCAGCCAGTCCATGATCACCCGGTCGAAGTCCTCTCCGCCGAGAAACGTGTCCCCCGAGGTCGCGAGGACCTCGAACATGCCGTTGTCGATCCGGAGGATCGAGATGTCGAACGTGCCGCCTCCGAGGTCGTAGACCGCGATCGTCTCCTGCTTCCGGTTCTTCTCGAGCCCGTACGCGAGCGCGGCCGCCGTGGGCTCGTTGATGATGCGCAGGACCTCGAGGCCCGCGAGACGGCCCGCATCGCGTGTGGCCTGCCGCTGCGAGTCGTCGAAGTACGCGGGGACCGTGATGATCGCTTCCTTGATCTCTTCACCGAGCGCTTCTTCGCAGAACTCCTTGATTTCACGCAGCGTGAACGATGAAATCTCCTCAGGCGAGTAGTCCCGGTCGCGGACGCGGATCTTCACGTCGCCGTTTGGCGCCTCCACGAGCGCATACGACAGGTGCTCGCGCGCGTGCTTCACTTCGGCGTCCGTCATTTTGCGGCCGACGAGCCGCTTCACGGCGTAGATCGTCTGCGTGGGGTTCGTGATCGCCTGGCGCTTCGCGATCTGGCCCACGAGCCGCTCTCCGTCCTCCGTGAAGCCGACGATCGACGGCGTCGTCCGCGCTCCTTCGCGATTCGGAACGACCTGCGGCGAACCGACCTCGACGACTGCGACACAGGAGTTCGTCGTCCCGAGATCGATGCCGAGAATCTTACCCAATTGGCGCCTCCTCGTTCATCTCTTCGAGTCCCGGACCGCCGGGCTCGCCGCGACTTTCACACGGGCGGGCCGGAGCAAGCGGTCGTGAAGCAGGTACCCCTTCTGGAGAACCTCGAGAATCGTCCCCGGAGCGGCCGTCTCGGACTCCTCGCGGACGACGGCCTCGTGCACGTTCGGGTCGAACGGGAGCTCGCGCGCCGGCACCTCGACGACACCGTACTTCTTGAGCGTGTCGGCCAGCTGCCGGGCGATCATGTCGATTCCCGCGTGAAACTCGTCTCCGGTCGCGCCGCCACGGTGCTGGAGAGCGCGCTCGAAATTGTCGACGACGCTCAGGATGTCCGTAAAGGCTTCGGCCAGCGCAAACCGGAAATAGTCGGCCTTGTCCTTTTCGGTGCGGCGCTTCAGGTTGTCGAAGTCCGCCGACTTGCGCAGAAGCGCCTCGCGAACGCGACCCCCGTCCTCTTCGGCACGGATCGCGCGTTCGCGCTCCTTGGCAACCTCGTCCTCGAGAACCGCGATGCGCGGATCCGGCGTGGGCGGGTCTCGGGGAGCGGGCGCAGGCACGGGATCCGGCTCGGCGATCGCGACGGGCCGCGCCTCTTCGACGCGACGGTGCTTTTCCTCGACGGCCTCGATGGCACGCTCGGCCTCCGCGAGCGCGCGCGCGACGTCGTCGCGGCTCTCGGTCTCGAGGAAGATGATGTCTTCCTCCTCCCGGTGAGGCTTTCGCGGGCCGCTCATGCGGCTCCTTCCGTGAGCCGTCGGCTGACGTAACGCGAGAGCTCGTCTACGAGCGGGACGACCCGCGCGTATTCCATCCGCCGGGGCCCGATCACGCCGAGAGCTCCGAGCACGCGGTCCCCCCGGCGATAGGGCGCGGAGACGACGGCGCTGCCGGTCTCGTCCGTCAAGGGGTTTTCCGATCCGATGACGATCGCGAGACCGTCGGAGCTGACGCAGTCCGTAAGGAGGTTTACGAGGCGGGCCTTCTCCTCGAAGGCGCGAAACATCCGCCGAAGCGCCTCGAGGTCGTTCCGGAACTCGGGCTTCTCGAGCAACGACTCGGTGCCTTCCAGGTACACAGCTTCTTCCGGCGGCCGCGATTCGGCAAAGGCCCGACGCCCGAGCTCGAGGGCCCGCGTGAGAGCGTGGTCCATGCGGACCTTCTCCTCTCCGAGGGACGCGACCAGGAGGACGCGGATCTCGCCGAGGCTCCTTCCCGCGAAGTCGATCGTGAGCCGGTTCGAGATGCCGTCGAGCTCCTGCTGCGGGAAGTCATCGCGTGTCTCGATCAGACGGCTCTCCACGAGGCCCGTGTCGGAGACCTCGGACACGAGGATCTTGCGTTCGGCCACACGTGTGAAGTGCACGGACGCGAGAATGAAGCTCATGGAGGCGGGGACCGCGACGACGGCTACCTCCCCGGTCAGGCGCGACAGCACGCGCGATGTGGCCTTCAGGAAACGCTCCGTCTCGAAGGGCTCGGGGGAAAGCTCCTCGGCGATCCGGGCGCGGTCGGTCTCACTCGGCTCGAGAGTCGGCATCAGCTCGCGGACGAACGCGCGATAACCGAGATCCGTCGGCACGCGGCCCGCCGAAACGTGCGGATGCGTCAGGAAGCCGAGATCCTCGAGGTCGGCCATCGCGTTGCGCAGCGAAGCCGAGGAGAGACCGAACTTTCCGCCTTTCGTCAGCTGACGCGACGACACGGGCACGGCGCTCTCGATGTATGCGACGATCACAGACGCGAGGACCTCGCGAGATCGTCCGTCCAAACCCTTGAAATCGTTAGCCATCGCGGCGCAAGGCCCTCCCGCCCCCGCCCGGCTCCGAGACCGCACCGGGATTCGTCATGATACCAAAGGGATTGACCCCCGGTGTAACATCACATGCCCCTCAGGAGGTCGGCAGGGCCTTTTTTTATGGTTTTTTTCAACTACGCGACGATGCAGATGGCCGCGAAGATCGTGTACTACGGTCCGGGCCTCTGCGGAAAGACGACGAATCTCCACGTGATCTATGGGCGAACGGCGCCCACGTCACGCGGTGAGATGGTGTGCCTCGAGACCGAGACGGACCGTACGCTCTTTTTCGACCTGCTTCCGCTCGACGTGGGCGTCATCGGCGGCTTCAAGACCCGCCTCCAGCTGTACACCGTTCCGGGACAGGTTTTCTACAACACGACACGAAAGCTCGTGCTCAAGGGCGTGGACGGCATCGTTTTCGTCGCCGATTCCCAGCGGCCCATGAAGGACCCGAACGTCGAGAGCCTCCGCAACCTCCGCGAAAACCTCGCCGAGATCGGGATCTCTCTCGACGCCACGCCCCGCGTCCTTCAATACAACAAGCGCGACCTTCCGAACATCCTCACGATCGACGAGATGAACGACTCCCTCAACGCCGACCGCTCCATCGAGTGGTACGAGTCGTCGGCCACGAACGGCACCGGCGTCTTCGAGACGCTGAAGGCGATCTCGAAACTGACCCTTCGCTCCCTGAAAGGCCGCATGGCCGTCGAGCAGAGGCGCCCCACCGTCGTCGCGTCCGCGCCGACTCCCGCGCCCCAGCCCCCGATGTCCTCCCACGCGGCGGCGTCCGGGATCGGCGCGGCCATCGACGCGATGGCCATCGAAGGGGCGGCCGTGGGGTCCGCGGTGGCAACCGCCACGGCTCCGGAGGCCGGGGATCCCGATTCGACGATCTCGCGCCTGAGGCGCTTTCAGGAGACGGCACGGGAGGAATCGCGACAGGCCGAAGTGCGTCTTGCTCCGGCGGTCACCTCGGCCGAGCTTTCCGTCGTGACGTCGGCCGAGCTGCCCCCTGTCACGGCCCCTTTTGACGCCGCTTTCCAGCCCGGCGACGACGCGGCGGGCGAAGTGAGTTTCGCGGAGATCCAGCCCCCTGCAAACGAAACGTCCATTGATTCGTCCGCCTCGATGAAACACGTCCGCGTGCGATCGAACGTGGACATCCTTTCGGAGCTCGAAAAGCTTCGGAAGGTTGCCACTCAAAGGCCGGCGCATAGCAGCCCCCAGAAGAGCAAGAGCGCCGCCGACGTCTCGCTGGACGATCTCCTCGGTTCGACGCGTAACCACAAGAAAGACGTCGCTCAGTCCTTCGATCTCGGGGTCTCCAAGGAAACGCTCGCGAAAACTCGCCATGTCACCATCGGTCTCTCCTTCGGTGACGGGGCGGGCGCGACCCTCGGTGCCGAAAAGCGATTCGACGTCGATTTCGCGGGCCTCAAAGACATCAGCAAACTCCTCCTCTCGCTGAAGTTCCACGTCAAAGCCGAATGAACCCAGAATCGATTTCGCTTGACCAAAGCGCTCCCGGTCGAGTCCACTCGTCCTCGATGACCACTCCTTCCCGGCTCTCCGGCCGGGCCTCACAAATCGCCTTGGGGGCTCTCGTCGCCGCCCTTTCGGGCTGCGCGACGGACCCGCGGAAGGCGCAGCTGGCTCACCCACCCGCCCTCGAGGAGCCGGACGCGACCCAGGCCGCCCGAATTCAGGCCACGGAACTCTTCTACAGCGGGAAGGCCCTTGCTCTCGCCGGCCAGAGCGACTGCGCCCGCGAGGCCTTCCAGAGCGCTCTCGATACGTTCCGGGTATCGGCGCGTTCCGGAAACGCATCCGATCTCGCTTTCGCGGCCGAACTCTATGACTCGATCGCGCTTTACCGCCCCGCGATCGAGGCCGGAAACCGCGTGGCCGAGGCCGAGCGACCGCCGGCGGAGGACCCGCGCGACAGCCTCGTCGCGAGGGCTCCCCTTCCCTCCCGCGACGAGATCGAGAAGGCCAAGACGGAAATCGCATCGGCTCCCGCGGGAGCCGGTTTCGACATTCCGATCGTCGTGAACGACGCCGTCCTCCGGGCCGTCGCCTTCTATCAGTTCCGGACTCCCATGGCGTTCGCGGCCGCCCTCAAGCGTAGCGGGCGCTACATGAACGTCATGCGCGGCATCCTCAAGGAGGAAGGCGTTCCCGAGGACCTCGTCTATGTCGCGATGATCGAGTCGGCGTTCAAATACCAGGCCCACTCCCGCGCGGCCGCTCATGGCTTCTGGCAGTTCATCCCGGGCACCGGCAAGCGCTACGGCCTGAGGCGGAACGCCTCGTTCGACGAGCGTAGCGATCCCGTGAAGTCGACCCGTGCCGCCGCCGCCTATTTCCGGGACCTCTACGAGATGTTCGGGGACTGGCATCTCGCGATGGCGGCCTACGACGCCGGCGAGGGCAAGATCCTCAGGAGCCTCCAGCGCACGGGCGCGCGCGACTTCTGGGAGCTTTCGGCCGGGAGCACGCTCCGGCGCGAGACTCGCGATTACGTACCGTTCGTTCTCGCGACGGCGCTCATCGCCAAGGATCCGACCCGATTCGGCTTCGACGTCGTGCCCGATCCACCCCTCGCCTGGGAGACCGTGACCGTGAAGAAGCCGGTCGACCTCGCGCGCGTGGCCGAGCTCACGGGTAACGCGCTTCCCGACCTCCAGCTCCTGAACAGCGAGCTCCGCACGCGGTCCACGCCGCACGGCGTGCCCTCGTACGAGCTGCGCGTCCCCGCGGGGACGGCGGCGCTCCTGGCCCCCCGTATCGCGTCGCTTCCCTCCGCGCCAGCGATCACCGAAAGGCGCATCGTCGTCAAGAAAGGCGAGACGCTTCGAAGAATCGCGCGCCGGGCAGGCGTCTCGATCGCCGAACTCTGCGACTGGAACGACCTGCCGCGCACGGCCCACCCGAAGAAGGGCACCGTTCTCGTCGTCCCGACGAAGCGCGCTACCGCTTCCCACGACGTCCTCGTCGCTGCTTCCTCCTCGCCCAAAGGCGAGATTCGCGGCGTCCCGACGCCCGCGGCCGCCGTCCGGCAGGCGTCGGAGGTTGGGCCCTTTACGTCCGTTCCGCCCACGGCCGCTCCGGTCGTTCTCGTTCGCCTGCCCATGCCCTCCGCGATCGCGATTCCCGCGGAAGGATTCGCAGACACGCCGTCCGGAGGCCCTGCGGCGCCGGAGCGACACGTCGTTCGCCACAGGGTCAAGCCCGGCGACACGCTCTACGGAATCGCCTCGCGTTACGGCGTGAGCGTCGACGAGATCCGGCGCCAGAACCGCCGCATCCGTTCGCCGCACTCTCTCCAGGCCGGGCAGATCCTCGTGCTTTCGCTCGTCACCGTGAACTGAAGTCGGACATGACCGTCGCCCGGGCGTACTCCGCGACGGTCGCCGGCCTCGAGGGCCGCACGGTCGTCGTGGAAGCGGCGATCGGGGCGGGCCTTCCTGCCCTCACGATCGTCGGCCTGCCGGACGCCGCCGTGAAGGAATGCCGCGAGCGCGTCCGCTCGGCGCTCCGCCACGTCGGCTTTCCGATCCCGCCGAAAGCCGTCGTCGTGAATCTCGCGCCCGCCGACCTCCCGAAATCCGGCACGGCGCTGGACCTCGCCGTCGCCCTCGCGATTCTCGCGGCCAACGGCGACCTGCCTGCCGAGGCTCTCCGGCACGTGACGCTCGTCGGGGAGCTTGCTCTCGACGGCGAGCTCCGCCCCGTGCCCGGCGTTCTGTCCTTCGCCGAAGCCTCGCGCCGCGAGGAGCGGGCCCTGCTCGTGCCGATGGGAAACGCAGAAGAGGCGGCGGCCGTGCCTTCCCTCCCCGTGTTCGCCGCGCCTCACCTCGGGGCGGCGATCGCCCACCTGCTCGGCCGCGAGCCCCTGCCGCGCGTCGCGCCCTCGGCCGTCCACCGGCCGGCCGCCGGATCCGGGCCGGACCTCGCGGACGTCCGGGGCCAGGCGATCGCGCGGCGGGCGCTGGAGCTCGCGGCGGCCGGGAGCCACAACATCCTGTTCTCCGGGCCTCCCGGCTCGGGCAAGACGATGCTGGCGAGACGTCTGCCCGGAATCCTCCCGGCTCTCTCGCGCGAGGAGAGCCTCGAGGTCACGCGCATCTGGAGCGTCGCGGGCCGCCTTCCCGCGGGCAGCGGACTCCTCTCCGAGCGCCCGTTCCGCGCGCCTCATCACAGCGCTTCGGCGGCGGCGCTTGCGGGCGGTGGCGCCGACCCGCGCCCGGGGGAGCTCTCGCTCGCTCATTTCGGAGTCCTCTTCCTCGACGAGCTGCCCGAGTTCCGGAGGGACGCCCTCGAGGCGTTGCGCGAGCCGCTCGAAGACGGAATGGTCTCCGTTGCGCGCGTGGCCGGGGCGAGGACGTTTCCGGCCCGATTCCTACTCGTCGGCGCGATGAACCCGTGCCCGTGCGGCTTCCGCGGTGATCCGCGCCGCGCCTGTTCGTGCTCGCCCCGCGACGTCGCGCGGTATCGCCGGAAGATTTCCGGGCCGCTCCTGGACCGGATCGACCTCCACGTCGAGGTGCCGGCCCTCGCCTCGTCGGACCTCGGCGGGGACGGAGACGGCGAGGCCTCCCACGCAGTTCGCGCCCGGGTCGAGGGGGCCCGCGCTCTCCAGGCGGCCCGGAGCGGAGATCCACGCCTCGTGAACGCGGCCCTGACGGGACGTCTCGCCCGCACGATTCTCAAGACGGCGCCCGAAGCCCGGGCGCTGCTCACGCGCGCGGTCGACCGGCTCACGCTGTCGGCGCGGGGGTTCCAGCGCGTTCTGCGCGTCGCCCGGACGATCGCGGACCTCGAGGAGGCCCCGGTGATTCAGCCGGCCCATATCGCCGAGGCACTTCGCTATCGGCCTGCCCCGGACTCAGCCCTACTGACCTAGATGCCCTCTTGTCAATGGGTTGGATGGCGAAAACGTTTCTTCTTGACACCCCCACCGCACGGACTAAGAATTCCATCGCTCAAGCGAAGGCCTTTCCCGTGTAGGTTCGTGCAACAGTTTTTCGGTCACCGAGTGGAGTAGAGGGAAGGGAGCGCCCACGGAGCCAGACGGATGCCGAAAAAACGAGACCACACCATCATCTTCCTGCCCCACGCCAGGGCGCGTTTTCGGCAGTTCCGTGTCTCTTCACGGCTGCTGTGGTCTCTGGGTATCTGCTTCGGACTTTCGGTTCTCCTCGGCGTGACCTTCTCGACACTCTGGGTCCGCTCGATCCGAAAGAACAGCGAGGTCACCGCCATCCTGGCGGAGAACTCCGACCTCCGGTCGCGGGCGTCGCTCACGAACACCCGTCTCGAATCGATCGAGAAGATGCTGGCCGAATTCGAGGACCGGACGCGACGGCTCTCGATCGTGGCCGGACTATCGGCGGTGCGCGACCCGGGGCTTGGCGGCGTCGGCGGACTTTCAGCCGTGCCGGTCAATCCCGCGGATTCCATCGACTCGGGCCTGAGCGAAGCCGGGCGCCGCGGCGCGCTACTCTCCTCGCGTCTCAAGCTCGTCGAAAAGAAGCTCTCCCTTCAGGCCGACCAGCTCGCCCTGACGCCCACGATCGTTCCCGCCGCCGGCGTCCTCACGGCGGGCTTCGGAAGCCGTCCCGATCCGTTCACGAACCACCTCGAGTTTCACACCGGCATCGACATCTCGACGCCCGCCGGGAACCGCGTCGTCGCCCCGGCGTCGGGCACGATCGTGCGCGTCGGCTGGGACAAGGGGTACGGCCGTTTCGTCGAGATCGCCCATGGCTACGGCGTCACCACCCTGTTCGGTCATCTCCAGACGGCGCGCGTCGCCGAAGGTCAGCGCGTGAGGCGCGGCGACCTCGTGGCGCTCGTGGGCTCGACGGGTCGCTCCACCGGGCCGCACCTTCACTACGAGGTGCACGCCGACGGCAAGCCGGTGAACCCGCTCGACTACGTATTGAACGCCTTCTGACCGCGTAGCGGTCAGACTCTCCTCACCTTTCTAAGAAAATCCTCTTCTCCCTCTCCCTGCTAAACTCTGCCCTCCGCGTGCGCGCCGTGCGCGCCCTCCTCTCATGATCATCGACAAAGCGCTCTCCAAAGTATTCGGGACCAAGCATCAGCGTGACGTGAAGGCGATGGTGCCCCGCGTCGCGGCCATCAACGCGCTCGAGCCCGAGATCAAGGTCCTCTCCGACGACGCGATTCGCGCGCGCGTGGCGGGAATCCGCACGCGCGTCCAGGAGGCCCTGAAGACCCTCCCGGAGAAGATCGAGGAACGGCGCGCGTTGTCGCGCCAGGTCCTCGACCCGGAGCTCGTCGAGGTCTTCGCGCTCGTCCGCGAGGCCGCGTGGCGCGCGATCGGCCAGCGGCACTACGACGTCCAGCTCATGGGCGGCATGGTCCTCCACGAGGGCAAGATCTCCGAGATGAGGACGGGAGAAGGCAAGACGCTCGTCGCGACTCTTGCCGTCTCCCTGAACGCCATGTCCGGCCGGGGCGTACACCTCGTCACCGTGAACGACTACCTCGCGCGCCGCGACGCTGACTGGATGGGCCGCATCTACCGATTCCTCGGCTTCAACGTGGGCTGCATCCAGCACGACATGCCCGACGAAGACCGCCGCGCGGCCTACGCCTCGGACATCACGTACGGGACGAACAACGAGTTCGGCTTCGACTACCTGCGCGACAACATGAAGTTCGAGCTCGCCCACATGGTCCAGAGGGGGCATGTCTTTGCCGTTGTGGACGAAGTCGACTCGATCCTCATCGACGAGGCGCGGACCCCGCTCATTATCTCGGGTCCGTCCGAGGGCGAGACCGACCTCTACTACAAGGTCGACCGGATCATCCCGAAGCTCGTCAAGGGCGAGGAGATCAAGGACAAGTACGGCAACAAGACGACGACGGGCGACTACCTCCTCGACGAGCGGGCTCATACCGCTTCCTTGACGGAGGAGGGCGTCTCGAAGTGCGAGCGGCTGCTCGGCGTCGAGAACCTCTACGACCCGACGAACATCGACCTTCTGCACGCGTGCCAGCAGGCCCTCCGCGCGCACACCCTCTACAAGCGGGACGTGACCTACGTCGTCAAGGATGGCCAGGTCATCATCGTGGACGAGTTCACCGGCCGCCTCATGCCCGGGCGCCGCTGGTCCGATGGCCTCCACCAGGCCGTCGAGGCCAAGGAGGGCGTCAAGATCGAGAAGGAAAACCAGACGCTCGCCACGATCACGCTCCAGAACTACTTCCGCATGTACGACAAGCTGTCGGGAATGACGGGCACGGCCGACACGGAAGCCGCCGAGTTCGACAAGATCTACAAGCTCGACGTCGTCGTGATCCCCACGAACCGCGACATGATCCGCATCGACGAGCACGACCTCGTCTACCGGACCGAGCGCGAGAAGTTCGAGGCCGTCGTCGAGGAGATCGCGGAGAAGAGCGAGAAGGGCCAGCCGGTCCTCGTGGGCACGATCTCGATCGAGAAGTCCGAGCTTCTCTCGACGATGCTCAAGAAGAAGAAGGTGCCTCACGTCGTCCTGAACGCAAAGTACCACGAGCAGGAAGCCACGATCGTCGCGCAGGCCGGTCAGGTGGCAGCCGTCACGATCGCGACGAACATGGCCGGCCGCGGCACCGACATCCTTCTGGGAGGCAACCCGGAATACCTCGCGCGACAGAAGGCGAAAGAGGACGAGGAGCAGTACAAGCTGCTTCTCGTCGACCTCCAGAAGGAAACCGCCGAAGCGCACGACGATGTCGTGGGTCAGGGCGGCCTCCACATCATCGGCACCGAGCGTCACGAGTCCCGCCGCATCGACAACCAGCTCCGGGGCCGCGCCGGGCGCCAGGGCGATCCGGGCTCCTCGCGCTTCTACCTCTCGCTCGAGGACGACCTCATGCGCATCTTCGGGTCCGACCGGCTGTCGGGCCTCATGAAGCGTCTCGGCATGGAGGAGGGCGTCCCGATCGAGCACCGCTGGGTGACGAATTCGATCGAGCGGGCGCAGACACAGGTCGAGGGCCGCAACTTCGACACCCGCAAGCACCTCCTCGAGTACGACGACGTCATGAACAAGCAGCGCGAGGAGATCTACCGGCTCCGCAAGGAGATCCTCACGGGAAAGCTCTCGCGCGACTACGTCGTCGCTCTCGCCGAGGACGTTTCGGAAGATTACGTCGACCGCCACTGCCCCGCCGCCAAGGACCCTTCCGAATGGAACTGGGCCGCTTTCGAGAACCTCGTGTTCGAGACCTACGGCCTCCGCCCGGCCGAGAAGGGCATCTCGGCGGACAGTACGAACACGGAGATCAAGGAAACGCTGCGGGTGGCCGTGCGCGACGCCTACGAAGCGAAGGAAAAGGCCGTCGGTGCGCAGACGCTGCGCGACTTCGAGAAGTTCTTCATGCTTCAGACCGTCGACACGCTCTGGAAGGACCACCTCCTCGCCCTCGACCACTTGAAGGAAGGAATCGGCCTCCGCGGTTACGGCCAGCGCGATCCGCTCGTCGAGTACAAGAGGGAGTCCTTCCAGCTCTTCGAGGCGATGAAGGAAGGCGTCGAGGAGCAGATGCTCCAGTACCTCTTCCGTTTCGAGGTCGCCGAAGCGCCCGGCGAGCGGGCCGATCGGGCGGCCCCTCCACGCGGCGAGGATCCGTCTCCCGAGACCGCCGCGGCGGGTGGCTCCGCCGCCTCGCGCCGGGCCGCTTCGGACCTCGAGAAGCGCGCGAGACAGCAGGAGCAGAACCTGAAGTTCCAGGGCTCGTTCGACCCCACGTCGGGTGGCGACTTCGAGGTCGCGACGGTGAAAGCCGCGGGCCCAAAGGTCGGCCGCAACGACCCCTGTCCGTGCGGCTCCGGGAAAAAGTTCAAGAAGTGCCACGGCGCGGCCGTCCCTGTCGGCTGACGCCGTCCCCTCAAACGGGCCCTCTGTGGTATGAATCCGCATGGTGAATGAACGGGAGATCCCGCTCGCCCTCACGTTCGACGACGTTCTTCTCCTGCCCGCTCGCTCGAAGGTCCATCCCGCCGACACCGACCTGAAAACCCGGCTCACGACGGGGATCGGCCTGAACATCCCCATTCTCGCGGCCGCGATGGACACGGTCACGGAGTCGCGCCTCGCGATCGCGATGGCGCAGAACGGCGGCCTCGGCGTCATTCACAAGAACCTGACGATCGAGGCCCAGGCGGCCGAGGTCGACAAGGTGAAGCGGTCGGAGAGCGGGATGATCGTCGACCCCGTCACGTGCCGTCCGACGCAGAAGATCTCGGAGGCTCTCGAAGTGATGGCGAACTTCCGGATCTCGGGTGTTCCCGTCGTGGACGACCGCGGCAAGCTCGTCGGCATCCTGACGAATCGCGATCTTCGTTTCGAGACGCGCATGGACCTCCCCATCTCCGAGCGCATGACGAAGGAAAACCTCGTGACCTGTCCGCCGGGCACGACACTCGAGCAGGCCAAGGAGCTCCTCCATCGTCACCGCATCGAGAAGCTCCTCGTCGTGGATCGGGCGGGAAATCTCAAGGGCCTCATAACCGTCAAGGACATCCAGAAGCAGATCAAGTACCCGAGCGCCTGCAAGGACTCCTTCGGGCGCCTGCGCGTTGCCGCGGCCGTGGGCGCGAGCAGCGACCTCCTCGACCGCGCCCGTGAGCTCGTCGCCGCGAAGGTCGACATCCTCGTCCTCGACTCCTCGCACGGCCACAGCGAGGGCGTGCTTTCCGCCCTGACGTCCCTGAAGAGGAAGTTTCCCTCGACACCCGTGCTCGCGGGAAACGTGGCGACGGCGGAAGGCACACGGGATCTCGTCCGGCGGGGCGCGGACGCCGTGAAGATCGGCATCGGACCGGGTTCCATCTGCACGACGCGCGTCGTCACCGGTGCGGGCGTGCCGCAGATTCACGCGATCCGGGAATGCGTGAAGGGTCTCGGCAAGTCGAACGTCTCGCTCGTCGCGGATGGCGGCATCAAGTTCTCGGGCGACGTCACAAAGGCCCTCGCCGCGGGCGCGCACTCCGTGATGATCGGCAGCCTCTTCGCGGGCACCGACGAGGCGCCCGGCGAAACAATCCTCTACCAGGGCCGCACGTTCAAGGCGTACCGCGGCATGGGCTCGATCGGCGCGATGAAACAGGGCTCGGCCGACCGCTACTTCCAGGACGAGGAGGAGCCGCGCAAGATGGTGCCCGAGGGCATCGAGGGCATGGTGCCGCACAAGGGCCCCGTCTCGACGCTCCTGGCGCAGCTCACCGGAGGCGTGCGTTCGGGCATGGGCCTCGCCGGCGCGGCGAGCCTGCCCGACCTCGTGAAGAAGGCGAAATTCGTCCGCATCACGGCGGCCGGCCTGAGGGAGAGCCACGCGCACGACGTCATCATCACGAAGGAAGCTCCCAACTACCGGCGCGAAGAAATCTGAGCGGGACCACTTTCCAGGACCACTTCTCGGGCCACGCGGGCGACTACACACGCTTCCGGCCGACGTATCCGCCGGAGCTCTTCGACGCGGTGGCGGCGCTCGTCACGCGGCACACCGTCTGCTGGGACGCGGGCACCGGGAGCGGGCAGGCAGCCGAGGTGAAGAGAGTCGGGGGCGAGGGCGCGGCGATTGCCGTCTGGGCGTACGACCTCTTCGACATCCCGGATTCGCCGGCGGTCGATGCGGTCTTCCGCGCCTTCCACGCGTCCGTCGAAGCGTACTGGCCGCCCGAGCGCGCGATCGTCGCCCGCCGCTATGCCGATCTTCTCTTTCCATTCGAAGAAATCCCCGTTCCGCCCGTGACGATGACGGCCGCGTGGGATCTCGAACGGACGCTCGGTTACCTCTCCACGTGGTCCGCCGTGAAGCGTTGCGCGAAGGAGACCGGCCGCGACCCCATCTCCGAACTCGCGCCGCGCCTCGCCGCCGCGTGGGGCGACGCCGCCGCGGAGAAGGCGATCTCCTGGCCCCTCGCCCTGCGGGCGGGCCGGATCGCCTGAGGAGACCTACACATGATCTGCACGACTTCGGCGCTCTTCTGGCTCGCTAATTCGCCGATCCCAGGAGCATCTCCACCGCTCCCTCGATCTCCTTCTTCAGCTTCGTAAAGCGCTCTCCCGTCGCCGGGCCGTCGAAGCCGGAATGGATCTTCACGATGCGGTGCTGGCGGTCGAGAAAGAGCGTCGTCGGGTAGCCCTCCCAACCCACGAGCGGAAGCGTCGCGGGAGATGTCGCGGCGTCCTTCGTCGTGCCCGCGAGGAGGATCGGATGCTTCGTGCCGAAGCGCTCGACGAACCGCTTCACCTGGCGGCGGTTCCGCTCCACGTCGTCCGCGTATTCGAACGACAGGGAAAGCACGGCAAGGCCGCGCGGCCCGTATCGTGTCTCGAGCTCCCTGAGAAAAGGCGCCTCGTCGGCGCAGTTCGGGCACCAGGTGCCCATGAAGGCCACGAGCATCGGCTTACCGGCGAACCGCGCGTCCGAGGTCGATACGATGCGGCCCTCGACGTCGGGAAACGAGACGACATAGGGAGCGGCCGGATTCCGCGGCTTCACGATGTCGAAGGAATCCGGGAGAAACGTGGTCCGGGAGGCCGCGTCCAGCCGCCTTCCTCGCCACGGCACGGGCGGATTCGTGCGCGAGCGGTACTCGCCCGCAAGCGTGCCGTCCGGCAGCAGCTCCGCGTCGAAACGGTAGACGTGGACACCGTCGAAGACGGTCAGGACGAGCTGCTCTCCGTCGAAGCTGCCGTGCAGAGAGCCGTAGTCGCCGGTCGTCGAGAGAAACGTTCCCGTTACGGCGCTGCCCTCCTGGCGGAAGACGCCTGTCAGTTTTTCAGTCTTCTTCCCGTCGAACATCTCGACACCCCAGCTTCCGGCGAGAGAAACGCCGTCCTTCGGCGCGGCCACGAGCGGACGCGCCTTGCGGGAGGCCCGAAATGGCACCGCCGCGAGGCCCGCCGCGACGACGCGCGTGTAGCCGCCCTCGAGCCGGCCGCCCTCTATTTCCGCCACGATCTTCGCGTCGTAGTTCGCGAGCTCGAGCGTGAGCTTCGTCCCGTCCCAGGAGGCCGACGTGAAGGCGAACTCGGACCGGTCGTTCACGAGCGCAGCCGAAAGACCCGCGCCCGTCGCGACTATTTTCAGGTCGAAGAAGACCTCGCGCCCTTCGGACGGAACGAGCGCCGCGTGCCAGACACCTACGGGCGCGACGTCGGGAGGCGCCGAGAAGATCCTCCTAGAAGGTAAGAGGGCGAGGACGAGAGCGAGAAGCAAGATCCCCTTCTTCAATTTCTCCCGAAGCGCTCGGATCGCCTCCGCGCGCGCCTTGAGGTCCTTCTCGCGTCCCTCGCCGGACGGCCGGTAGTAGTTCCGGCTCGCGAGCGAATCCGGAAGGCAGGACAAGCCGGCCGTCTTCTCTTCGGTGTCGTGCGCGTACTTGTAACCTGCGCCGTAACCGGCCTGCTTCATGAGCCTCGTCGGGGCATTCCGGATCGCGAGCGGCGGCGGCTCGTTCGGACGCTCGTGCACGTCGGCCGCGGCCTCGGCATATGCCGTGTAGAGCGCGTTCGACTTCGGCGCCAGCGCCATGTGAACGACGATCTCGGCAAGGGCGAGGGCGCCTTCAGGCATGCCGATGAAGTGCACGGCCTCCTTGGCGGCGACCGCGAGCGTGAGCGAGGACGGATCGGCGAGCCCGATGTCCTCGGACGCGAAGCGGACGAGACGGCGCGCCACGTAGAGCGGGTCCTCCCCCGCCTCGAGCATACGGGCGAGCCAATAGAGCGACGCGTCGACATCCGAATCGCGCAGCGACTTGTGGAGCGCCGAGATGAGGTTGAAGTGCTCGTCGCCGGACTTGTCGTAGAGCAGCACTTTTCTCTTGAAGAGGTCCTCGAGGAGGGGGACCGAGAGAGAAGGCAGAGGGGAAGAAGAAGAAAGAGAATTTTCTTTGAAAGGAAGATGGGAGACTGCCGCTTCGAGTGCCGTGAGCGCCCGTCGGGCGTCGCCGTCCGCGAAGCGTCCTAACCATTCGAAGGATTCTTCATTCACCGTCGCCCGCGCCCCGAGCCCTCGTACGGGCTCCGCCAAGGCCCTCTTCATCAGCAGAACGAGCTCCTTCTCTTCGAGCGGCGGCAGGATCACGACTCGGAGACGCGACAGCAGCGCGCCGTTCAGCTCGAACGACGGATTTTCCGTCGTGGCACCCACGAGGACGATGTCGCCGGCTTCCACGAACGGCAGGAAGGCATCCTGCTGCGCCCGGTTGAAGCGATGGATCTCGTCGACGAAGAGGAGCGTCCGGCGGCCCCGGCGCCTGGCGCGGGACGCCTCCTCCATCACGGTCCGGATCTCCTTGATGCCCGAGACGACGGCCGAGAAGCCGATGAAGCGCGCCTGCGTCTTCGCGGCGATGATGCGGGCGAGCGTCGTCTTGCCGCTCCCCGGCGGGCCCCAGAAGACGAGAGAAGGAACCGTGTCGGCGGCGAGCGCCTTCGCGAGGAACGAGCCCTCCCCCACGAGGTCGGGCGGGCCGGCGACTTCCGAGAGATCCCGTGGACGCATCCGCTCGGCGAGCGGCGCGTCCCGCGACACAACGTCTTCGACCACGAACCGGCCTGCAGCCGGGCCCTCATCTTCGAAGAGGTCGCCCGGCGACGACGTCACGCCCCTCCGCGCGCCTTGGCCCGCTGCTCGATGTCGGCCGAGAGCCGCTCGAGTGCCGGGATTTCAGGATGCTCCTTCTTGAGTCTCGTGAGGATCTCGAGCGCCTTCTTCGTCTCGCCCTTGTCGAGGCCGAAGATGATCGCCTGATTGAACTGCGCGGGCCAGTGGCCAGGGTCCTTGGCCACCGCCTGCGTGAATAGCGCGAGCGCCTTGTCGAGGTTGCCCACGTTCCGGTACGCCACGCCGAGGTCCGTGAGGACGTTCGGATCGCCGTCCTTCAGCTTGAGCGCCCTTTCGTAGGCTTCGATCGCCTTCTTCCAGTCCTCGACGTCGTAGGCCGTATTCCCGAGCTGGACCAGGAGCTCGGCGTTCTTCGGCTCCTTGGCAACGGAGGCTTCGAGAGAGGCGAGTTTCTGGAGGGCGACCGGGTCGGACGAAAGCGAGGGCTGTCCACCGCCGCTTCCCGGCAGGTCACGCGTCGCGCCCGGCCCGACACCCGCAATCCCGGCGTGAGGGTCGGCCGCACCGGCCTGAGGCGGACCCGCCGAGGCGTTCTTATCGAGGTACAGGTACGCGGCCGTGAAGCCCGCGAGGAGCCCCAGGACGAGGAACATCCCCCGGTCGGCCCACGGAGAAAGCCGGGGCGCCGACGCGCTCGCGACCGGGGACTTCTTCTCGCGTGGACTCTTCGCCACCAGCACCGGCGGCGGGAGGTGGTCGTCGTTCGCTTCCGTATTCTTCTCCGTCGTCATTTTGAATCCGTCTCCTCTTCGCGCGCCGGCTGCGCCGCCCATGTGCCCGCCACGGGACCCGATACCGGGGCGGGCGCGATCTGCGTCCCTTCCCAGGTGCCCGCCAGGCGCCTGACGGGCGCCGTCGTCAGGCGGCCGTAGAACTTCGCATCCACTCCCCGCTCGGAATCGACCCGTTCGAGAACGACGCGGTCGCTCACGAACGTGCCCCGGAGTGAACCACGAAAGCCGCCGTCGAGCACATAGTCACCCGAAAGGATCGTGCCGTCGAGCGAGAGGCGGTAAATGCCCCGCCGGCCGCCCGGATTCACGAAGACCTCCCAGCGTCCCGTGAGCGGGTCCGACGGGTTGCTTCGGAGGATGTCGCGCCGGCGCGCCATCTCGTCCCGAAACGCTGCCATCCGGCGAACGTGCTCGGCGAGCCGCTCGGAAATGGCCCGGCGCCGGTCCTGTCCAGCCTGGACGCGAGCTCGCGCGTCAGCGGCTGCCTGCTCGGCCTGCTCGACCAGCGCACGGTCGAGGATTCCTTCGCGCGCGAGCCGCGCGATCTGATTCAGGGACGCGTTGAGGTCCGATTCGGCCCGCGAGGCCTGTCCGGAGATGCGGTCGAATTCCTCGAGATCCTCCACGACCCGCCGCCTCTCCATCTCGACCGAGGACAGGAGGAGGTCGAGTACCGGATCGCCGGTTCGGGAAGGGAGGGTTGCTGCCGCCAGCGGCATCACGATCGCCAGCAGAAGGGCCGCAACGAATACGGAGCGGGAGGGGCGGACAGCCATCGTCACCACTATACGGAAATCGCGAGGCCCCCATCGCGGGGAATCGACCCCTTCAGTGGCCGCGGTTGTTTCCGCTCACGGCCGCGAGGGGCGTGAGGGGCCGCCGCTTGAGGATAGCCCGATCGAGAGCCTTCTCGACCTCGCTGGCGACCTCGCCCTCGGGCAGGCCGTTGATCTGCGCGATCTCGGAGACGATGAGATAACGGGCGCGCTCGTACATCTTCTTCTCGCGGAAAGAGAGCGCCTTCTGCTTCTGAACCCACGTCAGGTTCTTGAGAACGTCGGCGATGTCCGTGAGCCGGCCCGAACGCATCCTGTCGAGGTTCTGCTTGTAGCGGCCCTTCCAGTCGCCTGTGGGGGGAAGCGTCGCGTTCTCGAGAACGCGGAAGACAGAGCCCACGTCCTTGCGCCGCGTGAGCGGCCTGAGGCCGATGCGGTCGGAGTTTCCGACCGGCACCATCACGCGCGAATTGTTCCCGAGGAGGCGAAGCTGGTAGCAGGGGGCGGGAGAACCTTCGAGGAGGGATTCCTGAATCGTCTCGACGACGCCAACGCCGTGGTTCGGGTAGACGAGCCTGTCTCCGATCTTGAATGCCACGGAATCGCCTCCTTCGGGAAAGGGAACAGGAGACTACTCTCCTGCCCGGATTGCGTCAACGACCATGGCATTCGCGGCGCCCTTATGTCGGACGCTGAGCGATTTAGGCGTGCTCTGCGCACGGACGACGTTCTTTCGTGTCTCCAAACGAAGATCCCGGGCTAAACTCACAGACATGCTGAACGAATCCGGCCGCAGTTCGCGAGTGGCCGAGATCGCCGTTCCGTTACCTGGAAAACCTGACGCCGCGCGTACGGAAGAGCCCGATCAGGTGATGGCCCGCAACATCGCGGGCGTGCGTGCCGAGCGCCTCGCGGGCTACCACGACCATCGGGGCTCGCTCGTGCCCTTCATGGATTTCACGAATGCCTTCTGGAGCGAACCGATCGTCCACGGGTACGAGTTCACGATCCGTCCCGGGCGCATCAAGGGCTGGGGAATGCACTGCCGCCAGGCGGACCGCTACTTCGTTCAGACGGGCGACCTGCGTATCGTCCTCTACGACTGGCGCGAGGGCTCGCCCACGAAGAACGCCTTCTGCCAGTTCTGGTTCACCGGGAACGGTTCCCTCCTCCTCTACATCCCGCAGGGCGTCTGGCACGCGACGCAGAACTGGGGCTCGACACTCGGGAGAATCGTGAACTTCGGCACGGCGCGGTTCGACCCCGCGGACCCCGACAAGGCCCGTATCGACCCGAACTCCGGCGTCATCCCGTTCGACTGGACGATCCGGGACGGCTGAACCGGCGCGCAAGCGCGCGGAGCGGCCCGAGAACGGGCAGCAGACGCACGTAGAGCCGCCACCAGAGCAGACCTTCGAACGCCCCGCGCTCGAGGATCGCTTCTTTCCGGGCCGCGAGAGTCTCCGCCCGGGCCGCGGCGACGTCGGCCCGAATCTCGTCGAGACGGCTCTCGAGCACCTTCGCCCATTCGCGTTGAAGCGCGAGGTCCTGCTCGAGAGCCCGGCGCTCGTCCTCGGGGACGGGCTCGTCCTCCCCCACGGGGTGCGGGACGGATCGCCGCGGGCCCGTCGCGAGGTGCGCTGCGCGCTCGGCGGACCTCGTGAGCGCGCTGGCGATCGACTGAGGCGAGCGGCCGTCCCAGGGCTCGTGATCCTCGAGCGCGCGCGCCCACTTCGCGACGAACGCTCCGCGGTTCCTCCCGGAGACCCATTCCTGGAATTCCCTTCGGGAGCTCGACCCCCGCCTGTGCCGGTTGCGGGCCCGCGGCTCGAAGAGGACGGACCATCCCCGCTCGCGGAGTCCCATCGCGAGGTCGGCATCGGCAAAATACGCCGGGAAAAACCGCTCGTCGAGCCCGCCGGCGGCGTCCCAGGCCGCCGTGCGGACGAGAAGCGCATTCGACCCGCAGAAGTCCACGGCGCGCGAACGATCGAAGCTTTCCGGGAGCGGCGGCGCGCCCGCCCACGGCGGCGACGTCCCTCCGTCACGCCAGAGAATCACTCCGGCGCCCTGCAGCTTCCCGTCCGGGAAGAGGACGAGGCCGCCGAACGCGCCCGCCTCCGGGTGGGCGTCCGCCGCCGCGACGAGGGCTTCGAGCCAGCCCGCCTCGATCTCGGAGTCGTCGTGGAGGAGGGCCAGGAGCTTCCCCCGCGCCACGCGCCGCCCGTGGTTCCCCGAGCGCGCGAGTCCCAGCCGCACGGAGGACGCGACGACCCGTGCTCCGGGCGCGGCGGCCTCGACGAGCGCCGCCGCGCCTTCGGGCGCGCCGTCGAGGACCACGATCGTCTCGGTCGGGATCGAGGCCGGCAGGTGCCGTTCGAGCGAGCGCAGGCACGCGAACAGGAGCTGCTGGTCGGCCGCCGACGGGACGACGATCGAAACTCGTGGCGCGTCGGACCGGGGAATGCAGATGAGATCTCTCACGCCGGGCCATGACGATAGCAACGTACCCGATCTCGTGGTACCGGAGGAGGGAGTCGAACCCTCACGGCCTTGTGGACCGGGGGATTTTGAGTCCCCTGCGTCTGCCATTCCGCCACTCCGGCGCGCAGGGATAGTCTACTGCCAGTCGAGACGGATGTTGCGGTGGACATGCGCGAGCACGCCGCCGGCGATCGTCCCGAGAACGTTCCAGAACACGTCGTTCACGTCGGCCGCGCGCGTCGGCAGGAAGAGCTGAACGGTCTCGATCCCGACGCTGAACAGCGTGCCCGCGAGGAGGGTGTCCACGTGGTTGCGTCCCGCCGAGCGGCCCGGCCCGTCCAGGAACTTCCAGAAGAGAAAAGCCCACACCGCGAACATCGCGAGGTTTCCGACGATCCCCACGATCGCGTAAAGGAAGGCGTTCGAGAGATACCCGCCATGTCCGGCCCGTGCCGCGAGGCGCTGGACGTCCTCGAACGGCGCGAGATTCGTCCGCACCTTGCCTCCGCCCTGCACGAGAAGCGTCACGGCGAGAAGGACGCACGAGTAGGCGACGAGAAGCGTTCCCTGCAGCCCCTTGCCGACGCGGATCGTGTGCACGGGCGGCCGCCTCACTCCGCCCGCTCGCCCGCGAAACGGTCGAGCCTGAAAACGGTCTTCATGTCGCCCACGACGTCGCCGCGCACGTTCTTCACGGGGCGTCGCGCCAAGCGACGAAGCGCCGCGAGGCGCGCGCCCGACGCGAGGCCGAGCTGCTTCAGGACTTCGACGGCGACGGCGTCGCGTCCGCGCTCGGCCCCGTCCTCGATCTTCAGCGCGATCCCCACGGAGGAGGCACCGGAGAAGAAGCGCACGGACGACGCCAAGGACGGTGCCACTCCCATGGCGTAGACCCCCTCAGCGCCTTCCTTCGCCAGAAGGCTCCTGCCAAACGCGCGCATGAGGTTCGTCGTGAACCGGCCCGTTCCGGCCACCATCTCGGGAGCCTCCGTCATCGCGCCCACGATGCGCACGCGGGCCGCGAATGCTCGCGGCGCCTCCCCTCGCAACCGCGCGCCCATCAGACTCGCATACAAGAGCGCCAGATTCTCGAGCGGAATCCGGAATACGGGCACGGAACAACCGTCCACCGCGACACCGATCCGGGCGACCCGGACGCCGGCCAGGCACGAGAGGGCCGACAGGATCCTTTTCTGGAGCGGGTGTTCCGGCCGCCAGTAGGTCCTGGCATCCTCACCGAAAAGCCGGCAGGCCAGGAGCATCGCCGCGTGCTTTCCCGAACAGTTGCTGTGGAGCGGTCCAGGCTCTTCCCCGCGAAACGCCAGCGCGCGGGCGGTCTCCTCGTGCATCGGGGGGTGCGTACCGCAGTGGAGGTCCGCGGTTGTGAAGCCCCCCTTCTCAAGCATCGCGGCGGCGACGCGCGTGTGAAACGGCTCGCCACCGTGAGACGCGGCCGCGAGCGCGATCTCTCGTGTCGTCAGAGAGAAGCGCCTCTCGCCTCCCCCGGCGAGGAAGGGCACGAGCTGCACGGGCTTGGCCGCGGAGCGCAGGAAGACCGGCCAGCGCGGGTCGCCCGCCGCGGCCAGGAGCCGTCCGTCCTCGGAGACGACCGCCACCGAGCCGCGGTGAACGGATTCGACGCTGCCGCCGCGTCTCACGACCAGGAGAGGGACGCTTTCCGGGAGCGAACGGCCGAGTGCGCCAGTCATTCGGCCGAGACTATCCGAACGGCGTTGACGGGACCGCGCCGCCTCCCGACAATGCTTTCGTGGCCACGTCTTCGCCGTCTTCGCCGTCCATGCCCGCGCGTACGACCGCGGTGCCCGTCCACGAGGGTTTCTTCGTCTCGGAGTTCCTCGGCGAGACGGTGCGCGACGTGGGCCGGCACCCGGTCGGAAAGATTTCGGACTTCGCCGTCGCCACGAGCACGCGCGCCCCGTTCCCGCGCGTCACGGGCCTCCTGATCCGCAATCGCTTCGAGACGTTCGTTCTGCCCTGGGAAGACGTCGCCATCTTCCAGCGCAACGCCGTGCGCACGCGCCTCGTGCGGGAGGACCTCCTCCACCGCCCCGCGGGGGACGACGAGATCTTTCTCGCCCGGCACCTCCTCGACAAGCAGATCGTGGACATCAACGGAGTCAAGGTCGTGCGCGTGAACGACCTCAAGCTCGACATGCTGTCGGGAGACCTCGTGCTGACGGCGGCCGACGTTGGTGTGCGCGGCCTCGTTCGGCGGGTCTTCGGTGCCGGAATCACGCCCCGCGGAGGCCGGCTCTCCGACGCGTCGCTGCCGGCACGCCTCATCCCCTGGGATTCGATGCAGCCGCTGCATCCGAGGCTCGAGCGGCTCGAGACCACGCTGCCGCAGGAGAAGCTTCAACGCCTGCACCCCGCCGACATCGCCGAGATCCTGAGCCAGGTATCCGGCACCGAGCGCACTGGAATCTTCCAGAAGCTGAACGTCGAGACCGCGGCCGAGACGCTCCACGAGCTCGAGCCCGAGATGCAGGCCGAGATCATCGAGGACCTCCCCGAAGCGCGCGCCTCGGAGATCCTCGAGCAGATGCCCGCGGACGAGGCCGCGGACGTGCTGGGCGAAATCGAGGGAGAGCACGCCCGCGATCTCGTCCAGCTCATGGAGAAAAGCGCGGCCGAGGACGTCACCGAGCTTCTCGTGCACGACGAGAACACGGCCGGCGGCCTCATGGGAACCGACTTCGTCACGTTCCCACCGACGCTCACGGTACGCGAGACGATCCAGCGGCTCCGGCCGGTCGCGCGCGATGCCGAGGCGCTCTTCTACTTCTACGTGGTCGACGAACAGGAACGCATCCTGGGCGCGCTCTCGGTGCGCGATCTCCTCGCGGCCGACGACGAAACGCTTCTCGAGCACGCCATGGCGACGCCCGTACGGACCGTCACCCCCGACGTCTCGGCCGACGAGGTGGCCGAGACGATGTCGAAGTACGACCTTCTCGCCTTGCCGGTCAGCGATCCGGAGGGCGTCCTCGTCGGCATCATCACGATCGACGACATCGTCGACCGCCTTCAGCCGCAGCCGCGCCGGCGCCGCCGGAGGCTGCGCTGATCGCCCCCGCTGCGGCACCCGTCCCATCGCGGCCGGACGTGAGGAGCTGGCGGCGGCGTCTCACGATCTTCTTCGCGATTCTCGGGCCCGGGATCATCACGGCGAACGTCGACAACGACGCGGGCGGAATCGCGACGTACTCTATCGCCGGCGCCCACTTCGGCTACTCGCTTCTCTGGACTCTCCTTCCGATCACGGTCGCGCTCATCGTCGTGCAGGAGATGTCGGCCCGGCTCGGCGCCATCACCGGGAAGGGCCTCGGCGAGCTGATCCGCGAGAACTACGGCTTGCGCACGACGTTCTACCTGATGGTCGCGCTCCTCGTGACCGATATCGGCAACACGGTTGCCGAGTTCGCAGGCTGGGCCGCCGCGCTCGAGATCTTCGGGATCCCCCGGTGGGTCTCCGTCCCGATCGGCGCCTTCGTCGTCTGGTGGCTCGTCGTGAAGGGGAACTACAAGACCGTCGAAAAGGTGTTCCTGATCGCCTGCTCGGTGTACCTCACCTACGTGGTTTCGGCGCTCTTCGCGAAGCCCGTGTGGACGGACGTCCTCAAGCAGACGTTCGAGCCCCGGATCGAGTCGAGCGCCGCGTGGGTCCTGATGATCATCGCGATCGTCGGGACCACGATCGCACCATGGATGCAGTTCTATCTCCAGTCGTCGATCGTCGAAAAGCGCATCGGGCCCGAGGAATACCGGTACTCGCGCTGGGACGTCATCGTCGGCTGCATCGTCGCAGCCGTCGTCGCGTTCTTCATCGTCGTCGCGTGCGGCGCGACCCTGTTTCCGGCTGGAATCCGGATCGAAGGCGCCGAACAGGCGGCCCTCGCCCTGAAGCCGCTCGCGGGCAAGTGGGCGGGCGCTCTCTTCGCGTTCGGTCTCGCGAACGCCTCGCTTTTCGCGGCGTCCATCCTCCCTCTCGCGACGGCGTACTCGATCTGCGAGGCGCTCGGCTTCGAGGCCGGAGTCGACAAGTCCTGGAGCGAGGCCCCCCAGTTCAACGTGCTGTACACGTCCATGATCGTCATCGGGGCGGGAATCATCCTCATTCCCGGCGTCCCACTCTTCCCGGTCCTGTTCCTCTCGCAGGTCCTGAACGGTCTCCTGCTCCCCTTCGTCCTTTTCTTCGTCGTCCTCCTCGTGAACCGGGCGGACCTGATGGGGACGTACGTGAACGGCCGCGTCTGGAACTGGATCGCGTGGGGCACCGTCGGAATCATGGTCCTCCTGACGATGGTCCTCGTCGTCACCTCGATCTGGCCGGGGCTTTTCCCGTCGAAATGAGCGGCGGGTACGCCAGTTGCTTCTCCAAATCGAACCCGGGTGTGCGTCTCCTCACGGGGACGCAATTCGTCCGGGCCTAAACTCAGCCTGTTCAGGAGGATCCATGCGTCGAGCTCTCGTCCTCTCCCTTCTCGGCTGCGCCCTTCTCGCCGGTGCGTCACCCGCCTTCGCACAGGACCGCACCGGAACGTTCGAGATCTCGCCCTTCGCCGGCGGCTATTTCGGCGGGCGGCTGTATGGCAACACGGTCGTCACGACGACGCCGGGGACGACGACGACGTTCGCCTTCCTCGAACCCGCCGACGACCTCACATACGGGGCGCGGCTCGCTTACAACGTGACCCGGCACTTCGCCTTCGAGTTCGACTGGACGTCGGCGCGCGCCGACCTCAAGACGCCGAACCAGTTCGGAGTGTCTCCGCGAAACCTGAAGGTCGGGCGGCTCCGTCAGAACGTTTACGAGGCGAACATGCTGTTCAACTTTGGCAAGCGCCGCGCGGTCGGCTACTTCGGCCTCGGCGCCGGGGCCGCGACGCTCGACCGGACCGACGCGACTGTCGAGGTGTCCCGCACCCGCTTCACCGCAAACGTCTCGGCAGGCGCGAAGTTCTTCTTCACGCCTCGCGTCGGGCTGCGGCTGGACGGCCGCTATCGCGCGCTCGACCAGCAGTCCGACTCCGACCATCGAAACTGCGACCGCGACGGCTTCTGCTCAGACCGCTGGAACCGCTGGTCGTACAACGGCGAGCTCACAGGAGGCCTCGTCTTCGCGTTCTGAGCCTTACGGGGAGGAGGGGTGGATTCCTGGAGGCTCGACGTCGATGACACGCGACCCGTCGGGCTCGATGCGCAGCACGATCCTCCACGCCCGCCGTTCCGTGAGCGGCGGACGCGGCCATTCCACCGCGAGAATCGCGTTTCCCCGCTCGTCGAGGCCGAGGTCCGCGATCGACGCGCCCGCGAAGACACGATAGAGGTCGGCGTGGACGAGAAGGGGCGGCTCTCCCGCCGGTCCGTACTCGTGCACGAGCGCGAAGCTCGGGGACGACACGTCCTCCGGGTCGAGGCCGAGCCCGGCCGCGATCCCCTTCACGAACTCGGTCTTGCCCGCCCCGAGCTCTCCCTCGACGAGCACGACGTCGCCAGGCGCGAGGCCCCGCGCAACGCTCGCGCCCAAACGTCTCGTTTCCTCGACGGTTGCCGAGACATGCGAGGTCATCAGCCGGCGCTCTCCCGCGCTGCGAAGAACGCCTCCGGAAGTGCCTCGACGAGGTCGGAAGCCTGGAGCGACTCCTCCCCCTTGGCCTCCCGTACGAAGTCGCCCGCCGTGCCGTGAAGCCACGCCGCCGCCGAGGCGGCGTCGAAGGCGTCCAGGCCGCGCGCGAGGCACGCCCCGACGACGCCGGTGAGGACGTCGCCCGTGCCTCCGGAGGCCATGGCCGGGTTGCCGGCAAGAACGGGCACGACGCGACCTGAAGGATCCGCCACGAGCGATCGAAACCCCTTCAGGATCACGACGGACCTCGCCCGCGACGCGATCTCGCGCACGGCCCCCTCGCGGTCCGCGTTCACGCGTGCCGCATCGATGCCGAGAAGGCGCGCGGCTTCCCCCGGATGAGGCGTCAAAACGGTAGGGGCCTGCCGTCTCGCGAAGAACGATGCATCGCCCGCGAGGTTGAGCGCGTCGGCGTCGAAAACCGCGGGAAGGCGCGAATCGGCCGCGCGCTCCACGAGCGCCCGGGCCGCCTGCGACGCGCCGAGCCCTGGACCGACCGCGAGCGCGTCGAAGAGCGCGAAGTCGACGCCCTCTCCTGCCGTCATCGTCTCGGGGCTCAATGCGTGCACCGTGGCGCGGATGGATTCCGGCGCGAAGACGGTGACCGTCCCCGCTCCGGATCGGTGGGCGCCACCCGCGGTGAGCGCTGGGGCGCCAGCCATCCCCTGAGAGCCGCCCACGACGAGGAGGCGGCCGAAGCTCCCCTTGTGCGCGGCCGCTTCGCGGCGTGGAAAGAGCAACGCCACGTCGCCTGCCGCGACGACGTCACTCCCGGACCGGCTCTCGTCCTCCATGAGCGGAAGAAAGCCGATCCCGGCGACGGCGATCCGCCCGCAGAGAGCCGCGGCCGGCAGATGGACGTGACAGGGTTTCGGGTATCCGAAAGTGACCGTCAGGTCGGCGCGGACCGCGGGCATCCAAGGGAGAGGATCGTCGGCCGAAAGGCCCGAAGGCACGTCGATCGAGACCACGAACGCCTTGCCCCCGGCGACGAGGCGCACGGCGTGTGCGGGGAGCCCGTCCGGCGAGATGGGCCTCTTCAACCCGGTCCCGAAAAGAGCGTCCACGACGACGGTGGCCACGCGAAGGGGCTCGAGGTCGCCCTCCTTCGTGACTTCGCGGATGGCTCCGCCGGCCTGCCCGAGCCGCTGATGAGTCCGCCGGGCGTCCGCGGCGAGATGCTCCGGCGCACCGAAGAGCAGCGTTTCGACGTTTGAAGCGACGCGCGCGGCCTGCAGGAGCCTCGCCGTCTCGAACCCGTCTCCTCCGTTGTTTCCCGGGCCGGCCAGGACGACGACACGCACGCCCCTCATGGGCCGTCGCGCCACGACACCCGCGATCTCCCGGACGACGGCGCTGGCCGCGCGCCTCATCAGGACGAGCCCGGGCGTTCCCGCCGCGATCGTGCGCGCGTCGAGGGCGCGGGCGGCCTCCGAACCGAGGACTCTCAGACCGCACTCCGTCCCAGGAGCGTGGAGAGCACCCTGCGTGTCGCGGGCGCGAGATCCGGGTCGGATGCGAAGAGGGCCTCGACGTTCCCGAGATCCGTGATCTCGTCGATGTCGGGCACCGTCGAGAGCAACCGCACGAGATAACCCTTCGCTTCGGCTGATCTTCTGCTATCGGCGAGCGCATGGGGTGACGACCACCGGACGCCGGCCGGGAAGACGGCGGCGGGATCGACGTTTCCCCGCATCCCCACGAGCGAAAAACCGCCGTCCGGCGCCGGTGCGTAAACAACGTCCGTGTTCCCGGCAAGGGCACCAAAAGCTTCGGAGAGATCCTCGCCCGTAAGCGTCGGCGCATCGCTGCCCGCCACCAGCACGTCGCGACGCCCTTCCATTCGCGCGCGCACGATGGCACGGGTGAGCCTCTCCCCGAGAGTTCCTTCCCCCTGCGGCACGAGATCCCAGGGAGGGCGGAACGTCGCGAGCAGGTAAGGCCCGGGCTCGAACTCGGCGTAGGCGAGCACCGCGTCCCACCCGGCCGGCGACGTCAGGCAGGCGGCGAGGTCCGCGAGAAAAGCCTCGTACAGGGACGTCGCGGCGGCCGCGCCGACCTCGCGGGCGAGACGCGTCTTCACGCGCCCGGGAACGGGCTCCCGGGCGAACAGCACGAAGCGCGAGACGGGCGCGTTCACGATCTCACTTTCAGCTTCACTTCCGGGGCGAGGGCTCCTCGCCGGCGAAGGCCGATATGAAGACGGACTTCTGGAGGTAGCTCACCTGGTTCGTCACGTCGTCGCGCACGGCGATCGAGAGCTTCTGGCCGCCCGGGATCATGATGAGCTTCACGTCGTAAATGAAGTCCTTCCGGGCGAGGGCCTCGAATCTCTTCGCGTCGAGCTCGATCGGAACGGGCTGCGTCGTGAGCTCGGACTGTTTGCCCGCGGAGTCGATGACCACGAAGTAGAACACCACCCGGCCGCGCACCTTCGTCCCTTCTGGAAGCATCGCGAGACGCGCGTACGGGATCCGGATGACCACTGGCACCGCGAAGTTCTCGCGGTCCGCGGGCACGGCCTTTCCGACCTCCAGGCCGACGGCGAGCGGATTGTCGTCTCGGGGGAAGAACAGGGCTGACGTGACGGCCTCGCGGACCTTCGTCTCGACGCCCTTCTCGAGATAGCTCCGGCGCGCGCGCACGGCGAACCCCTTCTTCTTCAATTTCACTTCGACCTTGTGAGGGCGGTCGAGGCCCGAGCGGACGCTTCGGTAGCCGATCGAGTAATACGACGAGTAGTCCTTCTCGATGTTCTTCAGCGCGACGAGTACGTCGTTCTTGTTCAGGATCGCCTCGCCGCCGGTCTCCTCGGCCATGAGGCTGAGCATCGACTGGAGGTTGTTCCACTCGAGGAAGGTGTCGACGCGCTGGCTCGTCGTGCGGTTCTCGGCGGACACGTTCGAGTCCACCGAGAGACCGGACCCGTCGATCGTGTAGATGGAAACGCCCGAAGCGTTCGCCGCCTGGACGACACCGATGTACTTCGAGGTGCGGTCGAACTCGAACTGGGAGATGGAATGGGTCGACGCATCCCGGTACTTGTCGGAAAGGTACTGCCAGAGCTCCGCACCCGGCGACTGCGGAAGGCCGTCGGAAACGTGAATCAGGATCTTGCGGCCGTCGACGCCCGCGAGCTGGTTGATCGTCGTCTTCATGGCGTCGATCGTGAAGGTCAGGTCGTTGTCGAGCGCCAGGCAGTAGCTGCGCACGCGGCCGGCGGCGTGATCGGCAGTGGTCGAGTCGTCGATCGCCTGAATGACCTCGCGCCGGTCCGACAGGATCTGCTGGCCGAGGGCGCTCTCCTCCTCGATCTGCTTGAGGACATCGGAGAGATCGCGGCCATCGTTCGTGAACTTTCTTCGAATCTTCAGCGACCGGTTCCACACGACGATCATGCCCTCGACGTTGTCTTTGACGCTTTCGCGGACGAACGTCTCGACGTTCCGGAGGACGCGGTTGCGGTTGAACGGGGAAAGGTGGAGGTTGTCGATGAAGAGGACGATGCGGGTCTTCGGAGCGCTCGCGACAGGCGGCGGTGCGGGAACGGCGGCGGGCTGGGCGGAGACGGCCTCGGCCGGAGTCTCCTCGACCGGCAGAATCAGCTTCCCCTGCTCGATCGGGGAGAAATTCGTGATGAGCTGCTCGATGTTGTCCTCGATGACGATGAAGTCTTCCCGCTTGAGCCCGGTGACCCGGTTCCCCTTCCCGTCGCTGACGACGACGTCGAGGTTCGTGACACTCACGACCTCTCCGCGGGCCACGTAGGGGCCGGTCGGCCTGTCGGGAGGGGCCTGCGCCGCGGCTCGCGAAGCCGCCAGCGCCCCCGAGAGGAGTATCAGGAGGGGGAAACGGAGACGAGAAGAGCTCCAACGGTTCGCCATAGCCGGATTGTAGGGGGTCCGCGGATAGAATCCCGCCCTGATGACGATCCGCTTCCGGCGCCACCTCACCGCCGGTCTCCTCGTGCTCGTACCCCTCGTCGTCACCGTCGGTGTCGTGAGATTCGTTTTCAACACGATCGACGGCGCGAGTCAGCCCCTGACCGAACACCTGGTGGGCAGAACGATCCCGGGCCTCGGGCTCGTCCTGACGGTCGTCGTCATCTGGCTCACGGGCCTTCTCTCCACGAACTTCATCGGGAAGAAAATCCTTGAACTTTTCGGCCGTGTCTTGGAGAATCTTCCTCTTGTCAAAACCGTCTATACGGCCTCGAAGCAACTCGTCGAGGCTGTGTCGCCGGGCGGTCGTCGGGCCTTCCAGCGGGTCGTGCTCGTCGAATTTCCTCAGAAGGGAACCTTTGCGTTGGGATTCGTGACAGGGAACGGGATCGCAGCCCTAGAGACCGGGACCCTTTCGGTCTACGTTCCGACAGCGTTGAACCCCACGAGCGGCTTCCTGATATTCGCGAAGGAAAGCGATATCCTCGACCCCCGCCTCACGGTGGAGGAGGGGATCAAGCTCGTCGTCTCGGGCGGAGTCGTCCGGCCCCCCGGAGACGAAGGGAACTAAGAGCCTCCGCGGGCGGTCCAACCGAGAGCCGGCTTGGAACGCGGGACGACGAGACTGGAAAGGAGTGAACGGGCGATGACGGGAAATCTCACCGGCAGGGGACGGACGGTTCGGCGGATCGCCGCCGCGAGCCTCGCCGTGCTGTCGCTCGGAGCCGCGGGCTGCGACAAGTTCAAGAGCAAGCAGCTCATCCGCGAGGGCAACGCCTATTTCAAGGAACAGCTCTACGAGGACGCCCTGAAGAAGTACGAAGCCGCCCAGGCGCTCGACCCGAGCGAAGTTCGCCTCGACAAGTTCGTCGCGATGGGCTACATGGCGCTTTACAACCCGGGCTCGACGCACGCAAAGGACCAGGAGGCCCTGAATCGGTCGATCGAGCACTTCAAGAAGTATCTCGCCGCCAAGCCCGAGGACGAGAAGGCCGCGAAGTTCCTCGTCACGACCTACATGAACGCTCAGAAGTACGACGACGCGATCAAGTACTTCAAGGAGCTCGTGCAGAAGCACCCGCAGGACTCCCAGGCGGTCCAGACGATCGCGATGCTCTACGCGAAACAGGGCGACTACGAGAACTCCATGGAATGGCAGAAGAAGCGCGGCGAGCTCGAGCCGAACAACGCCGAAGTGTTCTACACGATGGGCGTCACGGCCTGGGACAAGTCCTACAACACGATGGGGATCGACACGTCTCCGGAGAAGGGCATCACAAACGAAAAACGGAAAGAGATGCTCGATTTCGGGATGGCGCAGATCGACAAGGCCCTCCAGCTCAATCCCGACTACTTCGAGGCCATGCTCTACAAGAACCTGCTGTACCGCCAGTACGTGAGGATCGAGGCGGATCCGGCGAAGGTCGCCGAACTGAACGCGAAGGCGACCGAGTGGCAGCAGAAGGCGCTCGAGATCCGCAAGAAGATGCAGGAGAAGCACCGTCTCGAGCAGGCAAACAAGAATCCGCTCGAGGCGATGTAGGGAGGCAGGAGAGGACGCATGTTCGAAGCCTCGCTCATCGAATCCGCGAAGCACAGGGGCGGCGGCCAGCGCTGGTACACCCTGCCGCTTTCGGTCCTCATCCACGTCGTCGTGATCGGGACCGCGCTCGGCCTCTCGATGTGGTACATCGAGGACATCCCCGAGCCGCCGATCCCGGTGCAGTTCTACTCCATGGCGGCTCCCCCTCCCCCTCCCCCTCCCCCTCCGCCGAAGGCTGCGGCGGCGAAGCCCACGACGAGGGTCGAGCCCGTCAAGCCGAGCCAAATGACCTCGCCGATGGTCGTTCCCGACACGCTTCCTCCACCGACGAGCGTCCCGGAGCCCGATAACGCCGGCCTCGAAGGCGGCGTCGAAGGAGGCGTCGAAGGAGGCGTCGCCGGCGGCGTCATGGGCGGCGTCCTCGGTGGCGTCAAGGGCGGCATGCTCGGTGAGAAGGGCGAGGAGCCCCTCCGCGTCGGCGGCGAGGTCAAGGAGCCGGTCGAGATCTCGCGCGTGAAGCCTCAGTACCCCGAGGCCGCCCGAAAGGCACGCATGCAGGGGGTCTGCATCCTGGAAGCGATCATCACGCGGGGAGGAGACGTCGAATCCGTCCGCGTCCTTCGCGGCCTGAACCCTCTTCTCGACAACGCGGCGATCCGTGCGGTGCAGCAGTGGAAATACAGACCGGCCACGTTCAACGGCCGGCCCGTCCCCGTTTACCTCACCGTGACCGTGACCTTCACACTGCAGTGACGGGACGGCGAGCCCTGACGAAACAGCATTAGGCATTCGAAAAACAGCACGAACCGACTCAGAAATTCAAGGAGGACAAATCACATGGATATGAGTGTTGGAGGCCTCTGGACCTCGATGGGCCCGCCGGCCAAGGGCATTTTTCTCCTTCTCTGTGTGCTCTCGATCTACTCGCTGGCCGTTTCGGTCGAGCGCTGGATCACCTTCCAGAAGGCGCGGCAGCAGTCCGTGAAGTTCGCGCTCGAGGTCGGGCAGTACCTCAAGCAGGACAAGCTGAAAGAGGCCATCGACCTCGCGAAGAAGTACAAGAACAGCCATGTCGCGAAGGTGGTCTCGGCGGGCCTCCTCGAGTTCGCGTACGAGGCGCACGGGTCGGCCTCTCAAGGGCACGACACCGTCGCCGCCGCGGAACGGGCGATCGAACGCGCCTCCATGATGACGACCGCGGACATGAAGAAGGGCCTCGGCGGCCTCGCCACGATCGCGACGACGGCGCCGTTCATCGGCCTCCTCGGTACGGTCATCGGCATCATCAACGCCTTCCGCGGCATGGCGGCCTCGGGTGCCGGCGGCCTCGGCACGGTGTCCGCCGGTATCTCCGAGGCGCTCGTCACGACGGCGCTCGGCCTCTTCGTCGCCATTCCGGCCGTCTGGCTCTACAACCTGTTCCTGAACAAGATCGAGCGCTTCCAGGTCGAGATGTCGAACTCGGCGTCCGAGCTGGTCGACTACTTCATGAAGCGCCAGACCGCGAAATCGGTGTAGGGACCCGACCGGGAATCCCAGGAGGAAGTTTCGATGGGAATGGATAGCTTCGGCGGCCGGCAGGACATGAAGAGCGACATCAACGTGACGCCGCTCGTCGACGTGTGCCTCGTCCTCCTCATCATCTTCATGGTCGTGACCCCGATGCTCCAGAAGGGCAAGGCGGTCATGCTTCCGCAGACCGAGCGGCCCGACAAGAAGCCCGAATCCGACAAGGAGCTTCTCATCTCGGTGCAGGCCGACAAAACGATCTTCATCGACACGAAGTGGTTCCCGGACAAGGAATTCGCCGCGAAGATGAAGGAGATGGGCGAGCGGTCGTCCAATAAGGATGTGCTCATCAAGGCCGACCAGCGCCTGACCTTCGGCGACGTCAAGCACGTCATGGGGATGATCAAGGACGCCGGGTTCGAGCACGTGGGCCTCATCACCGAGAAAAAGGCCGACAAGTAGAAGTACGAGACCTGCGAGAAACGAAGACGTAAGGGCCAAGGAGTCAGGATCATGGGCATGGACATCGGAGGACACGGCGGACCCAGGTCGGAGATCAACGTGACTCCGCTCGTGGACGTCGTCCTCGTGCTTCTCATCATCTTCATGGTCGTCCAGCCGCTCCTTCAGCGCGGCTACGAGGTGCAGGTCCCTCCGAACGCGCCTGCGCAGCCCAACACGCCGCCCCCGACGGACCAGATCATCGTGTCGCTCACGGCAAACAAGGAGTACTACCTGAACAAGGAAAGGGTGGAGCCCGCGAACATCGCGATCCGCCTCCAGGAGGTTCTTCGCAACCGGAGCTCGAAAGTAGTCTTCTTCTCGGCCGAAGACACCGTCAAGTATGACGACGCGATGAAGCTGATGGACACCGTCCGCAACAGCGGAAGCGGAGATCACAAGGTCAACATCGGCATCGTCATGGACTGGGTCAACCCGACCGCGGCCGCGACGCCCTGACCTTGACTCCCGGAACCACCGCGCTCCCACCCGACGTCCCCGGTCCTGCCGGGGACGTGGCTCGTTTTGAAAGGACGTTCACCGCGATGACCACTCTTCCATGTCCGGCCCCTCGCGCCGCCCGCTGGCTGCGGTTCGCACCGGCCGCTTCGCTCCTCGTCGCGCTCCTCAGCGCGACGACCGCCCGGGCCGACGAGTCCGAGCTCATCCTCCCGGACCTCGCCTCCGTCATGTTCCTCGGGATGACGGGAAGGGCGCTCCTCATGCTCGGGCTCGTCGTCTGCGCCCTCGGACTCGCGTTCGGCCTCGTCATGTACGGCAAGCTGAAGAACCTGCCGGTGCACAAGGCGATGCTCGAGGTGTCCGAGCTGATCTACGAAACCTGCAAGACGTACCTCGTCACGCAGGGCAAGTTCATTCTCGTCCTCGAG
>JBBRRY010000013.1:0-84897 GCA_038245905.1 Thermoanaerobaculia bacterium | reverse complement strand
GCGTAGAAGATCGGCGTCAGCCAGAACGCGATCATGAGGATGGGCGGCAGAATCTGCGCGATGTCGCGGAAAAAGACGTTGAGCGACGCGAGAACCAGCACCGGGCCCGCGAGGAGCAGGAGCTCGAATACGAACGCGAGAACGAGGAGCCCCGGGTGCACGGCCCCGCGCCCCGAAGCGAGAAGGAAAATCGTCAGGATCGCGAGGCCCACCACTTGAATGACGAGGGCCGCACCCACGCTCGAGGCCACGAGCAGCTCGATCGGAAAGCGCAGCTTCTTGACGAGATGGGCCTGATCACTGACCGAGGTCGTCGCCCTCATGATCGCCTCCTGCACGCCGAGCCAGGGCAGGAGGCCCGCAAGGAGGAACTCCACGTAGCCACCCCGGAACCCTGCTGGCGGCGGCAGCTTCAAGATGCCCGCGAAGACGAAGGCATATACGGCGCAGACGACGGCCGGATTGAGGACAGCCCACAGCGGACCCGCGAAGCTTCCGGCGTACCGGGCAGCGAGATCCCTGCGGAGCAGCTCAGAGAGCAGAAAGAGCTTGTTCTTCAACGAGGTAGCCGTACTCCAACCCCCCTGAAACCGCTTGACACCCGGGCCGGAGGGTCTATCTTAGACGACGAACGGTCATGAGCGCTGTGCCGCGTGCGTCCCAGATCCTCCTCGTGGGGCAGAAGATCCGTCAGATCCGGAAGAGCCGGCATCTGACCCAGGCGGATCTCGCCTCGCGCATCGGGGTGACGCAATCCGACCTTTCCCGCATGGAAAACGGTGAGTACAAGGTTGGTCTCGACACTCTCTTTCGGATCCTTCAGGTGTTCGAGCTGTCCATGAGCAACTTCTTCGAAGAACCCGCGGCCGAATCGGCAGATTCCGCGGGTGCGGTGCCGGCCGAAGACGTCAAACCCGCCACGGACGTCCCGTTCGAAGACTGGGCGGCACTTTCCGACGAGTCGCGCCGCGAAGTGCGCGAGTTCATCGCCTTCAAGAAGATGCAGGCCGACAAGACGCGGCCCCCCGAAGGCGGCGGTGACAGTCATGACTGACCTGATTGACATGACTGAGGCCGAAGTGCCGATCACAGGCGCCCGGAAAGCCGCCGCGGAGGCCGCGCGTTCCGAGGCGCTCCTTCTGCTCGAGAAGGGTGAGTTCTCCCCGGCGCTCGCCGCCTACGACCGCGCCCTCGAGGCTGCGAACGCGACGAACGACCCGGCCTTCACCGACTGGATGTACGTGTGCCGCGCGGCCGCCGCCGCGGAGATGGGCCCGGCCGACAAGGAGCTCGTCGAGCTCAAGTGCGTGCTCTTGCGCACGCGTGACCCCCGCACGTCGTTCCGGGCGGCCTACACGGCGGCCCGCATCTACGAGATCCGCCGAAACTACGCCCGCGCCGCGAGCTACAACGCCCGCGCGCGCTCCCTCGTCGCGCGGCTCTCCGAGCCTCTCCTCGCCGGAGCGGCCGAGAACCAGGCGGGCAGCATCCTCGCGGCCGACAGCCGATTCGCGGAGGCCGCCGACTCGTACCGGCGCTGCCTCGACCTCGCGGCCGCGACCGAGGGCCAGACGCCCGCGCCCTTCTCGCCCGCGTGGCGCGCGATCTGCCAGGACAACCTCGGCTACAGCCTGATCGCGCTCGACCAGGTTCCAGACGGCCTGGCGCTCGTGCACGAGTCGTTCGAGACGCTCGAGGCTCTCGGCGCGCGCGCGTACTCGATCGTCCCCTTGGGCGACCTCTGCTTCGGCTATCTCAAGAGCGACCGTTATGCGGAGGCCCGCTATTTTGGGGAAGCGGCGCTGGAGCGCCTCGCCGAGCCCGAGGCCGCGGGTGAAGCGGCGGCTTCTGAGAAGAACCTGCTTTATCTGCTCGGGGAAACGTGCCACCTCGCGGGCGACGACGGCGCCGCGCACGCCTACTTCGACCGTCTCGCCAGCCTCTATCCGGAGTTCCGAAACCTCCGGTCGTACCTCGAGGTCTTCGACTTCCGCAACGTCATCAACCTCCGGAGCTGATCGTGAAACGCCGCCTCTCGCAGTCCATCGCTCGTCTCGCCCATCGCGCCCTCGCCGGCCTCGTGGCATGCGTGGCGTTCGTGTGCCTGGCGGCGTCTTGGAACCGGGCCGAAGCGGCGTCCGCCGTGCTCGCGAAGGACGGAACGCTTTACGAGGTGTTCCCGGCGACGTATGGCGACGTCATCATGGGCGCGAACGCGTCCGACGCGGCGCTGAGCGTCCTGGCGCTCCGCACGACGCCACCCGCCGGCCGTCCGTCGGTCGAAATCGTCGGCGGCACCGTCGACGCGCTCGACAAGCTCGGCCCGTCGATCGAGTTCGACGAGACGACACAGACCGTCTTCGTCGTCTACACGAGGCTCCGTGGGTTCTTCGCCGACGTGCACGTCGCGATGCTCCGGAGCGGAGCGTGGGACGAGGGCCGCTTCCTCCCGAACCCGGGCCTTTATGTGTCCGTCAATCCGCAGCTCGTCGTGACCCGGCAAACCTACACGGACGCCGACTCCTCGGGCCGGACGTTCACGAAGTCGCGCACGATCCTCTCGATCGTGTGGTGGGAAGAGAGTCAATCCTCGCAGGCGCGGTATGCCGCGGTCTTCATCGAGGACGGCAGCCTCCGGCTGGACGACGTCACGGCGTGGAATCTCAACGAGCTGAACAACGCCGCGGGCCCGACCGACAACTCGGGCCTTCCGCTTTCGTCGTATATGCATCCCGGCCTGCAGCGCGACGCGGGGGCGAACGGCGCCGTGCTCGTGTCCTTCGCGAACCTCGCGACCCGCACGCAGCAGGTCGTCCGCCTCGCGTTTCCCGACAATCTTCCGAAGCTCGTACCACCCGACGGTCTCACGCTTTCGCAGCGCACGTCGTTCGCGCGCGGCCACATTCCCATCGGGCGTTCGTTCACGGAGAACCGTCTGCCGGACCAGATCGAACAGCCTTTCCAGGTCATGGTGGGCACGTTCATCTCTCCGTCGGGCGTCCCGACGTTCTACTGGGACTCGGGCAAGGGCCTCGTCTATCTCCGCGGCGACTCGACGACGCTTCTCACGATTCCGTTCCGTCCGGACTTCCCGATCGATCGCGCGCTCGCGGTCGTGAGGGACATGTCCGAGAAGGAATAGCCCGCCGCCGAGGCGGTCTTGTTCTCAGGTCCCGCGCGGAAGATTCGCGCGCGGATCGCCGTCGTAGAGCGCGGCCAGCTTCTCGGCGATCGCGCGGCCCTCGTCCGTGACGCGCGCCGGCATGGCGATCGTGACGCGGTAGTAGTGGTCCCCGTCTGCCGCGCGTCCGCTCCGGACCCCGTAACCTTTGAGGCGGAAGCGCTGCCCCCCCGCCGTGCCGGAAGGGATCCGCGCGCGCACGGGCCCATGGATCGTCGGCACGTCGATCTCGGCGCCGAGGTAGGCCTCGGGCACCGTGACGGGCACCTCCGCGACGATGTCGTCCCCCTCGCGCAAAAAATACGGATGCGGCACGACCGTGAGGACGACGTAGAGGTCGCCCTCTGCGGTGCGGCCCTTGCCGGGCACGCGCACCTTGGAGCCGGTCGCGACGCCCGCCGGAATCCGCACGCTGAGCCGCTCTTTGGAGACCACCTCGCCCGCGCCGTGGCAGACCGGGCACGCCCCGTGACCCGCGCGGCCGGACCCGCCGCACCGTGAACAGCGCTTCGGAGCGCGCACGTTGAGCGAGATCGTCCCGCCGAGGACGGCATCGCGAAACGGAATCGTGAGCTCGGCCGCGGAGTCGTCGTCCTGGCTCTGAAAACCGCGCGCGCCGCCCGTTCGGGCGCCCGGACCGGCGCCCGAGAAGAGATCGGAGAAGAGGTCTCCAAAATCGCCCGACCAGCGAAAGTTCGCCGCGCCCGGCCCCGGTGAAGGTCCGCGTCCCGACGCGCCGAATGGATTTCCCCCGCCGAACGGGTTGCCTCCCGGCGGCTGCGGCATGCCGGCCTCGGAGGAACCTCCGGTATCGCCGGTCTGGTCGAAATGCTTCCGGCGCTTCGGGTCCTTGAGGACCTCGTAGGCTGCGGCGATCTCCTGGAACTTCTTCTTCGCGGCGTTGTCGCCGGCGTTCACGTCGGGGTGAAACTTCCGCGCGAGGCGCCGGTAGGCCTTCTTGACGTCGGCCTCACCCGCCTTGCGCTCGACTCCCAGAACCTCGTAGGGATCCCTCACCGCCATGGCATCGCTACGATACCTGACCGGCGCCTGGCCCCGGGCGCCTCGTGGAACCGGGGTACGATCGGGCGGCAGCGTGAAAATCCTCCAGCATCGCGACGTCCTCTCGATCGTCCTCGCCGGCGGGATGGGCGAGCGCCTGTTCCCGCTCACGCGGGATCGCGCGAAACCGGCGGTCCCCTTCGGCGGGCGGTACCGCATCATCGACTTCGCCCTCAACAACTGCGTCAACTCGGGCCTCACGAAGATCAAGGTCATGACGCAGTTCAAGTCGAATTCGCTCATCGAGCACATCATCCGCACCTGGCGCCTGAGCTTCGACATCGGCCAGTTCGTGGACCCCGTGCCCGCGCAGATGCGCCGCGGGCCCCACTGGTTTCGCGGCACGGCGGACGCCGTCTACCAGAACCTCGACCTCATCTTCGACGAGGAGCCCGAGCACGTCTGTGTTTTCGGGGGCGACCACATCTACATGATGGACGTCAACCCGATGCTCCTCTTTCACGAGGAGGGCGGTCATGACCTCACGATCGCCGCGATTCCCGTGCCGATCGCCGAGGCCTCGCGGTTCGGGGTCCTCGAGGTCGCGGCGGACGGACGCATCGTCGGCTTCGAGGAGAAACCCGCCGCCCCTTGCTGCATCCCCGGGCAGCCGGAGCTGGCGCTCGCGTCGATGGGCAACTACATCTTCCGGGCCGGCGTCCTCATCGAGGCCCTCGAGCACGACGCCCTGCAGGACACGTCCCACGACTTCGGCCGGACGATCATCCCGGCCCTTCTCGCGGGAGGCGGACGCCTCTTCGCCTACGACTTCTCGACGAACCGCGTGCCGGGCTCCGAGGACCTGCCCCCGTACTGGCGCGACGTCGGCACCGTGGACTCCTATTGGGATGCGTCGATGGACCTGATCTCGGTCACGCCGCCGCTCAACCTCTACAATCCCAAGTGGCCGCTCAAGAGCCACGCGTGGCAGCTACCGCCGGCAAAGTTCGTCTTCGCGGACGCCGTTTCCCAGCGCATCGGCATCGCGACGGACTCGACGGTCGCGTCCGGCTGCATCATTTCGGGCGGCACGATTCACCGGTCGATTCTCTTTCCCAGGGTCCGGATCAACTCGTTCTCGCACGTCGAGGAATGCGTCCTCATGGACGGCGTCGACGTTGGGCGACACGCGCGCCTCAGGCGGGTGATCGTCGATCGCGGCGTGAAGATCCCGCCTCGGACCGAGATCGGCTTCGACCTCGAGGAAGACCAGAAGCGCTTCCATGTTTCGGAGGGCGGAGTCGTCGTGATCCCGAAGGGGGCCGAGGTGCCGGGACCCGCCGATTGACCCCGAGGCCGGGGCGAGCCGGTTGCTTCCGGCCTCGCGACCGTATAAAGTTCGGGTTTCGAACCCTCAAGCCGAATTTTATATGGACGACATCGATCGCCGTATCCTCGACATTCTTCAACGAGACGCCAAGATCTCGCAGGCGAGAATCGCGGAAACGGTAGGCCTCACCACGCCGTCGGTGAACGAACGGATCAAGAAGCTCGAGACGCGCGGTTTCATCCGGCGTTTCACGGCGCTCCTCGATCCCCGTCTCGTCGGAATGCCCCTTGTGGCGCATGTGGACGTCCTCCTCGAGCACCCCCGCTTCGAGCGCCCTTTTCTCGAGGAGATCGAGGCGCTGCTCGACGTTCAGGAGTGCTACGCGATCTCGGGAAATTTCGGCTATCGGCTCAAGATCCGGGCCCGCGACGTGGAGCATCTGGAAGTGATCCTGCGCGAGAAGATTCAGACGATCCGGGGCGTGGTCAGAACTCACGTCGAGCTGTCGCTCTCCGTCAAGAAGGACTCCACGCTGCTCCCGCTCCTCGAAGGGATCTGAGCCAGACTGTCGTTTTTGCACCGGGAGTGTCCGTTTTCGATCTCTCGGCCCGTCCCCTCCGGCCCCCCTGAATGGGCCAGAATCCGGCATAAGTCTTTGGCGTCTAGCAATTTGTAGCTTGATTCACGAGCTCGGGAAACCAGAGGCACCGGCCTTGCGTACTAATAGGCAGGAGATCGAAACGGACATTTCGACTAAACATCAAATGAATACGACGATCTTCACGCCCGCCCTCCAGTCCCGCCGGCCTTCCAGCCGTCGGGCCCTCCAGATTCTTCCCTCCATCAAATACCTCAGTTAGTCAATCCTACCGCCGCAATCCCCGCCCGACCGAAAGGTCGGGTGGGAGCCCACCGTCTGGGCCTCGCGAATGTGATCGGGATTACCTAGAAGCGATAGGCGAGGGAAGCGCCGACAAGGACCGGCTTGTGTGAAGCATCGGTCCTGAGGAGATATCCCGTGGCCTCGATCCGGAGGTCCAGGCGCTTCCCGAGCTGGAAGATCGTCAGCAGTCCGGCGTGCCAGCCGATCACGGTCTCGCGGACGTCCGCGGGCACCTGACCGGCCTCCGGGTCGCGCGGCGACAGCCCGAATACGCCGACGCCGGCGACGAGTCCGGCCTGCCACCAGGCTTCCCGGAACAGGTATCCGACGGACAGGCTGCCTCCGTTCACTTTCACTCGCGGAGAGTCGCCCGCAGACTGCTGAAACGGGGGCGCGGCCACTTCCGAACCCGGCAGAAGGAAGTTCTCGTAGCGCGCTTGAAGGAACACGCCCGACTCGAGCTCGACGTCCGCGAAGACGCGGAATCCTCCCGTCGAAAACGCCTTCACGTCCGCGGGCCGTCCGGTGTCGGTCACCGCGAATCCGCCCGCGCCGAAGGCGAAGGGAAACTCCGACTGACGGTTCGTCTGAGCGGCCGCGGGAAGAGAGAGGCCGGCGAGAAGGGCTGCGAGAGCGGCGTCCCGGACAAGCGCGCGGGAAAATCGCAGTGTCATCGGCAAGGAGGATACGCCGGGGCTGGTCGGTCGGAGAATACGCATATTGCGGATACGGAGGCCGGCAGGCTCTCGTCTAGAATCCAGGGTCGTGCCGCCTGAGGAGCTCTCTCTCAAACCAACTCCCGGGAGCGGGTTTTTCGCGCCTGCCTTCGCGCCTCTCCTCGCTCCGCTCCTTGCGCTCCTCGTTCCGTCGCGCTGCGCCGTCTGCGAGGCGGCGCGCGTCGACCTCGGCGGCGGCGGCGTATGCCGCTCCTGCTGGGCCGCGCTCCCCGTACTCGACGCGGCGCTCGCGTGCCCGCATTGCGCGCTCCCGTCCGGCGGCTCTCCGTGCGCCGCCTGTCGCCTTCATCCGCCGCCGGTGACGCGAACCGCGGCATTCGGGCTTTACACGGGCGGGCTGCGCACCCTCCATCACGCATTCAAGTTCGCTGGCTGGGATCTCCTCGCCGCTCCCCTCGGCGTGCGTCTCGCCGCTCTCGCGCGGTCGGTCGCGATCGCCTCGGGTGCCGACGCGCTCGTGCCCGTGCCCTCGACCCGCCGGCGCAATCACGAACGCGGGTACGATCCGGCCATGCTTCTGGCCGACGAGACCGGGCGCCTCCTCGCGACGCCGCGGCGCTCCCTCCTCTCCCGCTCGCGCGAGACGCCTCCACAATCCTCGCTGCCTGCCGCCGAGCGCCGCGCGAACGTGGAGGGGGCCTTTGCCGCCTCCCCTCGCGCGCGGGGGCGAGTCCTCGTCCTCGTGGACGACGTCGTCACGACGGGCGCGACTCTCTTCGCCGCGGCCCGCGCCCTTCGCGAGGCAGGAGCAAGAGACGTCAGGGCGCTCGTCCTGGCCCGCACCCCGGAGCCCACATGACCGCACTTTTCGACCGGCTCGTCGTGACCACGCTTCCGCTCGTCCCCCGCTCGCTCGTGAGGCGCGTCGCCTCCCGTTATGTCGCGGGAGACACGCTCGACGACGCCCTCGCGACCGTTCGCGCACTGTCTGCCGAGGGCGCGATGGCGACGCTCGACATCCTCGGAGAGAGCGTGACCCGCGAGGAGCAGACGCAGGCGACGCGCGATCAGTACCTCGGCATGATCGACGCGATCTCGGCGAGCGGCCTCGACGCGAACATCTCCGTAAAGCCGACGGCGGTGGGCCTCGCCATCGACCCGGCACTCGCCCTCCGCAACTGCACCGACATCTGCATGCGCGCTTCGGTCCACGGAATGTTCGTGCGCCTCGACATGGAGGACAGCCCGTACACCGAAGCGACGCTCCGGCTCGTGCTCGAGCTGAAGGCGAAGTTTCCGGCCGTGGGCGCGGTGATCCAGGCCTACTTGAAGCGCAGCCTTCGCGATCTCGACCGCCTCATCGGCGCCGGCGTGAACGTGAGGATCTGCAAGGGCATCTACCGGGAGCCCCGCACGATCGCGTGGAAGGAACGCGCGACGGTCATCGCGAGCTTCGCGGCACTCGTCGACAAGCACCTGTCCGCGGGCTGCTACGTCGGCATCGCGACGCACGACGAGGCCTGCGTCGAGCGTGCGCTCGAGACCATCGACCGGCTCAAGCTCGGGCGGGAACGCTACGAGTTCCAGATGCTCCTCGGGGTGGATCCCGTTCTCCGCCGCAGCCTCCTCGACGCCGGGCACAGACTGCGGGTCTACGTGCCCTACGGCCGGGACTGGTACGCCTACTCGACGCGGCGGCTCAAGGAGAACCCCTCGATCGCCCGGCATGTCGTCCGCGCCACGCTCGGCCTCGGACCAGCCGCATGAGGCTCAGTCTCGAAGTCGATTGACGCGGCGCGGAATCCGGGCGGATGATAGGAGCCAGGGGGGTCCGTGACCCTTTCGATGCGCTCCACGCAAAACTCCACCCCGGCGCACTTCGCCGTTGCCGCCTTGGCGGTGCTCCTCGCAGCGCCCGCCGTTGCGGGCGAGGCCGGTGCGAGGGCGCCTTTTTCGAGGGCGCTCACCGCTCCCCTCGGCGGCATCGTGCGCGCCGGTGGCGTCCCCGTCCCGGGCGCGTCGCTCGTCGTGCGAGGCGTGACCCTCGGTGGAGCCACCGTCGTGAGGCTCCTGAAGAGCGACCGTGACGGGACGTTCGTGCTCGGGGACGCGGCCGAGGGCCTCTACACGGTTCTCTCGGTGGTGCCGGGCTTCCGCCCCGCGATCGCCCGCCTCATGCACCGCGCCGTTTCGGACGGCGCGCTCTCGTTCGTGAGGCTCGACCTCGAGTCGCCCGCGGGCATCCTCCCCGAATTGACGGGGGGCGCTCTCGACGTCTGGATCGCGCGCGCCGTGGCGCCGGGCGACGTGCTGCGCGACGTGCCCGCGCTCCTCGCGGTCCTCGACGAAGGGCCGGAGCCGGTGGCCCTCCCCCTCACGATCGCGAGGCTGGACACGCACGCCGCCACGATTCCAGTCCGCGCGTCCGTGGCGTCCACCGCGGGATTCGGCGCCGCCGGCGAGTCGTCACTTTCGCGCGCGTCCCTCGACGTCAGCGGTACCGCCGGGAACCGGTTGCGGTGGGGCGCCTCGGGAGCCTATGCGCGCCTCGCGGCGCTCTCGGGAGAGAAGACGGGGGACGCGTCCCGCGTGGCGCTCGACGTGAATTCAGGGTCCGCGGGTTCGACGGGAGCGATCGGATCCGGTCAGTCGGTTCACATCACGACCCGCCAGCAGAACATGGTTGACGACGCGGAGGGCGCCCGCTTCGCGGCACACTCGCTCGACTGGAGCGGCAGTCTCTCCGAGCGCGCGCAGGCCTCGGTCTCGGCCCATCTCGTTTCGCAGTCGCGGCTCCTCTCCGCCGGACCAGCGGCGGACCTGTTCGCGCGAGAGTCCAATGCCGTCGACGTCGCCGCCCGCTACCAGACCGAGCTTTCCTCCTCGACGTTCGCCCGCGTGTCGATGTCCTATCGGAGCGCGATGAACGCGTACGCGGGTCAGCCGACCCCCTTCGACCGCGAGACCCGCGCGGGCGCGGTCGCCGGCGTCCGTTTCTTCGACGTCGTCGTTCTCGAGGGCGGCGCGACCGGGGACATTTCGGCCCGCTCGCGCGGCGTCACGCCGGAGATTTCGCTCGCGGTCGCGACGCGCGACGGCTGGAAGATCTACGGCTTCGCGGCCCGCCGTTACGAACGGAGTCTCGACGGGGAAATCCCGCTTGCGGGCGAAGCGGGCACGGATGAAGCCGATCTCACGCGGCGCTCCCGGGCCCTCTACAAGGCCGGCCTCATGTGGAAGAACGCCGATGGAGAGAACGTCTCACTCGAGGCCTCGCGGCGCGAGCTGACAGGCACGTACCGCCTGCTTTTCGATCCCGATTTTCTCGACCGGCTCGATTCACTCTATTTCTTCGCGAACGACGTCGCGACGGACGTTTCGTTCGGGGCCACCGCACGCCTCGGGAAGGCGCTCGACGGGCGCGTCATGATGCGCGCAGGCAAGCTCTCGGGGGCGCGCGACGGCTCGATCCGCGCCGACGACGCCACCTGGGGTGTCGCGCAGGCCGCGGCCCGGATCCGCGCAACGGAAACGTCCGTTGGAATCGGCTATCGCGTCGTCACGCAATCGCTCATGCACGGATCGACCGTCCTCCGCAACGACGTCGAGGCCGTGGATGTCACGCTCGCCCAGTCCATTCCGGTGCCGGGGCTCCGGTCCCTGGGCTCCGACCTCCGCGCGCTCTTCTCACTGGAGCTTGGAAAACGCCGGGAGGGTGAAGACGAGGAGAAACTGAACCGAAGGCTCGCGGGCGGCCTGGCTATGTCTTTCTAGTCTTTCAAGGTCTCCAAATACCCGGGGCACCCTTCAAGATTCCGTGGCGGGCGACTGTCCTGAGCCCACCTTCGGCTATCAAACTCCATTTTCTCAACACTTTAGCCAGATCCAAGCAATCGGATTGCTGGCATCCTGTTTGCTGCAAGTACCGATATGGAGTCACCATCGCCTCGGCTGCGCTCTCTGGCGCGGTGGCTCCTCATCTGCGCCTTCGCGGCGGCGCTGGTCCCCTCCGTGCTTTGCCTTGCGCGCAAGGTCTCGGCGTTCGGCCGCGCCGACGTGCTCGTCTCCCGAGAGCCCGAGGGTCTTCGCGTGCGCCGCGTCGGCGAGTCCGCCGCCGCATCCGGTCTCCGGGCCGGCGATCTTCTGCTGCTCGTGGACGGGGCCGAGGCGCGGCAGGCGGGCGATCCGTCGCGCTGGCTCGCAGAGCGCTCCGCCGAGCTGACCGTCCTCCGGGGTGACGCGCTCCGGACGTTTCGGAACGTTCCAATTTCCTCGTGGGACTGGCTGTATCTCTTTCTCTTCGCGGTGGGCGTCGCGTTCCTCGCGGCGGGCTTCGCGGCCGTGAGGCCCTCGCCAACGACGAAGGAGTCGCTCCTCTTCGCGGGATTCGCGCTGTCTGTCGGGCTCGTGCTCACCCTCACGCCGGTGCCGCCGGTCGACGGCCTCTTCCGCGCCGCCGTCCTTCTCGAAGACGCCGCACGGGCCCTCTTCCCGGCTCTTCTGCTCTCCCTCGTCTTCACGTTTCCACGGCGGATGCGAAGAGCACCCGCGTGGCTCCCCTTCGTTCCGGCCAGCTTGCTCCTGGCTGCCACGGCGGCGGTGTACTCAGGCCGGACGAGCAGCGACGCGTCCGACGCGGTGAACGCGCTCGACCGCGCTCAGATCGTCTGGATGGCACTCGGCGCCGCGCTCGCCGCCGCGCGGCTCGTGGTCCTCGCGCGGCGCCCCACCGACCTCCTGACAGAGAAGCAGGTCCGGTTCCTCCTCCTGGGCGTCACGGTGGGCCTTCTCCCCCTCGTCCTCCTGAATCTCGTGCCGCGTCTTCTCGGGGGGTCGATCCCGATTCTCTCGTCGCTCGCGGTCCTGCCCCTCGCGCTCGTTCCGGCCGCGTTCCTCGCCTCGCTCACGCGGTATCGGCTCTGGGACGTGGAGGTGCTCGGCCGGCAGACTGCGTCGCTACTCGGCGCTCTTCTCGTCGGAGCCAGCTTTTTCGCGCTCGCCCAGATCCTCCTCGCGCATCCGGTCGCGGTCGGGATTCCGCATGCGAAGGGCGCTCTCCAGGCGTCGGCGGGACTTCTCATGGCGCTCAGCTTCGCGCCCGTGAGGCGCGGCCTCTCCGGCGCGTTTCAACGTCTTCAGTATCGCGAGGCCTGGCGTGACCGCGAACGGCTGCTCGCGCTCGTGCGCGAGCTCCCGTCGCCGCGGCCGCTCGGAGAGCTCCAGGAGCTCCTCCGGGAGCGCATCATGGGGGGTCTCGGCGTCTCGTGCGCGGCCCTCCTTCCCGTTGCAGCGGACGCGCTCGTCGCCCGCGACGTGGACGGGGGCCCGCCGCTTCCGCTCGCGGAGATTCCCGCCGCGGCCCGCCTCGGACCGATTCGGCTGTCGCGCCAGGACTTCACCGCGCGGCCGACATCGGCGGTGTCGCGCCTCCGGCGGGCCGGATTCCGCACGCTTGCTCCGCTCACGGTGTCGGGACGACTTCTCGCGCTCTTCGCCGTGGGCGACCGCGCAGGACGGGTGCCGCTTTCGCTCGACGATACGGAGCTCCTGGAAACGGTCCTCGCTCCGGCGGCGCTTGCCCTCGACCACGCGCGGCTTTTCGACGAGCTCCGGGTCGAGGCCGATCGCTACCGAACCCTCCAGCAGTTTCACGAGAACGTCGTCGCGGGCTCGGCCGCGGCGATCGCCGCCACGGACGATGCAGGGCGGCTCACCTCGGTGAACCCCGCATTCGCGGCTCTCCTCGGGCGCGACGCGGCGTCTCTCGTCGGGGTCCTCGCGGAGGACGTGCTGCCCGCCGCGCTCGTCGGAGCCGCGCCGCCCCCGCAGCTCGAGGCGGACCTCGGCTCGGGGCCGCGGGTCTTGAACGTCGCGGTATCGCCGTTTCCGGGAGCGGGGCCGGATTCCAACGCCCGGGTCCTCGTCCTCTACGACGCAACCGAGACCGCGCGACTCGAACGCGCGCTCGCCGATCGGGAACGCCTCGCCGCTCTCGGCACTCTCTCGGCGGGCGTCGCGCACGAGGTGAACACACCGCTCGCCGGAGTCGCGGGCTTCGCCCGGCTCCTCCTCGACGAGACGCCGCGAGACGACCCCCGAAGGACGCTCGTCGAAAAGATCGAGCGGCAGGCATTTCGCGCCTCGCGCCTCGTCGGCAGCCTGCTCGATCTCGCCCGCGGCCGCCCGCGTGAATTCCTTCGACTCGAACCGGCCGCGCTCGCGGAAGAAGCCGCCTGGGCTCTCGCGGACGAGGCAGCAGCCCGGCGCGCCCCTCTCGAGGTCGTGGCCGCGCAGCCTCTCCCGGCCGTCTCCGGTCATCGGGACGCCCTCGTCCAGGTGCTCGTGAACCTCGCGAAGAACGCGCTCGAAGCGGTCACGCTCCCTCGCGCCGCCGAAGATCCGCCACCTGCCGTCACGCTGCGCGTCCGTGCCGCCGACGGATACGTGCTGTTCTCCGTGGAGGACAACGGACCTGGCCTGACAGATGCACAGGTAGCCCGTGTGTTCGACCCGTTCTATTCCACGAAGACCGCTCAAGGGGGAACGGGGCTGGGCCTCGCCATCGCGCGGGATATCATTCAGGCGCACGGTGGCACGTTGACCGTAACCTCTCTGGCCGTGACGTCCGCGGCGGGAGCTTCTCGGGCCGACCGCGGGGCCCGATTCACCGTCTCCCTGCCCGCCGCGACCTGAAAAACACAATGCCCACCGTCCTGATCCTCGACGACGAGCCTGTCATCCGCGACGTGCTGGGATCCGTCCTCGCGAAGGCCGGATTCGTGACGCGCGAAGCCGCGACCGCGGCCGAGGGGCTCGAGCGTCTCGAGAAAGAGCCCATCGACCTCCTGCTCCTCGACCTCATGCTCCCGGACCGGCCCGGCCTCGAAGTTCTCTCGGAGGTAAAGGCGCGGCATCCCGAGGTGCCCGTCGTAGTGGTGACCGCGTACTCATCCGTCGAAAGCGCGATCTCCGCGATGCGCCAGGGCGCGTTTCACTACCTGCCCAAGCCCTTCCGGAACGAAGAGGTCGTGCACGTCGTCAAGCAGGCGCTCGAGAAGAGGCAGCTCGTGGCCGAGAACCGCGCCCTCAAGGCGCGGCTCAACGTCCCGCCGGGCCTGAAGGAGATCATCGGCCGCTCCCCGTCGATGGAACGCGTCTTCGAGACGATCCGCCAGGCAGCAGCGGCGCGCTCGACGATCCTCATCACCGGCGAGAGCGGCACGGGAAAGGAGCTCGTCGCAAAGGCCCTCCACCGGTTGTCTCCGCGGGCGTCGGGCCCGTTCGTCACCGTGCATTCCGGGGCGCTCCCGCCCGACCTCCTGGAGTCGAACCTCTTCGGCCACGTGCGCGGCTCGTTCACCGGCGCGGTCGCCGACAAGAAGGGCCTGTTCAAGGCCGCCGACCAGGGCACGATCTTCTTCGACGAGATCGGAACGGTGCCGATCGAGACTCAGGCGAAGCTCCTGCGCGTCCTGCAGGAGCGGGAGTTCCTGCCCGTGGGCGCGATCGAACCTCAGTACGCCGACGTGCGCGTCATCGCGGCCACGAATGCCGACCTGCCCCGGCTCGTCGCGGAAGGACGCTTCCGCGAGGACCTCTTCTACCGGCTCTGCGTCATCACGATCCCCCTCCCGCCCCTCCGCGAACGCCGCGAGGACGTGCCCCTCCTCGTGGAGACGCTGCTTGCCCGGGCCGCCTCCGAGAATGGCAAGGCGGTGCCGTCCGTCACGCCCGCCGTCATGAAGGCGCTCCTCGACCACGACTGGCCGGGCAACGTCCGCGAGCTGGAAAACGTCCTCGAGCGGGCGCTCGTCCTCGGCCACGGAGTGATCGACCTCGACCAGCTTCCCGACACCGTCCGGCGCTCTGTGCCGCGCGCCGCCGCGCTGCCCGCCGAAGGGCTCTCGTTCAAGGACGCCGTCGCCGCCTACGAGCGCGCGCTCCTCTCGGCCGCGCTTCAACGCGCGTCGGGCGTCCAGAAGCGCGCCGCAGAGCTCCTCGGCCTCAAGCCGACGACGCTGAACGAGATGCTGAAGCGCCACGGCATGCTGCCGCGCGACGCAAAAGACGGAAAAGAGGCGAACGAGCCCGAGCCGGCCGCGCCGTCCCGCGCGACGGGGCTCTAGATTTAGGTTCTCTTCAGGAGAACGAAGGTCCGGTCGTCTCCGAACGGAGTCCCGGCGGTAAACACCACGAGCGCCGCGCCGAGCTCGGCCTCGATCTCCTCGACGGAGAGAGCGCGCGCGTTGACGAGCGTCTCCACGAGCCGCGGCGTTCCGAATTCCTCGTCTTCCGGATTCGCGGCCTCGGTCACGCCGTCCGTATAAAGGGCGAGGAGATCGCCCTCGGCCATCGTGAACGTGCCCGAGCCGTAGGTCTTTCCCGCGAACATCCCGAGCGGCGGTCCGTGCGCTCCGAGAAGCTCCGACGTCCCGTCCTTGCGCACGAGGATGCCGGGGTTGTGGCCCGCGTTCGTGAAGACGACCGAGCCGGACTCCGGGTCGTAGAGCGCGAGGAAGAACGTGATGAACTTCTCGGGGCTCGTGCGCCGGAACACCATGTCGTTGAGGCGCGTGCAGAGCAGGCCCGGTGGAAAATGCTCACCGGCCCACACCTGGAAGGCCGCCTGCACCGAGGCCGCGAGAATCGACGCGCCCATTCCCTTTCCGCTCACGTCCGCGACGACCACGTCGAGCGACTTGTCCCCGCGTTCGAAGAAGTCGTAGTAGTCCCCAGAGACCGTGCGCGAGGGCACGGTCCGTCCGAGAAGCTCCGTGTGGGGAAGCGTCGGCTCGGCCTCCGGCAGGAGGCGGCGCTGGATCTCCCATGCCAGCGCCATCTCGCGCTCGATGCGCTGGCGCGCCGCGGCGCCCTCTTGAAGGCGCAGGTTCTGAATCTTGATCGCGGCCGTGTTCGCGAGGGACGTGAGTAGGCGGAGATCCTCTTCGCTGAAGCTCTTCCGCCCGAGCCGCACCTCGAGGTAGATGAGGCCGATGACCTTGTCCTCGACGAAGAGCGGCGCCGCCATGCACGACGTGATGCCCAGAATCCGGATCGACTCGGCGGCTCCGAGGCCCGCGTCCGTGGCGGCGTCGATCAGGAGGACGCCGTTCTTCTTGTCGACGACCGACTGGATGAGCGTCTTGCTGAGCCGGATGTCCGAAGGATCCACGCCGGCCGCGTACTTCACCTTCTCGGATTTCAGCTCGCCCTGATCGTCCGCCAGCATCAGGAGGCCCCGATCGGGCTGGAGGAACGTGAACGTCTTCTCGAGGACGAGGTCGACGAGGCGGGGAAGCGGAATGTCCCCGAGCATGTCCACCGAAATTTCGTTGAGCATCCGAAGCGTCGCGTTCAGGCGCGCCAGCTCTTCGGCCCCGAGCTTCGAATCCCAGGCCTGCTTGTGCGGGCGCAGGAGGTCCTTGGAGGACTGCAGGAACGTCGTTCGCTTCGAGCTTTCTTCCCCGAAGCCGTCGATGACGACGCGTGTCGTGGATTCCTCGATAACTTCCACCAGCGTCTCGCCGAGCTGAATTCGGTCTCCCGCCGCGAGCGGCACGGGCACGGTGATACGCACACCGTTCAGGGACGTGCCGTTGCGCGAGCCGAGGTCGACGAGCCGGAGGGCGCCCCCGCCCTCGACGCCTTCGATTCGCGCGTGAACGCGCGAGAGCGTGCGGTCCCCGAGGGGCACGTCGTTCGTGGAGGAGCGGCCCAGCGTCAGGACCGGGCGATCGAGCAGGATTCGGCGCGCCGGCTCCCCCGGCACCCGCACATTGAGGACGAGCACGAGGCGAAGTCTAGCAATAACAATCGGTTCGGCGCGCTCGCGAACAGGCCCGCCCGTGTTATTCTCCGCGGTTCCGGCGTCGCTCACCATGCGGCGAAGCCGTGAAGGAGAAGTCCATGAAGGAAAAGATCCACCCCGAGTACCACGACGTCGACGTGCACTGCGCGTGCGGAACCACGTGGAAGACGAAGAGCACGAAGACCGAGCTCCGTCTCGAAATCTGCTCCAATTGCCACCCGTTCTTCACGGGCAAGTCCAAGCTCGTCGACACGGCCGGCCGCGTCGAGCGTTTCCAGAAGCGTTACGCGAACACGCCGAAGCCCGCGGCAGCCAAGTCCAAGCCCGAGCCCGCCACCACCGCTTGAGGCGTCGGCGGCCCGTTCGGGTCGCCTGCGTCCGCCTCCCATGTTTCAGAAGCTCGACGAGATCGAACGCCGGTACGCCGATCTCGAGGCGCGCGCGGCCTCGCCCGACGTTCTCGCGGATCACACCCTCGCGACGAAGACGATGCGCGCCATGCACGAGATCCTGCCGGTCGTCGAGAAGAATCGCGAGCGCAAGCGGATCGACACCGAGCTCGCCGGCGCCGAGGAGCTGCTCGACACGCTTCCGCCCGCGGACGAGCTGCGGCCGATCGCGCAGCAGGAGTTCGAGAGCCTGCGGGCCCGGCGGGGCGCCATCGAGGAAGAGATCCGCCTTCTCCTCCTGCCGAAAGACCCGAACGACGGCAAGAACGTGGTCCTCGAGATACGGGCCGGGACCGGCGGCGACGAGGCGGCGCTGTTCGCCGAAGAGCTCCTCCGGATGTACGTGCGCTATGCCGAAGGGCGCGGCTGGAGAGTCGAGATCATCGACCGGAGCGACTCCGGCGGCGCCGGGGGCCTCAAGGAAGTCCAGGCGATCGTCGAGGGCGAGGGCGCCTTCTCGCGCCTTAAATACGAAGGCGGCGTCCACCGCGTCCAGCGCGTCCCCGCCACCGAGGCCGCCGGGAGAATCCACACGTCGGCCGCCACGGTCGCGATCCTGCCCGAGGCGGAGGACGTCGACGTCGAGATCCTCGACAAGGACGTCCGCGTGGATCTCTTCTGCGCCTCGGGGCCGGGCGGCCAGGGCGTCAACACGACGTATTCGGCCGTGCGCCTGACGCACATTCCGACGGGCGTCGTCGTCCAGTGCCAGGACGAGCGCTCGCAGGTCAAGAACAAGGCGAAAGCGATGCGCGTCCTCAAGGCGCGCATTTACGAAGCGGAACGCGAGAAGAAGGACGCCGCTTACGCCGCCGACCGGAAGAAGATGGTCGGCTCGGGCGACCGGTCCGAGAAGATCCGGACCTACAACTTTCCGCAGAGCCGAGTGACGGACCACCGCATCGGGTTCACGTCCCACCGGCTGAACGACGTCCTCGACGGGCGCCTCGACGAGCTGATCGAACCTCTCGTCGCGCACTTCCAAGCCGAGAAGCTCAAGCAGGAGCTGGCGAAGGCCTGAACCCAGGGGGTCTATGCCGCACGGCCGCCCGGCACGTCTTTCCAGGCGGAGGCCGCCATGCCGCGTCCCGTTCCCATCCTCGCCGCCCTGATCCTCGCCGCCGGCTCCGCCGTTGCCGAAACGGGGACGAAGTCCGCCATCTCCGCTACGCCGCCGGCCGCGCCCCAGAAGCAGGTCTACGGGCCGCCGCCCGGACTCGGGGTCACCTCCGTCGAGCGGCAGATCGGAGGCACGATCGGCAACGTGTTCTACACGGGCGGGTCCGACGTCGTCGCGAGGCTTTTCAACGCATCGGCCGATCCCTCCCCGAAGGGCACTCACGGGATCGAGCTGAAGTGCACGAGCCTGTCGGCTCCCGCGCGGACGGTGCGCCGTCTCGTGAAGGAGGTGGCGGCGCACGGGCACCTCGACGTCAAGATCATCGAAAACGACCAGACGGCACCCGATGCGCCGGCGCAGCCGCCTTTCCCGAATATCCCGTTCCCCTCCTACGCGAATCCTTTCGGAGGCCTTCCCACCGATCAGCCGGAGAAGCTCCTCGACGACGGGCCGGCCTGGACGTGCACGGTCGGGCTCGCGCCGCCCCGGGGACGCCCCGGTCCGCCCTCCAAGTCGATCTCGTGGGGGCCGGAGTTCGACTACGGAATCAGCGGGATCACGTTCGAGGACGCGATGTCCGCGCCGCCGACGGTGAACGTGAGGGTCGCCGTCCTCTCGAAGCGAATTGGAAACCAGATGTTCGTGACGCCGGTCGGAGCGGTGAAGCGCACCCTGCGCCTCGACTGCAGCAAGCCGGGCTCTTCGGCCATGACGGCGGAGAAACCGGCCTCCGGCAGCGTCCTGTTCGGCGCTGCCGGAGCCGGACTCCTTCCCGCCCCCGCGGCGGGCTGGACGTGCAAAGCGACGCTCGTCGGTCCGGGGCCCGACGTGGACCCGTCGAACGACTCCTGGTCGCTGACCGCCCCCTGAAGAGCTAGGCGGCCTTCTTCATCTTCTTCTCGGCCGCGGGCTTTGCGACCTTCGCGCCCTTCACCTCGATCGACGAGCCGTGCATCTTGTACTTGATCGTGACCTTGTCGCCGACCTTCGCCTCGCCCTTCGTGTCCTTGTCGATCGCGATCTGGAAGCGCTCCTTGCCCTTCATGACCGTGATCGAGTCGGTCGTCTTCTCCGTGACGTTGCCCGTCACCTGGAAGTCGTCGACGGCGAGCGCGGCGGTCGAGAAGAGGAGGAACGCGGCGGGAGCGAGGACGCGGAACAGGTTCTTCTTCATGGTGTCTCCTTCATTGTTTGCCCGTCGGGCCGTCTGGAATTCTGTCGGGATTATGCCCCGCCCCGGGGCTCAGGTGTCCGTCCGCTCGAGAACATACGCCGGCGTCCCGTCCACGCGGACGACGACGTCCGTGACCGCGTAGCCCCGGGAGAAGAGCGGCTTCACGACCGCTGCGAAGCGATGGCGCTCCTTCAGCGTTTCGTCGTGATCGGTCCGGTAGATGCGCGGTGCGCCCGCCGGGAACGGGAGGAGGAGGCGCTGCGCATTCGGGAGGGACCGGGGGCTCCGCGCCACGGGCAGCCCTTCGACTTCCAGCCGCGGACGGGGCTCGCCCGCGGCGGCGCGCACGACCGCCGGATCGGTGAGCCGCCACGCGACCTCGAATCGGTCGGACGGGAGGCCCGCGTAGATGCCGCCCATGAGCCCGTAGAAATTCGGGTAGAACGTGCGGACGGTCGCCCGGAGATGCCCGATGTTCAGCTTCGCGTTCTTGAGGAGGAAGGGATCGTACGTCCACGTCACGAGGCGGATGCCCCGCGCGAGGCACCACGAGCGCTGGTAGAGCTTGAGCCTCACGGAGAGTCCGCGCCCCTGCGCCTCGGGCTTCACGGCGAGAAGGTGCGAGTGCTGGCAGGGCTCCCCGCTGTTCGTGCGCGGGATGCCGTGAACGAACCCGACCATCTTCCCGCCGAGGAACGCGCCGGCCGTGAGGCCTCCCGCGTGCGTCGCGGCCACGAGGTCGCTCGCGGGCGAAACGGCGCGCTCGGCGAAACCCCAGGCCGCCTTCGAGACGTGCGTCGTCTCGATGAACTCGTCCGGGGTCCGGAGCTCGCGGATCACGAGACGTCCGCTCATGCCGCGTCTTCGAGCAGGGCCGCGAGAAGCGCCGCCCGGCGCGGGAGGTCGTCCACGAAGAGATGCTCCGTGCGCGCGTGCGCGCCGGCGCCGGACGGCCCCAGGCCGTCGAGCGTGGGGACTCCGGCCGAGGCCGTGAGGTTTCCGTCGGAGCCGCCCCCCACGCGGGCGCCGGGCATCGAAAAGCCGAGCGCCTGGGCGAGCGCCGCCGCGCGTCGATAGAGCGCGAGCGAGTCCTCGGTCGCCTCCATCGGCGGCCGGTTGACGCCGCCTTCTAGGGAGACCGCCACGCGCGCGTTCGCGGGCCGGTAGGCGTGGAGTCCCGCGACGACGCGCGCGCCTTCGGCCTCGGTCCAGAGGCGGAAGTCCACCGAGAGCGTCGCCTCTTCGGGGACCACGTTCGTCACCGTGCCGGACGCCGCGACGGTCGGGACGACCGAGGTGCCCGAGGGAAGATCCGCGAGCGCGTCGGCGAAAAGCGCGAAGCGCGACATCTCGAGGAGAGCGGAAGCCCCTTTCTCCGGCTCGAGGCCCGCGTGAGCGGCCACGCCCCTGAAGCGCGCCGTTACGAGACCGGTCCCTTTGCGCGCGATCTTCGCGGCTCCACCGTCGCCGGACGGCTCGAGAACGAACACGCGATCCCGCTTCAAGGCCTCGGAGACGAGGAGATCCCGGGAGGCGTGGCTCCCGACCTCTTCGTCGGGTGTCAGGAAGAGGGTCACCCCCCCGGCGGCCTTCACGTCGCCGCGCGCGAGGGCCTCGAGGACGGCGATCGCCACCGTCACGCCGCCCTTCATATCGAAGACGCCCGGCCCCCGGGCGACGCCTTCCTCGACCCGGAACGGGATCTCCGTCAGCGTCCCGGAGGGCCAAACCGTGTCGATGTGGCCGAGCAGGAGCGCGCCCCCACGCTCGGGGCCGAGCCGCACGCGGAGGGCGTCGCCCCGGCCCGCGCAGGGCACGCACGAGGCCGTGATCCCCGATTTCCCGAGCCGCGCCGCAATCCAGCTCGCGACCTCGCTGACGAGGGAAGACTCGCTCGACGGGCTCTCGCGGATGACGAGAGACTCGAGATCCTGGAGCATCGAGCCCCTCCGCGCTTCGAACAGCGCGGCAAGCTCGCCGACACGCGCACTCACGCGCGAAGCTCCTGGATGGAAGTCGTAACGCGTCCGAGGACGTCAGGGCGGATCGTGACCCCGGTACCAGGACCCGCCGGCACGGGCATGAGCCCTTCCTTCGCCTCGAGCGCGGGCTCGACGATGTCCTCCTCGAAGTAACGCGACGAAGAGGACGTGTCCCCCGGCTTCGAGAAGCCCGGCAGGCTCGCGATCGCGACGTTGTGCGCGCGCCCGATGCCCGCCTCCAGCATGCCGCCGCACCACACGGGGACGCCCGCGGCGCGCGCGACGTCGTGAATGCGCACAGCCTCCGCGTGGCCGCCGACGCGGCCGATCTTGATGTTGATGACCCTGCAGGCGCCAAGATGGATCGCGGCCTCCGCGTCCGCCGCCGAGCGGATCGACTCGTCGAGGCAGATCGGCGTCTGGAGCGTCTTCGCGAGCTCGGCATGGGCGACGACGTCCTCGTGATGCAGCGGCTGCTCCATGTAGTCGAGCCGGAACGCGTCGAGAGAGCGCAGTAGGTCCGCGTCGGCCAGCGTGTAGGCCGCATTCGCGTCCACCGTGAGCGTGATGTCCGGAAAGGCCTCGCGGACGGCCGCGAGGCGGTCGGCGTCCTTGCCCGGCTCGATCTTGAGCTTGATCCGCTTGTAGCCCTCGGCCACGTGTTTCCGCACGTTCTCGACGGTCTCGGCGGGCGTCGGGGAGATTCCGAGCGAGACGCCGACCTCGATGGCGTCGCGCGTTCCCCCGAGAGAACGCCCGAGCGGAACGCTCGCGGCGCGCGCGAACATGTCCTGGAGCGCACATTCCACGGCGGCCTTCGCCATCCTGTTTCCGCGCACACGCCTCGCGGCCTCGTCGAACGCGGCCGGAGACGCGACGACCTTGCCGAGGACGAGAGGCAAGAGGTACGCCGTGAGGATGGAAGACGCCGTGGAGGTCGTCTCGGGCGAATAGAACGGCCCTTCCTCGGCCACGCACTCGCCCCATCCGGAAAGGCCCTCGCCGCGGAGTTCGAGGAGGAGGAACTTCTTGACGCCCGTCTCGCCGAACGACGTGCGGAAGCGGAACTTGAGCGGCATCTCCACGTGGCGGAGCACCGCGGATTCGACGCGCATGGGACGTTTGTCTATCATCACGCTCCCCTCGTTCCGGGGGGACATGATAAGGAAAACGCCGCCGAGGAGGCTCGCATGACCGGTCCCGCCATTCGAATTCGTTTTGCCGCCCTCTCGGCCGCTGTTCTCCTGGGCACCGCACTCCTGACCGGCTGCGGAGGCAAGGACGACGACGAGGACCGGCCCAAGTCGTCCCGTGCCGCGGGCGCGGCGAAAGACGACGGCGCGACGTCCGCTCCCGCGGCCTCCTCCGTCGCCAGTCCCGCCGCCGGGGCGACGGGCGCGGCTTCCATCACCGGCAAGATCGTGTTCGAGGGGGCCGTGCCGGCCGCCGACAAGTTCAAGATGTCGGCCGACGCCTTCTGCGCCAAATTGCATCCGGGAGACGTGAGCCGTGAGGACATCATCATCGGGAATGACAAGGGCCTCGCGAATGTCTTCGTCTACGTGAAATCCGGAATCAACGGGACCTATCCCGCTCCCGCCGCACCTGCCACGATCGACCAGAGGGGCTGCACATACCACCCTCACGTCTTCGGCATGGTTGCGGGACAGAACCTCGAGATCCTGAACAGCGACGACACGCTCCACAACATTCACTCGCTCCCCGAGAAGAACGAGGCCTTCAACCTCGGAATGCCGGTCAAGGGCATGAAGTACACGAAGAAGTTCGACAAGCCCGAGGTCATGATCCGGATCAAGTGCGACGTGCACGGATGGATGTCGGCGTACTGCGGCGTCCTCTCTCATCCCTTCTTCGCCGTCACGGCGGCGGACGGCACGTACACGATCAAGGACCTCCCCGCCGGCACCTATACGATCGAGGCGTGGCACGAGAAGTTCGGCACGCAGACCCAGCAGGTCACGGTGGGCGCGCAGGAATCGAAGCCGGCCGCGTTCACGTTCAAGGCCGGTGCGTGAAGCCTTCCTGAGGGTCGGAACGCGGACGGTCGCCGTCTGCGTCTTCCTGCTTCTCGTCGCGGGCGCACTCGTCACGTCCACGGAGTCGGGCCTCGCCGTTCCGGACTGGCCTCTCTCCTACGGGAAGGTCATGCCTCCCATGGTGGGGGGCATCCTGTATGAGCACGGGCACCGCCTCATCGCCGCCGGCGTTTCCACATTGGTGGGCCTGGAGCTGGGCGCAATTCTTTTTTTCTTAGAAGGAAGAAAGACGGTCAAGCGGCTCGCTGCGGCCGCCTTCGTGGCGATCCTGCTTCAGGCGGTTCTGGGCGGGCTGACCGTGCTGCTTCTCCTTCCGCCAGCCATCTCCTCCGCGCACGCCGCCCTCGCCGAGATCGTCTTCGCCCTCACCGCGGCCGTCGCACTCATGTGCTCGAAGACATGGAGGGAGTTGGTCGAAGAAAATCTTCGGATTTCTTTGAAGGGTGAAGAGGCGATGCGCGCGTTCCGGTGGACGCTCGCCGCCACCGCCGCGATCTACATCCAGATCGTTCTCGGTGCTGTCATGCGGCACACGGGCGCGGGCCTCGCGATCCCGGATTTCCCGACTTCCTTTGGAGGGTTCTTTCCCTCCGCCGCCGATCTGGCTCTTTCCGGCGTGCCGATTCACATCGCCCACCGGCTCGGAGCCGTCGTCGTCGTCCTGCTCGTCTTTCGCGCCGCAGGCGCCCTTTCAAAGATCTCCCCTTCGCGGCCCCTCTTCGGGATCGCCGCTTCCTTTTGGGCCGGCCTCGTCACGATTCAAGTGCTCCTGGGCGCGCTCTCCGTCTGGTCGCGGAAGGCCCCGTCCCTCACGACCGCCCACCTCGCCACCGGAGCCCTGTGCTGGGTGACGGGGGTCCTCGCGCTCGTCTGCCTCGGTGCCTGCCGGAACCCCGGGAACGCGCTAAGCTCCGCCCGTCGCGCATGAGCCTCCGTCGCAACCCGTCCGCCCTGTCGTCGTATGTCGCGCTCACGAAGCCGCGCATCACGCTGTTCGTCGTCATGACGGCCTTCGTGGGCTTCGTGGCGGGCACGAAGGGGCCGCTCTCGGGCATGGACGCCGCGCTGCTCCTCCACACCCTCGCCGGGACGGCGTTCGTCGCATCCGGGACGAGCGCCTTCAACCAGGTCTGGGAGAAGGATCTCGACGGCCGGATGGAGCGGACCGCCGCCCGTCCGCTCCCGTCGGGTCGCCTCCCGATGGCGGGCGCGGCGCTCTTCGCCGGCGCGCTCTCAGTCGTCGGCCTCGTCGAGCTCCTCCTTTTCACGAACGGGATCACGACCGCGCTCGCCGCGTTCACGCTCGTCTCGTACGTCTGCATGTACACCCCGATGAAGACGCGCTCGCCGGCCTCGACCATCGTCGGCGCGATCCCCGGCGCGCTGCCGCCGCTCGGCGGGTACACGGCCGCGGCGGGCGCACTCGGCCTGCCCGGGCTCGCGCTCTTCGCGATCCTGTTCGTCTGGCAGCTGCCGCACTTCTTCGCGATCGGGTGGCGCCACCGTGTCGACTACGCGAAGGCGGGCGTCGTCATCCTGCCCGTCGTCGACCCGACCGGGCGCAGCACCGCCCGCCAGACCCTCCTCTGGACGGCCATCCTCCTGCCCGTCAGCCTCCTGCCGTCTCTCGTCGGCACGGCGGGGTTCGCGTACGCCTTTGGGGCGTTCGTGATGACCCTCCTGTTCCTGGCGTCCTCGCTGAGGTTCGCAAGGGACATCTCGGACGGCCACGCGCGCTCGCTCTTCCTGGCGTCGATCGGATGGCTGCCGGCGATCCTCGTCCTCCTCGTCCTCGACCGCGTCTGACGCGTTCCGAAGCCTGCAGCCGCACGTGACGCCTCCCGCCGTCGAAGCCCGCTCCCTCTCCCGCTCTTTCGGGGCGCGCGCCGCGCTCGCCGACGTCACGTTCTCCGTCGCGCGCGGCGAAATCTTCGCGCTCCTCGGCCCGAACGGCGGCGGCAAGACCACGCTGTTCCGGATCCTCGCGACGCTGCTGCCGCCCGGCGCCGGGAGCTTTTCGATCGACGGGCTCGATCCCGCGTCGGCCGGCCGCGACGTGCGCCGGCACCTCGGCGTCGTCTTTCAGGCGCCCAGCCTCGACAAGAAGCTGACCGTCGAGGAGAACCTCACCTTGCAGGCAGCGCTCTACTCTCTTTCGGGCCCGCCCCTTCGGACGAAGATCGGCGAGCTTCTCGCGACCTTCGGCCTCGAGGATCGCGCCGGCGATCTCGTCGAGACTCTCTCAGGCGGCCTCGCGCGCCGCGTCGAGATCGCCAAGGCGCTCCTCCACGCTCCGCCCGTGCTCCTCCTCGACGAGCCGTCGACGGGCCTCGACCCGGGCGCGCGGCGCGATCTCGTCGGGCTGCTCGGCTCTCTGGCCCGCGGGGGCACGGCGGTGCTCCTGACGACCCACCTCTTCGAGGAGGCCGAGGCCGCGCACCGCATCGGAATCCTCGACCGCGGGCGGCTCCTCGCGCTCGACACGCCCGCCGCGCTGAAGGCGACCGTGGGCGGCGACGTCGTGACGGTGGAGGCGAAGGACGAGACCGGCGCGCCCGCCCTCGCGGTCGCGATCGGAAGCCGTTTCGGCGCCGAGGCAGGGCGGATCACGGTGGTCGGGCCCACTGTGAGAGTCGAGCGGCCGGCCGCGCACACGTTCGTCCCGCGCCTCGTCGAAGCGTTCCCGGGCGCGTTCAAGTCCGTGACGCTCGGCGCGCCCTCGCTCGAGGACGTCTTCATCGCGAAGACCGGGCGCCGCTTCCGCGAAGAGGACGCGGCATGAGCGCTTCTCTCGCCCTCGCGCGCCGCGAGATCGTCCGCTTCCTGAGGCAGAAGAGCCGCGTCGTCGGCGCGGTCGCCCCGCCGCTCGTCATGTGGGTTCTCGTGGGGGCCGGCTTCAAGGGGTCCCTCCGCGAGGACTCGTTCGGCTACTTCTTTCCGGGGACAGTCGTCCTCGTCGTCCTCTTCGCGGCGATCTTCGCCACGATCTCCGTCATCGAGGACCGGCGCGAAGGCTTCCTCCAGGGCGTCCTCGTGTCTCCCGTCGCTCCGTCCTCGATCGCGCTCGGAAAGGTCCTCGGCGGCGCGGTGCTCGGCCTGATCCAGGGGCTTCCGCTCCTCGTCCTCGTGCCCGTGGCCGGCCTGAAGGCCGACGCGGCGGGACTCCTCACCGCCGCCGCGCTTCTCGTCGTGCTCGCCTTCGCGCTCACGGCGCTCGGGTTCGCGATCGCATGGTGCCTCGAGTCGACCCAGGGATTCCACGCGATCATGAATCTTTTCCTGATCCCGATGTGGCTGCTCTCGGGCGCCTTCTTTCCCGTCGACGGCGCTCCCGCATGGCTCCGCGCGGCGATGGCCGTGAACCCGCTCACGTACGGGGTCGCGGCGCTCCGCCGCGCGCTCGGCGGCGCCGTGCCCTCGTGGACGTCCCCCGCGCTTTCCTTCGCCGTGACGATCGCTTTCGCCGTCGTGACGTTCGGGGCCGCCGTCGCCGCCGTCGCGCGCTTTCCCGCGGGACCCGCCGGCCGGCCGGAACTGCCGCGCTCCCCGGAGGACACGTGACCGTCCGCGACCTGCCTACGCTGAACGCCTGCCTGAACGCGACGAGCGCCGTTCTCCTCGCCGTCGGCTGGGTCCTCATCCGCTCGGGCCGGAGAGACGCCCACCGCCGCGTCATGATTGCCGCATTCACCTGTTCGACGCTCTTCCTCGCGAGCTATCTCACGTACCACGCGCGGGTGGGAAGCGTCCGGTTTCCCGGGACGGGCGGCGCGCGCACGCTTTACCTCGGCATCCTCCTCACGCACACGGTCCTCGCCGCCGCCGTCGCCCCGATGGCCGTCGTGACGTTCTCGCTCGCGTGGCGCGGCCGGTTCGAGAAGCACCGGCGCCTCGCGCGTTGGACGCTCCCGATCTGGCTCTACGTCTCCGTGACGGGAGTCGTCGTCTACGTGATGCTGTACCAGATGAGGTGGAACGCGCCCGGCGCCCAGGCGGGCAAGGCGCAGCCGGCGCCTCGCTCCGCCCCCGCGGGTCTCTTCAGCCAGATCGCGCAGCGCTTTTCCCGCACGACCTTTCATCCTTACGCGATCGTGGACAAGACTCAGGGCGGGCTCCGCGTGAGCACGGTCGCCGTGCCGGATGGGTGGACCGCGACGAGCAACGTCGTCTGGAACTATTCGGCCACGAGCTGGCCCGTGCAGGTGGGCTCGCGATTCGCCGCCGCCGACGGCTCGGCGTGGCTCGAGACGTTTCCCGCCGAATGTTTCTACTGGACCGAGCCCGCGGACCGTTCGGTAAGCGTCGGCGGCAAGACGCTCGGGATGATCCACCGGCCCGGCATCACGGCCACCGAGGCGATGCGATCGTTCGTGATCGGCCGCTACCGCGGGAGAGCGCAGAACCTCAGGATCGTCGGGATGAGGCCGATCGGCAACCTCGCTGCGGCCCTCCACAAGCCTCCCTTCGCGGGCGAGTCGCTCGCGGCGCGCGTGCGCTACACGCTGAACGGGCACCCGATCGACGAGGATTTCTTCCTGCTGCTCTCGCACCCGAACCGCATCCCCTACCACGGCCCGCAGGGCACCTCGTATGAAAACCACCGCGTCCTCGGTTACGTGCACAGCATGGGCGCGCGGGACGGGCAGCTAGACAGCCTGCATCCTCTCCTCGGCTACATGATGTCCTCGATCCAGCACGACCCCGTGTGGGACCAAAGGCGACAGCAGGTGCAGAACCAGCTGACGGCGCAATTCGAGCGCAACCTGGCCGCGGGCTACTCGCGGATCGCCGCGGCGGGCGCCCTCAGCCGGCAGATCAGCGCGAACAACGACTCCATGATCGCCTCGATGGACGCGCAGCGGCAGGCGGCGAACCGGAGCGCTCAGCACACGAGCGACTCCTTCTCGCAGTACATCCGCGGCACCGAGCGCATGCAGGACCCCTACTACGGAACCTCCGAGCACGCCTACACCGAGAAGTACCACTGGACGGACGGTCAGGGCGGGTACCAGCACTCCAACGACGCGGGCTTCAATCCGAATGTAGGCGGTACCGGCAACTGGCAGCTCATGCAGCCGGCGAAGTAGTCCTCAGGCTCTTCCCGCCCGGCCCCATTTCGCAACGAGCTCACCGATGCGCGCGAGCGTCACGGGCTTGCTCACGAAGTCGTTCATGCCCTCGGCCTCGCAGCGCTCCTTGACGAGGTCGGACGTGAGCGCGGTGAGGGCGACGACCGGCAGGCGGCCGCCACCGGGCAGGGAACGCAGCCGCCTCAGGACCTGAAAGCCGTCCATCGTGGGCATCTGAAGATCCAGGAGGACGAAGTCGAAGCGGAAGCCCGCCGCCGCGTCCACGGCCTCGCGACCGTTCGCCGCCGTGAGGACTTCGGCGCCTCGGGATCTCAGCATGTGGGCAAGGAGCTCGCGATTTTCCTCGTTGTCTTCCACGAGCAACACTCGCGGACGGCCATCCGTGCCGCCGAGCGAACGGCGGCTGGACCCGTCCTCTTCCGGCACGGTCTCGCTCACCCGCGCAAGGAACGCGTCGCTCGTCACGAGGAGCTCGGCTTCGGCCTTGGCGCGCTGGATCGGACCGGAAGACTCGTCCGCCGCGCGCCGTGCCGCGGCCACGATCTCGCGGGCACGCGCACGGAGGTCTTTCGTCGTGGAATGGAGAACATCCACGGCGGTCTCGCGCGCATCGGCGAGCGCCCGACGTGCTGCGTCCAGCTCGGCGAGGAGGCGCCTCCGCGAGACGCCGTCGAGAAATACGACATCGGCGCCTCCGCCCGGGCGCGGGGCGACCAGGATGTGGAACACCCGTGAGACCCCGTCCGGCGTGACGAGGACGACGTCGTCCTCGACGACCGCGGTCGGCGTGCCTTGGGCGGCGCGATTCACGGCGTGCGCCCGTATGTGCCCGCGAAGAGCCTGGGGCAGCACCTCGGTACGCTCGACGTCGAGCCCCTCGAGAGCGTCCGCACGGCGCCCGACCCATTCCGCGAGCCGGCGGCTCACGGCCTCGATCCGGCCCGACGCGTCCACGCCGAGGAGCCCCGCTGGCGAGGAGTCGAGGAGGCGCGCGCGGTGCTCGTCGCCGCCGACGGGACCGCGCGTATCGACTCGCCAGACGGCCGCTTCGACGACCTTGCCGTACCTTACGACCGGCGTCATCGAGACGATGGACTCGACGCGCGTCGTGCCGTCCGCGAGCAGCATGATCCGCCGCGCCACCCGGGGCCTGCCGGTTTCGAAGACCTCGTTCAGGCCCTCGACCATCTCGGGAGTCTCGGAACCGGCGGCGGGGAACTCCGACGCCAATTTCCCCTCCACGCCGCGCCCGGCCGCGTCCAGTACTCGCCGCGCTCCCAGGTTCGCGTAGCCGATCCGGCCCGAACGCTCCAGCGTGTAGACGGCGACCGATTCCAGCGCGTCGACGGCCGGGCCGAACGCCGCGCGGCTGGACGTCACCTGGTCGGGGCGCAAACCCGGGTTGTACGAGGCCCGGTCCGCGCCGATGAGGACGAGCACGGCGGCCGCCGCGATCACGACGGCCGCGGGCGCGAGCGACGACGGCATGCCGATGACGACGCCCGCCGCGAGAAGCAGAAGGCCGAAAAAGACGAGAATCCGGGGGCCGGACATACGCTCCATCTTAAACAAGAGGCCCCCATGACGTCCTCCAAAAGCCCGGACACGACCTGGGGCGCGCTCCTCGCAGAGGGGCGGCGCCGCCTCACGGGCCCGGGTCACGCTCCGTACGAGGCGGAAGAGCTGCTCGCGAGGGCCGCGGCACGACCCCGGGCCTGGTTCCATGGCCGCCGGAGCGAACCGGCGGAGCCGGCGGCTCGGGCGGCCTTCAGGGAGCTCGTCCTCCGCCGCGCCGCGGGCGAGCCGCTGCAATACCTCCTCGGCGAGTGGGAATTTCTGGGCCGGACTTTTTTCGTCGACCCGCGCGCGCTGATCCCGCGCGGCGAGACGGAAGGCATCGTGGAAGCGGCGCGCGCGGCCGCCGCCGGTGCCCGCCGGATCGTCGACTTGGGGACGGGAAGCGGCATCCTCGCCGTGTCGCTCGCGCTCGACCGCCCCGGCGCACACGTCGTCGCGGCCGATCGCTCTCTCGCGGCTCTCGCTCTCACCGCCGCCAACGCGCGCCGCCACGGCGTCGGCGCGCGCGTAACCCCCATCGCGTCCGACTGGCTCTCGGCATTCCAACGCCGGCCCCTCTTCGATCTCGTGGTCGCGAACCCACCCTACGTTCCCGTGACCGACGCGCCCCACCTCTCGAAGACGGTCTCGGAGTTCGAGCCCCCGCTCGCGCTCTACGGCGGGGGCGACGGCCTCGACCCCCTGCGCGTCCTGCTCGCGTCGCTTCCCGCATTCCTCCAGGAGGGCGCCCCGTTCGTATTCGAGTTCGGATACGGGCAGGCGCGCGACGTCTCCGCGCTCGTCGAGACCTCGGGCTTCCGTCTCACCGCCATGCGCCTCGACGCCGCCGGAATCCCGCGCACGGCCACGGCGGTTCGTCTCTGAGACGAGCCGGGACGCCGGTGCCGCTACACTCCCGCCCCTGATGGACGCCTTTCTTCTCAAGGGCCCCGTGCGGCTCCATGGCGCCATCCGGGCCAGCGGCGCGAAGAACGCCGCCCTGCCGGCGCTCGCCGCCGCGCTCCTCACGGAGGACCCCGTGACGCTCGAGGAGGTGCCGGACCTCGCGGACGTCAACACCATGAACCGTCTCCTCGCCGGCATGGGCGTCTCAATCGAGCGGCCGGCGCCGGGTCGGGTGATCCTCGACGCGTCGCGCGTCACCTCGACCGAGGCGCCTTACGACCTCGTACGCACGATGCGCGCGTCGATCCTCGTTCTCGGGCCGCTCCTGGCGCGCTTCGGCGAGGCGCGCGTCTCGCTGCCCGGCGGATGCGCGATCGGCGTGAGGCCCGTGGACCTCCACGTCATGGCACTCGAGGCGATGGGCGCGCGGATCGCCGTCGAGAAGGGCTACATTCATGCGCACGTGTCGCGCGTCGGGCGCGGGACCGGCCGGCTCACGGGAACGACGATCCGTTTTCCCACGCCCACGGTGACGGGCACCGAGAACGTCCTCTTCGCGGCGGCCCTCGCCAAGGGCACGACGGTCATCGAGAACGCGGCGACGGAGCCCGAGGTGGAAGACGCGGCGCGCCTCCTGACGACGATGGGCGCACGCGTCGCAGGCGCGGGCACGGCGACGATCACGGTCGAAGGCGTCGATCGCCTCTCCGGGACGGGTCCGTCGCCCCACGCGATCGTGCCCGACCGGATCGAGGCGGGAACCTACCTTGCCGCCGGCGCGATCACGGGCGGAGATGTGACCGTGACACGTGCACGCGCGCGCGATCTGGGCGCGTTCCTCGACGCGCTCCGCCGGGCGGGAGCCGGCGTCGAGGTCACGGCCGATGCCGTGCGCGTCTTCGGCGGGCGTCCCCTCGCGGCCGTCGACATCGAGACGGCGCCGCACCCGGGCTTCCCGACGGACCTGCAGGCCCAGTTCCTCGCTCTCATGACGCAGGCCGAGGGGACGTCGCACCTCGTCGAGACGATCTTCGAGAACCGCTTCCTCCACGCCGTCGAGCTCGCGCGCCTCGGCGCCGACGTGCGCGTCGAGGGGCGCGCGGCGATCGTGCGCGGGCCTTCGTCTCTCGAGGGCGCGCCCGTCACCGCGTCGGACCTCCGGGCGTCGGCGGCGCTCGTGCTCGCGGGCCTCGTCGCCAGGGGCGAGACCCGCGTCCGGCGGATCTATCATCTCGACCGCGGCTATGCGGCCATGGACGAGCGCCTCAGGTCTCTCGGCGCCTCGGTCGAGCGGATCGACGGATAATCGTCGCGTGATTAAACCCTTCGCCGATCCCTCGTGCCTCTTCTGCCGGATCGGCCGGAGAGAGATCCCAGCAAAAATCGTCTTCGAGGACGAGAACGTCCTCGCGTTCCACGACGTGGCCCCAAAGGCGCCGACGCACGTCCTCGTGATTCCGAAGACGCACCTCGCGCGCCTCTCCGAGACCTCGGGCGCCGACAACGCGCTTCTCGGAGAGTGCCTCGCGGCGCTTCGCGCGGTCGCGCAGTCTCTTTCCGTCGAGAGCTATCGGGTCGTCACCAACGACGGCGCCGACGCCGGCCAGAGCGTCTCCCACCTTCATTTTCATCTCCTCGGCGGGCGGGCCTTCGCGTGGCCGCCGGGCTGAGAGACCGCTTCCGCGCCCCTGCCGTACTGCTCCTCGCGTTCCTCATCCTCCTCCCGGCCTCGCCTCTCGCGGCCCACGCCGCGGCCGAACGCGACCTCGCGGCCGCCGCGCGCGCCGGGAAATGGGTCGAGGTCCTCGACCGGCTCGCCACCCTGAAGAAGGAATCCGCCGAGCGCTATCAGGACGGCCGCTTCGACTATCTCGAGGCGCGCGCTCGGGCCGCGACGGGGGCCCGCGAGGAGGCGATCGCGCTCTTCGAGCGCCACGTGTCCGCCGACGACCTCCTTGACGTGCCGGCCCGTCTCGCGGCCGGATCGCTTCGCTTCGAGGGCGGGGACGGGCTCGGCGCGCTCGAGCTCCTCTTTCCGCTCCTCCAGCGAAAGGGAGGCGCCGTTTCCCGCCGGGCTCTTCGCATCGCGCTCGACGCGCTCGAGACGCGCCTCGACGTCGCCGCGCTGAACCGGCTCGTCGCGGCACGGCCTCCCGCGCCGTCGCGCGAGAGACGCCGTCTCCTCGCGCTCCGCTCCGAGGCGCTCGACCAGTCCGGAGACGAAGCCGGAGCAGCCACGCTCCGCGAGGAGATCCTGCGTGAGGCCCGACGGGACGACGCGGCCGCGGTCGTCCTAGCCCGCGAGATCCGTGGCAAGGAAACGCGCGACCTTTCCGACCGGCTGCTGCCGCTTCTCATCGAAACCGCCCGGGCGCAGCGGGACCTGGATCTCGCGGAGCGGCTCGCGGCGGAACGCGAGACACGCGCCACGCGCTCCGGCAGCGACGTCGCGCGCTGGGGCGCCCGCTTCGATCTCGGAAGGATCCTCGCGTCGCGCGGCCGTTTCGCCGAAGCGGCGGCCATGTTTCGGAAGATTCTGGACGAGCAGCCGCGCCACCCGCGGCGCGCGACGGGAAAGAAAGACGACACTGCGGGGACGGACGCATTTTTCGCGCGGGTGCGCTTCAACGTGGGTGCGGTCCTCGAGAAGCTCGGCCAGCTCGACGCCGCGGCGGCCGCGTTCCGGCAGGTGGAGAACGGGCGCGTCGGTCCCGCGGCCGTCGCGGCGCTGCAGCGGGCTCGCCTTCTCATGCGCCAGGGCAACCTCGCGGGCGCCGAGGCGATCCTCATGCGGGCCGCGCTCGCGAAAGAAGCGGGGCGCGTCGAGGGCCTCCTGCATCTCATGGAGCGGCATGCCGAGGCCGGCGATGGCGTCGGCGCGCGGCGAATCCTGCTTCCCGTGGAGCGCCTCGCGCGCTCGGGGAGGCTGAAGGATCCCTGGAAGAGCGAGCTTTCGTTCTGGCGCGGCCGCGTCGCCGAGGCTGCCGGCGACGTCGCGGGCGCCCTCGCCGGCTATACCACCCTCCTCGCCGCCCGCCCCTTCACGCTCGCGGGCGAGCTCGCGACGCAGCGGATTCTCGCGCTTCCCGCCGGCTCGCGCGACGCGTTTCTCCGCCGCGAGCGGCTGCTCGGCGAAGCGCTCCTCACCTCCCGAAAACCCGGGGAGGCCCGGATCCATCTTCTGCCCGCGGCCCTCCTCGGGGACACGGCGGCCCGCGACCTCCTCAAGCTCGCGTACCGTTCGCTCCCCGGATATGCCGAGGTCCTGCTCGCGCCCGACCTGCCGGAGGATGCCCTCCCCACGCTCTGCGGAGACGCCGCCGCCTGCCGCCTCCTGCAGCTCGGCCTGCCGGTCGAGGCCGAGCCCATCGTGCGCGACGCCTCGCATCTCACGACGCCGCTCGCCTGTCTCGTCGCCGCGCGGCTCGCCGAGGACGCCGACGCCGGGCCCGCGGCTCTGGACGCGGCCGAGGCGCTCGACCGGATGGTGCCCGACGACTTCCTCCTCGACCTCGCACCCCGCTCGATCCTCCGGGGGCTCGCGCCCAGGCCCTTCGGCCGCCTCGTCGCCGAAACGGCTGACCAGAGCGGCGTCCCGCGCGATCTCCTTTACGCCGTCATGAGGCAGGAGAGCAGATTCGACCGCGAGGCGGCCTCTCCGGCCGCAGCGCGCGGCCTCATGCAGCTCACGCTCCCGGCCGCCGGAGAAGCCGCGCGCGAGCTGAACGAGACGCCGCCCGCCTATGCCGACCTCTATGATCCCGCGCGCTCGCTGCGCCTCGGCGCACGCACACTGAAGAATCTCCTCGCCCGCTTCAACGGCGACGCGGTTCTCGCGACCTCGGGCTACAACGCCGGAGCCGGCCAGACGGCGCTCTGGTCTGGAGGAGCCAAGGCGCCCGCCGAGACGCTCCTGGCCTCGATCAGCTACGCGGAAACGCGCACATACGTAAGACGCGTCCTCGCGAACCGGATCCTCTACCGGAAAGCCGAGCCCGCGGGCACCGAAAAACTCAGCGCCGGTAAATGAGAATGCGGGTCTCGCGCCGGAGCTGTTCGGTCCAGCGCTCGATCTCGGCGTTGAGCCGGAGCTCGCGGACGACCTCGCGGATCTCCTCACGGACGTCGTCGAAGGGCGGCACGTCCTTCAGGCCTCGCTTCTTCGCCGCGTCGCGAAAGATCGTGTCGTAGTAAGCGCGAAGGTTCGCGTCCGTGAGCTTCAGGCCCGGCGTGAGGCGCTCTTTGACGAAGCTGTCGAGCGCGAGCCCGCGGCGCACCCAGGCGGCCAGCTCCTCGCGCGTCGTGCCGGCCGCCGCGAGGGCGGCCGCGGCCGGAACGCCGCGGTCCTTCGCGAGCCGCACCTCGAGGGCCTGGACGCGCGCTTCGACCTCTTCGGGCTTCGGGTCGAAGCCGGACGATCTTCGGAGCTGCTTCTCGCGCAGCAGGTCCACGATGCGCTGGTCGAGGACCCGGTCGCGGTAGGCGGTGTCGAGCTCACCGGCTTTTCGTTCGAGGTACCCCACGGCCACGAGCTTCCGGATCTCGCCCTCGAGAATGATGTCGTCGCCCACGACCGCCGCGATGCGGTCCACGAGCACGGCCGGCCCGGAGGGCGTCGTCGCGGAAGCCGCGGGTGAAGCCGCGGGAGCCGGAGTCTCGAGGGCGGTGCTCCAGGCGGCCCCCGCCCGGGTGACGCCCGCGAACAAGAGCGCGACGAGCGGCCCGCGAAACACATCCGGATCGTAGCAGGCGTCCCCCGCTGCGCGATCGCGAGAGAATGGGCTTGATGGGCCGCCTCCTCGTCGTCGCGACACCGATCGGGAATCTCGACGACCTGTCGCCGCGGGCACGGGAAGCCCTCGCATCGGCGGCCGTCGTCTACTGCGAGGACACACGTCGCACGGGAAACCTCTTCGCGCGGTTCGGCCTCACGACGCCTCGCATTTCCTGCCACGGCCACAACGAGCACCACCGCGTCGGCGAGGCGCTCGAGAGGCTGGCCCGCGGGGAAACGCTCGCGCTCGTGTCGGACGCCGGCACGCCCCTCGTCTCGGATCCGGGGGAGCGGCTCGTCGCTGCCGCGGCGGCGGCGGGACACCAGGTGGAGGCGATTCCGGGCCCGTCCGCCGTGCTCGCGATCCTCTCGATCTCGGGGTTCCCCGCGGTCCCGTTCACGTTCCTCGGCTTTCCCCCGCCGCGCCGCGGTGAGCGGGACCGCTGGTACGCGTCGCATGCCGTGCACCTCGGGACGGCCGTGCTCTTCGAGTCTCCCTTCCGCATCGTGGAATCCCTAGAGGCGCTCGCCCGGGCGTGGGGAGACCCGCCCGTCGTCCTCGGGCGCGAGCTGACGAAAATGCACGAAGAAGTTCTGCGCGGGCGCGCGATGGAGGTCGCGGCTCTCCTCGCGAAGCGCCCGAGCGTGAAGGGCGAGATCGTCCTCGCGGTGGCAGCCGCCGTCTAACGGAGCCGGGACCAGACGACGTCGACGACGTCCCACGTGTTGTCGATCCATGCGTTCGGATGCGGCTGCGGCTCGAGCGTGACGTTCACGCGCCACATCTCGCTCCGGGGATAGGCCGCGAGGAGCTCGGCGCGCTTCTCCGGAAGATCCCGCACGAAGACGCGGGGCGCATGCCGCGGATCGAGCCCGTTCGCGAGCAGAAACGATCCGTACGTCCACTCGACTGTGTTCCCGGCTACGAGCACGAGAGCCGACGGCCCGACGCCAGCCGCCGCGAGACGCCGGAGCGGCTCGGGCGTGTGCGCGTGATAGGCGTGCGAAAGAGCTTCGGCCTGCACGGGCAGAAGTGTCACAAGAGGGAAGATCGCGAGGAACGCCACGACGAGAGCGGCCGCGCCCGCGGCCAACCCTTCGCGCCGGAGACGCCCGAGAAGGGACGCCCCGATATCTCCGCCGGCACGAATCGCCCGCGCGACGAGGAGCGCAAGCACGCCGAGCGCCTCGAACGCGTACCGCGGGCCGGAATGGTTGATCTCGTAGAAGCGGTAGAAGCTGAACCCGACGAGAAGGCCAAGGACGCATGAGAAGAGCCACGCGTCCCTCCGGCGCCGCGGCGCTGGAATCAGAAGCAGGGCGAGGAGCGGGAGGTCTCCCCACGGGTAGCCCCAGACCGTCGCATTGAGGTCGTAGAGGAACCATGGAAAGTGGGACGCAAACAGCTGTGTCGGCGAGAGGCCGTACGTGAACGAGAGATTCGGGTCCCAGACGAGGTACGCCATGCGCAGCGGATGACCCGAGAGCTTGAAGTTGTACGCAAAAAGAAACGCGAGAGGTGCCGCACCGCCGAGCGCGAGCCATCCGGCGGCCCGCGCGACGTCTTTCCGCCGCCGGACGAGGACACCGAGCAGCGCGGGCAGCAGGAAGAACACCGCCGCCTGCGGGCGGACGACGATCCCGAAGGACCCGAGAAAGCCCGCGAGCACGAGCGGGCGCATGGCCCCGCTCGCGCCGCTCTCGACGAGGAACGCGAGGCACCACGTGAAGACACATAGCCCCGCGACATGTCCCATGAATCCCGCTCCCATGAGGAGCGCGAACGGTGACACCGCAAGCAGAAGCGACCCGAGGAGGCCGGTCGGCTCGTCGAAGAGGGCCTTTCCCAGACGAAAGACCCCGAAGACCGCGAGTCCGAGGAGGACCGGATTCACGAGGAAGGGAGCGCCAGCGAGCCATCCGGCCGCGAGGAGCAGCGGGAATCCGGGAGGATAGATCCCGCACCACCGCGTCGTGTCGAGGAGAATGTTCTGGGACTTGAACGCGTCGGGAACGGGCGGCGGCTCGAGCCAGGGGAGGCCTGCCGCGAATATCCTTCCCTGGAACGCGTATGAAATCCCGTCGGCGGCGTGTGGGACGCCCCCGAACACGTGCTGCCCGAGGGAGGCGCTTCCCGCCGCGGCGAAGAGCGCGAGAAGGCCGGCGAGGAACGCGGGCCGGCGCACCCAGGACGCGGAGAGCGTGCTCACGTCCCCTGCACGAGCGTCTAGCTCGCCGAACGGTCTTCGAAGGCGAGACGCTCGTCCGCGTCGAGCAGCTTCACAAGGACGGGCCAGTCGACGTCGGGCTGGGACGTGAAGGCGTGGAGGTAGAGCGACACGTCGCGGGCGTCATGCACGCGCAGGAGGGCGTCGACCGCGCGGGCGAGGACCTTTTGTGCCGGCGCCGGGATCGCTCCTTCCACCGTGAGGCTGGGGCCGTCGTGGGGCAGCTTCAGGGCCTCGAGGAACGACGAGATCAAAGCCGCCTGACGCCGGGTGAGGGCGGCCGAGAGGACATACAGGCCAAGATCCGTCGCCCGTTTGTCGCGCAGCGTTCGTCTCACGTAGGAAAAGCGCGTTTCCTCGGGCAGCTTCGTGAAGCGACGGAGGGGAATCTGCTGATACGTGAGGACGCCGCCCGCGATCTTCTCGGGAAGCTCGTCGTCCTCGCACGCGGCCTCGACGATCGCGGCCACTTCCGCGCTCGACATCCGGCGAAAAAGCTCGTGCGACTTGGGGGCTTTCATCGGAGGCCGAGGATAACCGACAATGGACGGCTTGATCATCCTGCATGGCGTCCCTCGTCCATCCGGTTTCGCCCTTTGGGGCGAGGGACTCTTCACCCCGCGCGAAGGGCGCGACCGGCACCCCCGCGCCCTCGAGCAAAGCGAGATCCTCGAGGCGCTGGCGACCGAAGGCCTCACGTCCTTCGTCTCCGTGCACGCCGAGCGCACGTCGCTCACGCTCGCCACCCCCGCTGTGCACGGGCGTCCCGTTCCGTCCGCACCGGCCCTCCGGGAGCCGGCGGACTATACGGCGCCCTTCACGGCCGTCCTCCGGGCGTACGAGGTCCCCGCCCTCGTCCTCCCGATGGCGCACGCGCTCGAAACGCTTCTCGCGCTCCCTGCCGCCCTCCGCGCGCGGCCCCTCTCCGTGTCTGCCGGCGACGACCTCGACTACTGGGCGGAAGTCGCGCGCTGGGTGTTCGACCTCCTGCTCCGTCGGCGTGTCGCGCCCGGCACGGACGGCGCCCACCCGCGCTGGCGCCCGGTTCTCGACGACGCCCACGAGAGGGAGCGGCTGCGCCGCCTCGCCGAAGCGATGCCGCCCGTATCGCGCGCGGTCCTGCCTTCGGGCACGCGCCCCGGGCCCGACGGCGCGCTCCCCGCCGCACGCGGACTGCTGTTGAGCTTCCTCGACGACGCCGTGGATGCGGCGGCGCGCGACGTCCTCAGGGATGTCCTTCCAGAAGAGCGCCGCCGCGCGGGCGACGGTCCCGAGGCCGAGGTCGTCGCCGCGCTCGCGGCCCCCGCCACCTCGGTGCTCGAGCCCGGCGTCCTCGCGCGTCTCAAGGAGTGGAGTCTTCCGCTCCTCGATCCGCTGCCCGAGAGTCTGCTCAGGCTCGGGATCCGCGTCGTGCCTCCGGCCGAGGCCGGCGGCCCGTTCGCACTCGCGTACGTCCTCGAATCCGGAGAGAGCCCGGAAGTCTCGCTCGAAGCCGAGGAGATCTGGGCCCTGACCGAGGGTTCGATCCGGCGCCGCGGGCGCCTGTTCACGAATCCGCAGGACGTGCTCCTCGCGCGCCTCGGGACCGCCGCGGCGCTTTCCAGGCCGGTCGCCCGGAGCCTCGAAGAGCGGCATCCCTCGGGCGTCATCCTGTCCCCCGACGAGGCCTGGCGCTTTCTCTCCGACGAGGCGCCGCGCCTTGGAGAGGCCGGCATCGCCGTCCGCCTGCCCGGTGGCGGAAGCCTCGCACGCGTCGCCCTCAAGCTCGTGGGGCGCGCGCCCGGACCGGGCGAAGCGGACGCGCCCGTCGTGCGCTTCGGCCTCGACGCGCTCGTCGACTTCGACTGGCGCGTGGCCGTGGGCGACGCGCTCCTGACTCCTCACGAATTCGAGGACCTGGCCGCGCGCCAGATTCCGCTCGTCGAAATCCAGGGAGAGTGGGTCCTTCTCGACAAGGAGAACCTCGAGAGGGCGCGGCGCCTCCTGGACCGCCGCCCCGGAGGCCGCACGACGCTCGGCGAGCTGCTTCGGCTCGCGGGCGGGCTCGACAGCGAGCGCGACGACGTGCTCATCGACGGCGTGGGGGGCGAGGGATGGGTCGGCCGCCTGCTCGACCCGGAAGTCGCGCGGCGCGAGATCGCCGGATACGCGGCGCCGCACGGCCTGACGGGCACGCTACGCCCATATCAGATGCGAGGTGTGGGGTGGTTGCGCTTCCTGCTCTCGCGGGGCCTCGGCGCGTGTCTCGCGGACGACATGGGACTCGGCAAGACGATCCAGTTCCTCGCCACGCTGCTCACGGCACGCGATGCGGGGGAGCGCATCGGGCCGTCCCTCCTCGTCTGCCCCACGTCCGTCGCCGAGAACTGGGTCCGTGAAGCCGAACGCTTCGCGCCGCAGCTCCGTGTCGTCGTACACCACGGAGCCGGCCGCGCGAGCGGGGCGGCGTTCCAGGAACTCCTCGAAGAGGTGGACCTCCTCGTCACGACGTATGCCCTCGTGCACCGCGACCGCGCGCTTCTGTCGGGCGTCACCTGGGAATACCTCGCGCTCGACGAGGCGCAGAACATCAAGAACCCGGCGGCCGCGCAGTCGCGTGCCGCGCGCTCTCTGCATGCCCACCGCCGCGCCGCCCTCACGGGCACGCCCGTCGAGAACCGCCTCTCCGAGCTGAAGTCCATCTTCGATTTCCTGAACCCCGGGCTCCTCGGCACGGACGAAGCCTTCCGGCGCAATTTTTCGCTTCCGATCGAGCGGCACAGCGACCCGTCCGCGGCCGCCCGCCTGCGCCACGTCACGGGCCCGTTCCTGCTCCGCCGCGCCAAGACCGATCCCGGCGTCGTTCCCGACCTTCCCGAGAAGATCGAGACGAAGGAGCTCGTCGGCCTGACGCGCGAACAGGCGGCACTCTACAAGGCGACGACGCGCTCCCTGCTCTCGGGGATCGGGCGGGCGAATCGGCGGAGCCGGAAGGCGAAGATTCTCCTCCTCCTGCTCAGGCTCAAGCAGATCTGCGACCACCCCGCGCTGTTCCTGGGGGACGGGCGGCGCGACGGCCGCTCGGCGAAGGTCGCCCGCCTCGTCGAGATGTGCGAGGAGACGCTCGCCGAGAGGAGCCCGGCCCTGCTCTTCACGCAGTTCGCCGAGATGGGCCACCTCCTCGTCGCCGAATTGAAAGAGCGCTTCGGCTGCGAGGTTCTGTTTCTCCACGGCGCGGTCCCCCGCCACACGCGGACGGAAATGGTTCGGCGCTTCCAGGAGGACGAGGATCCGCCCCCATTCTTCGTTCTATCGCTGCGCGCGGGAGGCACGGGCCTCAACCTGACGCGCGCCTCGCACGTGTTCCACGTGGACCGCTGGTGGAATCCCGCGGTCGAGGAGCAGGCGACCGACCGCGCGTTCCGGATCGGCCAGACGCAGCACGTCCAGGTCCACAAGTTCGTCTGCCGCGGCACGCTCGAGGAGCGCATCGACCGGATGATCGAGGAGAAGAAGGCGCTCGCGCGCTCGATCGTGGGTGCCGGGGAGCAGTGGATCGCGACCCTGTCGGACGAGCAGCTCACGGAGCTCGTCGCGCTCGACACGAACGCCGTCGAAACGGACGGAGGCCATTGATGCCGCGCCGCCGAAAGACACTTCTCCCCCGCGCGAAGCCGCCCGAGAGCGGGTGGGCCTTCCGCTTCCTCGCGCGCCTCGCCGCGCTCGGCTGGGAGGAGGCGCTCCAGGACGGGCGCGCGATCGCCCTCTCGGGCGCCGTCACGTCGCTCGAGATCGGGCGCGCCGGCGCGCGCGCGGACGTCAAGGCAACGGACGGCCACGTCGAAGAGACGTCGCTTTCCCTGCACTCGCTCGCGACCATCGCCAAGCGCCGTGTCCTGAAGGCGATGGCCGCGCGGGCGCGATTCGCCGCCGATCTCCTCGCGGGCCGCCTGCCCGAAGACGTGGAGGGCGCCTTCCAGGGCACCGGGCGCACGCTCCTTCCGGTCGACGCTGACGATGTCGTCTTCCGGTGCTCGTGCGCGGAGGTTCCAGGGCCGTGTGCGCATGCCGGCGCCCTCGCCGTCCTGCTCGGCGACCGCCTCCAGGACGACCCGTTCCTCGTGTTCCTGCTCCGTGGCGTTCCCCGAGAAGAGCTCCTCGCGGGCCTGCAGCGCGCGCGCACCCGTCCCGAACGCAGGTCCGTGCCCGACGCACCCGACCCGGCCGCGCCCCGCGACACGACTGACCCGCCGGAGTCGCTCCCCCGGCACGTCCTCGAGAGACCCGAGCTCTTCTACCGTCCGGGCGAGCCGGTCGCCGCGCTCCGCGGGTCCTATGCGCCCCCGGATCATCCGGAGGCCGTGCTCACACGCCTCGGGCCGCCGCCCTTCAAGGACCCCGAAGCGTCGCGCCTCCTCGTCGACCTGCACCGCGCGATCGGCCTCGGCGCACGCGAACGCCTCGCCGAGTGGGAGTGGCGGAAGGCCGGAGTGCGGGGCTAGGTCACCGGCAGGGCGGGCGCTTCCGGCCGGGGCCGGTCGAAACCGAAGCGGGCGACGAAGACTGCCACGACCGCGAGCACGATGACGCCGTTCCACACCCACGGCGTCACGCCACTCGACACGAGGTCGGCGCCTGCTCCGGCCGCCGCGAGGAGCGCCGCCGCGAAAACGTATGCGCGCGGGTCGTCGCGCAGGAACACGGTGATCGCCGCGACCGCGGCGAGCGCGGTCAGCGCGCCCGCGAAGACAGGCACCGCGAGCTCGCCGGCCGTCCGAGCGCCGAACGGCGCGAAGACGCCGACGGCGAGCGCAAGAAGACCCACGCGAAGGGCCGGCTTCTTCAAGACGTCGCGGAGGAGAAGCGCGAGGAAGGCGGCGGCGCCCCCGAAGAGAAGGACGCGAAGGACGATGCCGTCGAGCACGATGGCAGCGGGCAGGATCGTCTCGACTCCCTGCGGAAACGAGAAGCCCGGGACGCCTGCCTCGAGAGGGAACGCCGCCGAGACACCATGCGCGAGTGCGCGCACGCCGAGGACGAGAACGGTCGCGCCCGCGCCCGCGGCGAGGGCCCAGGGGCCGTCCGCGCCCCCGCGCCGGAACGCGCCGGCCGCGTCGGACTTTACGGCGAGGACGAGGGCCACCGCGAGGAGGGCGATGCCGTAGGAGACGAGCACGCCCACGAGCAGACCGACTCCCGCGACGACCGCGAAGACCGGCATCGAGAACTGCGAGTCGTAGCGCGCGAGGATGAGAGGGAGCGAGAGGAAGCGGGAGAGAATCGCCGGCAGCGCGAGAAGCGCCGCGAGCCTGAGAGAGTTCCGCCACGGAATCGACCCGGCGCGCGCGAGACGAATGAGCTCGACGACGAGAAGCCCCACGAGGGTTCCCCACGCGAGGATCTTCCACGCGATGGCGGCATACGTCGCGCCCGTCGACTTGTCCCGGGAGCGCACCCAGTCCTCCGGCAGCTTCAGGGCCGTGGCGAAGAGCGACGGAACGTCGCCCGCGAACCCGGTGACGGCGCGTCTCACCGCTTCGCCGGCGTGCTCGAGACGCGACTCGGAGACGACGAGCGTGTCTTTTCGAGCCTTGCGCGCCTCGCTCTTCGACGACACGACATCCCAGGTGAGCGGGCCGAAGCCGAACGAGGAAAGGACCGTCGACGCCTTCGCGCGAGCCGCCGGCTCGTCGGGGCTCGCGCCGGCCTCGGCCTCCGGGAAGGAGCGGCGGAAGCCGACGACGCGGCCCGTCCGCCCGTCCACCGCGACGTTCGCGCCGTGCTCATCGAGCGCGCGCACGTAGCGGACGTTCCAGACCGGCCCCGGAAAGATTGCCGTCGCCCACTTCGTGAAGAGCGGCATGCCGCCCCGTTCGAGCAGCCAACGCTCCGCGAGATCGGATTCGCCATACGGGACGAGGCCCGCGCCCGTGTCGGAGGGGTCCTCGAGGGCCGGGAGCGCAGTGGCCGTCGTCGCCACCGACAGGTAGCCCGCGGGGTCGTCGCCCGCCGTCCTCAGCCAGGCGTCCGCGGCGGCCTTCGCTCCATTCCGGTCGACCGCGACCCTCACGTCTTCCCATGGCCCTGTCCGCGGCAGAACGAATCGCGCCGCGAGGAACGCAAGGAGTGCGAGCGCGAGAGCGGAACACACGCGCACGGGGCTCAGCGCGCTCGGCGGCGCGCAACCCGAAGGGACGGCCTCCTCGACGTGCGGAGGCGCCAGTGCGGTACCGACCGTCGCGTTCGTGAATTCCCCGTCGGGCGTAAATCCGCCGCGGCGGAAATAGAGTGCGAGCGACACGGCGAGCGGAAGCAGGAGCACGAGAGACGCAGCGGCGCCGGACACGACGAAGTACGGATCCGACGAGCGCAGGAGAAGGAGCGCCGTGTAGACGGCGTCGACCGTGAAGTGCCACACGAGGAGCGGGAAGATGTCCGCCTTCAGCATCACGAAGCCGATGAGGATTCCCGCGAACCCCACCTCGACGCCTCGGATGTAGAAAGGCTGGTTCGGATACGTGCTGTGCGCGAAGCCCCAGATGAGCGCCGGCACCACGACCGCGGCCCATCGCGGCACGAACCGCTCCGCGAAGGAGATCGAGAACATCCGCGACGAGAACTCCTCGGTCGTCGCGGGCACGAACCCCATCAGGAGGACGCCGAGCCACGGGAACGAGGTGCCGAGCAGGTTCGAGTACGGCACGTCGGCGGGAGCCCACGCGTCGAAGTGCGCGGCCACGATGTAGAAGATGATCTGGTACGCGAAGAAGAATGCCGTCATCGCGTATCCGAGGAGGAGCCCTCGGAAGAAGCGCTTCGAAGCGATTCCGCGGAGAGACAGGATGCGGCCGAGCGCCGGCTTGTCCGGATAGCGCTCCCGGTAGAGCGGCTCGCCCGCCGCGACGAGAAGGAGCAGCACCACGCCGAGGCTCACGGCGGCGCCCACGTCGCCCGCCACCGACTTCGCGACGAACCCCGCCCAGCCGTCCGAGGTCTCGTAGTCGAACAGACGGATCGGCATCTCGTTGAGCGACGCGAGGAGCTGCAGAAGCGCTCCCGTCCCCCCGAACGCGAGCGCCCACTTCCACTTCACGTCCTTGCGGCGGACGCGCTGGAGGAAGACGACGAGGACGGCGAGCGCCGTGAGGAGAAGGCCCAGCGTGGCGACCGTGCCCGCCGCGAGGTTCTTCGAGCGGAGCGTCTCGTAGTCGCGACGCCATTTCTCCGGGACCTCGAAGTGGAGCGACGAGCGCCCGACGCGGTCCCCCTGCATCTCGACGAGGTAGCGAAGAGCGGCATCCCCGAATCGGATCGTGTTCGACTCCCAGATGAATGTGCGGTCGACGCGCGCGGGGCGCTTCTCGACCGTCGTCTCGATGAATCGAAGCGTCGACGGGTCGATCCCGCGCAGCTCCCGGATCTCCGCCTCCGCCAGGGAGCGCGCCGTTGCCTCGCCCGGATCGGGTGCGGCCTCCTTTTCCGGCAGGATCCTGCGGATGGCGAGGAGCCGTCCGTCCGGAGAGACCGCCGCCCGGTATTCGAGCTTCTCGAGCGGGCGGACCCATCGCACCGACCAGCGCCAGACGGGAACCGTCGCCCTGAAGACCGGGTTCGCCTTCTCGAGGCCGAGAGTCCGCTCGAGATAGACCTTCGCCTCGTCGTCGCCGTCGAAGATCGCGAGAGCGCGGGCGCCGTCGAGCGAGAAGCCGCGCGCGCGAAGCGCCTCGGCGCCACGGCGAATGGCTTCCTCGCGCGTGACCTTGAAGTCGATCGACGCCTCCGGAAAGGCTCTCGAAAACCCGGCCCGGAAGACGAGGGCGCCGCCCACGATCGTGAGCAGGCAGAGGACGATGAAAATGCGGTCGCGGCGGTCGAAGCGCACGCGCGGGTCGCCGGTCGGCTCGCTCACCAAGAAGGAGATCTTAGCCTGTCGCCGTCCGCCCGAGAGAGTGGAGCTGGGAGAGAAGCCAGGTCTCGAGAAGCTCGGGGCCCGTGCCCGCCCCGCTCTTCACGCCCCGGTCGATCGCCTCCAGCCCCATGAGCGCGCCCTTGAGGTCGTCCGCCGTCCAGCCGAGGGCCGCGAGGTAGGCCTTGTGGAGAACGAACGGGTGGGCGTCGAGAGGCAGCGGCGGGAAACCGGGGCGGACGGCCTTCAGAACCGGGAGAATGCGATCCACGAATCCGCGGTAATCCGCGCGGCGCGGCGCTTGAGACGAAGAGGAAGGCGTCGCCCGTTCGTCCAGGGCCGCGCGCAGCGCGAGCATCCTCCTGATCTCGGCCGCGAGGAGGCCGAGGAGCGGGAAAAACGCGGCCTCGCCGCGCGGCCCCTTCTTCGCCGAGGGCGTGTCCTCCTTGCCGCCCCACGGGCGGAACGCCGTGAAGCTGGCTCCCGAGAGGAGCTTCGCGAGGAGGCGCAGCGCCTCTCCAAGGTCGCGCTTCGCGACGGCCTCGACGAAGTCCGATCCGTATTCGCGGCTCTCGTCGGCGACCTGTCGCGCGGCCTCTTCGGCGGTCACGCGCGGCCCGGCAGCGGAGTCGATGAGGCGGTCGAGGTCCGAGAGAAAGGGCCGCGCGGCGAGCCGGCCCCGGCCCGAGAGAAGCTCGAAGACCTCGGACTCGACGAGCGCCTTGCGATCGATGGCCCGTTCGAGACCGAGCGCGGCGAGGCGCGCGCGCCGCGCGGGTTCGTCGGGCACCGACAGGTCCGCGGTACGCGCCGCGCGTCTCAGGCCCTGTGTCGCGCGGTGCTGCGCGTCGGGCGTGATCGCATGAACGAGAAGGACGTTGTCGGACGCGCCCGCGCGCACGGCGAAGTCCAGGAGCCGGTCGAGCGCCGTCTCGGCGCCTTCCTCCGGCGCGGGGAGGAGGGCGAGAAGCGCGGCAAGCTCCCCGGCCCGATCCGCCCTCTTCACCCGGCCGGCGATTCGGCGCGCGGCGTCTTCGGGATCGTCGCCGACGGCGACGCCGGCCGCCCCGGCGAGCGCGTGCGCCTTACGCGCGAGGCGCGCGCGGACGCGCGCGTCGTCCCGCGCCTCGTCGGCTTCGTCGAGGAGCGCATCGACCTCTTCCGCCGTGAGGCCCTTGCCGCGGAACAGCTCCGTCGCTTCGAGAACCACGAGCCGGTTCGTCGAGAAGAGCGCGACGGTGGCGGCGTCCGCCACGGCTTCCTTCACGCCTTCGCCCGTCGCCTCGTACGTCGAGACCTCTCCCTCCGGGAAGGCTTCCTGGAATGCCGCCGTCACGCGGCGCGCGCCCTCGACCACGATCCAGTCGTCGTCTCCGGACAGGAAGAGGATCGGGTGGAGAGGCGTCGTCCGCGCCGACGCGAGGAGCGGCGCGAGAGCCGCGAAGGGATCGGGACGTGTCACCTTTCAATACTATGCGGGAGAGGGGGCTAGAGCAGCCCCTTGTCCTGAAGTTCCTGGCAGTCCAGGCAGTGGCGCGCCCAGGGAACCGCCTCGATACGCTTCTCCTGGACGACCTGGGAGCAGTGAACGCAGGTCCCATAGGTCCCGGTCTCGAGCCGCCCGAGCGCTTCCTCGATGAGAAGCAGGATCTTGCGTTCGCTCTCGGAGAGCGAATACGCAAACTCTTTCGTGTAAGCGGACGTCGCGCGGTCGGCCATGTCCTGCGCCGACTCTTCAATCGTCTCGTCGGAGACTTGACGGTTCTTCGCGAGATCCTGAACGAGCTCGTCGCGCTTGGCGAGGAGACGCTTCCTGACCTTGTCGCCGGCTTCCTTCTTCAGGGACTTGGAGGGCATCGCGGCGGCTTTAGGTGACATGCTGGTCGTCTCCCTCGAGGTCACTTGGAATAGGCGACGCCGGAATGCGCCGCGGTCGCCCGGTAAACCTGTTCCGTCAGGAACAACCGAGCCAGCTGATGAGGCAGGGTCATCCGGGAAAGCGGGAGGATAGCACGCGCCCGAGGGCGCAAGACGGGGTCCAGACCGAACGCCCCGCCCACGGCGAAGACCACCGCCGAGGGAGACGCGTCGAGCCAGGAGCGGAGGTCGACCGCGAATTCCGCGCTCGTTTTCTCCTTGCCCTTCTCGTCTACGAGCACGAGGAGATCGCGCGGCGAAAGAGCCGCGAGGATGCGCTCCGCCTCCTTTGCGCGAATGCGGGCGGCGTCGGGTTTCGGGCCCGGCTTTTCGTCCTTGACGACGACGACGTCGCACGCGGCGAAGCGGCCGATCCGCGCGACGTAGCGCTCGATCCCCCGGGCGTATTCGGCCTCGTCGCTCTTACCGACGAAGAGAAACCGGATTCTCACGAGCGCGTCCGTCGCGCGTAGAGCGTCTTGCGGGCCACCCCGAGGCGGCGCGCCGCCTCCGCCACGTTTCCACCCGCCTCGTCCAGGATGAGGGAGATGTAGGCGCCCGTGAGCTGCCGGAGCGACCAGCGCGCGTGCGCGGCCGCGTGAAGAAGCGCCTCGGGGTCCGACGGACCGGCGAGCTTCAGGTGCGCGGCGTCGATCGCGCCAGCCCTGTCCGCGAGCGCTTCGTTCGCGGCTCTTCGAACGACGTTCTCGAGTTCGCGGAAGTTGCCGCGCCAGGCGTGCCCCAGGATCACGCGCCGTGCGGCCGCCGTGAACACGGCCGGGCCGCCGCCGGCTTTCGCGAGAGAACGCGCCGCGGAAAGAAGGTCCTCGCGGCGCTCGACCAGCGGAGGCAGGCTCACCGTGACGACCGCGAGCCGGTAGTAGAGATCCTCCCGGAACGTCCCCGCGCGCGCCTGACGCGGCAGGTCGGGACCGGCCGAGGCCACGAGGCGCGCCTTGAGCGGCAGGAGACGGGTGCCTCCGACGCGACGCACGAGACGCTCCTCGACGACGCGAAGGAGCTTTCCCTGGGCCCGGAGCGACAGCGCGTCGACCCGGTCGAGGTAGAGCGTGCCCTCGCCGGCGCCTTCGAGGAGGCCGGGCTTGCCCGAGACGGCGCCCGTGAACGCGCCGCGCTCGTGCCCGAAGAGCTCGCTCTCGAAGAGATCGTCCGATACGGCCGCGAGATCCACGCGCACGAAAGGCTCTCCGGCGCGCGTCGAGCGCTCGTGCAGGAGGCGCGCGAGCCGGTCCTTCCCCGTGCCAGGCGCTCCGAGGAGGAGAACCGTGTTGGCCGAGTCGACCGCGCGTTGGAGCCGCCTGAGCTGCTCCCTGAGGCCGCGGTGGCGCGTCACGAAGAGGGCGGACGACGCGGCACGTCCCGCCACGCGATACCTTAGCGGAACGCCGCCGTGGCGTCCGGAGCGTCTCCCCACAGCCTCTCGAGGCCGTAGAAGCGGCGCGCCTCGTCGTGGAAGACGTGGAACACCACGTCGCCGTAGTCGAGGAGGATCCAGGTCGCTGAGGAGTAGCCCTCGATCGAGAGCGGCCTGCGGCCCACGGCCTTGAGGGCCAGCTCGACGGCGTCGGAAAGAGCCTGGGCTTGCCGGTCACTCCCCGCCGTGGCGAGGACGAAGTAGTCGGAGATCGTCGTGAGGCCCTGCAGGTTCAGGACGACCAGCTTTTCGGCCTTCTTGTCGAGCAGCGCGGCCACACCCTTCTTGAGCTGTTCGGTCAGGCGCTCGTCGATTGCCGGGTCGGCGGAAGCACGGGACTTCTCGGGCGCGTCCTGGGACGCCGCGGCGGCCGCGGCCGCGGCCCGTGCTCCGGATCGCGCCCCCGTCCGCTGCAGCGTCGCCTCGATGAGGTCGTCGATGGGTCCGACCTGTGGAACGGCGTGCTTTACGGGACCCGGTACAGGGCGTGCCTTCGGAGATACGCGGCGACGTTCGCCGGGAGACTTCCGCTCAGGTCCTCTCCCGCTGGGATGGCGCGCCTTAACCACGTGGACGAAATTGTAACCGGTGCGTTGCCCGCGAAGAAAATCGACTCGCCGAACCGGCCGGAGATCGCCTGCGGCAGCTCGCGCGCGAGCACTCCGGCCGGAAAGCCCTCCCGCTCGACGACGGCGAGCGGGAACTCGTCGAGAATCTCCTGCCACGAGCGCCACGTCGTGATCGCGGCGAGAGAGTCGGACCCGAGCACGAGCACGAACTCGGCGTCGGCCCGCGCCGCGCGCAGGTGCCGGAGGGTCTCGATCGTGTACGTGGTCCCGCCGCGCGCGACTTCGAAGTCGGTCAGGCGGAAGGCGGGATACGTCTCCAGCGCGAGCGCGAGCATCGCGAAGCGATGGTGAGACGGGGCCGACGTTCCGGACGGCTTGTGCGGCGGTTGGAACGCCGGCACGAAGAGGATTTCGTCGAGCAGAAGCCTCTGCCGCGCCTCCTCGACGGGCACGAGATGCCCGTAGTGCACCGGATCGAACGAGCCCCCGTAAACGCCGATGCGCATGTTCAGGACGCGACCGGCGTGGACGAGGCGGGAACGGCGGGCGCGGTGGACACCGCGGACGCCGCGAGCGCGTCGAGCCGCGTGCCGAGATGCGGGACGAGGGCGTCGAGCCCGTGGCGCGCCGCGGCCGAAATCGCGAAGAAGGCGAGGCCCCGGCGCTTCGCGGCGGCACGGACCGCATCGACCTGGTCCGGTGTTGCCGCGTCCTCCTTCGTGGCCACGAGGACGCGTTCGCGCTCCGCGAGCTCGGGCTGGAAGGACTGGAGCTCGTGCTCGATCGTCGCGATCGTCGCTTCCGCGTTCTGCTCGGTGTCGTCCGCGTCGAGCGCCGCGGCGTCCACGAGGTGGACGAGGAGGCGCGACCTTTCGACATGCTTCAGGAACCGGATTCCGAGGCCGTGGCCTTCGTGGGCGCCCTCGATGAGGCCCGGCACGTCCGCCGCGACGAACGTCCGGAACCGCTCCCACGAGACGACCCCGAGATTCGGCACGAGTGTCGTAAAGGGGTAATCGGCGATCTTCGGGCGAGCGGCCGAGATCGCGGCGATGAGTGTCGACTTGCCCGCATTCGGCAGCCCGACGAGGGCCACGTCCGCGAGAAGCTTCAGCTCGAGCGCGAGCTCGAGCTGGACGCCCTCGCCGCCCGGATCCGCGCGCCGCGGCGTGCGATTCGTCGACGTCGCGAAGCGTGCGTTTCCCTTTCCGCCTTTTCCACCGGGGGCCACGAGCAGCGTCTGTCCCTCCTCGACGAGGTCGCCGAGGATCTCCCCCGTGTCGCGGACGCGCACGACCGTTCCGACGGGCACCGAGACCGGGAGATCCGCCCCATTTTTTCCGTGGCGGTTGTTGCCCTTCCCGTGGCCTCCCCGGCCCGCGGGGAAACGCCTCTGGAAACGGAACGGATAGAGCGTGTTGAGTCCGCGGTCCGCGACGAGCGTGACGCTGCCGCCGTCTCCACCGTCCCCGCCCGAGGGCCCGCCCCGTGGGACGAACTTCTCGCGCCGCATGGCGACACAGCCATTACCACCGTCGCCCCCGGCGACGTGGATGACCGCTTCGTCGATGAACAAAAGAGCGGCTTACTTTTCGGCGACGAGGGCCGCGGGGGTGATCGAGACGTAGCGGCCGAGCCGGCCCTTGTCGTGGAAGTTCACGATCCCGTCGACCTTCGCGAACAGGGAATCGTCCTTGGCGCGGCCGACGTTCAGTCCCGGCTTCAGGGGCGTGCCGCGCTGCCGGACGAGGATCGAACCGCCCGACACGAGCTGACCGGCAAAACGCTTCACGCCGAGGCGCTGGCTGTTGCTGTCGCGCCCGTTGCGGGACGAACCCTGACCTTTTTTGTGTGCCATTTTGTTTTCGTCTCCGCCTGATCAGACCGTGATGGACGCGATGCGAATCTCGACGAGATCCTGGCGATGTCCGTGAGTGCGCTGGAAACCCTTCCGGCGCTTCTTCTTGTAGACGAGAAGCTTCGGCCCGCGCGTCTCGCGGACGACGACGCCCGTCACTTTCGCGCCCGCGACGAGCGGGGAGCCGAGGTGGAGGCCGTCGTCCTTGCCGATGGCGAGGACTTCGGTCAGAGACACCTCCGCGCCCTTCTCGAGGGTCTCTTTCGTGAGGCGCTCGACACGCACGACGTCGCCCTCGGCGACGCGTACCTGCTTGCCCCCCGTCCGGATAACTGCGTACATGGCTTTACCTCAACTTCCCGAGCAAAACGGCCGACGAAAATACCAGACCGGGACACGGCTGTCAAAGCGGCGTCAGTCCTCGCTGACCTCGTCCGGCAGCTCGTTCGTGTCCTTTGGCCCCGTGTTCGGGAAGAAGAGGGCCAGCGCGTCGCCGAGCTTGTCCACTGCCGCGACGATCCCCTCCGTGAACTTCCCCTCGGCGAAGCGGGCTCGAGCCGCATCCCGCGCCTCGGCCCAGAACGCGTCTCCAACCTTTTCGTGGATTCCCGTGCCGCCGATCACGGCGAAAGCTCGTGACTCCGGGGCGATGAAGACGAGGCATCCGCTTCCCCGGATCGTCTTGTCCATTCCGAGTTTCAGGAAGGTCTTCTCCGCTTCCTCCCGCGCGTCGTTCACGGCGCCGTGATGCAGGTGGACGCGGATCTCTCCGAGACCCTTCGCCTCAGCCCGACTGATGGCCGCGACGATCGCCGGGCGATCGAGGCCGTCGAAGAACGACTTCGCCTTCTCACTCTTCACCATGCGTCACCAGTCCCCGCTCGCGCCGCCGCCGCCGAAGGAGCCGCCTCCGCCCGAGAAGCCGCCGCCGCCTCCTCCTCCTCCGCCGCCGAACCCGCCGAATCCCCCCGAGCCCCAGCCGCCGCCACCGATGTAGGAATACCCGCGGCGACGGCCCCGGAGCGCCGGAACGATCACGAAGAAAAAGAGAAAGAGGAGAGAGAGAAGAAGCGGACCGGGAAGGGTCCGTTCGCGGCGCTGCCCGCGCGCCTGTCCGGTCCCCTTGTACTCGCCCTTCGTGGCCGCGATCGCAGACGAGACGCCCGAGGAAATCCCCCCGGAGTAGTCGCCCGTCCGGAACCGCGGGAGCACCTGCTCGTCGAGGACGCGACGCGCGAGGGCATCGGGCATCGCGCCTTCGAGCCCGTATCCCACTTCGAGGCGCGCCTTCCGCGATCCGGGAAAGACGAACAGGATCATCCCGTTCTTCCGCTGCGTCTGCCCGGCCTTCCAGGCCTGCGCGCACGCGACGGTGTATTCCTCGAGCGTCGTTCCCTCCGGAACGGCGGTCTCCGTGTAGACGAGGAACTGGTTCGACGTTTCCTTCTCGAAGTCGAAAAGGCGGGTCTCGAGCCCGGCGGCGACGTCCGGCGCGATCACGCCTGCCTTGTCCGTCACGAACCGCGTCGGCGCGGGCGGCACCACGGGCCCCGCGGCGGCGGCGGAGGCGAGGAGAAAGAGGAAAGCGAAGAAGAAGACTTTCCGCCCCCCGCCGCGTCTACTCATTCAAGAATCCGAAAGCGCCGCGAGCCGGCCTCAGTTGAACTTGACCGGGGGAGGCTTCTCGGAGCCCTCCGCGGCCTTGAAGTACGGACGATCCTTGAAGCCGGCGAAGTTCGCGACGATGACGGTCGGGAACGAGCGGCGCAGCGTGTTATACACCTGCGAAATGTCGTTGAACCGGCCGCGCTCGACCGAAATGCGGTTCTCTGTCCCCTCGAGCTGCACCTGCAGGTCGCGGAACCCCTGGACCGCCTTCAGCTCCGGGTACTTCTCGACGCTGACGAGCAGGCGGCCGATTGCGCTCCCGAGCGCGTCCTGGGCCTTCTGAAACTTCTCGAAGGCAGCCGGGTCCTTGATGGAGTTCGCGTCGAGCTTGACCTGCGTGGCCGAAGCGCGCGCCTGGATGACCTGGGTCAGGGTGTCCTTCTCGAAATTCGCCGCTCCCTTGACGGTCTCGACGAGGTTCGGGATGAGATCGGCACGCCGCTGATAGACGTTTTCGACCTGGGCCCAGCCCGCGCTGACAGCCTGATCCGCGGCGTTCAGCTTGTTGTAGGCGCCCGCCGCCATGCCGCCGACTACGAGGACGCCGACCAGGATCAGGACGATGCAGCCGAGAGCAACACTTTTACCCATAGAAAAATCGATCCTCCAAGGACCCAAGATCCTATCAGGAACGAGTCAAGAATAATCGACTTGTGCCGTAACTCATGACTATGGAAGCTTTTCCATGAGGCGCGGGGGAAGCAGGAACTTCAGTTCGGCCAGCCCGAGAGTCGGGTCGGCGGAAGCCTCGAAGGCCGCCAGAGCCGCCTTCTTCATCGGGACTTCGAGGTCGGAGCGACCCGACAGGAGCAGCCCCGCAAGCCGGCCCAGATGGGGCTGATGCCCGACGAGGAGAACCGACGCTAACCCAAGGCGGGCGAGCTCGTGGAGGACCTCGACGGGGTCGGCATTCGGGGAGAGATTCTTCGTTTCCGTGATCGGGCGCCCCAATCCGCAGGCCGCCGCGACCGGCTCTGCCGTCTCCCGGGCCCGCACGAGAGGCGAAACGAGCACGGCTTCGTAGCCAGGCTCCAGCTTCGCGATCGCCTTCGCCACCAACCGCATGCGCTTCCTCCCGTCCTCGGTCAGACGGCGATCCGCGTCTCTTCCGGTGGGCGAAACGTCCTCGGCTTCGGCGTGGCGGAGAAGATGAATGAGCACGGGCGGATTCTATTCGGCTTCGAAACGGCCTCAGTCGACGAGGTCGCGGGCAATCTCTGCGCGCATGGCGGGCGAAAGGACGGCGCTGGCCCGATAGCCCGGATGGTCGGCAAAGAGGATCACGGAGGCCGGCCCCGACTCGAGCGCCTGGCGGTCGAGCGGGTCCTCTCCGATCGGGAACCTCAGGTACTGCACAGCCGCGATCCGATCCTCGCGCCCCTGCCCCTCGAGGAAGCGCGCGAAGATCTTTCGGCCGTTCAACTCGAGCCAGACGTGGCGACCCGACGAAAGGCCGACGAGCCCGTCGAGCCGCGGCTGGATGTCGGTTTCCTCGGTGATCTCGACGAGCAGCGTGGCCGAGAGCTCGCCTGGGTCGGGCACGAGGTCGTTGTAGACGTCGATTTCCTTCTGAACGGCCTCGGGTTTCGCGAGGCGCTCGACCCGGCACATCTCCTGAACCTGGTTCAGGACCGTGAGACGGTTCTCGAATACGAGCGACATGATGTCCCCGAGGAGGACGCGCCGCTTCGCCTTCACGGCGATGATGTCCTTCCGCCAGTCGTCGCGGATGAGCTCGTACTCGTGCAGGTTCTTGACGTCCAGGAGCGTGACTTTCTTCATGCGAGCCCGTAAGCGTCCCGGAGCACTTCGATCGGGTGCTTCACCGGAATGTTCATCCCCTGGTGGATCTGGACACCCGCGAGCGCGCAGTCCGACGCGATCACGTCGGCCTGAGCCGCTGCGAGCCCGTCGAAGAGCTTCTGTCCGACCTTCATGGACTCGTCGAAATACTCCGTCTTCATCGCCCACGTCCCGTCGTGGCCCGAGCACTTCTCGACCATCGTCACCACCGCTCCCGTGGCTGCAAGGATGTCGCGCGACTTGTAGCCCATGTTCTGGACCTTGAGGTGGCACGGGAGGTGGTAAGCGATCGACTTCGGCGCCTTCGGGAAGTCCAGCGCGAGGAGGCCCTTCGCCCTGAGCTCGGCGAGGAATTCGAAGAGGTCGCGCGTGGCCTTCGCTACGAGCGCCGTGTCCGCGTCGGGCGCGCCGCTCCGGGCCGCGAGCCACGGGTACTCCTTCTTGACCATGAGCGAGCAGGACGGGCCGGGCGTCACGATCGTGTAGCCCTTCAGGACCCAGTCCTTCATCGCCGCGACGAACGTCCGGCGCGCCTCGTCGGCGCCCGCGATGTCGCCGACGTCAAAAAGCGGCATCCCGCAGCACAGCGGGTACGCGACGGCGACCTCGACACCGTTCTTCTCGAGCACGGCGACGGCAGCCTGCCCGATCTCGGGCCGGTTCCACTCGACGGAGCAGGTCGGGAAGAGGACGACCTTCGCGGCCGGCGGCGCCGTGAGTCTCGGCGCCTCGCGCGTCTCGAACCAGCGCGTGAAGGTCTGCCAGACGAAACGGGGGAGGTCCTTCTTCGCGGAGACGCCGAGCGTCTTCTCCATCGCCCACCGCGCGAGGGGCAGGGTGTTCATGAAGTTCGCGACGGGTGCGACGGGCGAAGACATCCGGCCGAGCGCGTCCGGGTTCGAGAGGAGCCGCTCGCGCAGCCGCAGCCCCGTTTCCTGCATCCGCACGTGGCGCGACTCGAGGACGAGATGGGGAACGTCCACCGCCCAGCGATGTGGCGGAATGTACGGGCAGTGCGGCAGGCAGAGCTTGCACTCGTAGCAGAGGTCCACGAAATCGTCGAGGACCTTTTTCGGCAGCTTGTCTGCCTCGCCGTCCACTTCCGGCACGTCGAGACCCTTGAACAGGACCTCGAAAGACGGGCAGAGCGAGAAGCACCGCCGGCACCCGTGGCAGATGTCGGCGATGCGTGTGAGCTCGGCAGACAGGGAGGCCGAGTCCTTGACGGCGATCGGAGGTCCTACGGCACCCATGTGGTGGTGAGTGAGGCGGGGTCTTCAGCCGATCGTCGTGAGGAGCTTCGAGAAGCGGTTCGCGTGCGACTTCTCGGCGCGCGCGAGCGTCTCGAACCAGTCGGCGACCTCGGCGAAGCCCTCCTCGCGGGCGGTCTTCGCGAAACCGGGGTACATCTGCGTGTACTCGTAGGTCTCGCCCTCTATCGCGCTCTTGAGATTCAGAGACGTCGATCCGAACGGAAGGCCCGTGGCGGGGTCGCCCGCGGGCTTCAGGTAGTCCATGTGCCCGTGCGCGTGGCCCGTCTCACCCTCCGCCGTGTCGCGGAAGTTGCCCGCGATCTCCGGATAGCCTTCGATGTCGGCCTTGTCGGCGAAATAGAGGTAGCGGCGGTTCGCCTGGCTCTCGCCCGCGAACGCGTGTTTGAGGTTCTCGTGCGTCTTGGTTCCCTTGAGTTCGGCCATGGGCCCTCCTTACTAATGTGACTCTCCCTAACTTAGACTGAATATAAACAAGAATCAAGGCGGCTGGACAAGTAAATAGACTTAGTCTAAACTAGCTTTTCCAGACGGGACACAATCCCTGCCTGTAAAGATACGAGCTCTATAAGGAGAATTTCCATGACCCAGATCGTCGGCCGCAAGGCTCCCGACTTCGCCCTCGAGGGCGTCCTGAACGGAAAGTTCCACACCTACCGCCTCGCCGACTACAAGGGGAAGTGGGTCGTACTGTTCTTCTACCCTCTCGACTTCACCTTCGTGTGTCCGACCGAGATCCTCGCGTTTTCCGACCGGCTCGGCGAGTTCAAGAAGGCCGGCACCGAGGTGCTCGGAGCCTCCGTGGACTCCAGGTACAGCCATCTCGCGTGGACGGAGAAGCCGCGTGAAGAAGGCGGCATCAAGGGCCTCGCGTACCCGCTCCTCGAGGACCTCGGCAAGGAGCTCGCCGAGGAGTACGGCGTCCTCGACGAGGCCGGCTTGATCGCGCTGCGCGGGCTCTTCATCATCGACCCGGACGGTGTCGTCCAGCACGCGACGATCAACAACACGTCCGTCGGCCGCTCGGTGGACGAGACACTGCGCGTCCTGCAGGCGTTCCAGAATGTGCGCGACAACGGCGAGCTCTGCCCCGCCGATTGGAAGCCCGGTGCAAGGTCCATGAAGTCCGGAGACCGCGAAAGCGCGAAGGAGTACTTCGCTCACGCGAAGTAACCTCGGGGCCATGCCCGCAAAGACTCACTACAAGGTCGCGATCATCGGATCCGGCCCCGCCGGTCTCACGGCCGCCATCTACGCTTCGCGCGCGAACCTCGAGCCCCTCGTCATCGAGGGAATGGAGCCCGGCGGCCAGCTCACGACGACGACCGAGGTCGAAAACTTTCCCGGCTTCGAGCATGGCATCCAGGGGCCGGTGCTCATGGACGTCACCCGCAAGCAGGCGCAGCGATTCGGCACGGAGATCGTCGTCGACACCGTCACGGAGGTCGACGTGGCGTCGAGACCCTTCACCCTGACTCTCGAATCGGCCGGCCGGATCACGGCCGACGCCGTCATCGTCGCTTCCGGCGCGTCCGCCAAGTACCTCGGCCTCGAGAGCGAAAAAAAGCTACTAGGCTACGGCGTCTCGGCCTGCGCGACGTGCGACGGTTTCTTCTTCCGCGGGAAGGAGGTCGTCGTCGTGGGCGGCGGCGACACGGCGATGGAGGAGGCGACGTTCCTCACGAAGTTCTGCACGAAGGTGTATCTCGTCCACCGCCGGAGCGAATTCCGCGCGTCGAAGATCATGGTCCAACGCGCGCTCCTGAACCCGAAAGTCGAGGTCCTCCTCGACACGGTCGTCGAGGAGATCCTCGGTGAGCCCGCCACGGGCGTGAAGGGCGTGCGCGTGAAAAGCACGAAGACCGGCGAAACAAGGACGCTGAACGTCTCCGGCTACTTCGCCGCGATCGGCCACCAGCCGAACACCGGACTTTTCAAGGGAAAGCTCGAGATGAACGACGTCGGCTACCTGCTGATCCGGCACCCCTCGACGAAGACGTCGGTCGACGGCATCTTCGCGGCAGGCGATGTCGCCGACTTCATTTACCGGCAGGCGGTCTCGGCGGCGGGAGAAGGCTGCAAGGCGGCCATCGACGCCGAACGCTGGCTCGCCGAGCACGGCATCCACTGAACGCCTGAGGGCCGGCTAGAAGGCCTGTCCGGACGAGAACGACACGAGCCACCCGGTCCGACCCTGCGGGTCCGGATGGAGGACCCGTGCGACGTCTATCCGCACGAGATTGTTCTTGCTCGCGCGCGTGATCCCGATCCTCAGGCCGAGACCGGCGTCCGCAAGGTGCCAGAAGACGTCCGGCTGCCCCCACGAGTACCCGACATCGCCGAACGCCGCCAGGCCGAACGAAAGAAGCGACCAGGTCTCGGGGACGAGAAAGACGCGCACCTCGGCGTTCGCGACGAGGCGGCGGTCGCCCTCGACGGCGTTGAGGCGGTATCCGCGGACGCCCGTTGTCCCGTCGAGGGGAATCTGTACCTCGGGGTCGAGGTGCCAGCCGACGAGCGTCCCGATCCGGCCCTCGATCGTAAACGCGCCCTCCTGGACATATCCGCGGGCGTCCGCCCCGAAGAGAGCGTTTCGAATGCCGCTCTCGAGCCGAGTCGAGCCCGTCGCGGTGAAGAGCGCGAATCCCTTCGGGAACGACGTGCCCGAAAACAAAGTCGCGGCGAGACGGCCCGCGGCGCCGTTGTCGTCGAAGGCCGGCGAGACTCCGGCCTCGACGCGCAGGCCCGTCGAGAGGTTGAAGTCCTCGTCCCGCTCGAGCTTGTCGACCTGGCGGCGAGTGATCCACTCCGACCCGACGTGCTCGAAGCCGCCGGAGAAAAACAGATATCGGCGGTTCGAAAGCGGGCCGGCGGGTGGCGGCGGGCCGGTTCCCGCGGTCAGGCGCACCTCGTTCCAGTCGATCGATCCGAGAAGGCGGTTGGCGCCGTTCGCCTCGCCGGACAGGAGCGCGCCCCCCGAGAGGCGCGCGATCCGCTGGCGCTTCTGCCAGGTCGCGGACTCCTCCCCTCCGGCGTACAGCTTCGTGTTGGAGTCCGAACGGTTGAGGAGTCCCTCGAGGGCCCACGGGACCGCGAGCGCGTAGAACGGACGCCCGTACGCGACCGAGAACCGCTGGCCGTCCGAGAGGTCGGAGGCATCTATCCGGAAGACGGCGTGCGGCGCGAGGAGATTCGGGTTCACGAAGAAGACCGAGCGCGAGGAGCGGTCGACTTCCTTCTCGTAACCGAACCCGAACTGCATCCCGAGGCCGAGGAGGTTGTACTCCTCGGCTCCGATCGAGTACTCCGTGACACCGCCCTTGTTCGAGAGGGAGCCGCGCAGGAGGAGCGTCCACGTGTCCGCCGTCTCGACGACGACGCGCGTCCCCTCGGCCCGCACGTACGCCTTCCGGAACAGCCCGACGGCGCGGAGGTTGCGCTCGGTCTCCGCGAGGATCTCGGGGCGCAGCGGGTCGCCCGGCTTGAAGAGGAGCTGGCTCTCGACGAAGGACAGCTTCGTCGTGATGTGGAGCGCGTTCGCCCAACGGTAGAGGAAGAACTTCGCTGCCTCTTCGTCCGAGAAGACGTCCGTCTGGCGGATCTCGACCGTCGAGATGGCCGGGCGCTCCTGCGCGGCGAGATGGCCCCCGGCGAAGGCGGCGACGAGGCCGGCGAAACCGGCGCGTACGAGGCGAGTCAAGCCCGTTCCGGCTCCCAGAGCGGCTCGGTCTCGCGGCGCGCGCGCGCGGCCCACCGGCCGAGGACGAAGAGAAGGTCCGAGAGGCGGTTGAGGTAGACGAGCGCGTACGCGCCGGTCGCCTCCTGCCGCGCAAGCGTCGTGACGAGGCGTTCGGCGCGCCGGCAGACCGTCCGGGCCTGGTGGAGGAACGCGGAGACCCAGCCGCCGCCAGGCAGAACGAACGACCGGAGCTCCGGCAGCGTGGCATTCAGGTCGTCGATCGTGCTCTCGAGAAACGTCACGTGGCGCGCCTCGATGACGGGTTGCTTCGGATGGCGATCCTGCGGCAGGGTGGCGAGGTCCGACCCCAGATTGAAGAGCTCGTTCTGAATCTTCGTGAGCAGCGCGTCGAGGCGCTCGCGGTCCGTGTCGGACGCGCCGGAGGTCTCGCGGTTCGCGGTCCGCGCGAGCCCGAGAATGGCGTTGAGCTCGTCCACGGTCCCGTAACTCTCGATGCGGATCGCGTCCTTCGCGATCCGCTGTCCTCCCACGAGGCTCGTCTCGCCGGAATCGCCTCCCCGGGTGTAAACGCGGTTGATCCGGATCGCCATGTCATCCCCTCTGCCCCAAAGACTACACTCGACGGGCGGTTCGTCGATGATGCCGGAAGTAATGCAGGACGCGTACCAGACGGATTACCACGTCCACACGGCGCGCTGCGGCCACGCCGGCGGCGCCACGCGGGAATACGTTATCGCGGCACTCTCCCGCGGACTGTCGGAGATTGCCTTCACGGATCACATTCCCCTGTATTTTCTGCCCGGCGAAGATCCCGATCCTTGCATTGCGATGACCCGCGCCGAGCTGCCCGGCTACGTTGAGGAAGTCCGCGCGCTTCGCGAGGAGTTCGCGGGCCGGATCGACGTGCTCCTCGGCCTCGAGGCCGACTACGCCGTGGGCCACGAGGCCGCCCTCGAGGAGATCCTCCGCGCCCACGACTGGGACGTCGTCCTCGGGTCGGTCCACTGGGTCGCGGGCGACTGGATCGACGCGCCAGGGTCCGGGGCGCGGCATGAACGTGAAGGCACGGCGACGCTCTGGCGCGAGTACTACCGACTGATCGGCAAGGCCGCCGCGACGGGCCTCTTCGACGTCCTCACGCACTTCGACCTCCCGAAGAAGTTCGGCCACCGGATGCCGCATGAGGTCGCCGACGCGGAGGCCGCGGCGGTCGACGCCACGCGGCGGGCAGGCGTGGCCATCGAGGTCTCGAGCGCCGGCCTCCGGAAGGCCGTCGGCGAGGAGTACCCCGCTCCCCCGCTCCTCAGGAGCCTCGTCGCGGCAGGCGTCCCGATCGTCTTCTCGTCCGACGCCCACGCTCCAGCTGAGGTCGCGTGGGGGCGCGAGGCGATCGAGGTCGCGGCACGCGTCGCAGGCGCAAAAGAACATTTGAGTTTTCGGAAGAGAGAGAGAAGAAGGCACCCCTTCTAAGAAGTCTTCTCTTTCCCTTCCGAAACCAATTCGACCGAAAACGTGGGCGTGACGGTGAGCTTCAACGCCGCGAGCCGGCAGGGCCAGCGCTCCTTTTCGATGCGCGCTGCGACGCGCTCCCAGATCCACCGCGCGAGATTCTCGGCCGTGGGAACGCGCGTCCGGAACTCGGGGATCTCGTGATTCAGGTTGTGGTGGTCGAGCGGCCGATCGACCTCCTCTTTGAGGATGCGATCGAGGTCCGTGAGGTTCACGATCATCGACGACTCCGCATCTGGGGCGCCCGCCACGGACACATCGAGCGTGTAGTTGTGCCCGTAGCCCGCGAGATTCGAGGCGTCCCCGTACGTCGCGCGGTTCCACTCTTCGCTCTTCTGCGTATTGAAAAGGCGGTGGGCCGCATTGAAATGGATCGTGCGGGAAAGGAGAAGCATCGCGCGGGACTATAAAGTAACGGCTACCGCACTCCTCCGGCCGCGACCGGGACGACCCTCGCGAGCTCTTCCGCGAGACGGCCCGGCTGGATTTCCCGGAGCTCGTAGTGCACACGCACGGCCTGCTTCGAAAGCTTGACGACGCGGGTCAAATCGATCGGCGTCCCGACGACGACGACGTCACACGGCGTCCGGGCGATCGTCTCGGCGAGCTCGGCCACCTGCGTGTCGCTGTAGCCCATCGCGGGCAGGATCCCCGCCGCGTTCGGGTACTTCCGGTACGTCGCCTCGATCGAGCCGACCGCGTAAGGCTGCGGGTCGACGATCTGCGCTGCGCCGGCCTTCTTCGCCGCCACGAGGCCGGCACCGAAGCTCATGCCTCCGTGGGTGAGCGTCGGGCCGTCCTCGACGACCAGAGCCCGCTTGCCGCGGACGAGCTCGGGGTGCTCGCAGACGACCGGCGAGTCCGCGCGCAGGACCCTCGCCTTCGGATTCAGCTTCGCGGCCGCCAACTCGACCGCGTGGATGTTGCCCTCGTCGGCCGTATCGCACTTGTTGATGAGGATGACGTCGGCGCGACGGAAGTTTGCCTCGCCGGGGTGGTACGCGGTCTCGTGGCCGGGCCGGTGCGGGTCCGCGATGCAGATGTGGAGGTCGGGAACGTAGAACGGCAGGTCGTTGTTCCCGCCGTCCCAGAGGATCACGTCGGCCTCGGCCTCCGCACGGCGGAGGATCTTCTCGTAGTCGACGCCCGCGTAGACGACGAAACCGTTGTCGAGGTGGGGCTCGTACTCCTCGCGCTCCTCGATCGTGCACTTCTCCTTGTCGAGGTCCGCGTAGGTCGCGAAGCGTTGACAGGCCTGTGCCGCAAGGTCGCCGTAGGGCATCGGGTGGCGGACGGCGACCGCCTTGAGCCCCTGCTCCTTGAGGATGCGCGAGAGGTAGCGCGTCGTCTGGCTCTTGCCCGCGCCGGTGCGGACCGCCGTGACGGCGATGACGGGGACCTTCGACTTGAGCATCGTCCGATCCGCGCCAAGGAGGAGGAAATCCGCGCCCGCCGCGACCACTCGCGAGGCGATGTGCATGACCTGCGTGTGTGCGACGTCCGAGTACGAGAAGACGCAGAGGTCGATCTTCTCCCTGCGGATGAGGTCCTCGAGGCCGTCCTCGGGGACGATCGGGATCCCGTCCGGGTAGAGGGAGCCCGCGAGCGCGGCGGGATACCGGCGCGCGTCGATTCCCGGAATCTGCGTCGCCGTGAAGGCGACGACCTTGTTGTCCGGCTTGTCGCGGAAAACCGTGTTGAAGTCGTGGAAGTCGCGGCCGGCGGCACCAAGAATGACGACACGCTTCACGGGGCTCTGCATGGAAACCCTCCGCGGGGAGAGCCCCGCAAGCGTAATTTAGGAGTACTTCAGGCGGGAAACCCTGATTCCCCTGCACTAGCCGGGGGGAAGCAGGGTTACTTCACGCCGAGGAGCTCGACCTCGAAGAGCAGAGTCGCGTTCGGCGGGATGACGCCGCCAGCGCCCCGGGCCCCGTAACCGATGGAAGGCGGGATTACGAGGGTGCGCTTTCCGCCGACCTTCATCGTGGCGACGCCTTCGTCCCAGCCCTGGATGACGCGGCCTTGTCCGATCGGAAACTCGAACGGCTGCCCGCGGTCGAGCGAGCTATCGAATTTCTTGCCCTTCGTCTTGTTCTCGAAGAGCCAGCCCGTGTAGTGCATGACGCAGGTCTGTCCTGTCTTTGGCGAGGCCCCTGTTCCGAGCACGGCGTCCTCGTACTGGAGACCCGAGGGTGTCGTCTTCATCTTCGACTCCTTCTTGTCCGCGGCGGCGGCGGGCGCGGCCGGTGTGGTTTTCTCGTCGGCAGAGGTGGGGAGCGCGAGAGACAGGGTCATGGAGCACGCCAGAAACATCGTCGAGATGCGCATCGGACTCTCTCTTCCTTTCGAAGAAATCTTCTTCCGTGCCGAAGTCTATCGCGGGCCCGCGGAGGCGACGTACGCGTCGACACGCGCCACGTCACCCTTCGAGCCCAGGTAGATCGGCGTCCTCTCGTGGTTCCGCGTGGGGTGGATGTCGAGGATGCGCCGCCGGCCGTCGCTGGCAGCGCCGCCCGCGGCCTCGGCGACGAGCGCGAGCGGGGCCGCCTCGTACATGAGACGGATCTTTCCCTTCGGGCTCTTCCCGGTAGCCGGATACATGTAGATCCCACCCTTGAGAACGATGCGGTGAAAGTCCGACACGAGCGCGCCCGAGTAGCGCGTCGAGTACGGGCGCCCCGTCGCGGGGTCGCTCTCGCGCACCCACTCGAGGAATCGGCGCGGTCCGCTCTCCCAGTCGTGCACGGTGCCCTCGTTCGCGCCGTAATACGGCCCGTGGTCCGGGATGCGGATCTCGTGGTGCGAGAGGAGGAACTCACCGATGCCGGGATCCAAGGTGAAGCCGTGGACCGTGCGCCCCTCCGTGTAGACGAGCGTCGTGGACGGGCCATACAGGAAGTAGCCCGCAACGACCTGCTCCTGAGAGATGCGGGCCATGAGCTCGGTTTCGGACTTCACCTCGCCGCGTCCGGAGAGGCGCCTCACCGAAAAGATCGACCCGACACCGGCGTTCACGTCGAGATTCGAGGAGCCGTCGAGCGGGTCGAGGAAGACGATGTACTTGCCGGATTCGACGTTCTCCGGGAGGTGGGCCGGAAGGTCCATTTCCTCCGTGACGACGGTCGGGACGAGCTGGCCGTAGGCGAAGGCATCGAGGAAGATCTCGTTCGCGAGCGCGTCGAGCTTCTGCTGCTGCTCGCCCTGGACGTTGATCTCCCCGGACGCACCGAGGACGTCCGTCAGGCCGGCCGAGGACAGGATGCGGCTGATCCTCTTGCCGGCGAATGCGAGCTGCGAGAGGAGCGCCGAAAGCTCGCCCGTCGCCTGCGGGATCTGCCGTTCGGTCTCGAAGAGAAATCGATGGAGCTGCGTCCCGATCTTAGTCATCGCTCGTCCCCATCATGAAGCCGCCTCCGCTCCCGAGCGCGCCGCGCCCAGAAGCGCGCAGCGGTCGTTCGTCACGACGCGAACCGGAATTTTCGCGAGGAGCGGCGCGAGCCGCCCCTTGTCGCAGAAGCCTCCGAAAAACGTCCCGTCCAGCATCCGCGGCAGTATCTTCGGCGCGATCCCGCCGCCGACGAAAAGGCCGCCGGTCGCGAGTACCTTGAGCGCGAGATTCCCCGCCTCGCCGCCGTAGATCGAAACGAAGCGCTCGACGGTCCGCTCGGCCACGGCGTCCCTCCCGGAGAGTCCCGCCGCGGTCACGGCGGGCGCGGGATCGCCCGCCCGGGCAATTTCCTCGGCGAGCCAGCCGGGCTCGCTCTCGCCCGAGCGGGCCCTCTCGAAGGCGTAGAGCGCCGCGAGGCCGGGGCCCGAGAGGATTCGCTCGAAGGAAACGTGGCCCCACTTTGTCTCGAGGTGGCGGAGGAGGTCGATCTCGACCGCGTTCCGCGGCGCGAACGACGCGTGTCCGCCCTCGGAAGCCTGCGGCCAGAAGCGGCCGTTCAAACGCACGAGGTACGCCTCGCCAAGGCCCGTTCCTGCGGAGATGAGGGCGGCGTTCCCGTCGGAATTCTCCGTCCCCGCGTTCACGACGGCGAAGTCGGAGGGTGAGAGCTCGCCGAGGCCGGCCGCGTTTGCGAAGAGGTCGTTCACGAGAGCCACGCGCGGAAGCGACAGCCGCCGCGCAAGGGCGGCGGCGTCGACGACCCAGGAAAGATTGGTGGCCTCGGAGCGCCCGTTGCGCACGGGGCCGGCGACGCCGAAGCCCGCCGCGGACACCGCGCGCCCGGCCAGGAATTCCTCCACGGGCTGCTCGAGCCCGGAGAAATCGCGGCTCCGGAACGTCCTTTCGTCCTTTGCCACGAGCCTGCCGCCCTCGATCTCGAAGAGGGCGAGGCGGACGTTGGTGCCGCCGATGTCGCCCGCGAGAATCAACGGGGGCTCCCGGCCGTCGGCGGCGCCGGCGGCTTGCGCGAAACCGAAGCCGCCGCGGCGTCCGCGAGAATCGTCAGCATCCCCGAGGGGGGACGCACGCGCGCCGCGGGCAGCGCCGCGTCCTCGAGAAGGACCCGGGACAGCGCCGCCGCCTTCTCCTTCCCCGTGACGAGAAGAGCCACGTGCCGTGCTGCGTTCACGATCGGCAGCGTGAACGTCACGCGGCAGGGCGGAGGCTTCGGAGCGTCGTCGACACGCAGGACGAGCCGCTGAGTCTCATCGAGAGACGCCCGCCCCGGAAACAGCGAGGCCGTGTGGCCGTCCGCTCCCATGCCGAGGAACACGAGATCGAAGCGGGGGACTCCCTTGTCGGAAGAGGGAGAGAAAATCGAAAACGCACCCCGGATTTCGGATTCGTAACGCTCGGCGCCGTCCCGTTCCGTCGCGGGGACGCGGTGGATGTTCTTTCCCGGAATGGAAACGTGGTTCAGGAGCGCGACCGCAGCGGCGTCGTCATTCCGGTCCGGGTGACCCTCCGGCACGCACCTTTCGTCTCCGAAGAAAACCTGCGTCTTCTCCCAATCGACCCGCGAGGAAATCAGCGGCGCGGAGAGAAGCCGGTAGCAGGAGAGAGGCGTCGTGCCGCCCGCCAGGGCCACGTAGAACGCTCCGCGGTCTCGGACCGCCTGCGCCGCGAGATTCACGAAGAGGAAGGCCGCGGCGTCCGCGACGTCGTCGGCTGTGGCAAAGGCGAGAACCTCCCTCACGGCCTGCGCCAGCGCCTCCCATCCCTCGCGAGGAGCGCGACGGACGCGTCCGGCCCCCAGGTGCCCGCTTCGTAGTTCGGGTGATCGAGGGGCGGATTGTCGCGCCAGACGTCGAGGAGGGGCGTCACGTGCTCCCAAGCCGCCTCGACCTCGTCCCGCCTCGCGAAGAGAGTGGAATCCCCGTGAATGGCGTCCATGAGGAGCCTCTCGTATGCCTCCGGTTGCGACGCGCCGAAGAACTCGCTGTAACGGAAGTCCATCGTCACGGGGTCGACCTTCGTGACCGGCCCGGGCGCCTTCGCGCCGAACTTCAGCGCGACGCCTTCGTCGGGCTGGATTCTGAGGACGAGGACGTTCGGTTCCTGCCGGAGGACGCCGACTCTGCGGAAGAGCGCGATGGGCGGCGTCTTGAACTGGATCGCGATCTCCGTGACGCGTTTCTGCAGCCGCTTGCCCGCACGGAGGTAGAACGGCACGCCCGCCCAGCGCCAGTTCTCGATCTGCACCTTCCAGGCCGCGTACGTCTCGCGGAGCGACATCGGGTTTACGTCCTTCTCCTGCCGGTAGCCGACGACGGTCTGACCGTCCACGGCACCCGGACCGTACTGTCCGCGCACGCTGTCGTGCAGGATCTCCTCGGCGGACTGCGGCTGGATCGAACGGAGCACTTTCACTTTTTCATCGCGCACGGCATTCGGATCGAAGGCCACCGGCGGCTCCATCGCGACGAGACAGAGGAGCTGCAGCACGTGATTCTGGATGATGTCGCGGAGAACGCCCGCTTCTTCGTAAAACTTCCCACGGTTCTCGACGCCGATCGATTCGGCAACCGTGATCTGGACGTGGTCGACGTAGCGGCGGTTCCAGAGCGGCTCGAAGATGCCGTTCCCGAGCCTCAGGACGAGGATGTTCTGCGTCGTCTCCTTGCCGAGGTAGTGGTCGATACGGAAGATCTGCCGTTCGCGGAAGACCTGAGCCAGCTCCTCGTTCAGGGCGCGCGCGGTCTCGAGGTCGCGCCCGAACGGCTTCTCCACGATGACCCGCGACCACGGGCCGCCGTCCACCCGGTACACGAACCCCGCCTGGCCGAGATTGTTCACGACGTCGCCGATCACCGACGGCGGGATCGCGAGATAGAAAATGCGATTGCCGGGAAGGCCGCGCTCCTTCTCGATCGTCTCGAGCCGGATCTTGAGGTCCAAGTAATTCTTCGGGATCTTCAAGTCGCCCCTGAAGAAATAGAGGCGGGACGCGAACGCATTCCAGTCCGCCTCGTCGACGGGTTTCTTGCGGGCGAACTCGGTGACCGCGGCCTTCATCTCGGCGCGGTACGACTCGTCCGATTCGCCTGTCCTCGCGTAGCCCACGATCGCCGTCGCCGGCGGAAGCTGCTTCTCCGAGTGGAGCTCGAAGAGCGCGGGGACGAGCTTCCTCTTGCTGAGGTCGCCCGAGCCTCCGAAGATGACGATCGTCGCGGGGTCGGTCGAGATTGCGCTGCTCATGCGGACCTTTCCATCCCGCTCTTCGACGACAGGACGCGCCGGACCACGGCTGCGATCGCGGGCCCGTCGAGTCCCATCAGCGCGTACAGCTCCTTCGCGGGACCCGAGGACGAGTAGAAGGTGACGCCCATCTTCCGGACGCGCGCCGCGAACCCGAGGTCGTTGAGCCGCGCCTGGATCCAGGTTCCGAGGCCGGTCTTCGGGTTGTGGTCCTCGACCGTGACGACGCGGCCGTGCCGCGCGATGTGCTCGAGGTCCGCGTCTGAAAGGTCGCTCCACGCCGCGACGGAGACGAGATCCACGCGGGTCCCTTCCTTCGCGAGCGCGTTCCACGCGTCCATGGCGTAGGGCAGCATGTTTCCCGCGCAAACGAGCGACACGCCCGACCCGTCGCGCAGGTGGTCGGCCTTCGCGGGGTCGAACGCGTAGTCGCCCGCGAAGAAGGGCGCGCCGTCCTCCTTCAGGGCGACCGGAAATTTCGAGCGCCCCATGACGAGCGCGTGGTTGCCGCGGTGGGTCGCCATCCAGCGTGTGATGCGATCCGTCTGGTTCGGATCGCCCGGGGTGAACACCTTCCACCCGAACGTCGAGTTGAGGAGAGCGAAATAGTCGATCGAGTGGTGCGTCTTGCCGTCCTCGCCGACGTCGATGCCCGAGTGCGTCACCGCGAGCTTGACGTTCGACGCGTTGATGTCGTTGAGACGCTGCTGATTGTAGGCCTCGGCCACGCCGAACATTCCGAACTCGCCCCACCAGGCCGCGATCCCCGCCACCGACAGCGCGCCCGCGAGGACCGCGGTGTGGTGCTCGGCGATGCCGCCCTGGAAAAAACTCTTCGGGAACTTCGCGGCAAAGAGATCGGTCTTCGTGGACTTCAGGAGATCGCAGTCGAGGACCGCCATCGGGACTCCTCCCGAAATCGCGCCAAGATCCTCGAGCGCGGCCCCGAACGCTCCGCGGTTGTCGGACGTCTTCTCGGTCGTGTACGTTCGCGGTGCCCCCTGGGACGGGAGGACGACGGTCTCTACGGGGCGCCGCGGAAGCGCCGCGTGCCAGTCGGGTGCGGACTTCTTCCGCTCGAGCGTCCAGTGGTCGAGGTCGTCCTCGGCACCGAGGATCGCGAGCGCTTCTTTGCACTTGTCGGGAGAGAGAGCGGCTCCGTGCCACTTGTAGCCGTCCTTCTCCATGAAGGGGACGCCCTTGGACATGACCGTATGGCAAGCCACGAGCGTCGGGACCGCCGCGCGAAGCGCCGCGCGCACCGCTCGGTACACGGCGCGGACGTCGTGGCCGTCGACCTCAATCACCGCCCAGCCGTCGGCCTTCCAGTCCGCCACGATGTCCTGCTTGAGGATCTCGTCGTTCGTCCCCGAGAGCTGGACGCGGTTCCAGTCGAGAAGGGCGACGAGATTCGTGAGAGAGAACTTCACCGCGTAGCGCCGCGCCTCCGAGAGCTGGCCCTTCTGCTGCTCGCCGTCCCCCATCGCGCAGAACACCTTCGCGCCGTTCCCCTTGATCCGCGCCGCAAGCGCGAAGCCGACGGCCGCCGAGAGGCCCTGCCCGAGGTTGCCCGTGCCCCAGTCGATCCCGGGCACGTCCCTCTCCACGTGCCCCTCGAACGGCGAGCCGCCGCGGCGGAACCCGAGGAGCGGAAGCGACGGGTCGAACCACCCGAGGTGCGCGAGCGCCGCATACGCGGCCGGCGACGTGTGTCCATGGCTGATGACGACGCGGTCGCGCTCTTCCGCGAAGGGATTCTTCGGATCACAGTTCGCGAAGCCCCAGAGGACGAGCTCGAAGTCGATCGACGACATCGATCCGCCGGGGTGGCCCGAAGCGGCGAGCGTCGTCATCTTCAGGATGTCGGCACGCGCCCGGACGCCGAGCGCGGCGAGCCTCGCGACTTCCGCATCGGTGAGTTCCGGGGCCTCGAAGTTCCCGAGGATCACTCCATCACCCCCTGAGACCTTTTCAAAGCCTCGGCGCGGCGCGTCTCGATCGCCTGGAGAAGCTCGACATAGGACTTCTCGAATAGGACGACGCCGTCTTTCTGGAGCTCTTCTCCAACCGCCTCGACGTCGATCCCGACGGCGCGGAGGTCGTCGAGCGTCTGACGAGCGGCGGGCACGCCCTCCGTCACGGTGTCGCCCGGCGTCCTCCCGTGATCGAGAAGCGCTTCGAGAGTCTTTTCAGGCATCGTGTTCACGGTGTCGGGCCCGACGAGGTTCTCGACGTACAGAAGGTCGGAGTAAGCCGGGTTCTTCGTGCCGGTGGACGCCCAGAGGGGGCGCTGGACCCGCCCACCCCTCCCCCGCAGCGCGAGAAAGCGCTCGGCGGCAAAGCTGGCGCGAAAGTCCTCGTAGACGACCCTGGAGCTCGCGAGGCCCGCCTTTCCGCGCAGGCTCTCGAGGCGGGCCTTTTCCGGGCCGGAGGCCTTCGCGGCCTTCTCATCGAGACGCTTGTCGATGAGCGTGTCGACCCGGGAGACGAAGAACGACGCGACCGAATGGACGCGCGAGAGGTCTCCCCCCTTCGCCGCGAAGTCCGAAAGGCCGTCGACGTAAGCACTCGCGACGTCCCGGTAGTGTTTGCGGTTGAACATGAGCGTCACGTTGATCGAGATCCCCTCGCCGATGAGGCGGCGGATCGCAGGGATGCACGCGGGCGTCGCGGGCACCTTGATGAATACGTTCGGGCGGGCGAGAGCACCCGCGAGCCTCTTCGCTTCGGCCACGGTCTTCTCCGTGTCGCCCGCGAGCGAGGGCAGGACCTCGAGAGAGATCCATCCGTCGACGGGGTTCTTCTCGTGCAGCGCCCGGAACGCGTCCGCGCCCTCTCCGATGTCCTTGCGCGTGAGCGCGTCGTAGATCGTGAAGGCATCCTTCCCGTCCCGCGCCAGACGCTCGATGCCGGCGTTGTAGTCGCCCTCGTTCTTCACGATGGCCTGCCCAAAGATCGTCGGATTCGACGTCACGCCGTAGATCGAGCCGGCTTCGATCCACGACGACAGCCGTCCTGAGTGGATCATCTTCGAGGAAATGCTGTCCAGCCAGACGGCCTGGCCGCGCTGGCGGTAATCGGTGGGTGCGCTCATGGCATTTCCTCCAAGACTCCACGGATCGTATTACGAAGTCATGGCGGCAGGATCGCGTCGAGGTCGGCCTGCGAAAGGCGGTAGACGCGCAGCGACGTCCCGATGAAGTCATCCGGCGCGCGCCCCCGAAGGGCGCGGAAGAGGCGGCCCCTCTCGGCCGCCTCGAACGCATCCCACGCCCCCGCCTCCCGGCCGACGAGTCCCGGCGGGCGCGCGAAGCCGGACCGGCGCGCCATCTCCCAGCGGCTCTTGTACCAGTCCCCGGTCGCGGGCTTCTCCCAGAAGTCGTCGCGCGCGATCGGAATGAAGAGCCCGATGAGCTGGTTCACGCTCACGACGTAGACGCCGGGAGTCAGGAGCGCGGGCTCGCCGAACGGATACGAGCTCGTGAGGTTCGTGGCGTTGGGGACGAGTCCCCGCGGGTCCGCGGCGCCGAAGTAAGCGAGCTTGACCTCCGGATTACCATTCTTCTTCGTCCAGCGGGCAAGGCGCGCGAGGTCCTGACCCCAGTCGACGTTGCTGTCCGCGAGCCACCGGGAGCCGTTCCTCCAGCCACCCACCGTCTCGTTGAAGTAGCCGAGCTCGTTCGGATGGACGAGAGCTACTTCCACGCCCAGCCAGAGGACGAGGGCGAGGAGGAGCGCCTTCCCCCACCGGACCCGGGCCCACGCCGCGCCCGCCCCCGCTGCCACGGCGAGAATCGGGTGAAGCGGCAAGAGGTGGCGCTCGCCGATGTTCAACGCCTGAAGAACCGCGAAGACGCCGTACGACAGGGCGAAGACAAGGAGACCTGACGCGAGAAGAGGGTCGCGCGGCAGGGCTCGCCGCGCCACGATCGCCGCGAGCCCGAGCGCGCCGAGGAGGAGCTCGGGAAGCGGAGACTTGACGAGAAACGCGACCGGGAAATACGCCGCCCATCCGAACCCGATCTCACCGTGAAAGAAGGCCGTGCGAGGGTATGACGACCTCTTGAGAAGCATGACGCCGTAAATCCAGGCCTCCGGCAGCACCCGATGCTGCCTGGCCCACCGCACGAAACCCGCAGTGGGCCCCGTGTAGGGCTTGCCCCAGGAATCCCTGAGGACCGTCGCCCATGCCTCCGCTTGGCTCGTCACCGCGGGGAGCCCCCTCTGAATGGGGGCGTGCATGCGTGCCTCGACGGCGCGCGGACCGCGGAAGGGCGAGAACCTGAAGTCGTAGCACGCCCAGACGGCTCCCCAGACGACAAGTCCACAAACGAGTGCGACCCCGGCGAGCGAGACGACGCGCACACCGCGCGAGACGGCGGCGAGCACACCCATCGCGAGAAGAGCCGGGAGGACGATGGGCCACGAATATTTCGTGAGGACGAGCGCAGAGAGGAGCAGGGCCGCCACGGCGAGTCGGCCCGCAGAAAGACGCTCGCCGAGGCGAGCGAACGCCAGGAGCACCGCGAGAAAAAGAAGGGCCGCCGGCAGGTCCGTCGTCACGAGATGTCCGTGCGCGAGCAGCGACGGCGACAGGGAGGCCACCGCGAGCGCGAGGAGCCCCGCGTCCGGGCCGAAAAGACCGCGCGCGGCGGCGCGCACGAGAACGAGAAGCACGAGAAGAAGCGCGACGACCATGAGACGCCCGAGCGTGAGCAGCGGAAGGCGGGGATTCCCCTCGAGAACTTCGCGGCCCACCGCGACGAACTCGCCTGCCCGGAAGGCCTCACGGTCCGTGTCCGGCAGCACGACGGGAAGGAACGCTGAAGGAAGCGCCGCCCACAGTCTGCCGAGGGGAGGATGGTCTGGCGCGAGGCGCATGTCTCCCGTCTTCATGTGGACGATACCGGCCGGCAGATGTATGACCTCGTCGATCGTCGCGCTGTCCGTGAGGAGGGCCGTCACGGCGAGAAGCGCCGCGAGAACGAGAAAGCCCGCCGCGGCCAACCGCTCCGCGCGCGGGCTGAGGAGACTCGAGCCCTCAGCCGGCGTCATTCCCGGATCCGTAGAACGGCATCCTGGAGCCGAGAGCCGTCAGCCGCGCGACGATCGCCTCCTTGAGCTCCGGGAGGCCCTCTCCTGTGGCGGCGGAGATCCGGATGGCGTCAGCGTCGAGCGCGCCCGCATGCGGGCGGTCCGTCTTGTTGTATGCGAGGAGGATGCGTCTCTTCTCCACTCCGAAGCCCGCGATCACTTCCTCGGCAACAGCCCGCTGTTCGGACGCCTGCAGGGAAGACGCGTCCACGACGTGGACGAGAAGGTCCGCGTCCTTGACCTCGGCGAGAGTGGACTTGAACGACGCCACGAGCGTGTGCGGGAGCTTGCGGAGGAAGCCGACCGTGTCGGCGAGCACGATCGCGCGCCCGCCGACGCCGTGGAGCCGCGCGTGCCTCGGGTCGAGCGTGGCGAAGAGGCGGTCTTCGGCGAACTCTTTCGACGCCGTGAGGCGATTGAAAAGAGTCGTCTTTCCCGCGTTCGTATAGCCGACGAGCGAGACTGTCGCGACGCGCTTGAGCCCCTTCCGCCTCACGTCGCGCTGCGTCTCGATCGCCTTGAGGTCTTCCTTGAGCCGCGCGATCCGCGTGCGCACGCGGCGGCGGTCCAGCTCGATCTTGCGCTCACCCGCGCCGCCCCGGAACGCGCCGCCGCCCCGCTGCTGGGCGAGGCCATGAGCCGGCCCCGCGAGGCGCGGAAGCTCGTACTGGAGCCGCGCGAGCTCGACCTGCGTCATGGCTTCCCGGGAGCGCGCGCGGGCCGCGAAGATGCGCAGGATGACGCCCGCGCGGTCGAGCACCTGCGTCGGCAGCTTCTCGTCGAGATTCCGCGCCTGCGTGGGCGTGAGCTCGTCGTCGAAGACCGTCCAGCCGACGTTCTGGGCGCGCGCCGCCTCGGCGATCTCCTCGACCTTGCCCGAGCCGACGTACGTGGCGGGGTCGGGCCCGCGGCGCTCCTGGAGCGCGCGCGCGACGACCCGGCCGCCCGCCGTCTCGACGAGGCGCTCCAGCTCGTCGAGCTGGTCCTCGGCCATTTCCTTCGGGATCTCGCGCCCGTAGACGCCGACGAGAATCGTCCGGCTCGAGTCGGGTTTTTTTTCGGGCGGAGGAGGAGCCTCCTTGCCGGGGCGTCGCGGGCTCACTCGGGGGATGCTAGCGTAGGCCCATGAGACGGCGCACGGGCGGCCCCCGGGACCTCACCCTCCTCGGCGAGCGCCTCGAGGCTCTCAGGAGCGAGTGGCGCTCCCGCCGCCTCGATTCGGACCCGCTCGTCTTTGCCCACCAGTTCCCCGATTCGGCGGATCGCGAGGTCGTCGCGTTTCTCTCGGCCTCCCTCGCGTTCGGCCGCGTCGCGTCGATCCAGACCTCGGTCTCGCGCGTTCTCGCGGTGCTGGGACCGAGGCCATCGGAATTCCTCGAAGGGTGGGACGAGAGACACATCCCGGCGCTGAAGCGTTTCGTGCATCGGTGGGTGACAGGGTCGGACGTCGAAGATTTTCTTAGAATGGTGAAGAGAGCTCGGGAGACGCACGGGTCTCTGGGCGCCCTGTTCGCGGCGGGCGACGAAGAATGCGCCGGCGGCGAGGACTACGTCGCCGCCCTTTCTTCCTTTCAAAGAAATCTCTTGAATTTCTCCTCCTCTCCGAAGCCAATCTCTCGCGGCGTGCGTTTTCTTCTCCCCTCCCCCTCCTCCGGCTCCGCGTGCAAGCGCTCGCACCTGTTCCTCCGCTGGATGATCCGGACGGAGGGTTTCGACCTCGGCCTCTGGACGGGAGGGCGCTTCACGCCCGCGCGCCTCCTCCTGCCGATGGACGTCCACGTGCACCGCATCTCGCGCCGGATCGGTCTCACGCGCCGCAGGACCGCGGACCTCGCCGCGTCGCGAGAGGCGACAGGCTGGCTGCGCCTTCTGAATCCCGAAGACCCCGTCGTCTACGATTGGCCACTTTCGCGACTCGGTATCCTGTCCGAGCCCATGACTCTCCCCACCAGCAGCGCGGCACGCGCATGAGCGACTCGAAGCGCACGACCGCCGTCCTCGTCGCTGCGGCTCTCGCGGCCGCGGTGGCCGCCTTCTTCGCGAAGGATGCGCTGATTCAGCCGGCCACACCCGTGCCCGGCCGGGCGCAGGCGACCGCCGCGAAGCGCACCGTTCCCGCGGGGCCGCAACTCGTCCTCGAAAGGAACGGCGCCCGCCGCGATCTCGCCGCACAGGCCGGCAAGGGGCTGATCCTGCACTTCTGGGCGACGTGGTGCGCTCCCTGCCGCGCCGAGATGCCCGAGCTCGTGAAATTCGTCGCCGACATAAAGGGCGACACGCGCGTCGACTTCCTGGCCGTCTCGGTGGACGAGGATTGGAACGTCGTCGACACGTGGCTGAAGGACCACGGAATCGCGGGCCTGCCGGTCGCCCTGGACCCGAAGGGCACGATTGCCGGCCGCTACGGCGTGACCGGGTATCCCGAAACGTTCTTCATCGCGCCGTCCGGCGAGATCGTGAAGCAGCTCGTGGGAGCGGCCGACTGGAGCAAGCCGGAAGCCCGCTCCTTCGTCGCGGAATTCAGCCGGTCAATCCGCCAGTGACAGCGTGACGTCGGCCCGCGCGACGCCGTTCGCGGGCACGACGACGGACCGGATCTTCTCGCCCAGGAGCTCGTGCCACGCGTGGAGCGGGTAGGTGCCCTGCGAAACGCCGTGAAACGCGTAGCGGCCCTCCGCGTCGGTCACCGCCGCGTACGGCGTGTCGGCCACGAACAGCCATGCCGTCATCCACGTGTGGATGTCGCACTTCACGCGCACGAGACCCGGTTCGGTGAACGTCTCCGTGAACGTCTGTCCCTTGGTCGGGATCGCCTTGTTGAAGATCAGCGCCGAGCCCGCCGTGGCGGCATGGACGTTGTGTAGGACCGCGTCGGAGTTGCCGAACACGACCGGCGCGCCCTTCGACACGATCTGCACGTAAGGCGCGAAGAGGCAGTTCTTCTGGTCGAGCCGGAACGGGCCCTTCGGCGGCGCGAGGCCCTTCGCTCCTTCCAGCCACACGACGGCGTTCGCGAGGCCCTTGTCCTTCGAGAGGACGAGCGACGGGCTTGGGCGGTCGGTGCGCCCGCACACGGCGGCGTCCGCGTTCACGGGCCGAGCCGCGAGCTTCGGGACGGGACCGGAGAGAGAGACTTTGCCGAAGACCCCGTCTCTTGCCTCCTGCTTCGCAGCGGGGGCAGCGGCGCTGGAGGATTTCCTAAAAGGTGAAGAGGGAGCATCCGCTTCTCCCCTTTTTCCTTCTAAGAAAAAAAATAACGATCCGAGAAGCAGTGACGCGTGCACGAAGCGCACGGGTCTTCCTATTCAGTGCGACGCGACGACAGTCGTCGCCCGCTTTTTCGGCGCCTGGGGCACCGTCAGGAAGTCGTTGCCGAGCGACCAGACGTGGTCGCGGAGCGCCTTCGTGACGCGGTCGGGATCGCTGATGTAGGCCTTCGCCTCCGCCTCGGAACCCCAGATCGCGACGAGATCCTTCTTGAAACCTGCGAACGCCGGAGAATCGAGGGCGGGGGCGAGCGGCGAGATGCGCTTCTCGGGCTTGCCCGGACCGTCGTCCATCTTCGGGAAGTTCGTGGGCATCCGCGTGCCCGGCATCCACTCCTCTGGCCGCTTGATCCAGTCCGCGACCCACTCGTACCGGAGCCGGTTGTGCGCGGCCGCGAGAATGGGTGCGAGGTCCGCCGGAGTCTTGCCCGCCTTGATCGCGAGCGCGAACGCGTCCTCGGACGTCGGGTGGCACTGGGCGCACTTGAGCGCCTCGAACGTCTTCGCCCCCGCCGTGCGGGAACGCTCGTCGAGTCCCTCGACACGGTCCTCGAACGGGTAGCGCGCCTTGTCGAGCAACGCAAAATACGACGTCAGCGCGTTGAGCTGGTCCGGGTTGAATGGGAACGTCGGCATCCGCACCTTCAACCACGGCCGGATTTGGCCCGAACGCGGGGCATGCAGGAAGGAGAAGAGCCAGTCGCTCTGCACCTTGGCGCCTTCGCCTTTGATGTTGGGCGGCGCGAGCGCGAGGTCGATCTTGTTCGCCGTCAGCGCCTCGCGGATCTGCCCGCCCTTGTCCTCGAGAATATGGCAGCCCTGGCAGTTGTAATCCTTCACGATGCGGCGTCCGGCCTCGACCGCCGCGCGGGGGCCCGTGGCTTCCACCTTGAGCGCGTCGGCCATGTCGTCCTTCTGCATCCCGAGGACCGCGGTCTCCACGGCTTCGATCTCCGCCGGCGAGAGGGAGAACTGCGGCATGCGCGACTTCTCCTGGAACGACTTCACCTTCTCGCGATCGAAGGAACGCGGCTCACCCGCCTTCTGTTGGAACCAGTCGGCGCGCGTGTGGGGCAGGTGGAGGAAACCGAAGTCGAGGAGATGAACGGGCTTGTTGCCCCACTCGGACAGCTCGACACCGATCGGCTTTGCCTTCTCGAATCCCGGAATCGCGTGGCAGGCATAGCACCCGTAGTGCGCGATGATTTTCTCGCCCACGAAGAGGTCCTTCTCGCGAGGCGTCATCTTCAGGACATCGGCTTTCGCCTCCACGACGGATTTCGTCTGCGTGAGGTAGTCGTATACGAGTGCGTCGCGCTCTTTCTCGTCGGCCTTCGGCGCGTGGCTGCGCTGGAACTCGGGCTGCGCCGGCCGCGCCATGAGATAGGCCACGAGATCCGCGATCTCGTCGTCCTGGAGGCGCAGGTTCGGCATCCGCGTCTCGGCGTTGTAGGCCTTCGGGTTCTTCAGCCAGGCCGCGAGCCACTCCGGCGACACCTTCTGGGAGAGCCCGATCAGGTTCGGACCGTGCTGGCGCCAGCCGTCCATCACATGTCGTTCGGCGCCCACCTCCGACACGTGACAGCCCTGACAGCCCACGTTCTCGAAGAGCTGCTGGCCCCGGGCGGCGTCCCCCTTCGCGACCGCCGGCCACTCCGTCTTTCCGGACTTCTCGAAGAGATAGGCCGTGACGCCCGCGACCATCGTGTCCGTGAGCCGGTGCCCGGCCTCGCTTTCGAAATTCTCGAGGTAGAAGAAGCGGGGCATCTTCGTGTTGTTGCGAAAGGCCCGCGGGTTGACGAGCCATCGCGCCGTCCACTCGCGCGTCGTCTTCGAGGCGACGCGCGAGAGGTTCGGCCCGATGCGCGGCAGCTCCTCGAGGCCCTTCATCTTGTGGCAGCTCCAGCAGCCAAGCTGCTCGATGAGCTTGCGGCCCTGATCGAGCTTCGCGGCCTTCGGGTGCCCCGCATCGGTCTTGTGGCAGCGGAAGCAACCGGCCTCCACGGCCTTCATCGGGTACATCGGCAGGTCGTTGTACTTGTCGACCTCCCAGTCGTACTCCTTCGTCCAGCGGCCCGCCTGCGTCTCGTCCATGGCTTCCTTCACGACGTCGTCGTCGACCGGAAACCCCTTCTCGTCGCGCCCCTCGTGGAGCTCGGCGGCGAGCTTTTCGTAGCGCCCGTAGTCGTTCGGCATGTGGCCCGCGCGCGTGAAGTCGGTCGCGCGGTCGCGTCCGCCGTGGCACGACGTGCAGCCAAACGTCGCGTACGGGTGCGGCGAGTTGGAGTCGACGAAGAGGTCGAGGCGCGGGTGCGTCCTCAGTACGGACTCGGGGTACTTCTCCTTGTCCTCGAACCCCCGGGTCTCGGCCGCGATGTGGCAGGTGACGCACCGGTCGACGCGCTGGCTCTTCAGGAAGTTGACGTCGTTGTACAGCCCGTCGAGCTGCACCTGCTGGATCTTGAGGGACGGAGCGAGCATGTCCGCGATGGGCGCGTTGCGCACGAAATAGAACGCGTCGTTCTGGCGAAGCGTCCCGAGCTTCGCCCGGATGCGGTCGTAGTCGGCGTCCAGCTTCGCGAGCGCTTCCTCGGCGTCGTTCCGGGTCTTCTCGAGCGCAAGGAGCCCGGCCTTCGCGGTGTCCCACGCGGCGCGCGCGGACTGTTCGGCGACCGTGCTGCTCTCGTATGCCGCCTTGAGCCGCTCGTAGTCCTTCCGGGCGGCGGCGGTGGAGGCCGACTTCGGGCTCTCCTTCCGGCGCGTCTCGAAGTCGTACCGCGCCGTATCCATCTCGGCCTTCTTGAAACGGAAATCCTGGTCGGCCTCGTACCAGGCGCCCTCGGTCTTCCGCACCTTGTCTTCGGCCTCCGAGAACGCCGTGCGGTTCCGGCGCACCTCGCGCGCGCCCTCGCGCTTTTGCTCGAGGTATTTCTCCTCGGCCTCGGGGTCGATCTTCTCGGAGGCCGTCCGGAGGGCGGCGCGCGTTCTCTTGCGGTCGTTCTCGACGAACTTCTTCTGCCAGGATTTCCAGTCGCGCCCGTAATCCTGCCACGTCATCCACGCGAACGCCGGCAGCACGAGGATCGACGTGATCGCGAAGATCTTCGTCAGCCTCCGGATGTCGTAGTGGTGATCGATCGGTTCGGGCGGCGGTGCTTTGGCCATGCTAGATGTTGAAGCTGAACTCCTGGATGTTGACGATGTACTTGAGGTTGAAGATCCACCGGAGGTACATCTTGATGGGCACCGCGAACATGATGAGAAACAGGTTCACGCCCACGAAGAAGCGCACCGTGCCCATCTTTTCGTAGAAGCGCTTGAAGAGCGTCTTGCCGAGAAGACCCGGCAGCGCCCCCATATAGAGCAGCACGAGAAGGATGCCGGGCAGCTCACGCTTCAACCAAAACGTCGGAAGCGCCGTCTTCAGCCACTTCACCCAGAAGATCTCCGAGACGCTCACGTTGTTCAGCGGAACGAGCTTGTTCGGGTCCCAGTATTCGTAGGGCCCGAAGAAGTTCCAGTTCGGGCCCCGGAGGAACGTCCCGAGGATGATCAGGACGACCCACAGGATGATGAATCCGAAGCAGAACATGACGATTTCCCACTTCCGCTCGCGGAAGGAGAAGTAGCCGTTCCCACGCGGGTTCGTGTCGATGTAGGGGATCGCCATGAGTCCCACGATGATCAGCGTGGGAAGGACGACGCCCGCCATCCACGGGTCGAAGTAGACGAGCAGCTCCTGAAGGCCGAGGAAGTACCACGGCGCCTTCGCCGGATTCGGAGCGGCCCCGGGGTTCGCGGGTTCTTCGAGAGGAGCCTTCAGGACGATCGACCAGAGAATCATGACGATCGAGCACACGACCACGGAGATGAGCTCGACATAGACGAGGTCGGGCCACGAGAAGACTTTCTTGTCGCTGTCTTCCTTCTCGAGGGGCGGAAGGCCCTTCGCGAGCCGCGCGTCGTTGAGGTGCGCCTGGTACATCGCGTACCAGAAGAAGAAGCCGACGAGGAACAGCATGCCGAGAATCGGCACGTTGTCGGGCATCGTCGCGACGATGCGGAAGTTCGGGTCGGTGAAGCTGAACAAGAACCCGCCGATGAGCGTCGCGAAGAGCAGAAGCCCGCCCTTCTTCGTCCACAGCGGCTTGCAGAACATCGCCCCAACGAGGCCGATCATGGAAAGCGTCACCGCGATCGCGGGCGACGCAAGCCAGTTGATGAGGTCCTTGATGGCTGTCATCGGCTGATGGCGGGCATGAGCTCTAGAGGGGCCCCGAGATTCCGCCGTCCTTCCTCACGCGCCAGAAGTGGACGGCCATGAGGAACGCGGCGATGAGCGGAATGAAGACGCAATGGAGGACGTAAAACCGGAGGAGCGCGTTCGCGCCCACGATGCGCCCGCCGAGGAGCCCGAAGCGCGCGTCGCTGCCCGCCGTCACGAGGTTCACGCCGTTCACCGCGATCTGCGCGGAGAACGGACCCTCGTAACCCGCGAGAGGCGTCGCGCGCGCCATGTTCGAACCAACCGTGATGGCCCAGATCGCGAGCTGGTCCCATGGCAGGAGATAGCCCGTGAACGAGAGGAGAAGCGTCAGGACGAGAAGGACGACGCCCACGTTCCAGTTGAACTCGCGCGGCGGCTTGTAGGAGCCCGTCATGAACACGCGAAACATGTGGATCCAGACGGTGATGACCATCGCGTGCGCGCCCCAGCGGTGCATCTCACGCATGATTCCGAAGGGAACCTGCTCTCGGAGGTCGAGCATGTCGCCGTATGCGTACTCGATCGTGGGCCGGTAATAGAACATGAGAAGAAGGCCCGTGAACGTGAGGACGAGGAAGAGGAAGAACGTCATCCCGCCCGCACACCACGTGTAGCGCATTTTCACGCCCGACTTGCGGGTCTTCACAGGGTGGAGGTGGAGGACGACGTTCCCGAGCATCGCGAGCACGCGCTTGCGATTCGTATTCGGGATGCCGACGCGGAAGATCGATTTCCAGATCTGGGTCTCGACGACCGTCTGCTGCAGTCGACGCCACGATTTCTCGAGGCTCACGCCGTCACTCTCTTGCCTTCGAAGAAAATCTTTCTCTTCCTCATCCTCTTCCTATGTCGTCTTGATGAAGGCCGCAGGGTCTGTCCACTGGCCCTTCTCGTAGAGAAACTTCCGGGCCTTTTCGATGAAAATCTGTCCGTCGTCGGGTGAAATGGAAATGGCCGCGCGCTCCAGCGGGCGCGGCGTCGGGCCCTCGAAGTTGATGCCCGACCGGTAGTAGCCCGAGCCGTGGCAGGGGCACTTGAACTTGTTCTGGGCCGCGAGCCAGTTCGGGATACAGCCGAGGTGCGTGCAGACGGTGATCAGCGCGTAGATCATCTCCGTGTTGCGCACGACCCAGATCTGGTACTTCTCTTTCCAGCGCTCGTCCACTTCGCCGACCTGGTAGTCGGGCGGGAAGCCCGCCTTGAACGACGAGGGCGGCTCGAAGAGCACGTTCGGAAAGAGAAAGCGCGCCATCGTCGTCACGAAGGCGCCGATGCCGGCGGCGAACGCGAGCCAGCCAACGGCGAGCCAGCTGATGAAACCGCGGCGCGTGGGGGCATCGGCCGCGCTCCCCGCAGCCGAGACTCCCGGAGACCCCGATTCCGTCATCCGCACTCCCCCGGAAAAAAACCGTGAGACAAAGTCTCAAAAATTCCGGACTCCGTCAAGGAGCGTTTCCGAGGATCTTCTTCGCCTCGCGCCGCACGCGCAGGGACGGGTCCTTCTCGGCCATCGCCCCGCCGACCGCGGCCGCCGTGGAGTCGTGCAGCAGGACGAGGCCCCGGAGGCCGTTGAGAAGCGCGTCTTCCTGCTGCTCCGCGGAAAGTCCGGGCGTCGTCCGCAGCCGGTTGCGATCGCACATCCCGAGGAGGACGTCGCGGCCCGCCGGGTCGTCGAGCGTCGCGAGGGCGAGCGCCGCGTTCCACCTGACGTCCGTGACGGAATCGCCGAGCAGCTTCCGGAGCGCGGGCACGGCCTCCCCGTCTTCCATGCGGCCCGCGGCGTACGCCGCCGTCTTCCGGATTCCGGCGTCCTCGGACTCGAGCAACGGCCGGACGCGCGTCGCCGAGGACGGATTTCCGATGAGCGCGAGCGCCCAGAGGGCGTAGAGACGCGTCTCGGGGTCTTTGTCGTCGAGCGCCTTCTCGAGGAGCGGAACCGCGCGCGGGTCCCCGAGGCGTCCGAGGACGAGCGTCAGGTAACGCCTCACCCGCGGGTCGTCGCTTTCGGCGCCTTCGAATGCGCGGAGCGCGGCCGCGGAAAACGCCGCCCGTTCCTTCGGGTCCGTCATGGCAGGAAGCTTTTTCGTGAGCTCGAAGGCCGATTGCCAGCGCTGGTTCCGGCTCCCCGTCCTGACGTCGGACAGGAGCTCAACGGCGGTCTTGCGGTCGACCGCGATGGCGCCGAAGAGCCAGAAGACGAACACCGCGACGCCGACGACGAACGCGGGAATCAGGAAGAACTGGACGAGCAGGCGTCCCGCCGGGGTGGCGGAAGAAGAAGATTCTTCGAATGGCTCGGACGGCGGGTGCGGCGGGATGTTCAAAGCACGGGCAGGTACTGCTTGGCCTGCGTGACGGGATTCGGGACGTAGATGGCGTCCTTGTCGCACACGGTTTCGCAGAGCCGGCAGGACACGCACGGCGCCGCATCCACCTCGGCCACCTTATAGTGGAAGTTCGGGGCGAGCGGGTCGGCCACGAGGTGGATGCAGTCGAACGGGCAGATGTCGATGCAGAACTCACACGCCGTGCAAAGCTCCCGGTCCACGATCGCCTTCGGGATGTCTTTCGGCTTGACCTTCTGGACGAGTTCGCCGTGCTGGTCCTGAATGCAGGAGACCGGGCAGTAGACGGCGCACACGGAGCAGTCGATGCACCGCTCCTGGTGGATCACGAACTTCTCGTTCTTGCCGCCGGTGATCGTGTGCGTCGGGCACTTGATCTCACAGACCCCGCAGCCGATACACGTGTCATGGATGAAATGAGGCAATGTCCGTCCCCCGCTGGGAAAAGCTAGCATCGGCGCCGTGGAATGTCCATTCCGGGATCGCCGGGAACCTTTGGCCGCGATCCCTCGTTTCTGTCTCTGGAGGCGGAGGCCCACGTGAAACAGCCCGTCGGAAAAGAAGCCCGGTCCGTCGTCAACGCCCTCTTCCTGTTCGCCCTCTTCCTCCTCGCCTATTCGGCGGTCGTCCCGGGACACGCCCGGAGAAGCGCCCGGGGACCCCGGTTTCTCCGGATGAAGGTGGAGAACCTCCGGACCGGGGACGGGGGGCGCTCGAACGTCTCTTTCTCCGTTCCCTACGCCTTCGTCTCCGGCGCGCTGCGCTTCGCCTCGCTCGGAAAGGTGCGGCGCGAGATGGATCTCCACTTCGACCAGTCCGTCGACGCGAGCGACATCCGGACGATCGTGCAGGAGCTCAAGGACAAGCCGGACGGCACCGACGTCATGCGCATCCACGACGACGCCGAGATTCACGTCAAGAAGGAGGGCGACATCGCGACGCTCGAAGTCCGAAAGAAGGATCATGCGGACGAGCTCGTGACGCTCAAGCTCCCCTGGCGCATCGTGGACGCCGTGTCGACCTCGGACCGCAATCTCGACGTCGATGCCCTCCTCGCCCAGCTCCGACACGCGGAACGCGGCGACCTCGTGGAGATCACCGCCCCCGACGCGCACGTGAGGGTCTGGATCGACTAGACCGGGACCAGCTGCCTCCTATACTTGCCGGCAGGACTCTGCACAACCGATGTCCCTTGCGCCCGGGATAAGGCTCGGCCCCTACGAGATCTTTGGCCCTCTCGGTGCCGGAGGCATGGGCGAAGTCTGGCGCGCGCACGACACGAAGCTCGGCCGCGAGGTGGCCATCAAGGTCCTTCCGGACGCGTTCGCCTCGGACCCCGAGCGCGTCGCCCGTCTCGAACGCGAGGCCCGGCTCCTCGCCTCCCTCAACCAGCCGAACATCGCCACGCTGTACGCGTTCGAGAATATGGACGGCGTCCGCTTT
>JBBRRY010000012.1:0-87321 GCA_038245905.1 Thermoanaerobaculia bacterium | reverse complement strand
GCCCCGGATTCGCCCGAAAGCGGCGGATCAAGACGAAAAGTAGGAGTCGAAACCGCCGCCCTCGGCAATCTCTTCCCTCTAAGAATCTCTTCTCTCGCCTTCGTCTCCAGAAAACAGGCCCTTCTTCAACAGCCTGCTAGGAGTCTCCGGGAGGTCTCCCTCGCCACCGTCTCCCGCTCGGCACCCGCGCCAGTCTCCTGGAGCGAAAGATTCAGCTCCACTGCGGGATGCCGCATGCGCGCGCGGATCAGGTCGAGCAGCCGATTGAAATACAGGGTGCGAACGTAGCCCCGTGCTTGAAGAATTCGCGGCCCCTTCTGAATGAGCACCAGGAGCGAGTCCGCAAACGCGTCCTCCGCGTCCTCCCGCGACACCCGATAGTGTTTGATTCCGCGATAGATCGACTCGGTTCGAAAAGTACCGAGTAGATCGGACCAATCGGGAGGCTCCCGCCGGGATGACCTCAACGCTCCTCCCTCGTCAGCCTCTGCCGCGTCTTCAGCCGCGGTTGGGGGGCGGGGGCGGGGTACAGCGTCCACTGATTCCGAGTGGACGCTACGACAAGGCGCGCCTGCTTGCGAGCGAATTATTTCACGAGGGGGGTCGTTCAGGGGCACGCTTGTCGTCTCCTCTAGAGGAGGCCCTAGATGAAGAAACGTAGTCTCGCGTTGCTGTTTGCTTTCGTATTGGTGATGATCGCGTCGGAGGCGCGCGCCGTCATTTGCCTCACATACTGCTGCGGTACGCCGGGTAATCCTCAATGCTGTGGGCCCGCGCCAGAGGGAACCGGATGTAGCGCTTGGTGGGACGGAGGAGGTGGCGGATGCTTTATGGGGAGTTACCAGCAGTGTGGTGGGGACCCGGGATGTGGCTTCAATGGGAACTATTGCGGCCCCGACCAACACTAATAGCGGCTTCCAGGAGACGATGATCATCGACAGGATCGCTCGGGATGGGTCCGCTCGCGTGATGGGACCCATCCAGGGCGCGAAGGTTCGAGTGACCAGGCTGCGGGTCGCACTCCTCTTTTTTGTTATGGCGCTCGTGGTGCGGCCGCTGGGAGCTGACCTCATCGAGGCTCGGCTTTCGCTGGAGGGCAAGGATGTCACCGGCAAGATCACGGCGAAGCTGAAGTTCATTCCGGCGAAGGGGTCCACAGCTGAACCGCGCCCCCCCGTGGAGTGTGACCTCGCTACGGTCTGCCGGTTGCCGGAGGGCAAGTACTTCATGACGGTGGTGTCGGACGAGGTTCTGCTGCTCCGGCACCCTCCGGTGTTCTCGGATCCTTTGGGCGGCGCGTCTCGCGTTCAGCGGGTCATCCTTGACGTCGTGCGGTCAGCGCGACTAGGAGCCGCTGAACTCAACGGGTACAGGCTGGACGTGCTGGATGTGGAATCGGGTGCCCTGTTTCAGACGATCTTTTCGAGCTCTTCGGCGGTCCTTCAGGTGCCCGCAAGGGCTATCGTGGGAAGCCTGAAGGATCCCAACGGCCGTGAGCAGGGGTTCTTCCGGGTGTCGCCCAAACCCGGCGAGAAAGTTGAGATCAGCGCCCCCCGCCACGACCAAAAGGGTCGCGGGCAGTTTTTCTGCGGTTTCCTTTTTCCGGCAGCGAAGCCTGGAGGGTACACCGATTTGGCCCCTGTGCTCGTCTCAGGGGACAAGTCCGTGGCACCGGACTTGTTGATTACCGGGGACACATGGAGGGTTTACGCATTCTGGTTTGACGTGCCGGCGGGACCGTTTCGGATCTTGACCAAAGCAAGAGAGTGGACCCCACGTACGATTCCGGACGGAGAGGTCCCGGATCGCGGCGCTCTTTCCCTTCCGGAGATTCCCGTCGTGCGCAAGCCTTCCCTTTCCGTGTCTCTCAACGCCGAAGCAAGGATCGGCGACGGCGGAGTCGAATTCACACTTCTGGATTGTTACCGCGGCGCTGATTTCGCTGGACCGCCACAATTTTCTTTGTGCGACCAGGTCGGAAGCGGCTCCGTACGCGTTCAGGAACCGATGCTTTTCGACCTCCTCACCCCTTCTCTCTACGGCCTGCGCTGGAGAGTAGGACGGCTCAGCGGATTCGCCCGCTTCGACATGCGCGACGCGCAGTCACGGGTGGAGAAACTCTCGCCCAAGGTTTTCGAGATGCGCGGGCGGGTGAGCCGTCGCCGAGAGCCGGTGAGCGCCGCCGCGCTCGAGTGGCGTGCCGCGGTCAGCGAGGACGTCTTCCGCGCCACGGCGGATCCCGACGGCAACTATCAAGTCCTGTTGTCCCAGCCAGACTCGTTCATCGTCTCGATTGACGGCGACACCTTCAACAAGTTCGTCGAGTTGGTCGCGGTGAACGCGGACGGAGTCCGGGATTTCGAGATTCCTGGCGGGCAAGTGAGTATTCTTGTCAAAGACAAGTCGAGTGGATCACCGGTCGCGGGGGCGAAGGTCGGATTTACCATGAAACCCGCCGTAGGGGACTTGAGCGGACGCATGGGCTTCGTAGTCGCCGACGAAAAGGGATTTGCTCGACTTCCTCCCATTTCGAGCGGCACATGCTCCGTATCGGCGGTAGCGCCGGGTTACCGGCGTAGCGAACCGCTACTCCTGCAGATCGTGGCGAAGGAGGATCGCGATGAGTCCCTCGCCCTGGAGCGATCGAACGACCACAAGCTGACGGTCCTGGAAGTGAACGGCGCTGCGGCTGCAGGTGCGACAGCTTCCTGGTTGGATGAGAGCATCACGGGCGACGCCGGGCCGGACGGCGTCATTACCGTGGATCGAGACTTGCCCGAGGGTCAGGCAGTGACCGTATTCACGCGGTCTGGTGCCGTCGGCGTCCTCAACTGGACTCTAAGCGAGGAGAATCGGATCCGGATCCCGCCGACAGGAACTTCTTTTGTCGTAAGATTTCGTGACGCCGATGGAAAGGGCGTCGCGGGCCAGTTTCCGCGCTATTCGGTGAATGGCGTGCTGATTCCACACCCGTATGACTACCTCGCGCGGGTCCGCGCGGGCGGCGACATGAACTCGAAGCGCGACGGTACCGTTCTGATTCGGGGCCTTCCGAGTCAGGGGATGCTGACGATATGGCCTGCGCTCCATCCGGAAGCGGCCATTACCCGGCCGCTTCCTGTTGGCGAGGAGCTGCAGCTTCCTGCCTACCGCATGACCTCACGCTGATTGACACTGGCGTGCGGCTTTGAGGAGGCGCCGCAGGTCCATGTCGTCCTGCGGCCGTCCCCGGCGACGAGGCCAAGTGCCCGGAACACCCTTGGCATCACCGAGCTCGGCTCCCGGTCGTTCTGCGTACCAGAAGCCGACCATTACGTCGATATCCCCTCGGAAACTCCGGGATGATCGCGCCGGAGACGCTGACGAAGCATGGCCTCCGCGAATTCGACCAACTCGAACGTCAGCCTGAGGTTCTCGCCGGGCGTCGGAAGATGCGGAGCGCTCACGACCTCATTCTAGGCGTGCACCCTCACCACCGCATCACCCGTGAGCAGGTTGCCTTAGTCGTCGGTCCGGAGGGCGCCGAGACGAGCCGACGGAAACGCTGAATGCGTCGCCGCGACGGGTTAGCGGATCATTTTCCCGGCCCGCGTGAAGCCTCCTTGCGCCTCGCGAACCGTGGGCGCTACATTGGAATCATGAAACTCGCTCTTGCCGTCCTGTCCTTCGTGTGCCCGATCATTGCGTCCGTGCAGCAGCCGCCCGCCCATGCCCACCGTCGTCGCCGCCGTCACGGCGCGCGTCGATCCTGTTGCGGCCTTCCGCGGCCAGCGCCTGACGGGGCGCACGGTCGACGCGGCGGGCCAGGTCTTCGTGTGGGGCGGGGGCACGTACCGCTTCTCGTCGGGGCGACTGTGGGAGATCTCTTCGAGCGAGGGCCGGCCCGTCGGATTCTACTTCGAGGGAAGAGCCACGCTGTCCTGGTCCGCGGGCGATCCAGTGGCGGATCGCGTCTTTCGAGGGAACGCCGAGCGGATTGGCGGCTTCGAGACCGGCCCGGGGGGCGCTCTTCTCGCAGGGTTTGAGCGCACGTTTTTTATGTTCTCGGGAGCGGCCGGGCCGGATGTTCCGAGGATGGTTGAAGGAGCCTCGCTTCCCGAGGTCGATCTCGAGGCCTATCGCCGACGCTTCGAGGACGATCAGTTGCCGGCGCCGGAAATCGGTCTCGCCGCCGCGGGTAAGCGCGGGCGGTACTTCGAGGCCCTCATACAGTCGACAAAGGACATTCGGCACTCCGTGGACGAAGCGCTCGCGTTCGACGAGACCCTGTACGTCGTCGAGAAGCCGCCCGGACCCTTGCAGGGGTTTCCCGACGCGCGGCTAGTTCGAACGGCGGGACGTCGGAACGTCGAGGGTGGTCCGCGCGCCAGGCCGCGACTCGCGTTTGACCTTGTCGCCATCGTTCTGGACGTTCGCGAAAGGGACGGGGAATGGGGCTCCTTCGAGGTCGAGGAGACGCTCCGCCCTCTCGAGCCGCTCGCGGCCGCCGCATTCCGGTTCTTCTCGGGCCGCACGAATTCGAAGGGAGAGCGCGCGCTCACGCGCCTTTCGGCCATCGAGCTTTCGGACGGCACGCCCCTGCAGTTCTCCTTCGAAAAGGACGTGCTCACGGTCTTCTTCCCGACGCCACGGCCGCGTGGCGCCAAGACCAAGATCCGGCTCCGCTACGAAGCCTGCCTCTTCCGGCGCGCCGATTCCTGGGAGCTTTTTCCGGGAGGTGCGTGGTATCCGCAGCCGATGCCCCGCGCGCTCTTCGCGGGCTCGCGGTACACCGGGCGTGTCACGGTCCGCGCGAAAAAGCCGCTCCTTCCGCTCGCTTCGGGCGAGGCCGTCCGCCGGAGCGAGGATGGGGAATGGAACGTCGTCGAGACGCGGCTGACGTCGCCCGTGCGATTCGCGAGCGCCGTGGCGGCGAGATTCGTTGTTCGGGAAGACACTCGCGACGGCGTGACGTTCCGGCTGGCGAGTTCGACGCCCGCGTCGGACGAAGGGTTCCAGCGTCTGGCCGCTCTCTTTCATCGCTTGCGGCGCCTAGAAGAGGGTGGTTCGGGCGCTTCCCGTGGAAGGAGTTCACCGCCTACGAGGTCGCTGCCACGGGCGATTTCGGGGGCATTTCGCCGGCAATGACGCGCATCGCCGCGAACGCTTTCGGCCCGAGCGACAAGGTCCCGGTGGAATTCTTCCCGGGCGGGACGGACGGGCGATTCGCGCACGAAATCGCGCAGGCCTGGTGGAGTCAAGTCGTCTGGGCCGCCGACGCCTCGAACCAGTGGATGGACGAAGCCTTCGCGGAGCTCGCTGCGGCGCGCGCCATGGGCGTCTTGAAAGGCGCAGAGGAAGCGCAGCGCATCGAGGCGGCCTGGCGAAAGGAGAGCGCAGACGCAGCCCCGATGGCGCCCGTGTCGCTGGCGAAAGACCTCACTGCCGGAGTGACGTCTCCGCAAGCCTTCACGATTTATCGCACGCGCGCCCAGCTCCTGTCTTTCAGAGGCGCGTTGCTCCTCTCGGCCCTGCGAAGGGAGGTCGGAGAGGAGAAGTTCTTCGCCGTACTAAGGTCTTTCCTCCAGGCCCGCCGCGCTCAGCCGGCCGTCACGACGGACGAATTCGTGAGTTTTCTGAGCGCCGCGACGCAGAAAGACTGGAAGCCGTGGTTCGAAAAGTACTTCTACGGGTTCGAGATGCCCTGACTCATCTCAGCCCGGCCCGGTCGACTCTACGATCTTGAGGACGTCCTGGCCGGGGTCGAGCGCGATCCCGGCGACGAACTTCCTGGTGGGATTTGGCACGGTGACGGTCGTCGTGACGCCCGTGGGGAGGAGCGTCACGTCGGACGCCGTGCCGTCGACGAACGTGATGCGGACCGGGAGCGGGAAGACGTAGAACGGCTTGTCGTTCGGCCCGCGGACGGGATGGGCGACGGTATGGCCCTGCGTCTGCGTGACGGTCAGCGTCACCGTCGAGGCGTCGATCGCCGTTCGGTACGTCGCCCGGAACGTCGGACGGAACTGCGTTTCGAGCCACTGGTCGAAGAACTGCTTGAGGTCGAGGCCCGTCCGTTGCTCGAAGAGCGCGCGCAGCTCGCCTCGCGTCGCCGTGCCCCAGGCGTGAGCGTCGCCATACGCACGCAGCGCACTGAAGAACGCGTCGTCGCCGACGAGGCGGCGCAGCATGTGAAGGAAGTAGCCGCCCTTGTTGTAGACGGCGCCCGTGTACTTGAAGGGGTCCGCGGGATCGGCGACGACCGCCTGCGCGAGGCGCCCGCCGTAAAGACCGTCGTCATACGACACGCGAAGCGTGGCTCCAGGGCTCTGGCCCTGCGCCTTCTCGAGGTAGAGGACCTCGCTGTACGTCGCGAAACCCTCGTTCAGCCAGATGTCGTCCCACGTCCGCATCGTGACCCGGTCGCCCCACCACTGGTGAGACAGCTCGTGCACGAGGAGGAGCGTGATGTTGCGCGCGGTGTCCGACAGGATGTTCTCGCCGATCGACGTAAGCGTCGGATGTTCCATCCCGCCCGAGAAAGACGACGAGACGATCCCGTACTTCGTGTCGACGAACGGATACTCGCCGTAAAGTGACGCGAGGACCGCGATGTGGTTCTTGATCTCGGAAAGCCGCGGCGCGTTCTCGGCCGCGTTCTCGCGAAGGAGGTACGAGCGGATCGGCATCTTCCGTCCGTCGAGGGCGGTATAGGTATCTTCGACGGTCACGTAGTTTGCGACGTTCAAGGAGACGAGATACGTCGAAATGGCCTGAGGGAGCTTCCACGTATGCGTGGTCCGGCCGCCGCCCGCGTCGGCGACGGAGACCGTGCCCGCGGATGCCATGACGTAGCCGGGCGGAACGGTCGCGTGGACGGTGGCGACGGCCTTGTCCTTCGGGTCGTCCACGCAGGGCCAGAACGTGCGGGCGAGAAACGGCTCGGCCACGCTCGTCGCCGCCCATCCGCTCGGGTGCAGCCGGAAGTCGAGCGCGGAAGCGGCGGGAGGGATGCCGCGATAGGAGACGGAGAGCGTCGCGCGGTCCGTGGCCCCGAGCGGCGGCACGAACGGAATCACGAGCTTGCCGCCCGCGTGGGTCACGGTCACGTCGAGCCCGTCGCGCCTGACCGACAACGCGGCGAACGCGTCGTCGAGGTCGAGCGCGAGGGAGGTCGTCAGGGGCGCGAAGCCGGCGACGCGGATCACGGTCGTGCCCGACAGGAAACGGATCGCCGGGTCGACATCGAAGGAGATGTCGTACGACAGGACGTCGAGGCCGCGGTCCGTTCCCTCGACCGAGGGCGGGACGGCCCCGGTCAGGGCGCGCGCCCGGGCGGCGGCCTCGAAGCGAGCGCGCTTGGCGGCAGCTTCGACGTGCTCCTCGAGGTCTCTCCGGCCGAATCCAGGCTCCGGGAGCCGGGCGCCCGCGCGATACGCGCCTCCCGCGAGGAGCGCCGCGAGCGCGAACGTGCCCGCGAGGCCCAGCCGGTTCTTCATGTCCGCGATTCTAATGCGCCTTGCCGACGACGTCCGCGAGAGCCCGGATGAACTCCGGGTGGTCGTTGAGCCCCTCGGCGACCGCGTAGTGGGGGATCCCGAGGCGCGCGGCCTCGCCCGCGAAGAGGAGCCGGATCTCGTAGAGCGTCTCGACGTGGTCGGACACGAACGCGATCGGCACGACGAGCACCTGCTTCTCGCCTGCCTTCGCGAGGTCCTGGAGGACTTCAGGCGTCGACGGTCCGAGCCATTCCACCGGGCCGACCTTCGACTGGTAGCCGAGGCGCGAGCGGAAGCGGTTCCCGAGCGCCGCGTCGATCGCCTTCACGGTCGCTTCGATCTGCTTCGGGTACGGGTCTTTCTGCGAGACGACGGTCTTCACGGGCAGCGAATGCGCGGAATAGAGAATGACAGTCCTCGCGGGATCGGCGTCCGGAAGCGCCCTGTGGGCTCGCCGGATGAGGTCCGCGTGCGCCGCGACGAAGCCCGGCTCCTCGTACCACGCGTCGGGCGCGTTCGTCCGCGCCGGGCTCCAGCCCATCTTCTGGAGGGCGGATGTCACCCGGCTCCTCGATCCGCGCGTCGTCGTCACGGAGTACTGCGGGTAGAGGGGGAGGACGAGGAGGCGCGTCGCGCCTTCCTTGCGGAGATCCGAAAGCGCGTCCTCGACGAAGGGGTACGAGCACGTCATTCCGACGCGGACGACAGGCGCGGGGGCGGCGCCGAGAGACCGCTTCGTCAATTCGGCCTCGAGGAGGCGGGCCTGCGTCTCGGACCAGTGGCGGATCGGCGACCAGTTGATGCGCTCGTACGTCGCGGCGGACTTCGGCGCGCGCGCCGTCGCGATGAGCCAGGCGACGAGCTTGCGGAGGGGCACGAAGGAAATGCCGAGAATCTCGGGATCCACGAAGAGCTCGTAGAGGAAGGGCTTCAGCTCCTCGCGCGAGGCTGGGCCGCCGAGCTGCACGAGGAGAACCCCAAGACGATCCGGGCCGCTCACAGCGTGCGCGAGAAGATTTTTGGCGAGTCCGCCGCCTTCTTCTCGAGGTATTCGTCGAACAGCATCGCCACGTTCCGAATGAAAATCCGTCCGAGGGTCGTCACGCGGATTTCATCGGTTGTCAGCGCGACCATTCCGTCGCGGACGAACTCGGGGAGCCGCGCCACGGCCGAAGCGAACGTCTCGTCGAACGAGGCGAGCCCCCAGGCCCGCTCGATTTCCCGCTTGTTGATGACGCAGTGGCAGAGGAGCCGCGAGATGACGTCCGACCTCAGGAAATCGGCCGGCGTCAGCCGGTGGCCCTTCACGGTCGCGAAGCGCGCGTGCGTCGTCGCCTCGTGGTAGGCGGCGTAGTCCTTCGTGTTCTGGACGAACATGTCGTCGATCGAGCCGATCGCCGAGACGCCGAGCCCGTAGAGGTCGCACCCGGCATGCGTCGTGTAGCCCTGGAAGTTGCGGTGAAGCGTACGGTCCTTCTGCGCCGTCACGATCTCGTCGTGAGGCAGCGCGAAGTGGTCCATGCCGATGTAGACGTAGCCCGCCGCGACGAAGCGCTCGATGCCCGAGACGAAGATCGCGAACTTCTCGGTGCCCTCCGGAAGGTGCGCGGCAAGGACGCGCTGCGGCCGCTTGAGCCACGGGACGTGCGCGTACGAGTACATGGCGACGCGGTCGGGCCTGAGCGAGAGAATCTGCTCGACGCTCTTCTCGAAGCCCGCGCGCGTCTGCCCGGGGAGACCGTAGATCATGTCGAGGTTCACGGAGCCGTAGCCGAGATCGCGCGCCGCGTCGACGAGGGCCTTCGTCATGTCGTACGGCTGGACACGGTTCACGAGCTCCTGCACCTCGGGGTCGAAGTCCTGCACGCCCATCGACACGCGGTTGAAGCCGCGGCTCCTGAGAACCGCGAGGTGTTCTCGGGACGTCACACGCGGGTCCACTTCGACCGAGACTTCTGCGTCCGCGGCGGGCCGGAACGTGTCGATCAGATGCTTCGCAAGGAGATCCGCCTGCTTCGGCGTGAGATAGGTGGGGGTGCCGCCGCCCCAGTGGATCTGCTTCACGGGGCGCGAGCGGTCGATGCGCGTGGCGAGGACGTCGATTTCGCGGTGGAGGTCCGCGAGGTAGGGCTCGATCTCCTCGCGGTCCTCGCCGGCGCGGTCCCTCTTCGGGACGACCTTCATGAAGCAGCCGCAGAACCAGCACTGCTCGTCGCAGAAGGGGAGGTGGACGTACAAGGAGACCGGCGACTGCTTCGCGTTCGCGCGCGCGCAGACGGCTTCGGTGTCGGCGGGCGTCAGGTCGGTCCACTCGGGCGCCGTCGGATAGGACGTGTAGCGCGGACCCTGGACGTTGTATTTCTCGAGCAGCTCCGTCGTCATGGGGAGCGTCTCGCCGCCGAGACGGATCGGAATGGCGCTCACGGGCGCGAGGTTAACACCCGTCGCGACGGCGTCTCATGCGTGCAGATGCATCAACTGCGGCCGATGCGCGAGATTCGCGATGGAATAGAATGCTTGCAGGATTAGCAAATTGTTGATCGCAGGCGCTCGCCTCGGTCCTTATGAGGTCATCGAGCAGCTCGGCTCGGGTGGGATGGGGACCGTCTACCGCGCGCATGACACGCGACTCGGGCGCGAGGTCGCCGTCAAGGTTCTGCGCGAGCACCTCGCGCTGGATGCTTCCGCGGCCAGCCGTTTCGAGCGCGAGGCGCGCGCGATCGCCGCGTTGTCCCATCCGAACATCCTGGCCATTCACGACTTCGGAACCGAGGGCGACGTGTCGTATTCGGTCACGGAGCTTCTGGAAGGCGAGACGCTGCGGAGCCGCCTTGATCGCGAGTCGCTTACATGGCGCAAGGCGGTCGAGATCGCGATTGCGATCGGGGACGGCCTCGGGGCCGCGCACGACAAGGGGATCGTCCACCGGGACCTCAAGCCGGAAAACGTCTTCCTGACGAGTGACGGTCGCGTGAAGATCCTCGACTTTGGCCTCGCGCGGCTGGAGAAGACGGATTCGGCCCCCGCGGTGACGTCCGCGCCTACCGCAACCGAGACCGGGGCGGGGACCGTGATGGGCACCGCGGCGTATATGTCGCCCGAGCAGGTGCGCGGTTTTCCCGTCGACGCGAGGAGCGACATCTTCTCGTTCGGATCGATCCTCTACGAGATGGTGACCGGCCGCCGCGCCTTTCCCGGGCGGACATCGGCGGACTCGATGGCGGCAATCCTCCGGGAATCCCCTCCCGATCCATCGGAAACCAGACCTCCGATCCCCGTGGCTCTTTCGCACATCCTCACGCGCTGCCTCGAGAAGGCCCCGGAGCAGAGATTCCAGTCGGCGCGGGACCTCACCTATGCGCTCAAGGAAATCGGAGGAACCGCCGGCGGCGCCGCGATGACGTCGGGCACGAGGCCCGCGATGGCGTCGCGGCCGCGCCTTGGGGCGGGTGCGATCGCGGCGTTCGTCCTTGCCGCGATCGCCGTGATGCTCGTCGCGACCGACGTGGGCGGCCTCCGAACGCGTCTGCTGGATGGACGAAAGGGCGCCGCGATCCGGTCGATCGCGGTGCTTCCGTTCCAGAACCTCTCCGGCGACGCGAGCCAGGAGTACTTCGCAGACGGGATGACCGAGGAGCTGATCGCCAGGCTCGCGAGCGTCGGCGCCATACAGGTGACGTCGCGGACGACCGCGATGACGTTCAAGGGGACGAAGAAGCGGCTGCCGGAGATCGCGCGCGAGCTAAACGTCGATGCCGTCGTGGAAGGTTCAGTGACGCGCACGGGAGAGCAGGTCCGCCTGACTGTGCAGCTCATCGATGCGGCAACCGAGAAGCACCTCTGGGGTCAGACGTACGAGCGTCGACTTCGCGACGTCATCGCTCTTCAGGGAGACGTGTCGCAGGCCATCACGAGGGCAATCAAGCTCGAGCTGACCCCGGGCGAGGAGGCGCAGCTCGAGCGCGCGCGCCCGGTGGACCCGGTGGCTTACGAGGCCTACGTCAAGGGCCGGTATTTCTGGAACAAGCGCGGCGGCGTCAACCTCAAGAAGGCGATCGAGTTCTTCCAGGCGGCGCTCGACGTCGACCCGGCCTACGCGGCAGCGTACGCGGGGATCGCCGATTCGTACACTCAGCTTGGCTATGCGAGCCTTCTTGCGCCCAAGGAGGTCTTCCCCAAGGCGCGGGCGGCAGCCGAGAAAGCGCTCGAGCTGGATGCCTCGCTCGCCGAGCCGCATGCGTCGCTCGGCTACGTCAAGTTCTATTTCGACTGGGACTGGGCGGGAGCCGAGCGCGAGTTCCAGCGGGCCATCGAGCTGAACCCGAAATACCCGACGGCCCACGAGTGGTACGCCTACTTCCTGACCGCGACCGGGCGCCTTCCCGAGGCGAAGGCCGAGATTCTGCGTGGCAAGGAGCTCGACCCGCTCTCCGTCCCCATCGCGGCGGATATGGGCTTTCTGCTCTATTACGCCGACGAGCTGGATCGGGCGGAGGAGGAGCTCCACAAGGCCCTGGAGATGAATCCCCGAGACCCGCTCTCTCACCTCTTCCTCGGACGCGTTTACGAGGCGAAGGGGCTCTCCGAGAAGGCCATCACGGAATACGAGGCCACGGGACCTCTCAAGGAGTGGGTGCCCACGATAGCAGCCGTGGGGTACGTTTACGGCATTCTCGGAAGGCGCCCGGAAGCGCTCAAGGCCCTCGCCGACCTTGAGACGCTCTCGAAGAAGGAGTACGTCACCGCGTACGCCGTGGCGCTCGTACACACGGCTCTGGGCGACAAGGACAAAGCGTTTGCCTGGCTCGACAAGGCCGTCGAGGAGCGCACGCACTGGCTGGTCTGGATACGAAGGGATCGGCGTTGGAAGCCGCTCTACGGCGATCCGCGCTTCGAAGAGATCGTCCGCCGCGTCGGACTCCCGTCGTAGCGTCAGTCGTCGGCGCCCGGGGTGATGGCAACCGAGTAACCGCTGAAATAGCCCGCCGGAGCCGGCGACGCGAGGTGGCCCTGCTTGGACGTCCGGTAGACATCTCCGACGCGGCCGATCCGGGTTTCATTTCCGTCGAGCGTGAAGCGGGGCGCGGAGATGACCGTCTCGAAGTTGACCACCGTGAACGCCGAGGTCGACGTGTCGACGATGACCTGTTGACGCGAGTGGGACGTCTGGATGGGCGTACCGGCGCGGAAGGAGTCAGGGCTCGAGAAGACCGCGCCGCCCGCCGGGCTCATGTAGAGCGTCGTCGTCCCTTCGCGCGAGATCATCCGGATGGTCCCGTTGTTCACGACGAGGACGTTCGTCACCTCCCGGAAAAACGTGAACCGGGCGGTGGTCTCGGATGCGGGACTGCCTGCGAACGGGTTGTCGACACCTCGCACATACGTGAAGTAGCCGTACTGCGTCGAGGTCGTCGGGGTGAAGTTCGACACCTGCCCCACGAACTCGAACAGCAGCTGAATGTCGGGGATGGGTCGGAAAGGCGCAGCGCCATCGGTGTCGCCTTGGCGATCCTCAGCATGCAGGGAGCGCCCGATCAGGAGCACGAGGAGCGCGAGGAGTAGGGCAGGAAGGCGGTTTCTGAGATTTGTCATGGGATCCTCCTTCCCTAAGCTGGCTTCCGGAGAACTCAAAGTCGTGAGGAACCGGTAGGATTCCGGTGGATTCCGATGCAGACCAGGTTCGGTGCCCATGTCTTCGACCCCGAGAGACGGGAAGTGCGCAGGGGGACGGCGCCGGTGCATCTCTCGCCGAAGGCGTTCTGGCTCCTCGAGGTGCTGATTACGAGCGCGCCGCGGGCCGTGTCGAAGGAAGACCTCTACGAAGCCCTCTGGCCGGGGGTCTTCGTGGAGGAGTCGAACCTGAAGAGTCTCGTTTCGGAGATCCGGTCCGCCCTCGGCGAGGATGCCCGGAAGCCCCGCTACCTCACGACGGTGTACGGTTTCGGCTACGCGTTTCACACGGAGCCGGCGTCCTCTGTTCGTGCCCGTTTCTTCCTGACGCACCTCGCGAAGGAGTTCGAGCTGCACCCGGGCGAGAACGTGCTGGGGCGGGACAGCGACGCGTCCGTCGTGATCTCGATGAAGTCGATCTCGCGGCACCACGCGCGGATCGTCGTTTCAGGCGACATCCTCATGCTCGAGGATCTTGGCAGCAAGAATGGAACGCGCTTGAACGGGCGGCGCCTCGACGCGCCCGCGAAGCTGGCCGACGGGGACGAGATCCGGCTGGGTTCGGTGACCCTCGTCTTTCGCGCGACCCCGTCGGGATCAACGCAGACGGATATCGGCGATTAGGGTCCTAACCGAGCGGTGCGCGCGCCGCCGCAACGAACGCGGCGACGTTTTCGATCGGCGTGGGAGGCAGGATGCCGTGGCCGAGGTTCACGATGTGTCCCACCGGGCCCGCGGCTCGGCGCGTGGCCATGACGGCGTCCCGCACGCCCTCCGGCGTTCCGAGGAGGAGGCCCGGATCGACGTTGCCCTGCAGCGCCTTGCCGTTCGCGCGCTTACGCGCCTCGTCGAGCGGGAGCTTCCAGTCGATGGAGAGGACGTCGACCGGCATCTGGGCGAACGAGTCGACGAGATGCGACGAACCCGAGGCGAAGTGGACGACGGGCACCTGGCCGCGCCGCGGCAGGTGCGAGAGGAGCCGCTCGGTCGCGGGGCGCGCGAAGCGGTCGTAGTCGGCGCGCGACAGCTCGCCGGCCCACGAATCGAAGATCTGGACGAGGTCCGCGCCGGCCTCGATCTGCGCCGCGAGGTATCGGCCGCACCCGTCGGCCAGCTTCGCGAGCAGATCCTCGAGCACCTTCGGCTCGCGATGCATCATGGTCTTGACGTTCGTGAACGACTTCGAGGAGCCGCCCTCGATCGCGTACGTCGCGAGGGTCCACGGCGCCCCGCAGAATCCGATCGTGGCCGCCTCGTCGTGGACGATGCGCTTGAGGCCGCGGTGGATCTCCATCACGAACGCCGTCTCGACATTCGGGTCGAAGTCGCGAAGCCTCGCGACGTCGGCGGCGGTGCGGATCGGGCTCGGGAGCTTCGGGCCCCCTTCGTCGAGCTGGACCTCGATTCCCATCGGCGGCAGCGGGATGAGGATGTCGGAGAAGAAGACGATGCCGTCCATGCCGAAGCGCCGGAACGGCTGGAGCGTCACTTCGATCGCGGCCGGCACGTCCGCGCACAGCTCGAGGAACTTGAGGCGCTTCCTCACCTCGCGATACTCGGGCAGGTAGCGGCCAGCCTGCCGCATGAGCCAAACCGGGGGGACATCTGTCGGACGCCCGAAGGCCGCATCGAGAAAGCGCTGGCGGGACGGACCCTTGGCGGCGGACACGGCGGCTGCGGACATGGCGGCGGAGATTAGCATCGCAAAGCGCGACGAACCCTCAGGGCTTCGCGCCGGCCCACGCGAGAACGCTCGCGCGGAAGAGAGCCATGGCTTCCGGCTCGCGCGGCGCGAGGTCGGTCGCGCCCGCGGCGTCGCCCGCCGAAAACAGGCTCTCTCCGGTGACGCGGAGGGCCCCGCCGTCACCAGGCTCGAGCGTCGCGTGGTAGACGAAGTCGCGATTGGAGGCCATGACGCTGCGGCCCTCGCCGTCCCATGCGATGACGGGCAGACCGGCCGGCTCACGTGCGAAAAGATCCCGTCCGTCTCCAGGGCTCTCCGGGAGGCCGAGGAATCCGAGAAGCGTCGCCGGGACGTCCGCCAGAGACGCGGGGCCTTCGAGCACAATCCCCCCGGCGAAGAGCGGAGAAAAGAAGACGAGCGGCACCTGGTGGCGAAGGGAGGCGAAGTGGTGCGGCGTGGGCGTGCCTCCGAGAGCGGCGATCGGAAGGCCGTGATCCCCCGAGATCACGAAGATCGTCCGCTGAAACCAGGGGCGGCTCCGCGCGCGCTCGAAGAACAACCCGATCGCCTCGTCCGTGTAGTGAATCGTCTTCAGCATCGGCCCGGTATGGAGGCCAAGAGCCCTCGAGAGGCCGAGCCCGCTCACGAAGCCGCCGCGCGCCGTCTCCGGCGGCTCGAACGGCGTGGAGGCGTCCTCGGGGACCTGGAACGGATGGTGGTTCGACACGGTGAGCGCCATCGCCGCGAATGGCTCCTCGAGCCGGTCGAACGCGCGGACGGCCGCGCGCATGAGCGCCTTGTCCGAGTATCCCCAGTTCGTTCGCGGCTCCCCGGGATCGAAGTCGCGGCCGTCGATCAGGCGGAACCCGCGCGCCGTGTAGAACCGGTCGCGCCGGTAGAACGTCTGGTCGCCGTTGTGAATCCAGAGGAAGGACTTCCAGCCGGCGCGCGCGAGAATCTCCGGGAGCCCATCGCGAGGCAGGTCTGGCTCTTCGGTGAGGATCAGGGAATGCGGGCTCGCGAGGAGGCCATACCAGAGAGCGAGCTCTCCCTCCGGCGTGTGCGTGCCCGGGCTTAGGGCACGATCGACGCGCACGCCATGGCGGGCGAGATCGTCGAGGTGGGGCGAGAGGCCTTTGAGGCCGCCCCACGCGCCGAGCTCTTCCGAACGGACGCCCTCGAGGAGCAGGAAGACGATATTCGGGCGCAGGCCGGCGGGAACGAGCGGCGCGCCCGCCGTGCGCGACCCGGCGGGCGCCGGGGCCCGCGCGCCGGATCCGCCAGACGTCCCGAGACGCCGGAAGGAAGGAGCACCGCCGTGGGTCCGCGCGTCCGGTTCGCGAAGAAGACCGGGCAGGGCGAGCAGGGGGTGGCGCGACGTCAGCCGCAGGTGTACGGGAAGCGGAAGCGCGGCCAGAACGCAGGCCGACAGGGCGAGGATCGCGAGAGAGCGTTCGCCGAGGCGTGGCGGGATACGCCGCGCGCGACGCATCGAGAAGGCCACGGCTCCCGCGAGCGCGAGGAGCGCGAGCGTTGCCCTCAGTGCGAAACCCGCGTCGATCGACTTCGTGAGAAACGACGCGTCCCAACCGATGGAGAATTCCGTCCGGCGCGGAGGATGGCCGAAGTAGACGAGCGCCTCGGACCAGAGGAACGTCAGGATCGAGGCGATGAGGGCAAGAGTGAGGAACGCGGCGGCCGCGACGCGCGGCCGCCTGCCGAGAAGAAGAAGGCAGAGAAAAGCTCCTGCGGCGAGAATCGCGAGGTCGTCGACGGCTCCCGCGAGAAGCCATCGAACCGGCTCGGCGGAGGGAAGGGGAGAGGCGGCGTGGAGGCGTAAGCGGAAGGCGAGGCCGCACGCGAGCGCTGCCGCGCCGAGCGATTCGGCAAAGGACAGGAACTGCGCGCGGGTCACGGCGCGTTCCGTGTCTGAAGCGACATGGGGGTACCCTGATGCATCGGTACTGATTCTCTCTCGGCGCGGGTTCCTATAATCGCGGCCGTGACGAATGCCACCGAGATCGCTTCCACGCTGGGCTGGGTTGCCCTCGTGGCCTATTCCCTGTCGGCGATTCTCTACACGATGTCGCTCTACCGGACGCACGCGGCGATCGGCCGGGCCGCGACCGCGTTTGCGATCGTGGGCGCCCTCTCGAACTTCGGGGCGCTGTATGCGCGGTCGGTCGCTCTCCACAGCGTGCCGTACCGCGACCTCCTCGGCTCGATGAAGCTCTTCGGCTTCTTCCTCGCGGTTCTCAACATCGTCCTCGAGTTCCGGCACCGGGACAGGTCCCTCGGTCCCTTCCTGATGCCCGCCGCGCTCGCGTTTCTGCTCCTCGGCATGTCCCTGACGCCGCCCGTCCACGCGGACGCGCCCGAGCTGAAGGGCCCGGTCTTCGCGTTGCACGTCACGCTGAACATGCTCGCGTACGCTGCCTTCGCGGTCGCGTGCGCGCTGTCGCTCCTGTATCTCTGGGTCGGCCGTTCCTTGAAAAAGCGCGCCTTCTCGGGGCCGGCGTCGCGGCTCCCGAGCCTGTCGTACCTCGAGAGGGCAAACCGCACGTCGCTCTCTCTCGGAATCGTGACCCTGTCGATCGGGCTCCTCCTCGGGCTTTTCTGGGCGTCGCGCATGTGGAAGGGTGAGCATCCGCTGTGGGCGCTCGACCCGAAGATCTGGTTCGCGCTCGCGACGCTCGCGTTCTACATTTTCGTGCTCGTGCGCGCCCACCGCGGGGCGGCTCCTGTCTCGACGGCGCGGCTTTCGGTCGTGGGGTTCCTGCTCGTGCTCCTCTCGTACACCGCGGTCAACGTCTTCGTCAGCAAGCTGCACGACTTCACGTCATGAACCTCCTCTTCGTCGGATGGGACCATCGCGCCGCGCCTCTCGAACTGAGAGAGAGACTCGCGTTCACGCCCGAGAAGGCGCGCGAGGCGCTCGACGGCCTCTTCGCGGAGCACATTCTGTCGGAAGGCGCGATCGTGTCCACCTGTAACCGCGCCGAGATTTACGGTATCGCGGCGCGCGAGGACAGCCTCGACGCGCTCGCGGAATTCTTCTCGCGGTTCCATAGCGTGGACGACGCTCTTCTCCGGCAGACGGCGCTCTCGGGCCGCGGCGACGCCACCCCGCGCCATCTCTTCCGCGTCGCGGCGGGGCTCGACTCCATGGTCGTTGGAGAAGCACAGATCCTCGGGCAGATCCGCGAGGCGCACCGCCTCGCGACGGCAGCCGGAACGATCCGCACCGTCACGAACCGTCTTTTCATGAGCGCCCTCGAATGCGGCAAGCGCGTGCGGGCGGAGACGGCGCTCGGGCAGAAGCCCACGTCGGTTGCCGGCCTTGCGCTCGGTCTCGCGGCGCGCATCTTCGAGTCGCTGAAGGGCCGGAAGGTCCTCCTGATCGGGGCGGGCGAGACCGCGGAGCTCACGGCCCGCCTGCTCGCCGAGGACGGCGTCTCCGAGATCCTCGTGACGAACCGATCGCACGAGAAGGGCGAGGCTCTCGCCGCTGCCAACCGGGGGCGCGCCGTCCGGTGGGAAGACCGGGCCCTGGCGGCGGCGGGCGTGGACCTCATCCTCAGCGCCACGAACGCGACCGAGCCCGTCCTCACGGCTGGGGCGCTCCGCACCGCGCTGCAAGCGGCGCCGCGCCGCGGGCCGCTTCTCGTCCTCGACCTGGCCGTGCCGCGCGACGTCGAAACCGAAGTCGGCGAACTCTCCGACGTCTACCGTTACGATCTCGACTCCCTGCAGGAGATGGCGGCCGTGAACGCGCGGGCCCGTGCGGGCGAGGTCCCGCGCGCGGAAGTCATCGTCGAGGAGTGCGTCCTGAAGTTCCAGGAATGGCGCGGCGGCCTCCTGCAGACGGACGTCGTGTGCTCTCTTCGCGAGAAGCTCGAGAGTATCCGGCGCGTCGAGCTCGAGAAGCACGCCGGCAAGCTCGCCACATTGAGCGCGTCCGACCGGGCCGCGGTCGAGCGGCTGACGGAGACGCTCGTCGCCCACATCCTCCACGATCCGACGGTGGGCTTGAAGGAAGGCGACGGCTCGGAGCGACTCGAGCGCGCCGCGGCCGTGCGTGCCCTGTTCCGGCTCGACGAAAGCCCCAAATGACCGCGACCGCGTCTCCCTACCCGCGCCCGCTCCGGATGGGCACGCGCGCCAGCGCGCTCGCCCGCACCCAGTCGGGGGCGTTTGCCGCGGAGCTTTCCCGCGTCTCCGGCCGCGCGGTTGAGGCCGTCATCATCCGGACTCAGGGAGACCAGCTCTCCAGCGAGGGCAAGGCACCTCCCGGAGGCGATGCCGCCGGCGTCTTCGTGCGTGCGCTCGACGAGGCGCTCCTTCGAAACGAGATCGACTTCGCGGTCCACTCCCTCAAGGACGTCCCCACGGTCCTTGCGGCGGGCACCTGCCTCGGCGCCGTCCCGATGCGTGCGGACGCCCGCGACGCATTCGTCGTCGCCTCGCGGCACGCGAGCGTGACGACGGTGAGCGCGCTGCCGCACGGGGCAGTTGTGGCGACGTCGTCGCCCCGGCGCGTGTCGCAGCTTCTGAGGATTCGGCCCGACCTCGCGACGGTGGCGATGGCCGGCAACGTCGACACGCGCCTCCAGCGCCTCGAGGAGGGCCGCGCCGACGCGCTCATCCTCGCGTGCGCGGGCCTCGACCGGCTCGGCCGCGGCGGTGTCATCACCCGCCGGCTCCCGCCGGACGAAATGCTCGGCGCGCCCGCGCAGGGCGCGCTCGGAGTTGGCTGCCGGGCGGACGACGAAGAGACACGGGAGATTTTGCTGAAGATGGAAGACCCGATCTCGCGAGTGGCCGCGGAGATCGAACGCGACCTTCTGCAATATCTCAGAGGGGGATGCCGGGCGCCTGTCGGCGCACGGGGATTCTTTGAAGGCGAAGGAAAAGGCAGGACACTGAAGCTCGTGGGCCGCGTCCTCTCGCTCGACGGCACGGAGTGTCTCGAAGACGAACTGAGCGAACCCTTCGCGCTGTCGCCCTCTCCTTCCCCCTCTTCACCTTCAAAGAATTTTTCTCTTTCTCTTTCTTCTTCTTCCTCCCTCGGCCGCCTCCTCGCCGAGAAGCTGCTCGCGCGGGGCGCCGCGCGTCTCATCGACGCGTCGCGAGAGCGGGCGGCGGAGTGAGCGGCAGGATCCTCCTCCTGCGCTCCAGCGCCGCCGGGTCGGAGGACGCGACTCCCGGAGACGTGACCGTTCTTCACACGCACGCCGTCGCGCCGCGCCCCGAGGGGATCGCCGAGGCGCTCGCGTACGACGCCTCGGGTTCGACGCTCGTCGTATCGTCGAAGGAGACGATCCGGTTTCTGCTCCCTCTCTTTCGCGCCCCCTTCGCCGAAATGATCGCGGTCGGGGAGGGAACCGGAGATTTTCTTAGAAGGGTGAATACCGGGGGCGCCGACGCAGGCCGAGTCGCCGGAGCGTCAACCTACAGTGGGGCAAATGCGGCGTCGATCGTCGTTCCCGAGGTTCCCGGAGCCGCGGGGGTCATTGACCTTCTAAGAAAATCTTCAGCGGCGGTGGGGATGCGCATTCTGTGGCCGCACGGCTCGGACGCGGCTCCGGAGCCATTCGAAGAAATTCTCGCTCTCGGCTTCCTGCTCTCGGCCCCGGTGGTCTATGAGAAAAAGGCTCTTTCCCTCTCCGAGCTGAATTCTTCGATCCTCTCCGACTTCCGTGCCGGCCGGTTCGCCGCCGTGGCCGTAGGCTCGACGGCAGGTCTCGACGCGTTTCTCGCCGCCCTGGACGTGCCGGCCGCGTCTCTCTCGCCGTTAAGATGGGGCGTGCTCGGGCCCGAAACCGCGAAGGCCGTCACGGCCCGGGGGCTGCCTCCGCCGCTGATACCCACGCACGCGCGCCTCTCCGAACTTCTCGACCTCCTCCGGAAGGAAATACGATGAGCTTTCCCCTCCACCGCTACCGCCGCCTCAGGCGCTCCGAGAGCCTTCGGACGCTCGTGAGGGAGACGTCTCTCGCGCCGTCGCACTTCATCGCGCCGATGTTCGTCGTGCCGGGAAGCGGCGTGCGGCAGCCGGTGCCGTCGATGCCGGGGGTCGACCGGGTCTCGGCCGACCTGGCCGCAAAAGAAGCGAAGGCGCTCGCCTCTCTCGGCGTCCTCTCCGTGATCCTCTTCGGAATTCCGGAGCACAAGGACGCCATGGGCACGTCGGGCGCCGATCCCGAGGGCCCTGTCTGCAAAGCCGTGCGGGCGATCAAGGCCGAGAGCCCGGCCACGGTCGTCATGACGGACGTCTGTCTCTGCGAGTACACCGACCACGGCCATTGCGGGGCGCTGGCCGGGGGGACCGTGGACAACGACGCGACGCTGCCCCTCTTGGCGGCGCAGGCGCTCGCTCACGCGCAGGCGGGTGCGGACGTCGTCGCGCCGTCCGACATGATGGACGGACGCGTCGGGGCGATCCGGGCGAAGCTCGACGGCGGGGGATTCCGCGACGTCGCTCTCCTCGCGTACGCCGCGAAGTACGCGTCGGGCTTCTACGGCCCGTTTCGAGAGGCCGCCGGGTCGACGCCCTCCTTCGGCGACCGGCGCTCGTATCAGATGGATCCGGCGAACGTGCGCGAGGGCGTGAAGGAAATTCTTTCGGACATCGAGGAAGGCGCGGACCTCGTGATGGTCAAGCCCGCGCTCTCGTACCTCGACGTCATCCGCGCGGCGAAGGAGGCCACGAACGTGCCCGTCGCCTGCTACAACGTCTCCGGGGAGTACGCGATGGTGAAGGCCGCGGCGGCGAACGGCTGGATCGACGGGAAACGCGTGACGCTGGAGATCCTCACGTCGATGCGGCGGGCGGGCGCGGACCTCATCCTCACGTATCACGCGAAGGAGGCGGCGGAGTGGCTCGGATGAAGAAGGAAGAAAAGAAAGAAAAGAAAGAAAACAAAGATTTGCTTAGAAAGGGAAGAGGGAACGCGCCGCCGGCCCGTACGCGCGTGCGGCGGACCGCCCTCTCAGAAGCGCTGTTTCTTCGCGCAAAGAAACGCATGCCGGGGGGCGTCTCGTCGCCCGTGCGGTCGTTCGCGTCCGTGGGCGGCCAGCCGTTCTTCGTGAAGAAGGGTCGCGGCGCGACGCTGATCGACGTGGACGGGAACCGGTACGTCGACTGGGTCATGTCCTACGGGCCGCTCGTGTTCGGGCACGCGCACGGGCCGATCCTGTCGGCCGTCCGCAGAGCGCTGCCGCGCGGCACGTCCTACGGCGCGCCGTCGAAGGGCGAGGTCGAGCTCGCCGAGCGCGTCACACAGGCCTTCCCGTCGATGGAGAAGGTGCGATTCGTGTCCTCGGGAACGGAAGCCGCGATGAGCGCGGTCCGCCTCGCGCGCGGCGCCACCGGCCGCGATCTCGTCCTGAAATTCGCGGGCTGCTATCACGGACACGCCGACTCGTTTCTCGTTTCGGCGGGCTCGGGGGTCGCGACGCTCGGCATTCCGGGCTCGCCCGGCGTCCCGAGCTCTCTCGCCGGCCTCACGCTGACTGCGCGCTACAACGACCTCCCGTCGGTCGAGGCGCTCTTTCGGGCGCATCCGAAGCGCATCGCCGTCATCGCCGTCGAGCCGATCGCCGCGAATATGGGCATCGTGGCGCCGGCCCCAGGCTTCCTCGAGGGCCTCCGCCGCATCGCGGATCGCGAAGGAGCGGCGCTGCTCTTCGACGAGGTGATCAGCGGATTCCGGATCGCGAAGGGCGGGGCGCAGGAGCTTTACGGAATCCGGCCCGACCTGACGTGCCTCGGCAAGATCCTGGGCGGGGGGTTGCCCGTAGGCGCTTATGGCGGCCGCGCGGACCTCATGGCGCAGATCGCGCCGGACGGCCCCGTGTACCAGGCCGGAACGCTCTCCGGGAACCCGCTCGCGATGGCGGCGGGGAAGGCGATGCTGGATTCCCTGACGCCGGCCGTCTACCTGAAGCTCGAGAAGACGGCACGAGACCTCGAACACGGGATGAGCGCGGCCGCGAAGAAGCTCGGCGTCGAAAACCGCGTCGTGATCAACCGCGTGGGCTCGATCCTGACGCCGTTCTTCACGAGGGGACCCGTCACGAACTTCGACGACGCGAAGAAGTCCGACCTCGAAGCCTTCAAGCGGTGGTTTCATACGCTGCTTCGGAGCGGCGTCTTCGTGGCTCCGGCTCAGTTCGAGGCGATGTTCGTCTCGACCGCGCACACGGCCTCGGACGTCGCGAAGACCGTGAAGGCCCACGAAGCGGGGCTCCGGGAGGCCTTCGGTCTGACGGCCGCCGGTTGACGGTGTCACTGGACACTCTTCGCGAGGAGGCCCGGTCGCTCGACCGCGCGGATCCGCTCTCGCGTTTCCGCGAAGAGTTCGTCTTCGAAGACGAGGATCTGCTTTATTTCGACGGCAATTCGCTCGGGCGCCTCCCGAAGCGGACGGCCGTTCTCGTCGGGCGCGCCGTCCAGACGGAATGGGGCGAGCGCCTCATTCGGGGCTGGAACGACGGGTGGGTGGACGCGCCGCGCCGCGTCGGCGACAAGCTCGCGCGCCTCCTCGGCGCGGGGCCCGGCGAAGTGACGGTCTCGGATGCGACCAGCGTGAATCTCTTCAAGCTCGCCGTCGCGGCGCTCCGGGCGCGGGTCGGCCGCCACACGATCGTGACGGATGCACTGAACTTTCCGTCGGATCTCTACGTCCTCGAAGGGGCGGCGGCTCTCCTTGGAGAGGAACACCGCGTCGTCGTCGTCCCCTCGCGGGACGGAATCACGATCGACGACGAGGATCTCGACGCGGCGATCACGGAGGACACGGCCCTCGTGTCGCTGTCCCACGTGGCCTACCGCAGCGGCTTTCTCCACGACATGCGGGCCGTCACGGCGCGCGCCCACGCGAAAGGCGCGCTCGTCCTGTGGGACGTCAGCCATTCCGTGGGCGCGGTCCCGATCGACCTCGAGGCGTCCGGCGCAGATCTCGCGGTCGGCTGCACGTACAAGTACCTGAACGGAGGGCCGGGGGCGCCCGCTTTTCTCTACGTGCGTCGTGCGCTCCAGGAGACGCTTCACAACCCGATCCCCGGCTGGTTCTCGCACCACGAGCCGTTTGCGTTCGCGGGCGGGTACGAGCCGGCGCGGGACCTCTCGCGGTTCCTCGTGGGCACTCCGCCGATCCTCTCGCTCGTCGCGGCGGAGGCGGGCGTCGATCTCGCTCTCGAGGCGGGCGTCGAGCCGGCGCGGGGAAAGGCCGTGGCCCTCGGGGAGTTTCTCGTGCGCCTGTGGGAGCAGCTTCTCGAGGCGCGCGGCGTGACGCTTCGGTCGCCGCGCGAAGCCGGCCGGCGCGGGGCGCACGTCTCCTTCGCGCACCCCGAAGGCCTCGCCGTCGACCGCGCGCTCATCGGAGAAATGAACGTCATTCCGGACTTCCGGCCACCCGACGTGATCCGCTTCGGGCTCTCGCCGCTCACGACGCGGTTTCTGGACGTCGTCGAAGGAGTCGAGCGGTTCCGGCGCGTTCTCGACGAAGAGCGCTGGCGGCGGTACGCGGGAGCGGGGCCCGCCGTCACCTGACGCGGATCACTCGAACCAGCCTACGACGTCCAAGATGACGTGTGCGGTCCCGGACGGGAGGCTGTCGACCACGATATTGCCGCTCGAGCCGAGGGCCATCGTGACGTTGTTCGCGCGGGTCTGGCCCGCCCGGAAGGCCACGGTGGACGTGCCGGTGGCCGGGGCTCCGCCGGGCACGAGGCGGATCGAGCCGGCGGCTGTCGGTCCGGTGACCGTGAGATTCCCGGCGATGGATTTTGCCGTCGCGGGCACACCGCACTGTCCGGCGATGGCCCAAGAGCGGGCCTGGCCCGCGAAGAGAGCCGGCCCGCCGTAGGTCCCGCCTGGATTCCGGGTGTCGAAGACCCGGCAGGGCGTCAATGCGTGGAACGAAGACCCGGGCTGCGGCGCGCCGTAGTCCACCTGCACCGTGAGCGACGTCGCCGTCTTCGACAGCGCCGTGATCGTGAGGGAGAGCTCGGGGTCCGTGAACGTCGCGCCGACGTCGAGCTCGGCGTCATCGAAGTTGCCTCCCGTCGCCGGCTTCATGTCGAGGAGGTCGGCCCCTCCGACGACGCTCGGCGCGAAGCGGATGAGCCCTCCGTTCACGACGCCCGCCGGCTCCCCCGCATCGAAACCAGCTCGGTTTCTCCACTCGATCCAGTACGTCCGGGCGGACATCGTCGTCGGGATCCGCACGGCGTACGCCCCCTGGCCCGGCGCCTCGAGCGCTCCGATCGTATACGTCGCCGATCCGCCGCCATGTATCCGGACGGAGCCCGCGGGCAGCCAGCCGAAGCTGTCCTTGAATTGCGCGTTGAAGTGTCCGGCGCGCGAGTTGCCCATGACGTCGAAGCGGTCTCCGTACTCGCTGCGCGTGCAGCCCGACGGCGCGATCGTCAGGGTCCCGCAGGCATACGAGTGCGCGTGCAGGACACCGAAGTTGTGGCCCAGCTCGTGGCCCGCGACGAGAAGGCTCATAGACCCCGTGCCGTTGATCCACGCACCCGACCCGCCCACCCACCCGAGCCCGTTCCAGCCGCACGCGCCGATTCCCGGGAACACCCACAGGACGAAGTTGTAGCTCGCGAGGTTGTAGCCCGCCGCCGCGGCCTGCGTATTCCCCTGCGAAGCAATCGTGCTCGTGTCGCACGTCGTCGGCTTCGCGACGGTCGCCGTCACGAGAGCGACGTCGCCGGTCATCGAGACGAGCCCGTAGGACGCCTCGTTGTAGAGGTGCGCCACGCTCGAACCGGCGCCGAAGAAGAGGCTCTGGGCGCTCGTGACGGTCGCCGCGGTCAGGGAGGTGTCGTTCGTGAAGTTCACCAGGATGACGAGCACGCGCTTCGCCCCGAGCGTCCAGGCGGTGAGGGCGGTGCGTGAGAGAGGTTCGCGGGAGGACGCGAGGGGCTCGACCTCGTCGACGTCGAAGACTCCGGGGCGGGTGCGCCCGTGAACGGCGATTCGGTCTCCCGTCCGGAGAGCCTCCGGGGGCTCTGCGAAGCGAAGGCGGAGGGTTTCGCCGTCATCCGTCCGGAGCTCGTAGCGGAAATCCGCCCTTTGATTCGTAAAGTCGTCGGCCACTCCGACCCAGAGGGTCCCGCTCCTCAGAAAGTGGTCATCGGCCCGGGCCGGCCAGGCGAGTGTCGCGAGAAGGCCGATTGCGAGCAATGCGCTGCGGAAACGTCGCATAAGGTACTCCGACGAGAGTTCCGAGATGGGCGGGTTCTGTCTCGGAAATCTTATCTCTTTTCGAGCAGTGGGTGCCTGGCGCCCCCTAAGCTTGTACGTCCCAGTAATTTGATGCAACTGAATCAAAGCTTCGGTATTGCCTTACTCCTACTCTGACCACGGATGAAAACGGCCAATTTCTTCGAACGTCTGTTCGTTAACGTTTCACAGATCCATTTCCGGCAAGGAGGCTGACGATGTCACTGGTCTCACGTACGGCTCTTACTCTCCTCGCTGGTCTCGTCGCGGTGCCCATGACGCCCGTGACGCACACCAGCCCCAACGCTCCGGCAGCCGCCAATGTTCCGGTGGCCTACGAGTCGAGCTACAAGGAGTTCTACCTCGCGGCGGACCAGATCACCTTTGTCCGCCCGGGCTACGTCATCAAGGTGAACAGCGTCACGATCGGGGCCGACCGCAAGCCCGTCGTGGATGTGACGATCACGGACACCGCCGGCCAGCCTATCGACCGCCTCGGCGTTCTGACGCCGGGTCCGGCGGGGACGAGCTTCATCGTGGCGTGGTGGGACCCGGCGACGCGGTACTACACGTCCTACACGACCCGCTCGCAGACGAGCCCGATCACGGGTGTGACGGCCATCCAGGCCGGCACGGACTCGGGCGGGAAATACACGGACCTCGAGACGGGGCACTTCAAGTACGCGTTCGGGACGGCGCTGCCGGCTTCCTTCGATCAGACGAAGACGACGACGATCGGCATCTACGGCACGCGCGTCATGCCGGCCGACATCCTCGGTGGCAAGACCTACGTCGCGAACCTCGAGTACGACTTCCGGCCCGACGGAGCCGCGGTCGCCGACAAGTGGCTCAAGATCAACCAGACCACGAGCTGCAACAACTGTCACGACCCGCTCTCGGCCCACGGCGGCTCGCGGCAGGACGTGAAGCTCTGCGTCCTCTGCCACCAGCCCCAGACGGTCGACCCCGACACCGGCAACACCGTCGACATGAAGGTCATGGTCCACAAGATCCACGCCGGTGAGCACCTTCCGAGCGTGGTCGCTGGAACGCCCTACCAGATCATCGGGTTCGGCCAGTCGGTCAACGACTACTCCACGTTGGCGTACCCGCAGGACATCCGCAACTGCGCGAACTGCCACGAGGGCACGGTAGCGGCCTCCAAGCCCGCGCAGGCCGCCGTGTGGTACACGAACCCGTCGAGCGCGGCATGCGGTTCCTGCCACGACGACGTGAACTTCACGACGGGCGCCAACCACGTGGCCGGTCCGGCCACGGACGCCACGTGCGCCACCTGCCACCAGCCCCAGGGCAGCGTCGAGTGGGACGCCGGCATCAAGAACGCCCACGTCGTTCCCCTGAAGTCGGCCCAGCTCAAGGGCTTCAAGGCGTCGATCATCTCCGTCACGAACTTTGCCGCCGGAAAGAAGCCGATCGTCACGTTCAAGCTCGCGAACGGCGACAACACCCCGGTCGACCCGGGCTACTTCAAGGTCGCCGCGAATGGCACGCTGAACATCATCGCCGGCGGGCCCACGACCGACTACCTGAACGCGGGCGAGGCCGGGGTCGGCCAGCCGTTCCGCGAGGCCATGCAGAACGCGACGTACAACGCCGCCGACGGCACCGCGGTCTACACCTTCACGAACGCGATCCCGGCAGCCGCCAAGGGCACGTACACGTTCTCGATCGAGACGCGGCGCGCGTACACGCTGAACCCGGCTCCCGTGAAGGGCCCGGCGACGGTAAACGAGGGCGCCCCGAACATTCCGTTCAATGTCGCGGTCACGGGCACCACGGTCGTCCCGCGCCGGACGGTCGTCTCGCTCACGAAGTGCAACGCCTGCCACGACCGCCTCGACATCCTCTTCTCGCACGGCAACCAGCGCATCACGATCGAGCACTGCGTCATCTGCCACAACCCGCAGGGCAGCGACATCGGCCGCCGTCCGGTGGACGGCTCGCAGAACCCCGGCGAGTCGATCGAGTTCGCCCGCATGATCCACCGGATCCACACGGGCGAGGAGCTCCAGCAGGACTACACGATCTACGGCTTCGGCGGCAGCGCCGCGAACTTCAACGAGGTCAGGTACCCCGGCGACCGCCGGAACTGCCTTGCCTGCCATGTGAACGCGGCCGCGGTCTCGCTTCCGCTCCCGATCACGAACCAGCCGGTCGTGACCGATCGCGATTTCTTCTCGCCGATGGGCTCGGCCACGGCCGCCTGCACGGGCTGCCATGACAGCCGCGACGTCGTCTCGCACGCCTTCATCAACACGTCGTTCTTCCCGAAGAACCCCACCGTCCCGGCCGAGGCCTGCGGCACCTGCCACGGCACCGGAACCGATCTCGACGTCGCAAAAGTCCACGCGCGGTAAACGAGTAAAGGCCGTGAAACACCTCTCGCCCGGAGCCTTCGCCGCCGTCGCCCTCGCCGTTCTCACGGCGGGGGTGGCCTCGGCCCAGGCTCCGTCCCCACCGGCCAGTCCGGCTCCCGCGAAGGTGGAGGCCGGCCCCGCGTGCGCCGACTGCCACGACGAGGCCAAAATCTTCGCAGGTAATCCCCACATGCGTGCCTATGGCGCCGCCCACAAGGGCGCTCAGGGCAGCGAGGTCTGCGCCACGTGTCACGGCGACGGGACGAAGCACATGGAAGCCGGAGGGGACAAGACCCTCATCCGGACGCTCCATGGCCGCACCGGCGCCGAGACGTGCGCGACCTGCCACAAGCAGTCCGCGGAACGCTCGTCCTTCAAGACGGGAGTTCATGCGTCGTCCGAGGCGGTCAACTGCCTCTCGTGTCACTCGATCCACAAGTCGAACCCGAAGCAGGCGAGCCTGCTCGTGTCCGAGCCGACCCAGCTGTGCGCCACCTGCCATCAGGACGCGGCGTCCTCGTTCCGGACGCTTCCGTACGCGCACAGGCTGAAAGAGGGTGCGCTCTCGTGCGTGTCCTGCCACGACCCGCACGGCCGCTCGGCCAAGCACGCGGTGAAGGAGACCCGGGCGGGTGAGCCCGGCTGCGTTTCCTGTCACTCGGAAGTGCGCGGTCCTTTCGTCTATCCCCACGTGAACGGCGTCGCCGGCGACTGCACGAGCTGCCACATTCCGCATGGCTCCTCGTATCCCCACCAGCTGCAGCGGGCCACGATCGCCTCGCAGTGCCTCGAGTGTCACTCGACGCTCGCGGCGGGGACTCTGGGCTCGCAGCCGCCTTCTTTCCACAACATCTCGCTGCCGCGCTACAAGAACTGCACGACCTGCCATGTGGCCGTGCACGGTTCCCAACGCTCGCCGCAGCTGCTGAAGTAAGGACAGGCCGATGCGAACATTCCGCTCCGCCTTCCTCGTCGCAACTCTCGCCGCTCTCGGCTCGGCCGGCCTCGCCCGTGCCCAGGCGATTCCGTTCGACATCGAGGTGGGCTACCGCTTTCTCACTCTCAGCGGCAGCGAGGAGTCCTATCGCTCCCAGATCAACGAGCGCGAGGGGTTTCTCGTCCGCAGCATCCACATCGGTGAGGACGGGAAGACCTCCGGTTTCCCGATCCTTGATCACCTCCGGATCGACGGCGCAGAGCTCGGGGCCGGCCCTGCCGGCTCGCTGAGGCTCGACGCGGGCCTCGCGGGCGCCTATCGCCTCCGGGCCTCCTACCGCCACTTCGATCAGTTCAGCGCGCTCTCCGGCTTCGCCAATCCGCTCGGAGCGGTGGTCGGTCAGCAGACCTGGGATCGCCAGCGCGACGTGGTGGACGTCAACCTCGAGCTTCTGCCCGGGGCCGTCGTGACGCCTCTTCTCGGGTATACGTCCAACAATCTGGTCGGTCCGGGTACCTCGACGGCCTTTCTCGGCCAGGACGAGTTCCGCCTCGGCCAGGACCTCAAGGTCCACGACCAGGAGTTCCGCGTCGGCGCCGGCTTCCGCGCCGGACCAGTGTCGGGCGAGTTTCTCCAGGGCTGGCGCCGTTACCGCGAAACCGAGAAGCTCAGCCTTCTCAGTGGAGCGGGCGCCGGCAACAACACCGGTACCGTGCTCGACAAGGACGTGAACCTTTCTTCCTACTCGCGCTCGAGCGTCACCGACATCAACACGCCGACGACGTCGTTCTTCGTGCGCGGCTTCCTGACCGATTCTGTTCAGCTGATCGGCCTCTACGTCAAGTCCAGCGCCGGCGGCGACGACACGGACACCACGAGCGCTACCGGCTCCCTCGTGTCATTCCCCGTCGCGCGCTTCTTCACCGGCCTTACCGAGAACGGGTCGTCCCGCGTCGACAACACGGTCTGGCGCGCCGGCGCGCGCGTCGAATGGCACGTGCTCCAGGGCGTCGACGTGACGGGTGGCTTCGTCCGTCGTCACGCAACGTGGGACGGCCGGGACCTCGTGAGCAGCCTTTTCAGCGGCACTTCGACCTTTACGGGGTTCACGCTGGCCGACCTCACGACGATTCTGAACGCGAAGAATTCCATCGAGCGCACCGAAGACGTCTACGACGTTCAGGTGGCCGCGAAGGCCTTCGGGCCGTTCGGCATCCGCGCCGGCTACTCGCAGACTCAGCAGGACCTCACGATTTCACCGGATCCATCCGAGATCGTCGTCCCGGGCGGACAGGGTGGGACCTTCAACCGAAAGATCAACCGTTACGAGGGAGCCCTCACGTTCGCGGCTGGCGGCTTTTTCATCGCCGGCGAGGCGTCGTGGGACGACGCGAACGTCGCCGTTCTCAGGACCGACTTCACGAGCCGCAACCGCGAGCGCGTGCGCGCGACATGGAAGGGATTCTCCTGGCTCACGCTCGGCGCGACCGGTCTCTGGATCGACCAGAAGAACGACACGATTCTCATCAGCTCCAAGGGCACGTCGCGCCAGTACACGGGCGACGTCACGATCACGCCGGTCAAGATGCTGCGGCTCCACGGGGCCTACGGCAAGATGCAGGCTGACAGCACGATTCCCGTCCGCGCTCCGCAGGACTTCTCCGTGTTCGACTCCGTCAACAAGGAAGACGGCGAGCTCTATGAAGCCGGCCTGGGCCTGAAGTTCGACAAGCTCGCCATCGACGGCTTCTGGACCCGCTTCGCGAACGAGGGCACTTACGAATACCGTCTCTATCGCGGCGGCGTGCGTGTCGACTTCGACGCCACCCAGCACTTCGGACTCGTCGGCGAATGGTCCGTCGACCGGTACCTCGACACTCAGATCTCGACGGCCAGCTTCCGAGCCACAAGAATCGGCGCCTACCTCAAGTGGCGCCCCTGAAGGAAAAACACGACATGAAGAACACTCGTCTCGCCGTGATCTCTCTCGCTTCGGCCGCCGCGCTCCTCGCGGGGACCGCCCTCGCCACGATGGACATTCAGAAGGAAGTCCTGAAGAAGTACCCTGATTCCAAGATCAAGTGCGGGACCTGCCACGTGAAGGCGATGCCCAAGAAGGGTGAGGCCGACGTGAACAAGTTCGGCGCTGACATGCACAAGGTGAAGGGTAAGGACGGCAAGTACGACTTCGTCGCTCTCGAGAAGATGGACAGCGATGGCGACGGCGTTTCGAACCTCGACGAGCTCAAGAAGGGGACGAACCCCGGCGATCCCGCGTCGAAGTAAAATAGTGCGGATGAGGCTCGGGGGCGTACTCGCCGCGTTACTTTTCACGGCCGCCCCCCTCCGGGCGGCGGCTCCCACGCCTCCGAAGCCTCCCGCCAACGACGACTGTCTCGCCTGCCACGAGGACCCGTCCGCCAAGAGGGCGAACGGGTCCTCGATCTTCGTAGACAAGAAGGTCTTCGAAAACTCGGTGCATGGGGTCGTCGGCGCCGCTTGTGTCGACTGCCACACCGATCTCGCGAAGACCGTGGACTTCCCGCACCCGGAAAGGCTCGCGAAGCCCGACTGCTCGGGCTGCCACGCCCAGCAGGTCGAGGACTACGGCAAGAGCTGGCACGCGGCCTCGCGCGCCAAGAGCCCGCTGAGCAAAGCCGCCTGGTGCGCGGACTGCCACGGCGCCCACGACATCAAGCCTTCGAAGGACCCGGCCTCGCGGACGAACCACTTCAACCTCCCCGCGACATGCATGCGTTGCCACGGCGACGCGAAGATTTTCCCGCGCGCGGGCGGGATCGACGGAAGCGAGCCGATCAGCTTCCGCGATTCGATCCACGGCAAGGCTCTCGAGAAATCGGGCCTCAAGATCGCGCCGAACTGCGCCACCTGCCACGGCTACCACGAGATCCGCAGCCCGAAGCGCGACCCGAAGAGCACCGTCGCGCGGGCGCACGTGCCGTCGACCTGCGGCTCGTGCCACTCGAAGATTCTCGACGAGTACGCGACCTCGATCCACGGCGAGCAGCTCGCGAAGGGCAACGCGAGCGTCCCGGTCTGCTCCGACTGCCATTCCGCCCATGCGATCGCGGCAGGATCGGACACTCGCCGGCTCGCGATCCTCCGGGAGTGCGGCGGCTGTCACGAGCGCCAGCTCAAGACCTATCGCGACACCTATCACGGCCAGGTCAGCGCCATGGGCTTCTCGCGTGTGGCGACGTGCGCGGACTGTCATACCGCGCACGAGATCCACCCGGCCGGCGATCCGCGCTCGTCCGTGGGACCCGCGAAGCGTCTCGCGACCTGCCAGAAATGCCATCCCGGAGTCGGGGCGAGCTTCGTGAAATACGACCCGCACGCCGACACGCGTGACCGGGGCCGGAGCCAGCTGCTCTGGGCGACCTCGCTCTTCATGAAGATCCTGCTCGTGGGCGTCTTCGCCTTCTTCGGGATTCATACGGTGCTCTGGTTCCCGCGCTCGGTGAAGGCACGCCGGGACGGGGACGCGAAGAAGAACGGAGAAGCATGATGTCCGAAGAGCCTCCTTCGGCGCCGGCACCGCCGGTCTGGGTCAAGCGGTTCGACGGCTACGACCGCTCGCTCCATGGCCTCCTCATGACGAGCTTCCTCGGGCTCTCCTTCACGGGGCTCCCGCTCCTCTTCTCCAACCGCGCCTGGGCCGCGCAGCTCTCCCGCGTCGTGGGAGGCTTCCAGGCGGCGGGTTTCCTGCACCGCGTCTTCGCCGCGTGCATGCTGCTGACGTTCGGACTGCACCTCGCCCGCCTCCTGAAGAAGATTTTCGGCGACCGTGACTATGGAATTCTCTGGGGCCCACGTTCGATGGTGCCGCGGCCCGAGGATCTCGGGCAGCTCATCGGACACGTCCGCTGGTTCGTCGGCCGGGGCCCGCGGCCCGCGTTCGACCGGTACAGCTATTGGGAAAAATTCGACTACTGGGCCGTGTTCTGGGGGATGGGGATCATCGGCGGCTCGGGTCTCATCCTCTGGTTTCCGAAGTTCTGGGCCCGGTTCCTGCCCGGCGATCTCTTCAACGTGGCGCTTCTCATTCACGGCGAGGAAGCGCTTCTCGCCACCGTTTTCATCTTCACGGTTCATTTCTTCAACGGGCACCTCCGGCCCGAGAAGTTCCCGATGGACACCGTGATTTTCACGGGAGTGCTGCCCTTGGACGAGCTTCGCCACGAGCGTCCTGCCGAATATGCCCGGCTCGTAGCGGACGGCGACCTCGAGCGGATCGCCGCGCCGGCGCCCGACCCGTACTTCCTGAAGCGCGGGCGGGTCATCGGCACCGTCGCCGTCGCCATCGGCCTGCTCCTCGTATCATTCACGCTCTACGCGCTCCTGAGCTGATTCCGGCACCCGAAGGAGGGAATTCATGACCCCAGAGCCCGCCGGCCTCGCGGCGCGGTTGATCCGGCCCGTTCTGTTCCTCGGCCGCAACCGCCTGTCCATCTTCGGTGCCATCCTCACGACCGGAGCCATCTTCTCGATGATCGGGTTCTGGATCATCGAGGCGATGGCCACGAGGCCGATCCATCCATACGCGGGCATCATCTTCATCCTCGGCCTCCCGTTCGTCTTCCTCTTCGGCCTCGTCCTGATCCCGATCGGGATCTTCCTCGAGCGTCGGCGCCTGAAGGCCGCGGGGACGCTGCCGTCCGTATATCCGACGGTCGACCTGAAGGATCCGGACCTCAGGCGCTTCGGCTTCGTCGTGGCTCTCCTCACGGTGCTCAACGTCGTCATCCTGACGTTCTCGGCGTACACGGGCGCCGAGTACATGGATACGTCGCGCTTCTGCGGCCTCACGTGTCACAAGGTCATGGCCCCCGAGTACGGGGCGTACCTCAACTCGCCGCACTCGCGCGTCGCGTGCACGAGCTGCCACATCGGTCCCGGCGCCTCCTGGGCGGTCAAGGCGAAGATCGACGGCGTGCGGCAGGTCGTCGCCGTCGTCTTCGGGACCTACGCGCGGCCGATCCCGTCTCCCGTCCACACGCTGCGTCCCGCGCGCGCGACGTGCGAGCAGTGCCACTGGCCGCAGCGGTTCTCGGGCGAGAAGCTGAAGATCATCACGAAGTACGGCGATGACGAGAAGAACAGCGTCACGAAGACCGTCCTCCTCTTGAAGGTCGGGGGCCTGTCGGGCACCAGCGCGGTTGGGATCCACGGGCGCCACCTCGACGACAAGGCGCGCATCACCTACGTCACGGCAGACAAGCGCCGCGAGGTGATCCCGATCGTGAACTACATAGACGACGACGGGAAGACGGTCGTCTATACGTCGACGGACACGAAGATGACCGAGGTGCAGAAAGCGGTCGCCGAGAGGCGCACGATGGATTGCATCGACTGCCACAACCGGCCCACTCACGCCTACCAGCTGCCGGAGAGGGCCGTGAACGAGGCGATGGCGAGCGGCGCGATGAGCCCGGACCTGCCGTTCCTTCGCAAGAAGGCCGTCGAGGTCCTCAAGAAGGAGTACCCGACGCGCGAGGCCGCCTTCGAGAGCATCGCGAAAGACCTCGCGGAGTACTACAGGACGGCGTACCCGGACGTCTACCAGTCACGACGCGCCGCGGTCGAGACGGCCGTCGGAGAGGCCCAGCGCATCTATGGACGCAACGTCTTCCCATACATGCGTCTCACGTGGGGCACGCACCCGAACCACATCGGGCACGACGACTCCCCCGGCTGCTTCCGCTGTCATGACGGCAGCCACAAGGCGAAAGACGGGCGTGTCATCTCGGCCGAGTGCGACGCCTGCCACTCCGTGCTCGCGCAGGACGAGGCGAACCCAAAGGTGCTCGCGGAGCTCGGTGTGAAGTGATCGCTCCGCTTTGAAACATGTGCATCATGGGAGTGTGATCCCTCAGGCGCCACCCTTGGGATGCTGTGGATCTCACAACCGCTTACCTCGGACTCAAGCTGGCTCACCCTCTCGTCCCGGGAGCGTGCCCCCTCACCGCCGAAATGGATTCGATCCTGCGCCTCGAGGATGCGGGGGCGCCGGCCATCGTCCTCCACTCGCTCTACGAAGAGCAGATCGCGGCTGATCCCCTCCGCGCCGAGCGCTCGACCTCGGATCCCGTCGGCTACCTCGAGCACGTGAACCGGGTCAAGGAATCGGTCCACGTTCCGGTCATCGCGTCGCTCAACGGGACGACCGATGAAGGCTGGACCTCGTTTGCGGCGCTCGTCGAGCAGGCCGGGGCCGACGCCCTCGAGCTGAACCTCTATCACCTCTCGACGAACCTCTGGACGAGCGGCGCGACGCTCGAGGCCTACACGCTCGACACGGTCCGCGCGGTGCGGTCGCTCGTCTCGATTCCGGTCGCGGTGAAGATCTTTCCCTACTTTTCCTCGATTCCGTCGCTCGCGCGGCAGCTCGAGGAGATCGGTGTGAACGGGCTCATCCTGTTCAATCGCAGCTACCAGCCCGACATCGACCTCGAGACGCTCGAGGTGAAGCCGGACCTCAGGCTGTCGAGCTCGGCCGAGCTCCTGTCGCGGCTCTACTGGATCGCGATGCTCTCCGGCCGCGTGGACCTGTCACTCGCCGTGACGGGGGGCGTGCATACGGGAGCGGACGCGCTGAAGGCGATTCTGGCGGGGGCGGACGCCGTTCAGATGGTCTCGGCTCTCCTGCTTCACGGGCCCGGGCACCTCGGCGTCGTGCGCCGGGAGATCGAGCAGTGGCTCGAGGCTCACGGCCATTCCTCGCTGGACGAGATCCGGGGAAGCATGAGCCTCGAAAAGAGGGAAGACTCCCGCGCGTTCACGCGCGCCGGCACCCTGGAGGTCCTTCAGAGGGGAATCCGCCCGGGGACTTGAGGGAAACGACCGGGTCCGGAGGTCAGATCCAGCCGCGCCGGAACGCGAGCGACACGGCCTCGACCTGGCTGTGTACCTCGAGCTTCCGAAGGACGTTCTGGATGTGGTTCCTCACCGTCGCGTGGGAGAGGTTCAGCTTTGCCGCGATGTTGAGCGCCGCATAGCCGTTCGAGAGCAGCATCACGATCTCCCTCTCGCGGCCGCTGAGGGGGGAAACGGAAATTGGAGGATCGACGGGAGGGAGGCCGTCCGGCAGGCGCACGGCCGAGCGCAGCGCGGAGATGAGATTGTCGAGAGCGGGCCCCTCGCTCTCGAGAAAGTGCATGAGAACCGCGAACGAGGGTCCCGGCGCGGGCAGCGGCACGGCGCGGACGATGAGCTTCACGGAGGCGGACCCCTTCTTCTTCACGTCGAGAAGGTAAGGCCGCACGTCGTCGCCCGCGATGGCGGAAACGACGACGGGGCACTCCCTCGTGCAGTAGAGGTTGCCGAAGACGTCGCGCCCGGCAAGGACGTCGAAACACATTTTTCCGAGGACGTCCTCGGGCGACCAGCCGAGGGCCTTCTCGGCTCCTTCGTTCCAGTAGACGATCCGGTCGTGGCGATCCATCCCGTACGCGGGAGCCTTCGATTCGGCGATGAGCTCGAGGGCGTCGCGCACGGGCAAGGAGAGGGGGCTCGGCATAGGGCCGCATTCTGTCAGAAAACGGGCTTTCACGAACTGAGGTCCCGGGCCGGATTGAATCGCTCGAACAGCCGGGCGAGGAGGAACACGCCTCCCGCCGCTTCGGCGAGGACCGGCAGGGCGGCGAGAACAGCGGCGATGGGCAGGGACCAAAAGCCGAGGGATGAGAACGTGAAGAAGATCAGCGGTCCGGCGAGGAGGGCCGCCGGGACGAGAGCGAGGGCGAGAACGAGAGACGTGCCGAGGAACGACAGCATGCGGAGGCCCGACTGCTCGAGACCGACGGCGCGCTTGCGGCCCGCGGGAAACCAGGCGGGGAAGGCGAGGACGGACGCGTTCTGGACCACGAGTGCGAGCGCGACGAGGCTGGGCACGAAGACGGCCAACGTCAGTGCGACGGGCACGACTACGTCGAACCGCTGGAAGGAGACCCATGGCACCGTGACGGCCGTTCCCAAAAGCGCCGCCCGTGCCGCACGACCCGACGCGATCGCGAGGGCGATCGCGATCCCTCCCCAGCTATAGAGAACGGCGACGAGGGCGGGCGCACCGAGCTCGGCGAGGACGAGACGCTCGGCCGGGAGCGGCCAGGTCTTGAGTACCGCGGCGTACTCGAGATCGCCGCGCAAGTCGATCCGTAAGCCAAGCGGCGTGACGAGGGCGAGGAGCGCGGTCAATCCGAGGCACGTCATGCTTCCCATCGCTGCTGCGGCGTCGGCGGAGGGCGCCTTCAAAAAGGAGGACGCCGCGAAGAACGCGGCGGCCATAAAGCCCACGACGACGGCCTGGCGGGCGAGGCTCGTGCGTTTCCAGGCGAGGAGGTTCTTCCACACGATGGCGAGCTCGGACCGGCCCCGCGGCGCGAGGGCGAACGGCATGTGGCCGCGATGCTTCTCGGACACCACCGCCTCGATGCGGCCCGCCGCGCGGCGGGCACGCAGGGTCGCGCGCCTGCCGGCCTGCGCGAGGGTCGCCTCTTCGAAGCGGACCGCGATCCGTGCGACCCAGGCATAGAGGATCGCGATGAGTGAGAGCGCCGGAGGGAGCGCACGTCCGAACGCCGGCATGTCTGGCGCGAGAAGCGGGGCGAGGATCCAGCGGAACGGTGCGAGGACCGCGAACGGAAGAGCGCCGAAGGGCCCGTTTTGGAGCGCGAAGGCGAACTCGCCGAGGGACGCGGCCGAACCGCTTTTGAGACCGGACGCTGCCGCGAGGATGCCTGCCCCGATGCTCACGAGGAGCATGGCGAGCGTGCCGACGGTGGCGACGAATGCGGCGGCCTTGCTCGCGCGGCCCGCCGTTTTCGAAAGCTCGTCCCAGCGCGCCTTCGTGAACGCGAGGGCGAGGTTGTGGAAGTGGGTCGCGGTCAGGAGCAGCCAGAGACCGGCGCCCGTCAAAATTGCCGTGCCGCCCCCACGGCGGCCCGACACGACGGTGATGATCAGCGCGCTGAAGAGCACGGGGAGCTGCGCCTTCAGGAGGGCGTAGTGAAGGAGTGCGCGACGTGAAACCGGGGCTGGGAAGAGGAACTGGATCTCGGCCTCCGAGAGCCCGAGCGACGGCTGGCCTTTGCGGAAGAGCCAGAACAGGAGCGTGACGACCGCCAGCGCGGCCGCTCCGGCCAGGAGAAGGATGTCGCCCCATTGGGCGGGCAACCCGAGGGTCGCGGGCGCGCGTCCAGTCCGGCTCCCCGGCCTCGTGAAGATCATCGCGAAATAAGCGGCTCCGAGGAGGAATCCGATCATGTACCGCGGCTCGCGCAGACGCCCGAGCTTTCTTCGCGAGGCGTTCCGGAGCATCCGCCCGGCGGCGAAGAGCGCGAGGGGAAGAGGCGCGGAGGGTGCGGTCACGCGCCGCCCGTGACGCGCAGGAAGATTTCCTCGAGCGAGGCGTCCCCGCCAGCGCCCGCGCGGATCTCGTCGAGCGTACCGACGAGTACGGCCCTCCCGCGCGAGAGGACGAGGACGCGCCCGCAGATCTCCTCGACGAGCGGCAGCAGATGCGACGACAAGATGACGGCGGCGCCCGCGGCCGCACGGCGGACGATCGTCTGTTTCATCTTCCGGATACCGCCCGGGTCGATGCCCGTGAGAGGCTCGTCGAAGACGAGGACTTCGGGATCGTGAAGCAGGCCGCACGCCACGACGAGCTTCTGTTTCATTCCCCTCGAGAGCTCGGCCGGCAGCGCGCGCTCCTTGCCCGCCAGCTCCAGCTCGTCGAGGAGGACGCGCGCACGCGCCTCCGCGTCCGCCACTCCGTACATCCGCGCGGTAAAGGCGAGGTGGTCCTCGACGGTCAGGTACTCGAAGAGGCGGGGCTCGTCCGGCATGAACGCGAGACGCCGCCGCGACTCCACGGGCTGCGTGACGAGGTCGAACCCGGCGAGACGGATCGTGCCCGCGTTCGGCGGCAGGATTCCCGCTAGGCAGCGCAGCGTCGTCGTCTTCCCGGCACCGTTAGGGCCCACGAGTCCGAGGACCTCTCCCCGCGCGACATGGAAACTCAGGCCGTCCACGGCCGTGACGTTCTCGTACGCCTTGACGAGGCCTTCGACTTCGATCATCAGGGTGGAGTGTACGGAAGAGGGCGGGTCCCGGCCTCGAGACGCTACACTTCGCCCGCATGCCGCGCCTCACGCTCCAGACCGCCGGCGAGTCCCACGGCCCGCTCCTGACGGGCCTCGTCACCGGGCTGCCGGCCGGTCTGAAGATCGATGTCGCCGCGGTGAACGCCGACCTCTCACGGCGGCAGCACGGCTACGGACGCGGCGGCCGCATGAAGATCGAGAAGGACGAGGCGCGCTTCACCGGGGGTCTCCGCGGCGGGGAGACCTTGGGCGGGCCGATTTCCTTCGAGATCGCGAACCGCGACCATGGAGTCTGGGAGAAGGTCATGGGTGCCCTGGAGGTCGAGCCCGAGGCCGCGGCCAAGCGCCGGCTCGCGTCGCCGCGGCCCGGCCACGCGGATCTCGCCGGCGGACTGAAGTACGGCCGCCGCGACCTGCGCGACATCCTCGAGCGCGCGAGCGCGCGCGAATCCGCGGCGCGCGTCGCGGCCGGCGCGCTCTGCCGGCAGCTGCTGCTCGCATTCTCCCTGCGCGTCCGGAGCGGCGTCCTTTCGATCGGCGAGGTCGCGGTGCCGAGCGGGCCGCATGGATTCCTGGACCTCGAGAAGGTCGACGAAGCGTCGCCGTTTCGTCTCGTCGACCGGAGCGTCGAGACGGCCATGAAGGATGCCGTCGACGCGGCGGCGAAAGCGGGCGACACGCTGGGCGGGACGATTCTCGTGGGTGCGCGGGGCGTGCCGACAGGCCTCGGCTCGCACGTTTCGTGGGAGGACAAGCTCGACGGGCGGATCGCCCGCGCCCTGATGTCGATCCCGTCCGTGAAGGCCGTGTCGCTCGGGGAGGGAGTCGCGAACGCGTTCCGGCGCGGTTCTCTCGCGCACGATGCCATCCTCTGGGAGACGAAGCGCGGATTCTCGCGCGCGTCGAATCGCGCGGGCGGCCTCGAGGGAGGGATCACGAACGGCGAAGACGTGCTCGCCACGATCTACCAGAAGCCGATCTCGACGCTCCGGGACGGCCTCCCGTCTGTGGACATCGACACGAAGCAGCCGCAGCGCGCGTCCTACGAGCGCTCAGACGTGACGGCCGTCCCGGCATGCGGGGTCATCGCCGAGGCCATGCTCGCGTTCGTCCTCGCGGACGCGCTCCTCGAGAAAACGGGCGGAGACTCGATGGAAGAAGTGAAGAGGAACTTCGACGGGTTCATCCAGGCACAGAAGGCTTTTTGAACGTCGGAAGAGCACCGAAGATTTTCTTAGAAGGTTAAGAGGGCCTCACGTGGACTTCCTTCTCGAATTCCCTTCAAAGAAATCCTCTATTCAATTCAACCATGCCGCGGTGTGCCCGCTACCCGCGCGGGCCGCCGCGGCGCTCTCTGCCTATTCGTCGAATCTCACTCTTCGGGGCGGGCTCGACTGGAAGGACTGGCCCCGGAAGGCCGACGAGGTCCGCTCACTCGCGGCGCGGCTGATCGGCGCCGACGATTCCGTCGGGGGCGCCGCCTCGATCTCGATCGTGCCGAACACCACGTGGGGTCTCGACATCGTCGCGCAGGGACTCGACCTTTTGCCGGGGGATTCCATCGTCACGACGGCCTCCGAATTTCCCGCGAACCTCACGCCGTGGGTCGCGCTCGAGAAGAAGGGGGTGTCCGTGCGGCGCGTGCCAACCCGGGACGGAGCGTTCACGGAGGACGACATCGCCGCCGCCTGCGACGGCACGACGCGGGTCGTGTCGGTCTCCCTCGTCGCGTTCCACACGGGCTTTCGCGCTCCGGTCGAAGCGCTCGGGGCCTTCTGCCGCTCGCGCGGAATCCTTTTCGGTCTCGACGCCATTCAGGGCGTGGGCGCCCAGCGCGTGAACGTTTCGAATTGGAACGTCGACTTCCTGTCGGCGGACGGCCACAAGTGGATGCTCGGACCCGAGGGCTGCGGGATTCTCTTCACGACGCCGGAGCTTCGCGCGCACCTGACGCCTCCGCCGGGCTGGATGAATCTCGAGCGCGCGCACGGGGCGGACTACCGTGTCCCACCGAAGCCCGTGTACCGCTTCGACGGAGCCCGGTTCGAGCCCGGCGCTCTTCCGACGCCTGCTCTCTACGCGCTGGCGGCGTCGCTCTCGCTCCTTCTCGAGTTCGGGTTCCCGGAGATCGAGGCGCGCATCGCACGGACGCTCGCGGTCCTCGTGGACGGCCTCCCGCGCCTCGGCTTCGCGCCGGTCCTTTTCGGCGGTCCGCCGCGTTCGGGCATCCTCGCGGCGCGCCCGCCCGCGGGCAAGGACGCGCGCTATTTCCAGAAGCGCCTCGCGGACGAGAACGTCGTCGTCTCGGCGCGCGAAGGCTTTCTGCGTTTCTCGCCCCACGTCGGGAACGACGAGGGGGAGGCGGAGCGGGTGCTCGCGCTCCTCGGGAAACTCTAGGCCGCTGCTATTCTCGTTCGAAGAAAATGCGTCCGACTTCCATGGGACGCCGGTGACCCGGCCCGGCCCTGATTCTCGCCGTCGGTGGGCGATTCTCGCGGTCGCCTTCGCCCTGAGGCTGGCGGCCATCTGCTGGACTGGCCCCAATGTCGTTAGGTTTGGCGATGCACGAGACTATTTGGAGACGGCCCGTTGCATCTGCGAGGAACGGGCTTATCCGGATCGTGGGAACCTTCCGTTCTTCCGGGCCCCCCTCCTCCCATTCTTCATTGCGGCGTCTACGCTCTGCCATCCCGAAAGTACCGCGACAGTAAAGGTGGCGCTTGCGTTGTGCGACTCGATCACGGCGCTACTGGTTGGAGAGATCGCGTGGCTGCTATTTGCGTCGCAGAGAACGGCGGTATTCGCCGCACTCCTGGCGGCTGTTAATCCGTTCTTCATCGCGGGTGTCTGTGACGTCAGGACAGAGCCGCTCTCGATGCTTTTCCTGACGTGTGGGGTCTGGCTCTTTCTTGGAACAGTGCGTACCGGTCGCGGAGCGCGGTCGTTGCTCGCTGGCGTCGGGTTTGGGCTGAGCGCCCTCGCACGCCCAGCGGGGCTGGTTGCACTGATGATTGCGACGATGGCGCTCCCGTTTATGGGTGGACCGCGAAGGCGCCGATGGTTTCTGGCGTTTGCCATGGTCGCCGGAGCGGTTGCGACGTTACTGCCCTGGGTTCTGCGTAACGCGATTCGATACCGTGAGTTGATCGTCGTGAATGACGCCGCCGGGATCAACTTCTGGCGGGGTTCTCACCCGGAGATGGATCGGATCTCGCAGATAAAGGATCCTGCCGAGTACCGAGACGCGGCGCTGGCGTTCGAGACGAACGTGACAGCGGCTGCCGCCCGGAAGATCGAGGCCGTCGCCAGTGGACCGCGGGAGAGAAGCCGGGCCTGGTTTGCAGCGGGCCTCGAGAACGTAAGGCGGAATCCACGCGCGGCCTTTGCTTTCGCTGTGAGGAGGTCAGGCAGGTTCTGGTCCCCGTGACTCAATCCGCAGGAATACCCGGCCGGGGTCGTTGCGCTGAGTGGGATCCTGAACCTGGCGCTTTTCGGCCTCGGATCGATCGGTCTCGCGCTCAATCGAAAACGGGATCCGTTCGTTACCGGTTGGGTCATCGCGCTTTTCGCGGGTGTCTGGCTGGCGCACGTGCCTTATCAAGTCGTAATGCGGTTCCGGATACCCTTTACCGATCCGTTGCTCATCGCCTTCGCGGCGGGTGCTGTCGTCACGTTGATCCAACATTGGACGCCGCCGCAGGTCACGAGCTTGCCGCCGTCGACGACCTGAGTCAGCGGCGTTCGGTGGGCAGGTCCGGAAGCTCCGGAGGCGTCGGGCCGGCCCGGAATCCGGCCGCCCCGATCCAGTCCACGTCGAGCACGAAGATCCGGGGATCGCGGGGGACCCAGCGGTCGTTCACGAGCCGGTGCACTTCGTAGTGAAGGCGGGGGGTCGCGGCAAAGCCGCTCGTGCCGACGCGGCCGATCGGAGCGCCACGGGACAAACGCTGGCCCTTCTTCACGAGAGCCGGAGAGAGATGGCCGTAGACGGTGCGCGTGCGGGCGTCGTGGGACACGACGACGATCGTCCCGAGGCGCCGCCAGGCGGCGTCCGCGCGGCGGGACACGGGGCCCGAGAACACGACGACTCCTGCCGCCGGCGCCGTCACGAGCGTTCCAGCGGGGGCGGCGAGCGTGAGCCCCGAGCAGAATTCGTCGCGGCGCGTGACCTCGGAGGCGTGCCAGCCGAAGAGTTCGATCGGAACTGATGACGAAGGCTCGACGGGCGACCGGGACGGCACGAAGACAGGGTCGAACCCGGCCGGCAGAGCGGCCGGCAGCGCGGCGAGCCTCCGCCGGAAGAGCTCGAAGAGACGGGCGCGGCGAGCGAGATCCGCGGCCTCCGCTTCCATCGCCGCCGGGGTCGGCGGCGCGGCCGCCCGCGGGTCGCCGGGAAAGTGCTCGGGCGGCGGGATCTCGAGGATGGCGCCGACGCGGGCGAGAAAGAGCTCGTCCGCGGCGAGCCGATTGCCAAGCGCAAGGGCCCGCCGTCCGACCGACGCGAAGGATTCGGCGCCGCGCTGGGCGGTCTCCTCGATCGCGCGCCGGTCGGCGGCGTGCACGGCGTCCGACACGACGCTCGGAGCGCCCGCGAGGCCGAGGACGATCAAGGCTCCGCATCCGAGGAGGAGACCCGCGAGGGCGGCGCCGCCGCGCGGGCCGATCTCGAGTGAGCTGCTCTTGCGTCCCGGATCGGCCGGGTGCACGCGCAAGAGACTCATCAGGATGGCGGCATCAGCGCGGGATCCGCCCCGATCTGGATTCCAAGGAGACGCGGGTCGTTCCCCGAGGTTGGCTGGAACGGTTGGACGATACGGATCCTCAAGATGGCGCTTTCCTGCGGCGAAACGGTGAGCTCGATCCACTTCCATTCGCCCGGCGGCAGCGTGACGCGGCCTCGCAGCGTGTCGTCCCAGAAGATGTCGGCGGCGGCGGGGCGCCCGTCGGGCCGGCTGTTGCGCACCGAAAGAGCGAGTACGAAGGGTGGGTGTCCCGGAGCGCGAGGGGGCACGGAGACGGGCCAGGCCGCGGACGCACCGGTCCACCGGAAGGGCCGCCCTTCCGGCTCGTACTCGACGGCGTAGACGCCGGCGCTCGCCGCGTACCGGAAGGCGGCCTCGGCCGTGCGGGTCTCCCAGGCCTGCGCGGCGACGCCTCCGAGCGCGCAGACCAGGGCGCCGGCGAGCACGACGGGCACGACGGCGGCGAGAAATCGTCCGGTGCGGCCGTCCTCGCGGAGCGGCAGCCGCGCCGTCAGGATGCCGACGAGAGCGGCGATCTCGGTGTAGACGAGGTGCGAGCCGAACAGGAATACGACGAGGAGTCCGATGATCGACGCGGCGGCTGCGGCGCGGGCCACGGTTTCGTCGTCGTGGGCGTCGCCCTCGAGCGTCAACGCGCGACCCGCCGCGCGGACCACGCCGAGGAGTAGAAGGAGGAGGAGGGACGCGCCTGCGAGTCCCGACTCCGCGAGCGTGCCGAGGTAGAGGGACGGCGGGTGGTCGGTCGTGCGGACGGGGCGGCCGAGCACCTTCGAGGCGAGATCGGGAAAAACCATGTGGAACGAACCGAGACCGAGACCTGCGACGGGGTGCGTGCGGAATGCCTCCCAGGCTCCCTCGTAGAGGAGGAGACGGCCCCGGGTCTCCTCGAATGGTGTCGGCTGCGTGAGAAACGGCGCTTCGAATCGCGCGAGGAGGGCCGACCTCACGGCTCCCCGGTTCGGCCACGAAAGCGCCCCCGCGAAGAGAAGTGCCGAGAGGATCGCGAGGGCGCCGATCGTTCCGGCGACGCGTCGCCGGGCCTCGCCTCCCCCGCCGGCCGCGAGGCGCGTGAGCCCCCAGAGCACGAAGACGAGGGCGGCCGTGACGGTGCCGACGAGTCCCGCGCGCGAGCCCGCGTCCGCGAGGACGACGAGGAGGGCGGCACCGGCAGCCACGGCGAGGAGCCGGCGGGCCACGCTTCCCGTGGCGGCGAGGGCGAGCACCGGAATCGCGAGCAGCGCGACGGCGACGCCCGCGGCCGAAGGATCGGTGAACGTGCTCTGAGCTCGATGCCATTCCGCCCACCGCTCGGCGCGGAGGAGCGGGATGGCCCCGGTCTTCTGGAGAAGGCCGACGGCGCCGGCGAGGAGCGCGCTCGCGAGGAGGGCGCGGTCGAGGACGGCCGTCCGGCCCTCGGCCACGAAGCGCGCCGCGATCCGGTGCACGCCGGCCGCCACGAACAAGGGGAGCAGGACGCCCAGGATTCCAGGCAGGACGCGGCTCGCATCCTCGCCGAGAATGTTGACCGCGTACGGCGGGCCGAGGCCGCGGTCGAGCATATAGCTCGTTCGGAGCCCCACGAACGCGGCAGCGCCGGAGACCGCGGAGACTGCGGCGAAGGCGCGCAGCGGAGCGAGAAGCGGCGGGCGCCGGCTCGGCGGGTCGACATCGTAGAGGTCCTTGAGGCTCGCGCCGGCGAAGTATCCGAGGAGGACGAGCGAGGTCGCGGCCAGCGGCTCGGGCGCTCCGAACGCGAGCGCCGAGACGCCGCCGAGTGTTGCGAGCGAGAGCGCGAGGACGAACGCGGGCCGGGGCGCGGCGAGAGCCGCGCCGAAGAGGAGGATCGCCACGAGGGCGACGGCGGTTCGATAGGCGGCCAGGGAGGGAGGCAGGAGAAGCGGCAGCGCGAACGCGAGGAGGACCGCCCACGCGAGGCAAGAAAGCAGCGCGGAAGAAGCGCGGCTCACGGGGCATCCCCGGGAGCGAGCCGGAAGGAAAGCCTTCGAAAGTCGGCGCTGCCCGTCAGGTCGTGCGGGACGAACACGGGGCGTCCGCTCACGCGGAGCACCTCGGCCCCCGGGGGCACCGCCACGGTGAGATCGCGAGAGGATGCGCCCGGAAGCTCGAACCCGGATTCGAGGCGGCCGTCCAGGTCGATTGCGAGCGTCACGGGAAGTCCATCCGGCCGGGCGTTTTCGACCCGGAACGACACGGAGGTCTCTCCCGGTTGAATTCTGCGGCAAGCGCGCGGGCCGCTCCAGCGGAACGGATTGGGCGACGGAGCCGCGGCGTACAGGCCGATCCAGCGTCCGAGCCGGAACGGCGCCGTGGCGGCCGCGGTGGGCAGCGCCGCCGCGAGGGCGCCGAGGATTCCCGCCGCCGCGAGCAGTGCGGGAACGTGCGGGCGATCTGCCGGCGATTTCTCGGTGGGCAGGGCCCGCGCTTCGAGGCGGGGCACGAAGAGGAGACCGGCGACGAGGCCCGCGAGGAGGCCGATCTCGGGAAAGCGCAAATGCGAGCCCGTTTGGCAGGCCACGAAGAGCCCGAGGAGCGCCGCGCCCGCGGCTCGTGCGGCCCCGTCGAGCTGCGCCTTCGCGAAGGTCGCGTTCCACGCACGGGCGAGGAGCGGAACGACGGCGAGGATCGCAAGGGCGAGCCCAGGCAGGCCGCACTCGGCAGCAATTTCGAGGAAGGCGTTCGTGGCGCCGTCCGTCACTCCGATGGCGCCATGGCGGCGCGCGTAGGCGCCCGGAAACTCGTACGGAAAGCCGGCGAGCCCGATTCCCGAGAGTGGTTCGTCCCACGTCATCTCGAGCGCCGTCCGCCAGAATAGCGTTCGATGGTTCGCGAGGTCGGCGAAGCTCGACGAGGACAGGCCGGCCCCGAGGCGCTGGAAAAGGCCGCCCGACGCGATGCCTCCGCCGCGCGGCAGAGCGGGGACGATGGCGGCGCCGAGGGCAACTGCAGCCGCGAAGGCGGCGAAGAGCGCTTTTTTGGAGACGACGCGCGCCCTTGTGAGTCCGACGGCTCCCGCGACGACGGCGACCGCGGTGAGGAGGAGGCCCGTGCGCGAACCAGACGATTCGAGAGCCACGGGCGCCGCGGCGAGCGCGAGGAGGGCCAGGCCCTGCCGGGGCGCGTCGGTGGCGGTGCCGCGCCTTGAAAGGGCCGCGAAGAGGAGCGGCACGAGCAAGCCGACGCCGACGCCGAGGGCATTCGGGTCGGTGAACGTTCCCGCGCGGCGATGCATCTCGGCCCAGGGATGAAAGGAGGGATCGAAGGGCCGGAAACGGGCGGCCGCGGCGATGACGAAGGCCACCGCGGCGCCGGCCGCTGTCGCGAACAGGAGCCGGTCGCGCCCCTCGGGCGTCAGCGAGAGGCGCGAGAACACCTCGAGCGCGAGGAGCAGGAGAACGAGCCCGAGGAAGGTCAGGATCGCGTCGCGGCTTCGCTCGGCCGCGGTCATGCCGAGGACGTTCAGGGGAAGAGGGTCGACCCTCCCGCGCAGAAGCAGATAGAGCGTCTCCCCACGCGCAACCGAAGCGGCCGCGGATCCGGCGGCGAGGACGAGAAAGGCGCCGGCGAATCGCCGGAGGCGCGGCGGGAGAAGGGAGCGTTCGCCGCGCGCCCACGACCCCGCGAGCGTGCTCCCGAGAACCGCGAGGGCGAGAGCGGTGAGAACGGGAGCGCCGGAGCGGTCGCCGAGCAGGCGGGCGAGGCCCGGCGCGAGCGGTACGAGAAAGGCGAGGGCGCACGCGGCGACGTTTGGGCGAAGGAGTCCGGCCGCGGCGCCGGCGATCGCGAGGGCAAGCGTGATCGCGAGTGTTGCGCGCGCGGTGGAGGCCGGAAAGCTTCCGAAGGCGAAGGCTGTCAGGCCGATCGTCGCGCCGAAGGCGAGGGCCCCACGGCGCGACGGAGTCAGACGCGTACCTCTTCCTGGAGGGGGGCGTACGAGAGGGGCCCGGCGGCACGCGCCCGAATGGCTTCGAGCGCGGCCGAGGCGGCCGAAAGCGTCGTGAGGCACGGGATATCGCGGTCAAGGGCCGTGCGGCGGATCGCGACCTCGTCGTAGAACGACTCCCTGCCGAGCGGCGTATTCACGATGAGGTCGACGCGGCCGTTGATCATGAGGTCCACGATGTTCGGGCGTCCCTCGTTCACCTTGAGGACGATCTCCGCCGTGAGGCCGCCCTTCCCGAGCGCCTTCGCGGTGCCGGCCGTCGCGAGGAGGTGGAAGCCCAGAGCGTCGAGCTCGCGCGCGAGCGGGAGGAGGGCGTCCTTGTCGCCGTCGTGCACGGAGAGGAAGGCATTGCCCTTTTCGGGCAAGCGGATCCCGGCGCCCAGCGCGGCCTTCAGGAAGGCGAGCCCGAAGCTACGGTCGCGCCCCATGACCTCGCCGGTCGAACGCATCTCGGGGCCGAGGATCGTATCGACGCCCTCGAACTTGCGGAACGGGAACACCGGGGCCTTGATCGAGAAGCCGAAAACGGGCGGTTCCTCGGTGAGGCCGATGCCGGGAAGCGTCTCCCCGAGACACAGCCGCGCGGCGAGGCGCGCGAGAGGCACGCCCGTCGTTTTTGCGACGAACGGAACGGTCCGTGAGGCCCGAGGATTTACTTCGAGGACGAAGAGCTCGCCCCCGCGAATCGCGTACTGCACGTTCATGAGGCCCACGACCTTGAGCGCCTGACCGAGCTTGGTCGTCGCCTGGCGAATCTCGCCGAGCGCGGCGCGCGGCACGCGCCGGTAAGGCGGCAGGACGGCGTACGAGTCGCCGGAGTGGATGCCCGCCTCCTCGATGTGCTGCATGACGCCCGCGACGACGATGTGCTCGCCGTCGCCGAGGGCGTCGACGTCGAGCTCATAAGCGTCTTCGAGGAAGCGGTCGATCAGGACGGGCCGGTCCGGAAAGGCGGCAATCGCTTCCTCGAGGACCGTCTCGAGCGCGTCTTCGTCGTATGCGATGCGCATCGCGCGGCCGCCGAGCACGTAGCTCGGCCGGACGAGGAGCGGGAATCCCAGCCGGCGTCCGACCCGGAGGCCTTCCGCGACGTCGCGTGCCACGCCCCACGGCGGGGCCTGCAGATTGACGTCCCGCAGCAATTCGCCGAAGCGCTCGCGGTCTTCGGCGCGGTCGATTGCGTCCGGGGTCGTGCCGAGGATCGGGACGCCCGCGGCCTCGAGCGGCCTGGCGAGCTTCAGCGGCGTCTGGCCGCCAAACTGCACGAGGACACCCTTCGGTTTCTCGCGTTCGACGACCGCCATCACGTCTTCGAACGTGAGGGGCTCGAAATAGAGCCGATCGGACGTGTCGTAGTCCGTCGAGACCGTCTCCGGATTACAGTTGATCATCACCGACTCGTAGCCGGCCGCCGTGATCGCCTCGGCCGCGTGCACGCAGCAGTAGTCGAACTCGAGGCCCTGTCCGATCCGGTTCGGGCCGGACCCGAGGACGATGACCTTCTCTTTTGTCGTGACGCCGGCCTCGTCTTCCGTTTCGTAACACGAGTAGAGATAGGGCGTCGTGGATTCGAACTCCGCCGCGCACGTGTCGACCCGGTTGAAGACGGGCGTCACGCCGCGCTCGAGCCGGGCGGCGCGGACCTCGGCTGCGGTCCGGCCCGACAATTTCGCGAGGTCCGGATCCGAAAAGCCGTTCTGTTTGGCGCGCAGGAGGAGAGCCGCGTCGGAGAGCGCGCCCGCGCCCCGGCGCCGGAGGAGAGCCTCGGTCTCGAGGACCTCCGTGAACCGGTCGAGGAACCACGGGTCGATGCCGGTGATCTCCGCGACAGACGCGACCGGCGTTCCGGCGCGGAGGGCCGCGAGGACGGAGAAGATCCGCTCGGGCCGCGGGACACGCATCGCATCCGGCCGCGCGGCCGGCGCCGGGCCGGCCGCCCCCGCGTCCGCGTCGATCCATCCGGTGCGTCCTGTCTCCAGTGAGCGGACGGCCTTCCCGAACGACTCGGCGAACGTGCGGCCGAGGGCCATGACCTCGCCCACGGACTTCATCTGGACTCCGAGGGTCGTGTCGGCGCCGGGGAACTTCTCGAACGTGAAGCGCGGAATCTTGACGACGACGTAGTCGAGGGACGGCTCGAAGGACGCCGGCGTTTTCTTCGTGATGTCGTTCGGGATCTCGTCGAGGTGGTATCCGACGGCGAGAAGCGCGGCGATCTTCGCGATCGGGAACCCGGTCGCCTTCGAGGCGAGCGCGGACGAGCGCGAGACGCGCGGGTTCATCTCGATCACGATCCGGCGCCCGGTCTTCGGGTCCACTGCGAACTGGATGTTCGACCCGCCTGTCGCGACGCCGACGGCGCGGATGACCTTCTTCGCGTCGTCGCGCATGGCCTGGTACTCGACGTCGGAGAGCGTCATCTGCGGTGCGACCGTGATGGAGTCGCCCGTGTGGACTCCCATCGGGTCGAGGTTCTCGATCGAGCACACGACGACGAACGTGTCGGCGATGTCGCGCATGACCTCGAGCTCGAACTCCTTCCATCCGAGCACCGACTCCTCGATGAGGAGCTCGTGCACCGGAGAGAGCGTGAGTCCGCGTTTCACGATGGCGTCGAAATCGTCCTTGTTGAAGGCGATCCCGCCTCCCGTGCCACCGAGCGTGAAAGAGGGGCGGACGACGACGGGGTAGCCGAACGGCACCGCGACGTCGCGCGCCTCTTCGAGGCTTCGGGCGATGCCCGAGCGCAGGACGTCGACGCCGACTTCCTGCATGGCCTGTTTGAAGAGGAGGCGGTCCTCGCCGAGCTTGACCGAGCGGATCGACGCCCCGAGGGTCTCGACGCTGTATTTCTCGAGGACGCCGGCCTCATCGAGGGCCACGGCGAGGTTGAGCGCGGTCTGGCCGCCGACGGTCGGCAGCAGCGCGTCCGGCCGCTCCTGCGCGATGATCGCCGCGACGGTGTCCCTGTCCAGGGGTTCGATATAGGTCGCGTCCGCGAACTCGGGGTCCGTCATGATCGTGGCCGGGTTCGAGTTCACGAGAACGACGCGGTAGCCCTCGCGGCGCAGGGCGCGGCAGGCCTGGGTCCCCGAGTAGTCGAATTCGCAGGCCTGGCCGATCACGATCGGCCCCGAGCCCAGCACGAGAATCGACTTGATGTCCGTCCGTTTCGGCATCGGGCGCGAGTTTACGGGATGCGCTGCGGAAGCGGCTGGCAACGGCGGAACGTCCGCTATAGAGTCGCGTGTGACCCCGAGGAACGAAAGAAGGAGATTCTGCGAATGAAGAAAGCACTTTGGAACGCCCTTGTCGCTGGCGCGATCGCTACCGGCCTGATCGTCTCTCCGACAGCCCTTGCCGCGAAGAAGAAGACTCCGACCCCGGCCGCCGAAGCGGCGGACACGAAGGCGGACAAGTCCGAGAAGGTCAACCTGAACACGGCCGACGAGAAGACGATCGCGGGCGCCAAGGGCGTCGGCGCGAAGCTCGCGAAAGAGCTCGTCAAGAACCGTCCCTACAAGACGTGGGCGGAGGTCTCGAAGGTCAAGGGTGTCGGCGAAGGCAAGAAGCTCGATGCCCTCAAGAAGGTCCTCAAGCTGACGGAAGGCGTCGCGGCCAAGGACGACGCGGCCGACAAGAAGGACACGAAGAGCAAGAGCGGAAGCGCCGCCGCTTCACGCAAGACGCCTGCGGCCTCCGAGCCCTCTTCACCTTCTAAGAAATCCTCTTCTTCCTCTTCCTCCGAGAAGCTCGCGCCCGGGACGAAGTTCAACATCAACACGGCGTCCGCCGAGGAGCTCGAGAAGCTGCCCGAGATCGGCCCCGTGAAGGCGCAGGCAATCGTCGACTACCGCAAGGCGAACGGCCGCTTCGCGGCGCCCGAGGACATCGAGAAGGTCAAGGGCATCAAGGAAGGGACGTTCGCGAAGATCAAAGACTTCATCGTGGTCCGGTAAGGGAGAGCGCCATGGGCCTTCTCGACGACGTTCTCAGGGAGATGGGCGGTGCTTCCGGCGGCGCCGTCGACCCGTCCCATCGCAGCCTCGCGACCGAACTTCTCGGCATGGTGTCGGGCAGCGGGACGTCGGGCGGGCTCACGGGCCTCGTGAACATGTTCAACCAGAAGGGACTCGGCAACCTCGTGAGCTCCTGGGTGTCGACCGGTAAGAATCTCCCGATCTCGGCGGACCAGATTCAGGCCGTCCTCGGGAGCTCTCAGGTTCAGGCGCTCGCGGCCAAGGCGGGGATCGATCCCGCCAAGGCGACCGCGCTCATCGCGCAAATGCTGCCGCAAATGGTCGACAAGGCGACGCCGACGGGCCAGATTCCCTCCGGCGGCATCCTCGACGTGGTCTTGGGGTTCTTCAACAAGAAGGCCTGAGCGCACCGGATCCCCTAGCTCCGCGGGCCCGCCCCGGCGGGCCCGTTTCATTTGCGGCGCGCCCTGGTTAGAACGTCCGGGCGTATACGTATGTGAAGCCCGACACCTTGCAGTGACGAACGGGAGGCCGGAACTTCACTGTCTGGACCTCGGCCTTCACGGCCTCGGCCCGCTCGGCCGAGCCTGTCTCGTTCGTCACGACGCGGACCGCCTTCACGTTTCCGTTCTCGTCGATGTCGGCTTCGGCGACGACCTTGCCCTTCGCGCCGGGTGCGTCGCTCATCCTTAGCATCGGCGGCTCGAGCAGGACCTCCTTGCGGTCCGGGAGGCAGCCGTCGTCTTTTCGGACGAGATCCTTTCGGATCCACCCGATCCTCGTGTCCGGAAGCTTCACGCGCAGCCAGCCGTCCTTCTCGTCGAACGAGGTCAGCCGCGCGCCCTTGTTGAGCTTTGCGACGGTAGCCGCTTTCGTCGACGGGTTTTCCCGGACGTTGACCGACTTGGTCACGATCCAGGAGAGCTCGACGACGGCCGGCGCGGGGGCCTGCTCGGCGGCGGGAACGGGTTCCGGCGCCGGTGGCGGAGGGGGCGGCGCCGAGGCGCAGCCGCAGAGTCCGGCGGCCAGAATCGCGAGAGCGGCGGCTGCGAGGGCGCGTTTCATCGCGCCGGGCCTCCAAGTACTTTCGCGAGAAACGCGAGCTGGTCGGTGGCCTCGTCGATGAGCTTCGACGTGGGTTTGCCCGCGCCGTGGCCCGCGCGGGTCTCGATGCGGATCAGTATCGGCGCCTCGCCGGCCTGCGCCTCCTGCAGCGCCGCCGCGTACTTGAACGAATGCGCCGGCACGACGCGGTCGTCGTGATCGCCGGTCGTGACGAGGACAGGGGGATAGGCGAAGCCCTTCCGGATGTTGTGGAGCGGGGAATAGGGATAGAGGAACTTGAACTGCTCCGTGTTTTCCGCCGAGCCGTACTCGCTCGTCCACGCCCAGCCGATCGTGAACTTCTGGAAGCGGAGCATGTCCATGACGCCGACCGCAGGAAGCGCCGCGCCGAAGAGCTCGGGATGCTGGTTCAGGACGGCCCCCACGAGGAGGCCCCCGTTCGATCCGCCCGCGATCGCGAGCTTCCTTGCCGACGTGACCTTGTGCTCGATGAGCCACCGGGCCGCGGCCGCGAAGTCGTCGAAGACGTTCTGCTTCTTCTCGAGCATCCCGCCCTTGTGCCACTCGTCGCCATATTCCGATCCGCCGCGCAGGCACGCCTGCGCGAACACGCCGCCTCTCTCCATGAACGCCAGGTATTTCACGGAAAAGGACGGTAGCTCGGGAATGTTGAAGCCGCCGTAGGCGGTGAGAAGGGCCGGGTTCGTACCATCCCACGTGACGCGCTTCTTCGCGACGAGGAACATCGGCACCTTCGTTCCGTCCTTGCTCGGGTAGAAGACCTGTTTCGTCTCGAAGGCGGCGGGATCGAAATCCACGCGCGGCTTCTGAAAGACGGTCGCCGTCGCCGACGCGAGGTCGAGGCGGTAGACGGCTGCCGGGTACGTGAAGGATGCGAACGTGAAGAAGGTGTCCGTGTCGGCGCGGCGTCCCGAAAAGCCGCTCACGGTGCCGAGGACCGGCAGCACGACTTCCTTGCCAGGCTTGCCGTCCCGCCCGTGAATCCGAACGCGCTCAGAGGCGTCCCGCATCGTGACGACGACGAATCGGTCCCCGACCGCGTGGACGGACTGGAGAACGGCATCGCCCTCCCGGATGACGTCCACGAGGACCGGCGCGGGGGCCGCGAGGTCCACGGACACGAGGCGGCCGCGCGGGGCGTCCCGGTCCGTGCGTAGAAAGGCCGTCGTGCCCGCGCTGTCGACCCAGGTCCATCGGGACGAGAAATCGTCGAAGAGCTTGAGGAAGGGCGCGCCTTCCCGGGAGAGGTCCTTCACCCACAAGCGGTTCTTCCCGCTCGAGCCGCGGGAGATCGACAGGACGAGCCAGCGCCCGTCCTCCGAGACGCGCACCTGGTGGAGAAAATTCGGGTCCTCGGGGGCGTGGACGAGCGTGTCGGACGCCTGCGGCGTGCCGAGGCGGTGAAAGAAGACCCTCTGATTCTTCACGACGGCGTCCAGCTCCCGGCCGGAAGCGGGCGCGTCATAGCGGGCGTAATAGAACCCTCGGCCGTCTTTCGCGAATGCGGGCGCCGAGAATTTGATCCACTTGAGCACGTCCCCGGTGTCGCGTGAGGACGCCACGTCGAGGACGCGCCACTCCTGCCAGTCCGACCCGCCAGAGGCCACTCCGTACGCGAGGGTTTTTCCGTCATGGGAGATCGCGATGCCAGAGAGCGAGACCGTGCCGTCCTTCGAAAGCGTGTTCGGATCGACAAGGACGCGGGGCGCGGCTCCGTCCTCATCCACGACATAGAGCACGGCCTGGCTCTGAAGGCCGTCGTTGCGGGAGTAGAAGAGGCGCTCGCCTTTCCGGACGGGCGTCGTGAAGCGCTCGTAGTTCCAGAGCCTCGTGAGGCGCCGCTCGAGGGCGGGCCGCTCGGGAATCGCGTCGAGGGTGGAACGTGTCAGCGCGTTCTCTTCACGGATCCACTTTCGCGTCTCGGGCGAATCGGCGTCCTCCAGCGGGCGGAACGGATCCGCGATCTTCGTTCCGTGGTAGTCGTCCACCTGCGCGGAGCGCGGGGCCTTCGGGTAGGCGGTTCGGGTGGCCGCGCTCGCCGCGAGAGCGGCATGGGCCGAGAGGGCGAGAGACAGGCACAGCCCGACGGACCTCGAGGGGGCGTGATTCATGCGCCCGATCCTAACGCGAGGGCGCCCGGCTGTACCATCCAGAGGCATGTCTCGAACCCCCCGCGCGATCGCCATTCACAAGTTCGGCGGGACGTCCCTCGGCGACGCCTCGCGCATCCGGAATGCCGCCCGCCTCCTCGCCGCCGCCCGAAGGAGGCGGCCCGTCGTGGCCGTCGCATCCGCCATGGGGGGCGTGACGGACGTCCTTCTCGCTGCCGCGCGCGAGGCCGAGAGGGGCCGGCTCGGCCTCGCCCGGAAGGCGGTCGAATCGCTGAGAGCGCGACACGCCGCCGCCGCCCGGGAGCTCGGCGTACGCTTCGACGAGGCGCCGCTCCGCGAGCTCGATGCCGCGCTCCAGGGCGTCTCTCTCCTCCGCGAGCGGACGGCCCGCGTGACCGACCTCGTCTCCTCGTTCGGAGAACGCCTTTCGGCGCCGCTCCTCGCGGCCGCGCTCGTGAAGACCGGCGTTCCGGCGCGCGCCGTCGACGCCCGCGACCTACTCGTCACGGACGACCGCCACGGGGCCGCCACCTGCGATCGCAAGCGCAGCGACCCGCGAATCAGGCGCCGCCTGCGCCCGCTCCTCTCGACCGGCGTCCTGCCCGTGGTGACGGGCTTCATCGCCCGGAGCCTCAAGGGTGAGACGACGACTCTCGGCCGCTCCGGTTCCGACACGACCGCCGCGCTTCTCGGGGCCGCGCTCCTGGCCCGGGAAGTCGTGATCTGGACGGACGTGGACGGCGTCCTCTCGGCGGATCCGCGCCTCGTGAAGGGAGCCCGCCTCCTCTCGCGTCTTTCGTATCGCGAGGCCGCCGAGATGACGTACTTCGGAGCGAAGGTCCTGCATTTCCCGGCGGTCCTTCCGGCGATCGCGGCGCAGATCCCGCTCGTCATCCGCAACTCCTTCCGGCCGGAGATTCTCGGCACGACGATCGCGGCGAAGGGGGACGGCGCTTCCGGCATCCGCGCCGTCACGGCGGTTCCGGGGATGTGCCTTCTCTCCCTGGACGGCCGGGGGATGACGGGGATTCCGGGCATCGCGGCGCGTGTGTTCGCGGCCACGGCGCGTCTCGGCGTCTCGGTGGTCATGTTCTCGCAGGCGTCCTCGGAGCAGAACATCGCGCTCGTGATTCCGGAGGGCGACCGCGCCCGCACGGTTGCGGCCCTCGAGCAGGAATTCCGCTGGGAGCGCCTGACGGGCTCGATCGACGCCGTGAACGCGCGCGCGCCGATCGCCGTCGTCGCGGCGGTGGGGGAGGGCATGCGCGGCACCCCCGGGATCGCCGCAAAGGTCTTTGCGGCCGTTGCACGCGCGAACGTGAACGTCGAGTCGATCGCACAGGGCTCGTCCGAGTGCAACATCTCGTTCGCCGTCGCCGAAGAAGACCGCGTCGCGGCCGTGCGGGCGCTCCACAAGGTGGTGGGGTGAACGCGGTCACCGTCTTCGCCCCGGCCAGCGTCGCGAACTTCGGGGTCGGCTTCGACGTCCTCGGCGCCGCGCTGGACGGGCCGGGAGACGTCGTAACGGCAAGGTTCTCGAAAGTGCCCGGCGTGCGCATCCTCGCTGTCACGGGCGACGGAGGGCGGTTGCCGCTTGATCCAGGGCGCAACACCGCCGCCGTGGCCGCTGCGGAGGTCCTCGCAGAATCCGGCGGGCAGGGGCGCGGGCGGGCGCGCGGGATCGAGCTCTTCCTCGAAAAGGGGCTGCCGCTTTCGAGCGGTCTCGGATCCTCCGCGGCTTCCGCCGCCGCCGGAGCCCTGGCCGCGGGACTGCTCCTCGGCGTGACCGACCGGCAGAGGCTGCTCCTTCCGGCGCTCAAGGGCGAGCACGCGGCCGACGGCTCGTGGCATGGCGACAATGTCTTTGCGTCGCTCCTCGGAGGGATGGTCCTCGTGCCTTCGTCCGATCCCCAGGGGGCCCTCGGGCCCGTCTTGCTTCGTGTCCCGCCGCGACTTCGCCTGATCCTCGTGTACCCGGCGCTCGAGCTGCTCACGCGTCGCGCGCGCGGCGTCGTGCCGAAGACGATCTCGATGTCCGCTCACACCGCTCACGCCGGCGCGCTGGCGCGTCTCGTCGTCGCGCTTTCCTCGGGCGATCTCGCGGCGGCGGGCGCGTGCCTTCTCGCGGACCGCCTCGTCGATCCGAGCCGTCTTCCGCTCGTTCCGGGTGGGCGAGCCGTCCTTGACGCCCTCATCCGGGCGGGCGCGTACGGCGCCTGTCTCGCCGGGGCCGGGCCCGCGCTCGTCGCTCTGACCGAGGAATCGGCCGATGCCGCGCGGATGGGAGCCGCCGCCGTGGACGCATGGAAGCGGTCCGGGGTCGCGGCCCGCGCCCGCGTCCACCGGCTCGACCGGCGCGGCGCGCGGCTCGCCAGGCGCGTCCGGAGGGTCGCATGAAAGGCTTGTCGTCTTTCAAGTGCGTCGACTGCGCCGCACCCTTTCCGCTCGTCGAGGCGCGTACGTCCTGTCCCCTTTGCGGCGGGCTCCTCGACGTCGTCTCAGATCTCCACGCGTTCGGCCGGACGGGGGCCGCGTGGCAGGACCTCTTCGACAGGCGGCGCGCGGCACCGCATTCGGAGGCGTCGCGGCCGTTCGAGACGAGCGGGGTCTGGCGCTTCCGCGAGCACGTGCTCCCGGACCTGCCCGAAAGCGGCATCGTGAGCAAGCCCGAGGGCGGAACCCGGCTCTACGCAGGCGGCGCTCTCGGAGAAGAGCTCTCTCTCTCGCGGCTCTTCGTCAAGCACGAAGGCGAGAACCCGACCCTCTCCTTCAAGGACCGCGGCATGACGGTCGGCGTGTCGTGGGCGCGCGCCTGCGGATTCCAGACGGTCGCCTGCGCCTCGACGGGCGACACGTCGGCGGCGCTCGCCGCATACGCCGCCGCCGTGCCCGGCATGCGCGCCGTCGTCCTCCTGCCGCAGGGAAAGATCACGGACGAACAGCTCAGCCAGGCGCTCGGCTACGGGGCGACGACGCTGGGCCTCGACACGGACTTCGACGGCTGTATGCGCCTCGTCGCCGAGCTCGTGGCCGCGCGACCCGTCTTCCTCCTGAACTCGAAAAACCCGGTCCGTATCGAGGGGCAGAAGACGATCGGGTGGGAGGCCGTTCAGGACCTCGGCTGGCGCGTGCCCGACTGGATCGTCGTTCCGGTCGGAAATGCGGGCAACCTGTCGGCGATCGGCAAGGGCCTCCGGGAGTGGCTCGACCTCGGCGTGATCGGCAGGAAACCGCGGCTCGCGGGCATCCAGGCGTCCGCCGCGGATCCCTTCTACCAGTCGTACAAGAACGGCTTCGTCTCACGCGTCACCCGCGTCGCGGGCGACACGGCGGCCTCGGCGATCCGCATCGGAGCGCCCGTTTCGCATCCGAAGGCCGAGCGCGAGATCCGTTTCTTCGACGGTGTCGTCGAAAGCGTGACGGAGCCCGAGCTCCTCGACGCGTTCGCGCTCGCGAACCGCCACGGCCTCGCGATCTGCCCGAACTCGGCGGTCGCACTCGCGGGGGCCGCGAAGCTGCGTCAGGCGGGCGTGATCACGAAGGACGACCTCGTCGTTGTCGTCGCGACGGCGCACGCTTTGAAATTCTCGGGAACGATGTCGGCGTACCACCGCGGAGGCGGGCGCCTCGCGAATCCGCCGCGTCTCCTGCCGGCGACGCTCGACGCGATCCTCGCGGCACTCGGCGAGTCCTAGCGGCGCTCGAGATAGTCGCGGGGCCGAAGGACGAGGACTCCTCCGATTTTCCTTCCGAAGAGTGGCTTGAAATCCCGTAGATCGCCGGTGATCAAGTGTGTCGCCCCTGAGGCGATGGCGGCCAGGAGGATTGGGATGTCCTTCGCTCGAATCGAAAGCCCGGCGGGCAGGGCCTGCCCGGGTCGCTCGCCCGGTAGAACCGCGACGTGCCGCATGAGCCGGTCCAGACGGGCGCGGTGTCCTTCATCCTCGATGTTGCGAACGGTTTCTGCAAAAGCAGAAGCCGAGGTCACGAGCGTCGCGTGTTCGATCCTCCAGAGCTTAGCGACCCCGGAGGTCTCCTTCCAGGACGCCGAGAAGAGCACGTTCGCGTCGAGGAAAAGACGATCCACGCGTCAACACGACGGAGGCGTGTGAGGGATCTTGTCCGGGTCGAGACCCATCTTTTGGACTTCCCGGCGAGCACGCGCGTAGTCGGCGGGTCCAACGGAATTCTCGAGAAGGAACCCCGCCTTACGTTCCTTCGTGTAAATCTCGACCGGGATCGCTTCGGCAGGTCGGATCACGACGCCGTCTCGCCCCTCGTCGAAAAGGACGAGCGAACCCTCTTCCATGTGGAAGCGCTTGCGCAGTTTCGCCGGGATCACGATCGTTCCGCGCTTTCCGACTCGTGCAGGCTCGCCCATTGTCCGATTATCTGATATTCCGGCGCCCACGCGCAAGAGTGGAAGAACGAGGGTGGTTCTCCCCTAAACGTTGCCCGACGAGCCTTCGCGCGCGTAGCTGCGGATGAGCATGAGCGTCGTCGTACCGATCTCGAATTCCGTGCGGTTGTCGAGCTCGGCCCGATTCACGCGCTGGTCATTCACGTAAGTGCCGTTCGTGGAGTTCAGGTCCGCGACGAAGATGTGCTCGTCCATGACCTCGATCGCCGCGTGCTGGCGCGAGCACTGGATGTCCGCGACGACGATGTCGGCGTTCGCGCGCCCGATGACGATCCGCGGTTTGTCGATCTCGAAGATCCGGCCCGAGTCCGGACCCGAGATGCACGCGAGCGACAGGCGTTGGTCGGTCGGCAGCCGGAGCGGCCGCGCGGGATTTCTGAGGGCGCCCGTGATCGGCACCTTGTCCGTCGTGCCGGCAACTTCGGGCATCCCGATCGGCCCTGTCCCGTCGGGCGCGAGCGACGTCACCGCCACCGCCGCGCGCGCGGGCGATCCCGGAGCGCCGGCCGGTGGGTTCTTGCGCTTGCGGGCCTCGGTGAGCGCCGTTTCGTCGAGTGAAAATTCGTCCGGGGACGGCCCGGCCGAGGAGCGCACGGTGGAAACCGAGGGGGCGGGGGCCACCGACGGATTGCGGATCTCGAAGACCGTCGCGCACTTCGTGCACTTGATTTTCTTCACGGACGCGCCGCCGAAACGCGACTCGTCGTAGTGGTAGCGAGCCTGACACGACATGCACTGAATGATCACAAGAAAAAACTCCCGGTCAAAAAAACGGTCGGCGTCATTAGAGCGTGTCCCGCATCGCCGATCAAGCCCGTACGGTTTCCCGGGCGCGCGCGACGACGCGCGGAAGCGCCTCGAGAAGCCGGTCGACGTCCTCTTCGCTCGAGCCGCGCCCAAACGAGATTCGAAGCGTCGCCCGGGCTTCCGCGGGCGAGAGGCCGAGCGCGAGGAGGACGCGGCTCGGAGAGGTCGTGCCGGCATGGCAGGCCGAGCCCGCCGAAACCGCGATGCCCTCGAGATCGAGGGCCGCGACGAGCGTTTCGGCCTCCGTGCCGGGAAAGACCACGGACGTGGCGGTCGGGAGGCGGGAGCCGCTCGCAGCGTGTATCCGGGCGCCCGGCACGCGGGCGAGAAGGCCGGCCTCGAGCCGGTCGCGCAGGCCGGCGAGGCGTGACGCTTCGGAGGAGAGTCGCCCCACGGCGAGCCGGATCGCCGCGCCGAGGCCCACGATCCCCGCGACGTTCTCGGTGCCGCCGCGCCGGCCGCGCTCCTGTCCGCCGCCGGCGGCGAGGGGATGAAGCCGGACCCCCTTGCGGACGAAGAGCGCGCCGGCACCCTTCGGACCGCCGAACTTGTGACCGGTGAGCGCGAGGAGGTCCACGCCGAGCGCCCGCGCGTTCACGGGGATCTTCCCGACCGCCTGAACGGCGTCCGTGTGGACGACGGCTCCACGAGCGCGGGCCCGCGTCACGAACTCAGGGAGGGCGTCGAAGATGGCACCCGTCTCGTTGTTCGCGAAGATGACCGACACGAGCGCCGGGGGCGGGGTGTCCGGCCCTTCGACCGCGGTCAGAGCCGCTGCCGTTGGCACGCCGCGGGCGTCCACCGGAAGCTCCACCGGTTCGAAGCCGTCCGTGCGAAGCGAGAGCGCGGCTTCCCGGACGGCCGCGTGCTCGGCGGCCGTGAAAAGAACACGAGTGCGGGTGGGATCGGCCTCGCGGGCCGCGCGGGCGCCCCCGCGCACGGCGAGGTTGTCTGCCTCGGTGCCGCCCGAGGTGAACACGATCTCGGCAGGCTCCGCGCCCAGCGCCACCGCGACTTCGGCGCGGGCCGTCTCGACCGCTTCACGCGCGGCCCGGCCGGGTCCATGGGTAGACGAAGGGTTCGCCGAAATGCCCTCCAGCCACGGGCGCATCGCCTCGAATACTTCGGGGACGAGGGGCGTCGTGGCGTGGTGGTCGGCGTAGACGACCCGGGCATCAGCGTTCAAGAAATCGGACCTCCGGACAGGCAATTGTAGGGTTCGGAGAGGCCCGGAAACCGAAAGCCTGCAAGAACGTACGTAATAAGGGACGGTGAGACGTGGAATCTGTCTTGCGAGGGTTTGCCCGGGAGAGGCTCGCCGACGGAGAATCGGCGCTCCACCGGAGGTCATGATGAGGTCGGGCCGGTCGTTCCTGGGAGTGGTCGCCATCCTGGCCGCTGGCCGTCTGGGGGCTGACGACCCTCCCGCCTCGCCCCCGCCCGTCCCGTCGTCTGTGTCTCGCACGGCGCCTCCGCTCGTGGCCGTGAATCCGCAGGCCCCCGCGCCGCAGACAGCCCGAAGCCCGGAAGCGATCAGGCTTTTCGGCCGCCTGGACGACGACCGGTCGACCGTGTTCATCGCCTCCGGCCCGCCGGACGCCCGCGTGACGGTGCGCTGCCCTGACACGTTCCGGACGCTCGAGATCTGGACATATCTCGAGCACCCGACGCTCGGAAAGAATGCCCGCGTCGTGTTCTACCCGGAGTCCCCGACCGGCGCCTACCGCTACTGGACGGTACTTGAGGGCGAAGGCGTTCTCCTCGCGCCGGCGGCGAAAGGGGGGCTCCAGGCGGTCGAGGCGGCGCCCGGCGCCTGCGCGGACGCGCTTCTCGTCGTCTCGGCCGTGAAGGACGTCACGCGCCGCCAGGGTGACAACAACGGCGGCCTGGCCGAGCGCGGCGCGCTTGCGGTCACGCACGTGCTTCCGCCGGCGGGGGCGAAGGTGGAAGCACCCCCGACGCTCCTCGTCTCGAACAAGCCGCTCACCGGGAAAGAGCGCAAGAAGCTCATGGCGGAGATGCCGGAGAAATACCGGCAGTTCCTCTCGGACGTGGAACCGATCATCACGGAAGTCGAACGCGACACGCTGCTCAAGCTCGGCGAGGATTACCAGCGTGAGCACTTCCTGGACGACTTCTGGAAACGCCGCTCGCTCGCGCCGGACGGCATGCGTATCGCGTTCCGGGACCTCTACGAAATGCGCCTCCAGCAGGCCAAGGAGCGTTTCCGGAACACGAACACGGACCAGGGCCGCATCTATCTCGTGAACGGCGCGCCGGACGGTATCCGCAAGATCGACTGCCAGGACGTCTATTGGCCGATTCAGATCTGGTACTACGAAAGGCTCGAATCGCTTCGCCTCTCGAAGGTCGTCCTTCTCTTTTACCAGCCGTTCGGAGTGGGCGACTTCAGGATCTGGACGCCGCTCGACGGGTACCAGGCGGTCGTCGCGGGGGGAGTGCCGGGCGCGCTCGGAGCCGGCGCCGCCCGCCGCGTGGACTTCACGCGGTGCACGGAATCGCGGGACGTGCAGGCCGCGATGAGCGCCGCCGCAGCCATGTTCGGACAGGCGGGCGCCCTGAAGATGGCCGACGACCTCCGCCAGGGCCCGAAACCGGACGTGGAGGGCGCGGACCGCATTCTCCAGATGACGACGGACATGCAGGCGGGTGCCGTGACGCTGCCGCTCCAGCGCGTGTTTCGCTTTCCGGAGGCGATCGGGAGCCGGATGCGGATGGAGCTCGCCGTACTCCTCGAGCGCGACTCGCTGACGAAAAAGCAGATTGGAGAGGAGACGTTCTTCGACGTGGACGTCGTCGGAGAGGTTGTGCGCGACGGCCGCCTGATCGACAACTTCCGCTACCGTTTCGATTTTCCGGCCAGTACGGTGAGCGGCCCGTTCGTCCCCCTAACGGTCGAGCGCGACCTCTACCCGGGGGAGTACCGCCTCAAGGTGAAGGTGTCCGACGCGAACCGCAACGCCGCCGCCCTCATCAGTGAAAAGCTCCGGGTCCCCGACGTGCCGGACGCCACGATCTCCGCCGAGGAGAAAACAGCGCGCGAAGCGGCCCGGAAGGCCGTCACGGAGCTCGTCGAGAATAGCGGCGCGAAGGGCTCTCTCTCGCTGATTCCCCTCGCGCGCGAGATTGCCACGGGCCTCATCCGCTTCGAAACGCGCGCCTCGTCGAACGACATCGCCTTCACCGAGTTCTACCTGAACAGCACGCGGATCGTGACGAAGCGCCGGCCGCCGTTCGCGGCGGACCTCGACCTCGGCGAGCTGCCGCGCAAGCATGTCGTGAAGGTGATCGGCTACGCGAAGGACGGCAAGCCCATCGCCCAGGACGAGGTCACGCTCAACGAAGGCCGTGAGGCTTTCCGCCTGCGGATCATGCAGCCGGCGAAGGGCGTGAAGCTCGAGGGCGCCACGCGCATCGTGGCCGACGTCGCCGTGCCCGAGACGAAGCGCCTCCAGCAGGTGGAGTTCTTCGTCAACGACAAGCGCACGGCCGTCCTCTACCAGGAGCCATTCCAGCAAATCGTGGACGTGCCGAAGAGCCTCGACCTCGGGTTCCTGCGCGTCGTGGCGACGCTCGACGACGGCACGACGACGGAAGATCTCCGGTACTACAACGCGCCGAAGTACCTCTCCGAGGAAAACGTCAAGGCCGTCGAGCTCTACACGAGCGTCTTCGCGAAGGGCCGGCCCGTCACGGGTCTCACGAAGGAGAACTTCACGATCCTCGAGGACACCGTGCCGCAGCTCCTCGACGGGTTCGAGGTGGTGACCAATCTGCCGCTGTCGCTCGGGATCGGAGTGGACACGTCCGGCTCGATGGAGGAGTCGATCGTCGAGGCTCAGAAGGCGGCCGTGGAGTTTCTGAGGGACGTCATGACGAAGCGCGACCGCTGTTTCCTCGTGACCTTCGACAACGAGCCCCAGCTCGTGTCGCGCTTCACGACGGACCGGGACCGGCTCGCGCAGGCGCTCGCGGGCATTCGCGCCCAGGGCTCCACGGCGCTGTGGGACGCGCTCGTCTACGGTCTCTACCAGTACCAGGGCACGCGGGGCCGCAAGGCATACGTCATCCTCACGGACGGTGAGGACCGAAGCTCGCACTTCACGTTCGAAGCCGCCCTCGACTACGCGAAGAAGACCGGCGTCGCCGTCTACTTCATCGGCCTCCGCATCGGCGCGACGCAGCTCGATGTCCGCCACAAGCTTGGAAAGATCTCGCGGGAGACGGGAGGCACGGTCTACTACGTCGACTCCGCCCGCGGCCTCGCGAAGATCTACTCCGAGATCAACGAGGAGCTTCGCAGCCAGTACCTTCTCTCGTACGTCCCGCAGAACAAGTCCGTGACGAGCCAATGGCGGAAGGTCGAGGTGAAGATGACGCCCTCGAACCTTTCCGCCCGGACGATCAGCGGCTACTACCCCTAGAGGGGGTCTATCCTCCCGATCCGTGCCGCCTCACATCGTCCTGGCATCCGGCTCCCCTCGTCGAAAAGAGATTCTTATTTCTCTGGGGCTCGGCTTCGAGGTTCGCTCCTCGACCGTGGACGAATCGCTTCTCCCGGGGGAGAGCGCGTTCGACGCGGCCGAGCGCCTCGCGCGGGCGAAGGCCGCGGCCGCAGCCACCGGCGGGGATTCCGACGCGCTCGTGGTCGCCGCCGACACGCTCGTGGTCCTCGAGGGCGAAGCGCTCGGCAAGCCCCGGGACCGGGCGGATGCGCGGCGGATGCTCTCGGCTCTCGCGGGGCGCGCCCACGAGGTCGTGACGGGCGTCGCCTGCGCCCGTGGAGGCCGCGTCGTCTCGGACCGCGAGACGACGCGCGTCCTCTTCGCGCCCATGAGCCCGGCCGAGATCGCCGAGTACACCGAGAGCGGCGAGCCTGACGACAAGGCAGGGGCCTACGGCCTGCAGGGGATCGGCGGCTTCTTCGTGGAGCGCGTGGAGGGCAGCCCGTCGAACGTCGTGGGGCTTCCCGTGCGCCTCCTCTACCGGCTCGCGTCGGAGCTCGGCGTGGATCTCGCCCGCTCCGTCAAGCCCTGATCGCGTTCAGACCCTGATCGCGGGAACCTCGCCGGATGCGTCGCGCGCCGCCGCGCGCGCGAGCTGGAGAACACCAGCGAAGACGTTGTTGCCCGTGAGAGTCGCGGCGCCGGCGCGCACCTTGAACGGGCGGGCGACGGGCCCCTTGCCCTCCCGCCACGGCTGAAACGTCTCGCCGAGCCGCGCCACCTTCAGCTTGCAGGCCTCGAGGTCAGCCTCGACGAGAAGCGCGAGGAATTCGTCGTCCTCCCACCGAAAGAGAAAGTCCGTGAGCCGGAGGTTCGCCTGGAGCGTGTTCGCGACCGTCCGCACAACGCCGTCGACCGTGGCGGCCGCTTCCTCGCGCACGAAGGAGTCCCAGCTCGTGAGGACGACGGACATCACGGAGAGGGTCACCTTGTGGCGCCGCGCGCGCTCGAGCTCGCGATCGATGATCTCGTCGAAGAAGGCGCGGCTGTAGGCGCCGGACCTGGGATCCCGGATGAGAAGCGGGAGGACCATGGGCGAATCCTATCCCGGCCGCGCGGTCTGTCGTAGTCTGGCTCGTCATGACGCCTTCGCCGCCCGGGCCCGTTCCGCTCGCCGCCTTCGTCGCCGCCGCCCGCGGAAAGGCACCTGCCGATCTCGTCCTCCGGAATGCCCGGATCGTAAACGTGCTTACGGGCGAGATCCACGACGGGACCGTTGGGGTGAAAGGCGACCGGATTCTCGGCTTCGGCGACTACCATGCGGCGCGGAAGGACGACGAGATCGACCTCGGGGGCGCCTACGTCGCTCCCGCGCTCTGGGACGCGCACCTCCATATCGAGTCCACGATGACGATCCCGTCCACGTTCGCGCGTCTCGCCGCCGCGCACGGCACCGCGGCCGCGATCACGGACCCGCACGAGATCGCCAACGTCCGCGGCGTCCCCGGGATCCGGGCGTTCCTCGACGCGTCGGCGGGCCTTCCGGTCGACGTCTTCGTCATGCTGCCGTCCTGCGTGCCGTCCACGCATCTCGAAACGGCAGGAGCCGTGCTCTCGGCTTCCGACCTCGCTCCGCTCTACGACCTCGAGAACGTGCTCGGCCTGGCCGAGATGATGAACGTGCCGGGATTTCTTTTCGGAGATCCGGGGGTCGCCTCGAAGGTCGAAGACGCGCGCCGCCGCGGCGTGCCGATCGACGGCCATTCACCGCTCCTCTCCGGGCTCGACCTGAACGCGTACATCGGTGCCGGGATCCGGTCCGACCATGAATGCCTCTCGCGTGCCGAGGCGCACGAGAAGGTGCGGCGCGGAATGTCGATCTGGATCCGCGAGGGAACGGCCGCGAAGAACCTCGACGACCTCTTGCCGCTCGTAACATCCGCGAACTCCGAACGCTTCGCGTTCGCGACGGACGACCGCCACCCGTGGGACCTCCTCGCGCACGGTCATCTTGATCACCACGTCCGGCGGGCCATCGCGCTCGGCCTCGACCCCGTGATCGCGATCCGCCTTGCCTCGTGGTCCTGCGCCCGGCACTACGGCTTCCGGGACCGCGGGGCCCTGGCCCCCGGCTTCCGCGCCGACCTCCTGACGTTCGAGCGGCTGGACGACTTCCGGCCCGACCTCGTCGTCCTCGGGGGGCGGCGCGTCGCGAAAGGCGGACGCCTTCTCGTGGACGTCCCCTCGGCCCGCATGGAGGAGGGGCCCAGTTTCCGCGTGGATGGTTTCGACCGCACACGCCTCGCCCTCGCGGCGGAGAGGGGTGCCCACCTGCGCGTCATCGACGTCCACGCGGGTTCCCTCGCGACGGGCGCTTCGACCGAGCCCGCGAAGCTCGCGGGGGGCGTCGCCGTTCAGGACGTCTCGCGCGACCTCCTGAAGCTCGCGGTCGTCGAGCGGCATCACGGCACCGGAAACGTCGGCGTCGCCTTCGCCCGTGGCTTCGGCCTCGAGCGCGGCGCCATCGCGTCGTCGGTCGCCCACGACTCGCACAACATCGTCGTCGTGGGCGCCGACGACGCCTCGATGGAGACGGCCGTTCGGCGGGTCGCGGCGATCGGCGGCGGGATCGTCATCGCGGACGGCGCGCAGGTGCTCGCCGAGGTCGCGCTCCCCATCGGCGGCCTCATGTCGAACGCTCCGATGGAGGACGTCGACGCCGCCGAGCGACGCGCTAACGAGGCGGCGCGGACGCTCGGCGGTACGATGGATCACCCCTTCATGACGCTCGCGTTTCTCGCGCTGCCCGTCATCCCGGAGCTTAAGCTCACGGACAAGGGCCTCGTGGACGTCACGAAGTTCGACTTCGTGGCGCCCGTGGTCTGAGAATCGACGAATGATCGTCGACTGCGGGATCTACGACGCGGGAATCCGACGCTCGGGCACCTTCACGTTCGAGGAGGCGTTCGAGGCCTCGAAGGGCCCGGGAACTTACGTGTGGCTGGGTCTCTACGAGCCGACAGAAGAGGAGTTCGCGAAGGTTCGGTCTGCGTTCGAGCTCCACGAGCTCGCCGTCGAGGACGCCCTCAAGGCCCACCAGCGGCCGAAGCTCGAGGTATACGACGACACTCTTTTCGTCGTGATCAAGACGGCGCGCTACGGCGACCGCGAGGAGGCTGTGACGCTCGGCGAGATCCTGCTCTTCGTCGGGACGAACTTCGTCGTCGTCGTGCGCCACGGCGAGGGGAGCCCGCTGATCGAGACTCGCAAGCGCGTCGAGAAAAAACCCGAGCTGCTCGCCTGCGGCCCCGGCGCCGTCCTCTGGGCGATCGCGGACCACGTCGTCGACGACTACCTCCCGGTCCTGCACGGCCTCGAACGAGACATCGACGAAGTCGAGGACGCCGTGTTCTCTCCGAAGGAGGAGAACCCGGCGGAGAGGATCTACTTCTTGAAGCGAGAGCTCATGGAGTTCCTGCGCGGGGTTCGCCCGCTGCTCGACCCGCTCGATCGGCTCGCGCGCGGGGACTTCACTCTCCTCCACGAGGACGTGCGTCCCTATTTCCGCGACGTCAACGACCACCTGATTCGGGTGGTCGAGCAGCTCGAGGGGGACCGCGACCTCCTCACCAGCGTCCTGCAGTCCAACCTGACGCAGCTGAGCATCCGGCAGAACGAGGACATGCGGAAGATCTCGGCGTGGGCGGCGATTCTCGCGGTGCCCACGATGATCGCCGGAATTTACGGGATGAACTTCCAGCACATGCCCGAGCTGAAGGTGGTGTGGGGCTACCTCTTCGCGCTCGGGCTCATGTTCGCCGTCTGCGTCGGCCTCTGGAAGGCCTTCAAGCGCTCCGGCTGGCTGTAGCTCAGCTCGCGGGCGGTCCGCCGCGGAAGTTCCCGCGCTGCTGGCGGTGCGCCGCGATCCAGCCGTCGAGCTTCGCCCGCTGCTCCGGCGTGAGGACGGCGTTGATCTCGGCGTGAACCGCCTTCATCTTCGCCTTCACGGCCTCTCCGTCAGCCCTCACCTTGAGGAAGGCGGCGCCAACGGTGGCGGGATCCGGCTTCGCGGCCGACGCGGCGACCTTGAGGGCCTCGCGGTCGGCCTTGGCCTGCTCGCGGAACGCCATTCCGTCTTCCTTGTGAGACGCGAAGATCGCCTTGACCTGCTCCTTCTGGGCGTCGGTCAGGTCGAGCGTCGCCATCGCCGCACGGATCGCGTGGGCGAACTTTCCGGGCCGGCCTGGCCCGCCGGGTCCAGCCTGCGCGAGGGCCGCGCTGGCCGCGAGAGCGCCCGCAAGAATCAGGGCTGCACCGCCGAAGAGCTTGTGTCGCGTGGAGTTGTGGTTCATGTCGTCCGTCCTTCCGGCGGGCTTTCCGTCCGCCGACAGTGATGAGACGCACGTACGGAGAGGATGTTTACGGCGCTTACGACGGGATGATCAGACGGAACGTGCTTCCGACGCCCTCCTGAGAGTCCAGCTCGATCCGGCCCTCGTGCGCCTCGGCAATGGCCTTCACGATCGAGAGGCCCAGGCCCACGCCCTCGGTCTGCCGGGACCTGCCCCCGTCCCCGCGGAAGAACCGCTCGAAGATCCGGTCGCGATGTTCGAGCGGGATTCCCGGCCCCTCGTCGCGGACCTCGACTACCGCGCCCCGCTCCTGTTTCTCGACGCGGACCTGAATCCGGGTCCTGACCGGCGCGTATCGGATTGCGTTGTCCACGAGATTCCTCAGCGCCTGACGCAGAGCCACGCGATCTCCGGTGACGGCGACGGACCCGTTCGCGTGCGCCTCGAGGCCCTGCTCCCGCTCCTCCGCGAGCACGGCGAGATCCTCCACGACCTCGGACGCGAGAGCGGAGAGATCGACGCGCTCCATCCGCAGCTTCACCCCGCCCGCATCCGCGCGGGCCAGGGCCAGGAGGCCGTTCAGGAGCCGCGACAGCTTGTCCGCCTCTTCGAGCATCGTCCCGATCGCCTCGCGGTACTCCTCCGGGGACCGGGGCTGGCTGAGCCCGACCTCTCCGACGCTGCGCACCACGGTGAGCGGCGTTCGAAGCTCGTGCGACGCGTTCGCCGTGAAGGTCCGAAGCTCGCCGAACGAGCGTTCGAGCCGGGCGAGCGTCTCGTTGAACGCGTCGCGCATCTGGTTCAGCTCCAGGCCCGCGTCTTCCGGCGAGAGACGTTCGTCGAGGCGTTCGGCGGTGATCCGGCGCGCGTGCTGGGCCATTCGGGCGAGCGGACCGAGGGATCGCCGCACGAGAAAGAACCCGCCGAGGCCTCCGAGAGCGAACACCGCGAGAGAGAGCGCCGCCACCTCGCGCCAGAGCGACGTGACCTCTCGTCGCGCGGCGACCTCCGAGACCGCGGCGCGCACGACGAAGGAAGACCCCGAGAGTTTTACGCGCTCGCCGAGGACGCGAAACGGTCCGGTCGGCAGGTCGACGGTTCGGGCGCGTCCGAGCGCAGTCTGGTCGGGGGCCCCCAGTTCCACGGGATCGATCGTCCCGACCGTCAGGAGCCGCTTTCCCTCCTCGCTCCAGACCTCGATCGCGTGCCCTCCTCCTTCTTCTTCCTTGACCTCTCTCCAGAAGGAGCTGTTGGGCCAGGTTGGCAGCCCGGCGCCGTCGACGTGGATCGAACGCTCCGCCAGCTCGAGATCCTCGTGCACGCTCCGGTCCAGCTCGGCGTTGACGTGAGCGGCGTAAGAGTGCCCGATCGCGAACGAGTACGCAGCGAGACAGAGCGCGACGATCAGGCCGCCCCAGATCGTGATCCGGGTCCGCAGGCTTCGAAGGCCGATCACAGCCCGATACTCGAACCGAACGGACGGATCAAGCCTCTCCGTCCCGGAGCACGAAGCCAACCCCACGGATCGTCTGGATCAGATTCACGTCGTGACCGAGGTCGACTTTCTTTCGGAGGCGCGCCATGTGCACGTCGATCACGTTGTCGAGGGGCGTGCTCCGGTTCGTCTCGCCCCAGACGTCCCGCGCGAGCATCTCGCGGGAGACCAGCGTCCCGCCGTGCCGGACGAGGTACTCGAGGAGCTCATATTCCCGCGTCGTCACCTCGATGGGCACGCCGCCCCGTGAGACGGCCCGCGACGGGACGTCGAGAACGAGGTCGGCAACCGAAAGACGCAGGAGCTGGTCGCCTCGCCCCCGGCGGAGGAGGGCTCTCACGCGCGCGAGGAGCTCGGAGAAGGCAAACGGCTTGACGACGTAGTCGTCCGCTCCGGCGTCGAGGCCGCCGACGCGATCCTCGACCGCGTCCCGGGCCGTGAGCATGAGGACCGGAGTCAGAAGGCCGCCCTGGCGCAGGCCCTTCAGGATCTCGAGGCCGTCCCGTCCCGGCAGCATCCGATCGAGGACGATGACGTCGAAAGGCCGCGTGGACGCTAGAAAAAACCCGTCCTCTCCCGTGTCGGCAACCGTCACGCTGAAGCCCTCCGCGCTGAGGCCCTCACGGAGAGCACAGGAGACCCTGGGCTCGTCCTCGACGACGAGGAGGGTCGGCATGGGGGGAGAGTCGGCCGCTCCGCTCGTCCCGGCAGTTCGCATGACCGGATTCTAGGGACACCGGCCCGCCGAGTGGCGGGAAGCGGCGCACCTTAAGAAGAGTTCAGGTTCTCGTCACCTCCGGACTGCCGGGAGAAGGCTAGCCTTCCCCCAGAGAAACACAGCTCAGAAACAGGGAGGCATGGTCATGACGAAGAGAACAACGAGGCATCGCTTCCAGACGTGGTCCGCGCGAGGCCTCGTGGCCGTGGTCGCGCTGGCGCTCCTGTCCCTGGTCGTGCCGGCCAACGCGCAGACGTTCAACTCGGACGGGGCCTCCCACGATCCGACGAAGCCGAGCGGGTGGGCGCTGCCGGCCATCAGCCCATCGACGGGCAACTACAACAACTGCCTGCGGTGCCACCAGCCGGGCGGCCCTGCCGGCGCCGCGGACGCGTCGAAGTACCTCCTCGGCGGCCACAAGAACATGTCGCGGCAGGCGGACGGGAAGCCCTGGGGCATGCCGGGGGTCGACGCGGCGCACCTGGCGTCGCCGGAGCTCTCGAACGCCTCCCTCGACGCGAACGGCTTCTTCACAAACCTCTGGATCCAGGAAGAGTACGTCCGGCCGTTCGCGAACTGGACGACCGCTTCCGGAGCTTCCCTCAGCTCGATTACGGGCGGTTACTGCGCCAAGAGCGCCGCCGGAGACATCGGCTCCGACGACGCCCCGGATCTCGTGGCGTGCCCCGGCTGCGAGACGCCGGACATGGGGAACGGGAACGCCGGCTACCCGCTGAACTACCCGGACGCGGCGGCGTGCGCCGCGGCCGCGACGCGCACCGGAAAGCCGTACACGTGGACCACGCTCAACACCCAGCCCCTCTACTGGATTTACGGTGGTGCCGGTCTCGAGGGCGGGCCGGCGATGATCCAGCGCGGCAGCCAGCAGTACAAGTGCGGCCGCTGCCACACGACCGGCTGGACCGCGAACACGGCCACGGACGGCGCGATCACGGGCCAGACCAAGCGCCCTTACAGCGACTTCCCGGCCGCCAATCTCGCCAGCGTGACGACGCTCGGCGCCACGTCGAAGCTCCTCGGGCCCAGCTTTGGCGCATCGGGGTACCCGGTGGTCAAGTCCCCGTGCACGCCGGGGACGGATTGTGACGTCACGAGCGTCGTCCTGACGGCCAAGGGGGCCTCGTACCCCACGAGCACCCCGGCCACCGTGACCCTTTCGGACACGACGGGCGCCGGCTGCACGGCGACCGCCACGATGGCGGCTGACTCGTACGGCTCCACGTTCAAAGTGAACGCGGTCGCCGTCGACTGCTCGGCGAGCAATCACTCCTATACGAGCAGCGCCAAGGTCGCGTTCAGCCATTCGTACTCCGTTTCGTCGTGGGACCAGTGGGGGATCCAGTGCTCGCGCTGCCACACGGGGGCCGTGGACGGCAACCACGGGAACACGACGCTCTCGTCCCTCAAGGGTGGCGACATCGTGGCCATGTGCATGACGTGCCACAAGCAGGAGAGCGACACCGCGCCCCGCGCCGTTCAGGGCGGCAACGGCTTCGCCGGCAACAACGGCTTCGTCCTCCCGTACACGAACAAGCAGCAGCAGCCCGACGGGTTCGCGCATCACCCGGACGGACCCGAGTTCGTGAACAGCCCGCACGCGAAGTTCACGGGCAACTGGAAGGACATGGGCTGCCCGCCGTATGCGATCTCCGGCTACCCCGGCGTCGACCCGGGCAAGCCCGGCGCGCCGCCGGCGGCCGGCTGCACGCCGGGCACGATGAACCTCGACGGCCTGACTCCTTCGGCCTACGCGAGCACGTTCGCACGTGCGGCGAAGGTCGACCTGAGCGGCATCTCCGACTCTGCCGCGGGCAGCTGCGCCACGTGCCACGACTCGCACCAGCCGCTGTCCGAAAACACGGCCGGCATGGGCGGAAGTGTCAAGACCGAATGCACCTCCTGCCATTCGAGCTCCACGGCGAGGGTCAGCCCGCAGGTGTCCGTGGCATCGATCCGCCACATCGGCGGTCCGGGGACGCCGCTCGCGAACGCCGCCCTCGACGCCTCCAGCGCCTGCATCACCTGCCACCAGCCCCCGGGGGTCAAGCACCTCTGGCGGATCAACACCGACCCGGGCTACACGACCTACGGCGACTACACATACGCCTTCCCGGTGAACGGCGCCCAGGCCCAGAGCACGGGATCCTCCAACGCGCCGGCTCTCGTCAACCTCTCGCGCACGGCTCCCGACGGCGCCTTCACGAACGCCGTGTGGGTCGACCTCGACAGCGCGTGCGGGCAGTGCCATGGCGGAGGCGTCTCGCCCACGCACGTCAAGACGAGTGGCTCCATCGTGGCGGGCGGATCGGGCGGCTTCATCAACCCCGTGACCGTCGCGAACGTCTTCGGCTTCGCCTCCGGCAAGGAAGTCGAGATCGACGGAGCGGGCTGGGCCGGAGGACCCTTCAAGACCGTGATCGCCAAGGTCGTCAAGGACGCGGACCCCTCCGTTTCGGGGAACGTCTACCTGACGTATCCGGCCGTCACCTCCGTCACGAACACGACGGTCACCGTGGCGGGGAATGGCCACGATCCCGAGGCGCCCTACTTCACGCGCCAGCAGCTTGCGGCCGCAGCGAAGGTCATGCACAGCGGAAGCCTCCTCACCGCCGAGATTGCCTACACGCGGAGCGCCGCCAACCGCTTCACGTTCGACGTCGCGAACTTCCTCTGTCCGAACCAGCCTTGCACGTTCGCCTGGGACTTCGGCGACGGGAAGACGGGAACGGGCGCACCCGTGACGCACGACTATGGGACGGCGTTCGGCAATAGCGGCATTTACAGCGTGGCCTTGTCCGTGACCGATGCCATCGGGGCGAAGGCCACCGCGACGGCCTCTCTCGTGGCCTATCCGGGGTCCGCCCACCCGTATGCGCAGTACACCGACTACACGTGGACCTTCACGAAGCCGGGGAACCCTTCGTCCATCGACGTCACCTTCGGACTCGCGAGGGTCGAGTCGGGCTACGACTACATCTACGTGACGGACAAGAACGGGATCAACATCAGCGGCTCGCCGTTCACGGGGACCACGCTCACGGGCGCCACCAAGACGATCCCCGGCGACACCGTCAGGATCCGCCTGACTTCCGACGGTTCCGTGAACGACTTTGGTTTCGAGGTCATCAAGGTGACCGGCACGGGCGGTTCTTCGGTTACGTCCAGCACGTCGATCGCCTCTCCGGCCAATGGCGCGACGGTCTCGGCGACCACGCGAATCAGGGCCACCGCTTCAGGCGACGAGGCGGTCGTCCGGACCGAGCTCTACATCGACGGAGCGCTGGCCGCATCGGCCGACTCCGCAGGCCTGAGCTACTCGTGGAACGCGGCGAGCGCCTCGGCGGGTACGCACACGATCGTCTCCAAGGTCTATGACGCCGAGTCGAACGCCCGGACGTCCTCGGCCGTGACCATCACGGTCGTGCCGCCCGGACCCAGCCCGAAACAGCAGAACATCAAGCGCCACGTCTCGCGCTCGCACTCCGGCGGATGAGGCCGAATCGCCCGTGACTCTCTGATCGGCCAAGGAAACAGCGGCTTCTAGGTGGAGGTGACGTGACGCGGACCGCCGCGGCGGTCACCTCCACTTCCCTTATTGGGATCGCCTCATTCGTCCGGCAAGATCCTCTGCCTCTGCACCGCGGCCCCTGGACCGGAGAACCTCGTACAACCGCTGGCGTTCCCCCGCCTTGTCGAGAGCGTGGTGTTCGATGTAATCCAGCATTGCCGGATAGAAAGCGTTCGGCCCGTACATGTTCGCGACGAAAAACTGCCGGCGGTCCTCGAGGTTGCGTTCGAAGCCCCCCGGTCCGTAGATGCGATCGACGGCTTCGGGATCCGCGACCCGGCCGAGAATGTCGCTCCACGGCGCCAGCCGCTCGTGAATCCGCCGCACGTTGTCGGTGCTGACGTCTCTCCCCGACGAGAACATGAGCCCAAGCCGGTCCTCGGTGAAGACCGTCCCGCCTTCGGCTACTCGATCCCAGGCTTTCGAGTCCAGGAGGTATCCCGAAAAGAGGTTTCCGACCGCCTGCAATTGCGCGATCGAGAATCGCTCCTTGAGTACGCGGTTGACCTCCGGACGGGCGAGCCGCCGGGCCGTCTCCTCGTAGTTCAGGACGAGGGGCGCGTTGCTTCCGATCATGACGACGTCCGGCCCGCCGATGAACCACATCGCGCGCCCGGGAAATACGTCGGCGAAGGTCCTCATGACCCCGCGCGTCTCCGCGGGCGATAGCTGGGAGAGCGGCAAGACCTGGACGAAGAATCCGCCGCGGTTCAGCCTTCGAGCGGCAGATTCGTAGAACTCCTTCGTGAAGAGAAAAGCGTTCCGAAAGCTGAGCATCGGCGGCGTCGCCTCGACCAGGATCACGTCGTAGGTCGCGGCGGTATGCCGGAGGAAGTTCCGGGCGTCGTCGACGATGAAGCGGGCCCTCGCGTCATCCCGAAACCCGGCGTTTTCCGGGAAGTGCCTCAGCGCGAGGTCCATGTTGTCGGCGGACAGGTCGACGCAGTCCAGCCGCTTCACCTCCGGGAACATCCGGATCCCGTAGCTCGACAATCCGCCGCCGAATGCGAGGCTCAAGACGCTCTCGGGAATCCTCGGGGAAAGCAGGACCGGCACGAAGCCCGGGCCGTAAAACGAACCGTTGCGGGTCGTGCTGATCGCGACGGACTCCGACCAGAGCTCATAGCCGCCCTTCACCGCCTTCGCGACGAAGGTCGTGCCCGCCACTCCTTCCCGGACCTCGAGAATCTCGTCGCCCGGAAGCAGCAGGCTCCGAAGAATCGTCAGGGGAATCGACACGCGCCCCGCGGCCATGACGACGAACGGAAGCAGGATCGCGAGAGTGCAGGCGCCCAACGCGAGCCTCCGTCGCGGATATGCGCCGTCCACGAAGACGACGGCGGCTCCCGTCAAGACGTTCAACAGGACGCAAACGAGAATCGCGGCCTGCATGCCCAGCATCGGCACGAGAAGAAACACCGTCGCCAGGGACCCCGCGATCGCACCGGCCGTGTTGAGCGCGTAAACCGTCCCGATCCGTTTCCCGGCGAATCGACCATCTCTCGCGACGATCCTCGCGACGAGGGGGAACACGGCGCCCATGAACGTCACCGGAACCGCCAGCAGCAGGAGCACGAGCACGGTAACCGCCGCGGGGCTCGAGCGGCCGGCGACGACGAGCTCTCGATGCCACGGCGCCGGCAGGGTGAACGCGAGGAACGAGAACACGCCGATTGCGATCTGCGTGAGCCCCAGCGCGAGAACGGGCCACCGGATCCGTTTCAGGAGCGCCCCCGCCACCGCGCTTCCGACGCCGAGCCACAGGATGAACGCCGAGACGACGCCGGTGTAGAGCGTGATCGTGTCCCGGAAATACAGAACGAGATATCGGAGAAGCAGCATCTCGTACGCGATGCCCGCGAACCCTGAGACCACAAAGCACGCGATGGCCCAGCGAATGACGGATGGCGAGAAGACCGCTACGCCTTGCCCCGCCTCTTCCGGCGCGTCCGCGTGCGCCCCACCACCGGTTGGCGGCCCCGACGAGAAGAACCACGCGGCGCTGCCGGCCGCGAGACTGAGAACGCCCGCGGCGAACCCGGCGCTTTGCACGCCGAGCTGTTCGAGAAGCAGATATCCGCAAAGGAATCCGCCCACCGCCGCGCCCGCCGTGTTGAAGGCGTTGAGGAGCCCGGCCCGCGGCGCGATCGTTTCGGAGCGGCCCACTCCGGCCTGGAGAAGAAGCGGCAGTGTTCCGCCCATGAGGATCGTCGGCAGGATCAATATGAGAAACGCCATCGCGATTCGCACGGCCGCCGTGAGGGCAACGCTCTGGGCGATCCGCGGATAGACGCCTGCGTAGAGAAGATCTCCTCCTCGAAGGAGGGACGGGAACAGAAAAACGTAAACGCCGATCGCGAGCTGCAAGACGGAAAAGGTCCGGAGAGAATTCGAAGTCCGCGCGGATACGTTTCCGAAGACCCAGCTCCCGATAGCCAGCCCGCCGAGGAACACGGCCACGACCACGCTCGCCGCCGGAGCCGTCGAACCGAAGACGAAACTGAACCGGTGGATCCACACCGTTTCACAAATCAACGAAGAGACGCCGGCAACGAACGAGAAGACGAAAAGGAGCGGGATCAACGGCCTCAGAATCGCTCGCCGACGAGCACGATCGCTCCCGTGGGGGAGGCGACGCCGCCCTTCGGCTCGATCGAGACCGCGAACTTCACGGGCGCCTCGCCGAGGTTCTCCTGCTTCGAGATCGGGATGACGGTCGCACCGCCTTCCTTCGCGTCGAACGTCCCGGCGGGCACGGGCTGGTCGCCGACGAAGGCCCAGAGCTCGTAGCTCTTCTCGAGCGGAAGCGGCGGGAGGCCGGACACCCAGAGAATTCCCTGCTTCGATCCCGGATGCCAGAGGAGCTTCGCCTTTGCCGTCGGATTTCCCTCGAGGCCCTTCAGAAGCGCGACCTGAACTCGCGGATCCTTCAGCCAGGCGAGCTCGCGGTCCCTCTCCGCGAGGTCGCGCGTCTTCTCGTGGAGCAACCCTTCGAGCTCGGCGACGTTGACGCGCGTGGCGCCGAGGTCCGCCCGCGTCGCGTACCAGAGAGCCCCGAACGCCATGGCGAGCATGAACGACGCGGCGACGCCGAGCGCCCAGATCATGGTCATGAGACCGCGGTCGGGGAGAGCCGACGATGCGGGGAGAGAAGCGAGCACGGGTTCGTCCTGGCCCTCAGCGCGGATGCTCCAGAGGACGCGCTCCCTCACTTCCGGCGGCGGCGCAAGCGCGACGAGCTCCTCCGGCAATCCCTGTTCGGTCGCGTCGAGCTCGGCCTCGAGGGCGTCGCACCAGGCGACGAGCTCGGCGGCCGGGGCCGGGTCGATGGGATCGTCAGCCACGGACGGTCCCTCCTTCCCCGGCGGCGATCGCCTTGAGCTTCGTCAGGCCGGAGCGCGTGCGGCTTTTCACGGTGCCGAGCGGCTCTTCGAGGCGCGCGGCGATCTCCTCCTGCGTGTAGCCGTCGAAGTACGCGAGGCGGAGGACGGCCTGCTCGACCTCGGACAGCTTCCCGAGGCAGCGCCCGACGTAGTCGCGCATCGCGGCGGCTTCCTGGCCGCCGTCGCCCCCGCCCGCGCGCTCGAGCGTCTCGGCCTCGGCAGTGGGAAAGCGGCTTTCCACCGATCGGCGGCTCCGCCAGCGGTCGAGGGCGCGGCTCCGCGCGATCGTGAAGAGCCACGTCTTCACCGACGCGCGGCTCGGGTCGAACCGCGCCGCGTCGCGCCACACCTGAACGAAAGCTTCCTGGAGCACGTCTTCCGCATCCCTCGCGTCCTTGAGGATACGAACGCAGAAGCCGAAAAGGACCGGTGCATAGCGGTCGTAAAAAACGCCGAAGGCCTCGCGGTCGCCCGCGACGATGCGCGCGAAGAGGTCCGGGTCGGCTGGCGTGCTCAAGATGAATCCGCGAAGAGCGTGCCCGGCTGGCCGAACGGTGTCAAGCACCAGGGGAGTACGGAGGGGCCCGGCACCGCGGATTGACGCTGCGGGATGGGGCCGGTACCGTCGCGCCATGTCGAAGAGAAAACTCTCCAACGAGGGCGGCCAGACGCCCCTGCCGTTCGAGGCCGAGATCCCGCTTCCCGAAGAGGCCCGGCGCCGCTACCTGAACTACGCGCTTTCGGTCATCACGTCGCGCGCGCTGCCCGACGTTCGTGACGGCCTGAAGCCCGTTCAGCGCCGGATCCTCTTCGCGATGTACCAGAACCTTCATTTGATGCCGGACGCGAAGTTCAAGAAGTCCGCGTCGGTCGTCGGTGACGTGATCGGCAAGTACCACCCGCACGGCGACGTCGCGATCTACGACGCGATGGTCCGGATGGCGCAGCCCTTTTCGCTGCGCGCGCCGCTCGTGGATGGGCACGGGAACTTCGGGTCCCTGGACGGCGACTCGGCCGCGGCCTACCGGTATACCGAGGCGCGCCTCCGACCTCTCGCGATCGAGCTTCTCTCCGAGATCAAGAAGAAGACCGTCGACTGGCGGCCGAACTTCGACGGCGTTCACTTCGAGCCCGTCGTTCTCCCGGCACGCTACCCGAACCTCCTTATCAACGGCGCGACGGGCATCGCGGTCGGCATGGCGACGTCGATCCCGCCGCACAACCCCGTCGAGGTCCTCGACGCCGCGATCGCGGCCGTTGACGAACCCGATTCGAACCCGCTGCGCTTCATCAAGGGCCCGGACTTCCCGACCGGCGGGCTCCTCGTGTCGAACAAGCGCGAGCTGCGCGCGATCTACGAGAGCGGGCAGGGCACGCTCAAGCTGCGGGGCGAGTGGGAAGCGGAAGAGGGCGCGCGCGGGGCGCAGACGATCGTCATCACGTCCATTCCCTACGCTCAGGAGAAGGCCGCGCTCGTCGCGAAGATCGCCGACGTCATCATCGAGCGCCGGCTTCCGGCTCTCGTGGACGTGCGCGACGAGTCAACCGACGAGGTCCGCATCGTCCTCGAGATCAAGCGCGACACGGACCCCGCGCTCGTGATGACGTACCTCTACAAGCACACGCCGCTCGAGACGACGGTGCCCGTGAACCTGACGTGCCTCGTGCCGACGGCGAACCCGGACGTCTGCGAGCCGGCGCGTCTCCCGCTCGCCGCGATCCTCCGGCACTTCCTCGACTTCCGCTTCGAGACGGTGCGGCGCCGGTTCGTCTTCGACCTCGAGGAGCTGAAGCGCCGGATCCATCTTCTCGAAGGCTTCATCGTCATCTACGACGCGCTCGACGAGGCGATCCGGATCATCCGGAAGTCCGACGGCAAGGCCGACGCCGCGGGGAAGCTCATGAAGCGCTTCTCCCTCGACGAGGAGCAGGTAGAGGCGATCCTCGAGACGAAGCTCTACAAGCTCGCACGGCTCGAAATCGACGCGATCCGCGCCGAGCTGAAGGAGAAGCAGGCGGAGGCCGCCATCATCGAGGCGATCCTCAAGTCCCCGAAGAAGCTCTGGAACGAAGTGAAGGGCGAGCTCACCGAGGTGCGGGAGATGATCGCGGGCGAGAAGCGGCTCACGAAGGTGTCGGCGAGCGTCGAGGAGCCGACGTACGACGCCGAGGCCTTTATCCAGCACGAAGACACGTACGCCGTCGTCTCGCAGGACGGGTGGCTGAAGCGTCAGCGCGAGATGAAGGACGCCCAGACCACACGCCTCCGCGAGGGCGACGAAGTGCTCGCCGTCCTGCAGGGTTCGACGAAGGAGTGCGGCGTGCTCTTCTCGAACCATGGCACGGCATACGTCCTCAGGCTCAACGACGTGCCGCCCTCGACGGGCTACGGCGAGCCCGTCCAGAAGCTCTTCAAGTTCGGCGATGGCGAGCGCGTCGTCGCGGCCCTCTCCCTCGACCCGCGCGTCACGCGCCCGAAGAACCTGATCCTCATCGCGGCGACGCGCCGCGGCCTCGTGCTGAGGTTCTCTCTCGACCCCTTCCGCGAGGTGACGACGCGGGCCGGCCGCCGCTTCGCGAAGCCCGCCAAGGGCGACGAGATCGCCGCGGTCTTCGTCTGCGACGAGAAAGACCTCGTGGCTCTCGCCTCCGAGAAGGGGCGCGCGATCCTGTTCCCGGCGAACGAGGTCCCCGTCCTCGCGGGGCCGGGCAAGGGCGTCCTCGGCTTCAAGCTCGCACCGGACGACCGTCTCGTCGGAGCGGCCCTGTTCGGCGACGACGAGAAGCGCGCGACGCTCACGCTCGTGAACGGCAAGGGGACCGAGCATACGATCACGAAGCGGTACACGGCCGTGTCGCGGGGCGGAAAAGGCTTCGAGCTCATCAAGCGCGACCGCCTCGTGAAGGCGCTCGCGCCCGAGATCACGCTCCTCGACTTCGGCTGAGACGGCGTCGCAGCGCTAAGATCGAACGGATGGAAGTCGTCCTCGCCGAGAAGTACGGGTTCTGCGCGGGCGTACGCGTCGCGGACAAGCTCGTCCGTATCGCGGCCGCGAAGGGTCAGACAGGCGCGATCTTCGGGCAAGTCGTGCACAACGAAAGCGTCGAGAACGAGATGGCGCGGCTCGGGTTCCCGACGGTGCACGATCTCGAAAGCGCGAAGGCGCACGACGCGCGCGTCGTCTTCTCGGCGCACGGCGTCGCGCCGTCCGTGCGGGCCGAGGCCGCCTCGCTCGGCCTCAGGGCGATCGACACGACGTGCAAGTTCGTGACGGACATCCACAAGGAGATTGCCCAGTCGCTCGCGGACGGGGCGTTCCTCGCGATCCTCGGGCAGGCGGACCACCGCGAGGTCGTGGGCTACACGAAAGACCTCGATCCCGCGCGCTATCGCGTGTTCTACAGGCTCGAAGAGGTCACGTCCTTCGACTGGTCGCGCATCCCGCGCGTCAAGATCGTGTTTCAGACCACGATCAACTCCGAGTCCTTTGCGCCCCACGTCGAGGAGATCCGCCGCCGCGTCCTCGACACGCGCATCGCGGACACGATCTGCTACGCGACGAAGGAGAACCAGGACGCGCTGCGGGTCCTCTGCGACGATCCGACGATCGACGCGATCGTCGTGATCGGAGGGAAGAACAGCAAGAACACGAAGGAGCTCGCGCGCATCGCGCAGGCGAAGAAGCCGACGTTCCTGATCGGCACCGCGGCCGAGCTCGATCCCGCGAAGCTCGCGGGAGCGAAGAAGGTCGGCATTTCCGCGGGCGCCTCGACGCCGGACTACGACGTCGAGGCGGTTGTCGCGAAGCTCAAGACTCTTTAGCGTCGGCCGAGCGCCTGCGGCCCCTACGGAAGCGCCGGAAAGTCCGGCGCCTTCAGGAGCCGGGCCGTCCTCGCGGCGAGCCTCTTGAGAGCCTTTCCGAAGATGATCTCCTTCGAGGCGCTCTTGTGCTGCTCTTCGGTGAGGGCGAGGCCCTTCCAGAGGGCACGCCCCGAGGCATCCTGGAGCGTGTATTCCACGGTGACGGTCCCCTTGTAGGCGACGCCGGAGAGAAAGTCGTACCCCGACCAGTCCATCCAGAAGCCGAGCACCTGCGCCGTGAGCGTGGTCTTCGCACCCGGGTCGATCCCGATTCCCGCCTGTCCGAGGCCATCCTCGGCGGCGGACCGGATCAGGTTGGAGACGGACTCGGGCGAGGACTCCTTGATGCCGGCCTTGATCCCGACGGCGCTGCGCTGAAGGCCCACGAGAGCGGGCTCCTTGCCCCCTTCCTTCGGCGGGCGATTGTCGACGACTTTCAGAGCGACGCGGCGGGTCGAGGCCGCCGGGGCCGCGGACGGCGTGTAGGCGATGTTCGAGGATCCGCAGCCCGCGAGAGCGAGAAGAAGCGCGGAGAGGGCGGCGGGACTGAGGCGGCTCACGGCTTCCTCCTCAGCTGCGCGATGGCACCTTCGGCGTCCGTGCGCACGTCCCCGACGGGATCCTTGAGCAGGGGTTCGAGAGACGGGACGACGGAGCGGTCCGCGACGATCGCGAGCGTCCGGCAGGCCTCGCGCTTGACGTGCTCGTCCGGGTGGCGGAGGAGCGGCAGGATCGCGGGAATCGACGGGGGTGCGTAGAGGCCGCGCAGCCCCTTGAGAGCGTCGACGACCTCGGGGCCGTCGGACGAGGCCAGGAGTTTCGTGACGTCTGCGAGCTCCCGCGGCTCCAGCTTCGGCTGGAGGACGCCGAGAACCCGCACGGCCTTGCGCCGCACCTTCGCGCGCGAGTCCTTGAGAAGCGGAAGGACTCTGGCGGCCGCAGTCTGCGAGTCCGGAAACTGCTCCTCGATCGTCACGAGTCCTTGCAGGACCGACGTTTCCGGGTTCGGCGGGGCCAGGGTTGCCAGGACGGCTTTCTCGCGGGCGTCCGACAGCTCGTCCGCCCGCGCCGGACGAGACCCGGCGACGAGCACGGCGAGCGGAAGGACCAGGATGGCGCTCCTTCTTCCGATAGACATGGTGCGTTTTCCTCCTTGCACATTATGCGGAAGGGGAGCCCCACCGGGCTCACCGGGAGCCCGTAGACGATCCGGACCCGGCAGGCTTCTCTCCTACCGCTGTCGCGGGTGCGGCTGGTCTTCCGGATTCGATTTCGGTGTTGGGACGGGCGTCCTCGTCGGTCGGAACGTCGGAGTGGTGGTGACGGCAGGCGTGGGCGTTGCGGTCGGCGGAACCGGTGTCGGCGTGGGGGTCGACTGGACCCTCGTCGGGGTCGGCGTCGAGCCGGGCGTCGCGGTGGTCGTCTGGCGCGGCGTGGGCGTCGGCGCGGGCGGGTCTCCATCGCCGGACGGCCCGTTGTGGCACGTGTAGCAGCCGACGAGGGATCCGGCGGCGAGCTTTACGGTCCCGTGCTCCGTGCTGAAGGTCCGGTTCGTGAAGGTACGCGAGAGGACAGTGCCTCGGTCGTCCGCCCCGTGGCACGCGCGGCAGGACGCGAGATTGGACTTTGCGGCGTCGCCGTGGCTCCCCACCCAGCTCGCGCCGAGCGGGTGCAGCCCGTGCGGCCCGCCGTTCGTCGTCTTGGGAACGGACGCGTTGTGGCACGTGGAGCACTCCGAGAGCGTCCCCGCGTGGCCCTGGAGCGCGATCGACTGAAGGTTGTCGTTCGCGTGCGAGGACGGGTATTCCGCGTGCGTCGAGCCGTGGCACGCGGAGCACTGCAGCCCGCCGTGTCCCTTCGAGAACCGGTAGAGCGAGAGGCCGGCAGCGGGCGCGTTAGCGTTCGTCGCGAAGACGGCGCTTGCCGGGACGCGCGGGTTGCCGTGTATGTCGAAGACCGACGTATAGCGGATCTGGCCGTTGTTCACGGTCGCGGTCCCCGAGTGGCATTGCTGGCAGGATGGCTCCTCCAGCCAGCCCGTGCGGGTCGAGGCGCCCACGACGCTCATTCCGCCGTGGCAGCTCTGGCACTGCATGAGCATCGACCCGTCGGCGGCGACGGCGGCGCCCATCGCGCCGCGGAGGCACTTCGTCTCGGAGCCGGGGTGGCAGCGGTAGCACGCCGAGCGGTTGAGGGTGGCGTCGAGCCCCAAGCCGTTTGTCGGGTCGAGGACACGCGCATGCCGGGAATGGACCGCCTGCGTGAGCGGCTCGATTCCCGCGCGTCCGCTGCCGGCGAGCGCTTCGGACTTGTGGCAGGAGGCACAGAGAATCGCCTTGCCGCCGGCCACGGTCGCCGAGAGGCCGGCCGGGTTGAAGCCGAGGGCCGAGAGCGCGGCCGTGTACGCGGGATCCGAAGCGTTTTTGTCGTCGTGGAGCCTGAGGATGTTCAGGCGGTAATCGCGCTGCGGGCTCGCGTCGTGGATCCAGCCGCCGTACGGGCGGGCCGCGGGGCCTGACGACGAGGAGTGGCAGGCGCTGCAGTCCATCTCGTCCGAGACCGGGAGGACGATGTTCGTAGACGCGAGAACGGCGCCTGCGGCGCTCTTCGCCGTCACCTTCATGAGCGGGTAATAGTTCTTCCTGCCCGCGTCGTCGTATGGGGTGATCGGGATCCCTTCGGCGATCCACCATTGGAGGGACGCATCCCACCCCATCGGCTGGGGCGCGTTCGCGGCTCCCGGCATCTTCTTCCCTAGGAGGCCGGTGTCCATGGCGGGGGACGCCTTGAAGAGGCTCTGGACGTTCCCCCAGAAGTTCGTCTTCCCGGAGGACGTGCGATTGATGGAGCCGGTCGGGTCCGCGGCCGCCTCGTACGTGAGGGTGGCGAGGGCGGGGTTCGTCACGCGTCGGCCCGACGCGTCCACGACCTGAGCCTGGATCGTGTTGTACGGCGGCAGGATCGCGAAGACGCCGAAATCGGCGTCCATGCAGTGCATTCCGAGGTTGTTCCAGGCGACGACGGTCCAGCCCGTCGGGCCCGCGGCGCCGCCCGGACGAAGCGCGAGGAGGAGTCCGGCCATTCCGGCGAGGAGGAGAAGTGAATACTTCTTAACCATATAGTCTCCTATTAGATAAGGCTCGGCCGGTACTCCTGGACCATGGAAGAGCCGGCGGACTCGGCGGGAAGTGCAGGGACCCCCGTTTTCTAACGTTGCGACGGGTTCTCGACAGGGGCCGTCCGTGGCTTCCCGGCGGGTAAAGCATCTGCATGCACATCCCGGCCGGGAGCCCGATGAGACAATTGCACGCCATGGAAACTCAGGCGATGCCCGCGTTGGACGTGCAGGAAGGACCCGGTTTCGGGACGCTCGAGACCGTGTTCGAGGCGCTCGGCCGCGCGCTCATCGTCCTCGACGCGGAGTTCCGCATCATCCGCGCGAGCCACACGCTTGACGAGATCGCGGGCAAGGAGATGGTCTCCTCCGTGATCGGCAAGCCCATCGAGGAGCTCGTCGGGGCGAAGCTTTTCGGCCCGACGGATACGCTCCGCGAGGCACTCACGAACGGCCGGCGCGAAGAGGGGCGGCGCGCCGTCCTCCGCTGCGGAAGGGCGAGCGCCCGCCTCGTCTCCCTCACGGCGGCCGTCGTCCCGCTCCACGTTTCGAACCATTGCGACCCGCGGGCGCGCTACCTCGTCGTCGTCCGCCCGGCCGAGGACGAGGATTCACTCCTCCAGAGCATGATCGCGTCGCACGGCCTCGTCGCGCGCTCACCGGCGATGCTCAAGATCGTGCACCTCGTCGAGTCGCTCCACCGGAGCAACGCGACGGTCCTCATCACGGGGGAGAGCGGGACGGGCAAGGAAGTCATCGCCCGCGCGCTCCATTCGAGCTCGCTCCAGTGCTCGGGGCCGTTCGTCGCCGTGAATTGCGGCGCGCTTCCCGCGGACCTTCTCGAAAGCGAGCTGTTCGGCCATGTGAAGGGCGCGTTCACGGGCGCGGTCCGCGACCGGGTCGGCCGGTTCGAGCTCGCGCGCGAAGGGACGATCTTCCTCGACGAGGTCGGCGACATCCCGCTTCACCTGCAGGTCAAGCTCCTACGCGTCCTCCAGGAGCGGCAGTTCGAGCGCGTCGGTGAGAGCCGGACGCGGCCCATGGAGGCGCGGATCATCGCGGCGACGAATCAGGACCTTCACGGGGCGATTCAGGCGGGCCGCTTCCGCGACGACCTCTATTACCGGCTGCGCGTCGTCCCGATTCACATCCCGCCGCTCCGCGAGCGGCCGGAGGACATCGCCCTCATCGCGCAGCACCAGCTCGCCCACATCGGCGGGCGCGCGGGGCGCGCGCTCCTCCTCTCGCCCGACACTCTCGAGGCGCTCAAGGGCTACCCGTGGCCCGGCAACGTGCGCGAGCTGGAGAACGCACTCGAGTACGCGGTGGCGCTCTGCGCGGGCCAGACGATCCAGCTCGAAGACTTGCCCGAGGAGATACGCGCCGGCGGAGCGTGGGCCGAGCCACCGCGCCCGGCGGTCCCCGCGTCGACGCCCGTGAGGGCGGCGGATGCCGCCGCCGATCCCGAGCGCGCGCGGATCGTCGAGGCGCTCGAGACCTTTCACTGGAACCGCCACAAGGCGGCGGAGGCCCTCCGTCTCTCCCGAAGCACGCTCTGGAGGCGGATGCGCGACCTGGGCATCGCGTGAGCTCGCGCCGCGACTTCCTCGGACGGCTCTGGACGTGGACGGGGGGCGCGCTCGCCGCGGCCTCGGGTCTCGTGCTCTTTCGCGCCCTGAAGTCGGCGGCACCTC
>JBBRRY010000011.1:0-87588 GCA_038245905.1 Thermoanaerobaculia bacterium | reverse complement strand
CCGCGCGTTCCTTTGCGAGGGCGACCTCCACGAGCTCGGGCGTGACCGTCAGCGCCTTCGCGAGGGCTTCCACGGCCGGCGGAACCGCAAGGGACGCCGTGGGGACGAGTCGGCGCTCCGTCGGGATCGGCGCGTCCAGCGGGCGGAAGAGAAGTCGCCGGAGCGCGTTGAGTGCCGTCTTCTCCGCCGCTTCGTCGCGCGCACGCTGCTGCTGGAGGCGCGTCCGCTCGCTCTGGGCGCGGAGCACGTCCTGCTGGCTCCCCATGCCCGCCGAGTACCGCGCGCGGATGATCTCGTCGATGCCGCGCCAGGTCTCGATCTGCTCGTCCACGAGCCGGAGGTTCTCGCGCGCCTCGAGGAGGTCCGCGTAGGAACGTCGGACGGACGCCTCGAGCGTGAGCACCACGCGCTGCGGCTGGGTCGCCGCGGCCCGGGCGTCGGCGTCCGCCACCTTCCCCGCGAGCGCCAGCTTCCCGGGGAACGGGAACGCCTGCTGCGCCATGAACTCGAGGCGCGACATCTGCTGGGAGCCGAGCGACGGCGAGACCCCGTCGTTGACGTACGTCACGGAGAGCATCGGGTCCTGCAGGGCTCCCGCGGGAGAAACGCGCGCGCGCGCGGCCGCGGCCTCCCCTCTCGCCGCGGCGAGATCCGGATTCTTCGCGAGGGCCTCGGCGACGAGCGCATCGGCCTCGCCGCCGCCTAGACGATCCTCCGCGAAACCCGTGCTTGCCGCCGCGATCACGCTCCAGGCGAGGGCCGCCATCGCCAACGCACGGGACCTTCTAAGCAAATTCTTCTTCTCTTCTTCTCTTCCGGCCATCTGATTCTCCTCGCGCGGAAAGCCTCACGGAGCCGCCCGATGTGGGCGGCGCGAGAACGGCGAGACGCAGGAATCAGACCAGGAAGACCGAGCAGAGGAGGTGCAGCGGCGCCGGCCGGGCGCGCGGCGTGACGCGGCGCGCGTGCCCTTCGAAGGAAACCGGGACGGCGGCTTGTGCCAGATCGAGAGAGCTCGCTTCGGGGACCGTGAGCGCCGGGACGCCGGGCGACGTCAGCGAAGGCGCCGCCTCTTCGGGGGCGGACATCCGGCAGCAGCCGGCAGAGGAGCCGGAGGAGGCCGGGGAAGCGTCCTCGGCCATGGCACAGCAGGAGGGAGCGCCGCCTTCCATCGCCGCCGCCGCACAGCAGGGCGGACGCGGCTCGAGACGGGGCGCGGCCAGAGCCACCGACGACAGGAGAAGCGCGGCGAGCGCCGCCGCCGTTCCCCGGAACCGAAATGCAGCAAACCGACCCATCACGTCTCAGGATATCGCACTCGGGTCCCGGTTCATTCCTGACGCAGATACTTCGTCGATTCAGCCGGCGTCCCGAGGACTGGTAGAGAATGCCCCTCATGGGAACCCAGTCGCCTCCGTCCGGCGCGCCGCGAGGCCCGTCCGGCCTCCACCCCGCACCGCCCTCTCGCTTCGATTCCGGACGGCCCGCCCCCCCGGTTGGTCCGTCGGGTCGGACCGTGCTCTTCGTCCTCGTCGCCATGGCGGCCGGAGCCTGGTTCGTCCTGCGCGCCCCTTCGAGGCTCTCGGCGACCACGCTCCCGCGGCTCGCCGCCGACGGAACTCCGGCCGGCGATGCGCTCGCCGGGAAGTGCGCGGGCGCGAAGGGCTGCCTCATCGTCTACGTCGCCCCCTGGTGCGGGCCATGCAAGCAGTCGCTCCCCGGCGACCGCGCGCTCGCGGATCTCGTCAAGGATCGCGGCATCGAGACGACGTTCGTCGTTGGCATGGACGCGATGCCGAAGTGCGCGGAGATGGCGCGCGCGATCGGACGCGAGGTCCTCGTCGACGCGTCGGGCGCATGGGCGAAGAAGATGAGCATCAGGGGCGTGCCCCATTTCCTCGTGACCGGTCCCGACGGGAGCGTGAAGAAGCGGCAGGCGGGCGCCCTCATGGCGAGCCCGGAAGAAGTCGCGCGGAGCTTGGGGCTCTGACTCGACGACGGGCTGTGACGCCGCGGGCTTACGGGTTCATCTCGTAAGCGTCCTTCAGCGCGTGGACGGTCGTCCAGACGCGTTCGTACCGGGCGGCGTCGTGGACAGGTTTCCGGACCATTTTCAACGCGTACTCCATCTGGGCCTCGGTGCCAGCGGGCTTCGTGTAGAGGTCGACCGCGTGGCGGGAGAAGTCGCGTACGAAGACGTCGAAGATCTGATCCACGAGATCCGGGTCGGCCGCGTGCTCGCCGAGGAGCTTCGCGTTCTCGAGGACGAGCTGCCCGTAAACGACGAGCGTGAAGAGCTCGCCGAGGGCGAGGCTGAAATCGACGTCCTTCGCCTGCTCCTCGGTCGGGGTCGCGCGCATCAGCATTTCGCGGAAGAGGGCGGTCTGCTCGCGGAACACGGCGACGTTCGGCTCGTTCCGCGCGGCGAACACGGGAGCGAAATCCTGGAAGCGGATCTTTCCGAGTCCCTTCGCCGGCCCCTGGTCCCACAGGAACGAGTCGTCTCCCGGGTCGTCCCTCCTGGAAACGTCCGGGTACGGCGCCGCCGCGAAGAAGTAGTTCTTCATGAACTTGACGATGAGGGCGATGTTGACGTGGACCGTGCCCTCGAGCTTCGGGAGCGCGCGGATGTCGCGCGCGGCCATCTCAAAGTACGTGTCCTTCTCGAAGCCTTTCGCCGCGATCACGTCCCAGAGGAGGTCGATCACCTTCTCGCCCTCGGTCGTGACCTTCATCTTCACGACCGGGTTGAAGAGCAGGTAGCGCCGGTCCTCGCGCGAGGCGGACCGGAAGTAGTCGCCGGCTCGGAGCGCGAAGAGCTTCATCGCGACGAGGCGGGCGTAAGCGTCCGTGAACATGCGCTTCACGTGCGGGAAGTCCGTGACGGACATGCCATAGAGCCGCCGGTTCGCGGCGTGGCGGATCGCCTCGTAAAACGCGTGCGTCGCGATGCCGATCGAGCCCCAGCCGAGGTTGTACTTCCCGACGTTGACCGTGTTCAGGGCCGCGTCCCAGGCGGCGGGGCCGCGGAGGAGGATCTCGGCCTCCGTGACCGGATAGTCGCGGAGGACGAACTCCGCGACGTAGGACTGGCTCGCGACGACGTTCCTCACGAGCTCGTATCCGGGGCGTTTCGGGTCGACGACGAAGAAGACGTACTCGTCCGTCCCCGCGATCTTCCCGAAGACCGAGAGCCGCGCCGCCTCGTTCCCGTTCCCGATGTAGTACTTCTCTCCGCGCGCGACGTACGTTCCCGCGCCGGCCGGAACAAGCTGCATGCCGGAGGAGTAAATGTCCGCGCCATGCTCTTTCTCCGAGAGGCCGAAGCCGAAGATCCCGCCGTCTTCGAGAAGCCGGGCCGTCTCCCTCTTCGCCGTCTCGTTGCCGCTCATCCAGAACGGTCCGAGCCCGAGGATCGTGACCTGCCACGCGTACCAGTACGGCAGGCCGTAAAACGCGAGGACCTCGTTGAGCGCGCAGTTGCGATACGTGTCCCACCGGGTCGCGGCGCCGTAAGGCGACGGCGTGAGGAACGTCGCGAACAGTCTCTCCTTCTTCACGAACGCGATGAAGTCCGCGTACCAGGTGCGCTCGAGGTCGTCCCGGCGGAGGGCCGCCTTCCCCTTCGCCTCGAAGAACGCAATCGTCTTCTCGACGAGCTCCTGCGATTTCGGATCGAGCGGCAGCGGGAGAGGGCGCTTGGGATTGAGAAGCAGCATGGCGGGATTGTCGCCTGTCCGTGTCCCGGTGCCGCGGATCAAATTCGCCGGAACGGAAGGACCGCGAGGGACGTCACGCCGAGACCTCGAGGGTCTCGAAAAGCCTCGACTCCGAAAGTCGCCACGGGATCGGGCGCCCGGCGGTTGAACGTCCCGAGGAGGACGTCCCAGAGCGTCAGGATCGTGCCGTAGTTGGAATCCGTGTCGCGCTGATTCGGCGCGTGGTGGATCCGATGCATGGCCGGCGGCACGAGCGTGCGCCAGAGGAGCCCTTCCAAACCGGCGGGAATCCGCACGTTCGCGTGCTGAAACTGCGCGCAGGCAAGCATCACGGTCTCGAATACCACGAGCCCGACCGGAGAAATCCCGAGGAGGACGACGAGACCGAGCTTCACGAAGGAGGAGGCGAGCACCTCGCCCGTGTGGAAGCGGGAGGCCGACGACACGTCCAGGTCGAGGTCGGTGTGGTGCACGAGATGAAAGCGCCAGAGCAGAGGAACCCGGTGATAGGCGCGATGAAGGACGTAGGTGACGAAGTCGAGGAGCACGATCGCGACGGGGATCTGGATCCAGAGACTCTGTGGGATGCGCCCGAGCGGCGCGAAGGCCGCGGGGAAGCGGCCGCTCTCCGTGAGCAGAAAACACGATGCGCAAAGAAGGGAGACGACGGCTCCGTTCACGAGACCGAGGCCGAGGTTCGTGATCCAGCGCCGGCGGAGGGCGACGGTCGGCGGGTGGTGGGGCCGGAGAACCTCGGACCAGCGAAGGCCGAGGAGCCCTGCGAGGAACACGGCTGACCGGAGGAGCGCCTGGCCCACGGGATCAGCCTAGCGCGAATCCACGCGAGTCGCCGCCCTCACGGAGAGCGAGCGGGTCATCACGACCCATGCTTCCGGGTCGTTTCGCCCACCTCACTTAGGCGCGACCCCGACCGGCAAAGGCAAAGGTCCCAAAAACGCTGTTTCTGCTTCTCCGTTTCTCTGGCACGGACTTCGCTCTGCAGGTGACTGAGTCGCCCTCCCGCCGGGCGAAACAAGGGGAAAGCGCCAATGAGTCGAAAGCGAATCTTCATGGCCCTCGTCGTCACAGGTCTCGTCGGCGCCGCAGCGAGCACGCGCGCGGCCACGCGCGACGTCGTTCTCACCGCGAGCGCCACGCGGTGGGACACCGGCTCCGGCCGATGGGTCACGGCCTGGGCATACAACGGTACCGTTCCCGGCCCGGAAATCCGCGTCTCCGCTGGCGACACCGTGCGCGTCACGCTCGTCAACCGGCTGTCCCAGGCGACGACGATTCACTGGCACGGAGTTCCGGTCCCAAGTGGCATGGACGGAGTGCCCGGCGTCTCGGCGCCCGTCGTGCCGGCCGGGGGACAGTTTATTTACGAGTTTCCCGCCCCAGAGCCCGGCACCTACTGGTATCACCCGCACGCCGATGCGGCCAACCAGATCGCGCGAGGCCTCTACGGCCTGCTCATCGTCGATCCGGGTCCTGGCGCCCCGAAGCCCTACGACCGCGACTTCTCGCTCGTGATCGGTGAGTTTGGCGGCATGGGAGCGGCCATGGGCGGCGGAATGGGGAGCGGAATGAGCTCGACGATGACCTCCATGGGCTCCGGAAGCCTCTTGATCAACGGCAAGACCGGGCCCTACGTTCCGGACCTGAAGCTGAAGCGCGGCGAGAAGGTCCTGTTCCGCATCGTGAACACCGGAAACATGGTTCACCCGATGCACCTTCACGGGATGAACTGGACGGTCACCGCGACCGACGGCTACGACCTCCCCGCCCCGTACCGGAAGGACACGCTGCCGGTGAACGCGGGAGAGCGGTACGATGCACTCTTGGAGGCCACGAACCCGGGCACGTGGATGCTCCACTGCCACAACCTCCAGCACGTCGCGGAGGGCCTCGGCGGAATGACGGGCCTGACGATGGGCGTCGTGGTCGCTCAGTAGTACTATTTGGTTATAAAGTTATAATAAGATTCACAAACGTGGCGGAAGCGGCCGCGTCCAAAACAAGGGAGACCCTCATGAAGTCACTTCGATCGATCCTCACTATCCTCGCGGGCGCGGCCGTCGCCGTCACGCTTGCAGCGTTTCCCGCCTTCGCCCAGATGGGCGGCGGCCCCGGACCGGGAACACAGAACGGACCCATGGACGGCATGACGAGCGGCAGCGAAGACCTCGTCATTCCCGCCGGCGTCCGTGGACCGGGCCTTTTCAGCTCGTTTTTCGTGACCGATCTCTGGATCAAGGCGAGCGCGACGGGAACCGCGACGCTTTACTTCCACAAGGCGGACGCGGCCACGTCGGCGCCTTTCGCGACGACGACCGTCAACCTCACACAGCCCATCACGTACCTGCCGGACGTCCTCCAGGCGAACTTCGGCATTCCGAGCGGCTTCGGGGCGATCCGCGTCGTCGCGAGCTTCCCGGTGTCGGCGACCGTGCGCGTCTACAACCAGTCGGGAGCCGGCGCTTACGGGCTCGCGTTCATGGGGATGCCCTCGCGCATGTCCATGAGCTCGCTTCCGATGTCGGGCGGACACGGAATGGACGAGTACGCGATGTACATGCTCGGGCTCCTGCCGCAGCCGGGTAACCGCGTCAACGTGAACGTCGTCTCGACCTCCGTCGACGGCGCCACGGGAGTCGTGGAGATCGTCGACGCCGACGGCAGCGCGCCGACGGGCTCGGGCGCGAAGAGTCTTCCCTTCAGCCTCGCGGGCTACTCGTCGCACCAGTTCAACGACGTCCTCGCGAATGTGCACTCGAAGTTCCCGGCCGGCGACGCGGGGCTCCAGGTCCGGGTGCGCATGAACCAGGGCACGACAGGCATGGTGATGTCCTACGCCGTCGTGAACGACAACCTGACGAACGACGGCTACGTCGTGATGGGGAACATGATGAACGGCGGCCGCGGCATGGGCGGCGGCATGATGACTCCCTGACATCGAGGGGTCCCCATGAATGCGGGGCCGGCTCGATAACGGAGGTCCCACGGTGGATCGATTTCGGGCCGGTCTCGTCGCGGGTGCGGGGGTACTTGCCCTCTCTCTCGCCACGACCGGATGGACCGGGCCCGTCGAGCGTCCCCTCCGCGACGCCGGGCTTCGGCTTCTCCCCCCGGTTCGAGCCAACCGCGTCGCCGCAGTCGTCATCGACGAGGATTCGCTCGCAAGCGTCGGACCGTGGCCGTGGCCGCGGCCTGAAATCGCCCGGCTTGTGAGAGCCGTGAGATCCGCCGGCGCAGCGTGCGTCGTCGTCGACCTGCTCCTTCCCGAGGAGAGGCCGGGTGACGACGAGCTGGCCCGCGCCCTGGCCAAAGGGCCTTCCGTCGTGGGCGCGGGACTCGACGGCGCGCGAGGCTGGATTCGACCCTCGCTGCAAATCCGCCGAGCGGCCCGGGAGGGTCACGCCACCTTCGAGCTGGACGGCGACGGAGTCGTCCGCCGCGTCCTGACGACGAAGCAGCGGGACGACGTGACGCTGCCTGCCCTCTCGCTGGCGGCCATCACGCTCGTCGATCCGGACCGGCCGATCCCGGTCGGCCAATCCCTGCGCCCCGACTTTCGAACGAGCGTGTCCTCGATTCCGGTTAGCGGCGCCGCCGGCGTCCTCTCGGGGCGGGCATCCACCGGCAGCCTTCGAGGCCGCATCGTCTTCGTCGGCGTCACGGCCGCCGGCCTCGGAGACCGGGTGGTCTCGCCCGCCTCTCGCGGCTCGCAGGAGGCAGGGGTTCTGGTTCAGGCGGCGGCAACCGAGAGCATCTGGCGTCACGGCATCCTCCGTACGCTGCCGGCGTGGCTGACCGGACTCGCCGCGATGTCGCTCGCGGCGGCGGGAACGGAAGCCCGTTCGACTCGAGCTGCCCCGCGCCGAATGCTGGCCTTCCTTCCGGTCGTCCTGCTGATTCCGGCCGGCTTTCTTCTCCTCGGCTTCGCCCGCCTGGAAGTGCCAGTCGTGACGATCGGGGGCGCGGCTTTTCTGGCGATCGTGGCCTCCGTGGTCGCCTCCGCGCGGAAGACCGAGGCCCGCGCGGGAGAAGCCGCGACTCGCCTCGTGGAGGAGCGGCGCGTCGTCGCGCACGAATTGAAAACGCCGCTCACGTCGGTCCGGGGTCTCGCTCAGCTGCTGGAATCGTTCGACCTCTCTCCCGACGAGCGAAGGAGAGTCGCCTCGATGGTCGTGACCGAGACGACCCGCCTCTCGGAGATGGTCGAAGCCCTGCTCGACGTGGATCGGACACGCCTTCGGGACTTCGTCGACGTCGCGAAAGAAATCTCGCTTTCCGATCTCGTCAGGCGGCGCGTCGACACGCTCGGATCCGGGGCGGGCCGGCAGACGCGTCTGTCCGTCGAGCCAGGCGTCGTCGTCCGCGGGGACGCGGCTCTTCTCGAGCGCGTCCTCGACAACCTGCTCGGCAACGCCTTCAAGTTCTCGCCGCCGGAGACGCCGGTCGACGTCGGCCTTCGGACTCTCGGCGCCGAAGCGATTCTCGAGGTCACGGACCGGGGCCCGGGAATCCCTCCGGGAGAGCGGAAGGAGATTTTTCGGCCGTTCTCGCGGGGGCGTTCCGGAGCGGACGCTCCCGGCCTCGGACTCGGCCTCGCCCTCGTCGAGCAGGTCGTGACGTGGCACCGCGGGCGCGTCGAGGTGCTGGACACGGCTGAAGCAGGCGCATCGTTCCGCGTGCGGCTTCCACGCGCCAATGATCCGGCGATGAGGCCGGCGTGAAACCGCGTGTTCTCGTCGTCGATGACGACATGGCCATTCGCGAGACCGTGGCTCTCGCGCTCGAGAAGTCCGGGTATGCAGTCGCCCGCGCTCGAAACCTGACGGACGCTCGCGCGGCCGTCCGGCAGGCTCCGGTTGCCCTCGTCGTCTCGGACATCTACATGCCGGGCGGTGACGGGCTGGAGCTGCTTCACGAGCTGAGCCAGCTCGTTCCCGCTCCGCCCTTCATCCTGATGACCGCCCGCGGAAGCGTCGAGACGGCCGCACTCGCGGCGAAGACGGGAGCGTTCGACTACATCGCCAAGCCCTTCGACTTGGTGGTTCTCCTCGACAGGGTCCGGGCCGCGCTCGAAGCCCATCCGTTCGAGGACTCTTCTTCGCGGCAGCCCGGCCCGGAAAGCCTGATCGTGGGTTCGCACCCGGCCATCGTCGACGTCTACAAGGCCGTCGGGCGCGTCGCCGCCTTGCGGATCCCGGTCCTCGTCCTCGGCGAGACGGGGACCGGGAAAGAGCTCGTCGCCCGGGCGCTCCACCTGTTCGGCGCGCATCCGGACGGACCGTTCGTGCCGGTGCACTGCGGCGCGATCCCCGACGCGCTGCTCGAGAGCGAGCTGTTCGGCCACCGGAAGGGCGCCTTCACGGACGCCCACCGCGATCGCGTCGGGGCCCTGGCGCAGGCGGACGGCGGAACCGTGTTTCTCGACGAGATCGGTGAGATCTCGCCGGTCTTCCAGGTCAAGCTCCTGCGGTTCCTCGAGGACGGCGTCGTCACGCCCCTCGGGGCGGACGGAGGAGAGAAAAAGGACGTCCGGGTCGTCGCGGCGACGCATCGCGACCTGAAACGCATGGTCGCGGACGGCCGGTTCCGCCAGGACCTCTACTTCAGGCTCGCGGGTTACGAGATCCTGATCCCGCCACTTCGGGACCGGCTCTCGGACCTTCCGCTCCTCGTCGAGCACTTCCAGAGGCAGGCCGAGCGGGACCTGGGCAAACCGCCGGCCGCGCCTCCGGCTCTCGCCGCTCTCGCGGCCCTCGAGGCGTACCCGTGGCCTGGCAACGTACGAGAGCTGGCGCACGTCATCCGCCGACTGCTCATCGATGCCGGTTCCGTGAACGACTTGGCGATCCTGACGAGGCTCCTTTCCACGCCGGCGATCGGGGAAGGCCCTGACGCACGGCAACCCGATTCGGACGGGCGGCGCGACGCGGATGCAACGCTCGAGGACGTCGAACGGCAGCACATCCTCGCGGTGCTCGAGGCGGCGGGCGGGAACAAGACCATGGCCGCGCGGATTCTGGGAATCGAGCGGAAGACGCTGACGCGAAAGCTCCGGCGCGGAGCGGCGGACGAGGCAGACGAGGAGGAACCGTGATCGCATTTCTGTTGCTCGCACAGCTCGCGGGGGCGGCCGCGCCGGCCCCGGCCCCCGCGCCGTTCACGTATCGCTTCGACGAGGTCAAGAGCCGCGTGTACCGATATCCGCGAGGCGACGAGACGAACGAGCTTCGGGTGCAGGCGAAGCAGACGGCCGACGCCGGGGACGTCGTCAGGACGAACTGGCTGGGGAGGGCGGTCGTGGCAGTCCCCGAGCGGGCGTCGCGCTTCGAGATCTCGTCCGGCACGCGCGTTCGCCTCGCGAGCATAGAACCTGGAGTCCTCCTCGTCCTCGAACAGGGCAAGGTCAAGGCCTTCTTCGACGCGCTCACAGGAGGCGAAGCGGTGGAGCGGCGCGTCGCCACGCCGGGTGCCCTGCTTGCCGTCCGCGGAACTCGCTACGGAGTGGACGTCGACGGTGGAGGCCAGACGAGCCTCGCCGTATTCGAAGGGACGGTGGAAGTGATTTCCGCAAATCCCGCCACCAAGCCTTTCCTCGTGACGCGGGACCAGTTCTGCACGTTCAAACCGGGAACGGCTCCTCGTATCGTGCCCATGGGCTCGATGGGGATGACGGAGCGTTCGTGGCAGAACCATTCGTCGATGGGATCGATGTCGCAGGGACGCGGAAGCGAAGGAACCGGGACAATGCCGGGGAGCAACGGCGCTGCCGGGGGCTCGATGCACGGTTCCACGCCAATGGGCCCGAAGCGCTGAGGCTGCCCTCCGCCGGCGTGACCAGATCGCGCGCCCCGCGTCTTCGACGCGGCGACACGTGGCGTTCTTCGGCCGGCAACGTCTGAGCGGTCGCTCGCCTCAGCCCCAGCGCGGCTGCTCGTCCGGGCTGATGCCGAGCGTGATCTTCCCGACGATCTCGTGCGTGAGCGCCGAGTTCGTCGGATGGAAGCGGCCCGCCCGGCAGTCGCGGAAGAGCCGCTCGAGCTCGCTCTTCTTGAACATCCCGAATCCTCCGGAGACGTCCAGCGCCCGGTCCACGACGCGGAACGCCGCCTCGACCGCGTGGTACTTCATCGCGACGAGTCGCAGGAACCAGTCCGGCCCGACGCGTCCCTCCACCCAGTCGCGCGCGATCGCCTCCACGTGCGGGCCCATCGACTCGATCTCGAGCGAGATCTCCGCGATGCCGTGCTGGATCTCCGGGTGATAGGTCATCGGACGCGTCAGGGCGATCGAGGTCTTCGTCTTGAGCTGCTCGACGATGACGTCGCGCGTGCGGAGCGCGATCGCGTAGTAGACGTTCGCGAACCCCACGAGGCCCCACGTGAAGAAGCCGAGGATGAAGGCGTCGACGCCCGCGACGCCCGCCGGGACGACCCGTGAGATGTACTTGTCCGGAATGAAGACGCCGTCGAGAATCGTATCGTCGCTCCGCGTCGCGCGCATGCCGAGGACGTCCCACGATTCGTGGACCTTGACCCCCTTCGTGTCGCGCGGCAGGAACGCGTGGACGACTTTCGGGGCCTTGGGATCGCTCATGTCCATCCCGTGGAGGCCGAGCCGCGTCCAGACGGGCGTCAGGCTCCCGAACGATTTTCTTCCGGTGAACTTGTATCCGCCGTCCACGCGCTCCGCCTTCGTCGTCGAGAGGAGGCCCGGGATGTCGTTGCCGTGCTCGGCATGACCGGCGGCGAAGACCTCCCCGGCCGCGGCATCGCGGAGGATCCACTCGCACGACTTGTCGCCCGCGCGCCACAGGTCGGCGGCGTCACCGACCCAGTAGTTGTGCATGTTGATGCACAGCGCGGTCGCTGGCGCATAACCCGCGAGGCGGCGCGTCTCCTTCGCGATCTCGTCGAGCCGGAGGCCCATCCCGCCGAGCTCTTTCGGAATCGCCATCCGGAGGTACCCGGCCGCCTTCAGCTCGTCGAAGTCTTCCTGGCAGAAACGGTTGTCGCGGTCGTAAGCGGGCGCTCGTTCGCGGCACCGTTCGAGGAGGGCCTCGGTGAGGACATCCGGGGTCGCAGCGGGCATCGGGCACCTCCGCCGACGCTTCTTTTGTCGAGAACCGGACTCAGGTTCTTTCACCGAACGCGGGTGGCGGTCAAGAGAAAACTGGCGTTCGGGGCGCGTCGAATGAGCGGAGAAATGGAGCCGAAGCCCAGACTTGAACTGGGGACCTACTGATTACGAATCAGTTGCTCTACCAACTGAGCTACTTCGGCTCGCTTCCGAAGGAAGGAGAGTCTAGGGGGGGGCGGGACGGGCGTCAAGAAAAGGGGAATGCCGTCCATTTTCCAGCGCCTCAGCGCGCGGAAACTTCGACCTCGATCTCGGACGAACTCTCGATCTTGTCCGCCTTCTTCTCGGAGAGCGCGTCGACGCGCTCGTTTTTCGCGTTCTGCTCGCGGTCGCGGGCGGACCCGTCGGCCACGCTGCCGACGACGTTTGCGTCGCGGCTTCCCACCGGTGCGAAGACGAGACCGCGCACGAACTCGAGGAGCGCGGGCTGAACGGCGCGCGCGTCGAGTGCGCGGACCGCGGTGACGCGGCCGTCCGCATCGAGCGTGACGCGGAACAACGAGGCCGCAACCGGGACCTGAGAAGGCCGGCTTTCGGGGGCACGGCGCAGCATCCATCGCCTCGCGCCTTCGCCCCGGATCGCGACGGACCAGGTACGAGCCTCGATGGATCGCATCGCCCGGGCGGGAGCCTGAGCCGACGGGGCCGCTGGAGCAATGCCTCCGGCCGCCCGCGGCGCCGCGGCTGCGAGGGCGGGCGCTTCCTCGGATGCCTGACGCGTTCGCCTCACATCCGCATCCGCTTCGCTCTTCGCGAGCTTCTTCTGCTTTTCGTCGAGCGCGGGCTCGTTTGAAGCGACGACGGACGCGACCTGCTTCGACTCGACGGCGGAGACCGGGGATCCGGACGCTTCGGAGGCCGGCGCGGACAGAGCTGCCGCACCCTCGTCCCGCGACCTTTCCTTCGACGCGATCTGGGCGGCAACGGACTCGCCGGGGGCTCGGGCGGACCTCTTCGGGGCGTCTTTCGCCGCGTTCTTCCCGGCGTCTTTCGCGCCCGCGCTCCCGACCGCCTTCGCGACGTCGTTCGAGCGCGCGCGATCCTGAAAAAACACGTCGACAGGTCCGTCGGCGCGCTCGGCGATCGTCGAGGCGACTCTCCTTGGCGCCGGGTTCAGGACGGTGATTGCGACGGCCACGACCCCGAGGACCACCATTGCGCCGATCGTCATCCCGGGCGGCGGGTAGAACCCGAACCGATGAAAAATCGATCCGCCGCGCGCGGTCTTCTCCGACACGTTCGCGTTCACGCGGGTCGAGAGGGCGAACGGAGGCGCGGGCGCGGGAAGGGCACGCGCCTCGGCCACGAGACCGGCCAGGTCTTCCCGGCGCTTCCGGGCCGCGGGGTCGTTCGCGAGGACGGTTTCGAGGTCGCGCGTCTCCTCCGGCGAGAGATCGCCGTCGAGAGACCGGGAAATGAGGAGGTCGAGCTCCTCGCCTTCGAGACGGGGGACGAACGGGCGGGCGCTCACGAGAGTTTCTCCTTGAGAAGCGCGCGGCCGCGCGCGAGACGGCTGCGCACGGTTCCGATCGGAATCCCGAGCACTTCGGCGACTTCTTCGTACGAAAGCCCCTCGAGATCGCGCAGGAGCACGGCGGCGCGAAACTCCTCGGGCAGCGCGCGGATCGCCGCGCGGAGGCGCATGCGGCGCTCCTTGAGGACGGCGTTCTCCTCGGGGCTGGCGGCAGGGTCGGCTGCGTCGTCCAGGCTCGCGAAGGGGTCGTCTTCCTTCGAGCGGCCGGGGACGAACATCGCGCGCAGCCGCCCGAGCGTGCCCATGCGGGCGCGCGCGCGGTTCAGCGCGATCGCGTAGATCCACGTCTTGAGGCTCGACTCGCCGCGGAATTTCGCGAGCCCGTGGTAGGCGCGCAGGAACGTCTCCTGCACGACGTCTTCCGCGTCCGCGGGGCCGACGAGGCGCGCCGCGAGCGAGAAAACCATCGTCGAGTAGTAGCGCACGATCTGCTCGAACCCGAGGACGTCGCCCGAGAGAAACCGGCTGAGGGCGATCTCGTCTCCGGGCCAGTCGCGCTCGCCAGGATGCTGGTGTGCCGAGGCCGCCGCCATGGGTGTCACGGCAGTCATTCTCACACGCGATTCTCCGCCCCGAGAGGCGTCGAAGGCGAGAATCCGGGCAGGCATCTCATCGATCTCCTCGGGTTTCGACCCCCGGGGCGGCCGAAAGTTCCCGGGACCCGGATGTTCACGTCCGGGGACGGAGGGCGGCGGCCGTGACAGCGTGCCGATGCTTGAACATGCGTTCGAGGTCGGGCCTCACGAGCACCGTTTCGGCGAGCCTCCCGCCCACCATCGCGAGCGGCACCTCGTAGGTCACCCGGTCGAGGAGCCGGCCTTCGAAAAAGAGGTGCTCGTGCCGCCACGAGGCGAAGGGCCCCTTCTCCTGCACGTCCACGAAACGCGTCTCGGGCTCCCACACCTCGATGAGGGAAATCCATGTCAGCCAGAGGCCGAACTGCCGAACCCGGAGGACGACGCGGGCGCCCGCATGCATTTCCCGGGGCCGCTCGACGACCCGGATCTTCTTCTCGGGCGGCGTGAGCCGCTCGAGCGCCGCGGGATCGCGGTGAAACTCCCAGAGGGTGCCGCGGGTCACGCCGGGAAGGTCGAGGGGGAACTCCAGGATCGGCATCCGGAAAGCCTACGCTCCCGCCCGGCGGGCCGATTTCAATTTGACTTTGGCTTCCCGGGCATGATGCAATTCTTCCGTTGGCGCCCACTTTCCCCGTCTTTCGACATGTTTCGTTCCCACCATCTCCCGAACCCGCTTCCCGCCTGATCGACGCGAGGAGCCCTACCAGACCGCATCTGTTGCGAAGGATTCTCATTCCATGAAGCTCTACGTCGGAAACCTCGCCTACTCCGTGAACGACGCCACGCTCCGTTCCATGTTCGAGGCGTACGGTGCCATCGAGTCGGCCCGCGTCATCTCGGACCGCGACACCGGCCAGTCCAAGGGATTCGGCTTCGTCGAGATGTCCGACGCCGACGGACAGAAGGCCATGGGAGCCCTGAACGGCCAGGAGCTCGAGGGCCGTGCTCTCCGCGTCAACGAGGCGCGCCCACAGGAGCCCCGCACGGGCGGCGGCGGCGGCGGAGGCGGCCGTGGCGGTTACGGCGGTGGTGGCGGCGGCGGCGGCTACGGCCGCGGACGCTCCTGAGCCCACCTTCCTTATTTCTCTTGACCAATTGATCCGACGTCTCTAAGGTCGCCCGAACATGTCGAACCGCTCCGCCTCCGCCTTCTCGATCGCGACGCCCATCGCGGCGGTTCGAATTTGTATGTGCATGTGTTCGATGTCCGGCGCTCCCCCGCGGGAGACGGACGGCGGCTTCGCAGGGTCGGGGACACAACCGACCTAGACCCCGCGAATCCAGGCGAACCGGGAGCACACGCTCATCGGATTCCCCAACCGGCCCTCTCACGCGAGAGGGCCGGTTTTTTTTGTGCTTGAAAACCTGCGACGAACGAAGGACAGGCGAAAAGGAGAACCCCATGTCGACCACCACCGAGCCGAAACCCCGCTATCACCCCGGGACTCTCGCCGTGCACGCCGCCCAGGAGACCGCCGACCCCGCCACGAACGCGCGGGCCGTGCCGATCTACGCGACGACGTCCTACGTCTTCAACAGTCCCGAGCACGCCGCGAGCCTCTTCGGCCTGCGCGAATTCGGGAACATCTACACGCGCCTCATGAACCCCACGAACGACGTCTTCGAGCGCCGGCTCGCCGCGCTCGAAGGGGGCGTCGCCGCGGTCGCGACGGCGTCCGGCCAGGCCGCCCAGACGCTCGCGATCCTGAATCTCGCGCAGGCGGGCGACTCGCTCGTCTCGTCGTCGGCGCTCTATGGCGGCACGTTCACGCTCTTTCAGCACACGCTGCCCCGCCTCGGCATCCGGACGAAGTTCGTCGATGCGAACGACCCTCGGAAGGTCGCCGCCGCCATCGACGACACGACGCGCGCCGTCTACGTCGAGACGATCGGAAATCCGAAGCTCGACGTGCCCGACTTCGCGGCCCTCGCGAAGGTCGCCCACGACGCGGGCGTGCCGCTCGTCGTCGACAATACGTTCGCGACGCCACTCCTCTGCCGCCCGATCGAGCACGGGGCGGACGTCGTCCTCCACTCGGCCACGAAGTGGATCGGCGGCCACGGGACGGCCATCGGCGGCGCGGTCGTGGACGGCGGGACGTTCGACTTTGGAACGAATCCCCGCTTCAAGGCCTTCTACAAAGATCCCGAGCCGGCGTACCAAGGCCTCTCGTTCGCGGACGCGTTCGGCGTCGCGGCCTTCGCGGTCCGCCTCCGCGTCGTCCTCCTGCGCGACCTCGGCGCGTCGCTGTCGCCCTTCAACTCGTTCCTGTTTCTCCAGGGCCTCGAATCGCTTCACCTCCGCATCCAGCGCCACAGCGAGAACGCGCTCACGGTCGCGCGCTTCCTCGAGGCGCATCCCGCCGTCTCGTGGGTGCGGTACCCCGGCCTGCCTTCGCATCCCGCGCACGAGCCCGCGACGCGTTACCTCGAAGGCGGCTTCGGCGGCGTCCTGACGTTCGGCGTCAAGGGCGGCGAGGACGAGGCGAAGAAGGTGATCGCGAACCTGAAGCTCTTCTCCCTCGTCGCGAACGTGGGCGACGCCAAGAGCCTCGTGATCCACCCGTGGTCGACGACGCACGAGCAGCTCCACCCGGATGACCGCGCGCGCGCCGGCGTGACGCCGGATCTCGTCCGCCTCTCCGTCGGGATCGAGGACGCGCGCGACCTCATCCATGACCTCGACCTCGCCCTTCGACAGGCGGTGCGAACGTGACCGAGGCCTCCGCCTCGCGCTTCCACACGACCGCGCGCTTCGCGCTCGAGTCGGGAGAGGTCCTGCGCGACGTCGAGCAGGCGTATGCGCTGGAAGGGACGATCAACGAGGCGAGGGACAACGTTGTCCTCGTCTTCCATTCGCTCACGGGCTCACCGGAGACTTTGGGAGGTTGGAACGGAAGCGTCATCGGGCCGGGCAAGGCGGTCGACACAAGGAAGTGGGCGGTTCTGTGCCCAAACCTGCTGGGCTCGTGCTACGGGACGACTTTCAAGAGATTTCTTAGAAGGGCTGGGAAGGCCGACGCACAGCCCACGATCACGACGCGCGACCAGGCGCGTCTTGTCTTCCCACTCATAGAATCTCTCGGTATCCCTTCTCCCGCCCTGGCGACCGGCGGATCCCTCGGCGGGATGGTCGCCCTCGAGTGGGCGGCTTCCTTCCCGGAGCGCACGCGGGCCGCCGTCGTCTTCGCGGCGCCCGCGGCGCACACGGCCTGGGCGATCGGGTGGAACCACGTCCAGCGCCGCGCCCTCGAGGCGGGCGGCCCGGAGGCTGGGCTCGCGGTCGCGCGGATGGCCGGGATGCTCACGTACCGGACGCCTCAGGAATTCGAAACCCGCTTCGGCAGGCAGGGCGGCGCGGACGAGCCCTTCGCGGTCCAGTCGTATCTGTCGCGCCACGGCGCGAAGCTCGTCTCCCGCTTCGACGCGAAGAGCTACCGGACGCTCCTCGGCGCGATGGACGCCCACGACGTCGGCCACGGCCGCGGCGGCCCCGGGGCCGCGCTCGCGGCCGCGGGCACGCGCCTGACAGGCGTCGGCATCCCCGGCGACGGGCTCTACCCCGAGGACGTCGTTCGCGGCTGGACGCGCGAGGCGGGCGCCGCGTACCGGGAGCTCCGCTCGGAGCACGGACACGACGGATTCCTCCTCGAGCCGGACGCGGTCGGCGCGCTCCTCGCGCGGACGCTCGCCGGAGACGGCCTCGGCCGCGTCAGTTCTCGGGCGGAGGCGGCGGGAGAGGGACGGGCGTCTTCTTCTTGGGCGGCCGCGCGGTGATGAGGAAGCCCGTTCCCGACATGGGGGAACGACCCGCGGACGCGAGATCGCCGCTCTCGACCGCCGGCCCCAGCCGGTAGGGCGAGGGCTCGCCGATCGTGAGGATCTCGTCATCGTCCAGCTTCAGGATGGGACGCGCTTTCGGCTCGGGCTTTTCTCCACCCGTGGGTCGCGGGTCGGAATAGCCGAAGACGTCGATCGCCTCCTTGAGGCCGATGAGCTTCGCCGGCGCCGCCAGCGACGCGCCGGAGACGATGAAGGGCACGGCGCTCTTCGAAATCGTCTTGCCTCCGCTCACGATCTCGAGGAACGCGCTCCCCGAAGCTCCGGGCGGCACGACGAACGCCGAGATGCCGTCGGCTTCCTTCACGACGCCCACCGGCTTTCCGCCGAACAAAAGCTGCGAGCCCGCGGGCACGCCCGCCTTGACGACGACCCGCCCGCCGATGGCTCCCACTTTCGGCTCGAACTCGAGGCGCCCCTCGGCGCGCATGGGGATGCCCGCGAGCAGGAGGAAGGAGCACGCGGCGGCGCAAACGGGAAGACGACTCACGCCTTCACTGTACGCTCGGACGGCGGGAGCCGCAACGGGCCGTGAGAGGATAGGAGCCCGTGGCGGCATTCCCGCTGGCCTTGGTCATGGGCTTTCTTGCCGGGTTCATCGGCGCCGTTCCGCCCGGCCCGCTCAATGTCACATGCCTGAGAAAAAGCCTTCAAGGCGAGAAACGGGACGCCTATCGCGTCGCCCTTGGCGGTGCGGCCGTGGACACGTTCATCTGCGCGCTCATCGGGCTCGGCCTCGGCTGGATCCTCGAGAAGGTCGTGACGAACCCGTGGGTGCGCGGGCCGCTCGCACTCTTCCTCGTGGGCTACGGCGCGAAGCTCCTTCTCGTGGACGCGCGGCGCGACGCGGAACGGCCCGACCCCGGAACGTCGCGCCTTCAATTCACGCCCCGTCCGGCCGAGGCGCGCGGGGGATTCTCCCGGTTCCCCGTGCTGACGGGCCTCCTGCAGGGCGCGGCGAACCCGGCTCTCTTCGTGAACTGGACGCTCTTCATCTCCTTCCTCGTCGGGCACCGGCTGTTCGTGCCCTCGGCGGCCGGGGCCGGAGGCTTCGCACTCGGGGTAGGCCTCGGCGTCTTCTCGTGGTTCGCGCTCCTCATCGAGCTGGCCGATCGCTGGCGTTCGCGCGCGGGCGCATGGGCATCCCGTTCGACCATCGTCGCCGGAGTCCTGCTTGTCGGCTTCGGCCTTTACTTCACGATTCGCTCTTTCACGATCCCGTGAGGCGGCTGTGATCGGCGGCTCCCGTGTCCGGGGAATCCGGCTCTCCACGCGCCTCGGCCTGACCTGGGCCGGCATCCTCGTGCTCGCTGCGATCGCGCAAACGCTCGTCTACTTCCAGACCCGCGACGAGACGCTCGAAGAGGCGGACGGCTCCTACCAGGCCGTCGCGAAGGCCATCGAGGTCGCGACGACGCAAATCGGCCCCGAGGGCTGGAAAGACCCGAGGGTGCTCGAGGACTACACCGCGGCGCTCCGCGCCCGCGGCCTCCAGAACATCAAAGTCGCGGACGAAGCGGGCCGGCCGCTGGCCGAAGCCGCGCCTCCGGGAACCGCCGCGCGACGTCCGAAGAAGACGCCGAGCCCGAAGGACATCGTCATCTCGGGCGCGATCGGCTCGGGACCCACGAACCGGCATCTCGTGGTGCCGATCGTCATCGACGGCCACCTCCGCGGCCACGTGGAGATCGCCTACAACCTCGAAAATATCCGCGCCCAGCTCGCGGACAATTTCCGGCGCCGTCTCTTCGCGCTCCTCGGCGTCTTCGCGCTCGGCCTTGCGGTCATGCTCGTCCTCACCCGCAACGCGACGCGTCCCCTCGACACGCTCGCCGACGGCGCAGCCCTCGTGGCAGAAGGGCGACTCGACGTGACCGTGCCAGTCGACCGCGACGACGAGATCGGACGGCTGGCCTCCACCTTCAACTACATGACGGAGAAGCTGCGGGAGAGGCAGGAGCTCGAGGTGCGGCTCGCGGGCGCCGAGAAGAACGCCGAGATCGGCCATCTCGCGTCCGGCCTCGCCCACGAGATCAAGAATCCCCTGAACGCACTGTCTCTCGGGCTCGACGTCCTCCGGCGCCGCCACCGGCCGGCCGACGAGGCCGCGGCGGCCGAGTACGGCGGGCGCATCGAGGCGCTGCGCGAGGAGATCAACCGCCTCGCGATCCTCATCAACAACTTCCTCGCCTACGGGCGGCCTCTCACCCTCACGTTTGCGCCGACGGACCTTGCCGCTCTCGTGCGTCACACGCTCTCGGACCTCGGAGAGACGGCCGCGCAGGCCCACGTCACGATCGAGGAAGACGTTCCCGAAATGGTGCCGCTCCTCCGGGCGGACGCGAACCTCCTCAAGTCCTCGATCTGGAACCTCGTGCAGAACGGCATTCAGGCGATGGAACGGCATGGCGGCCTCCTCCGTGTGCGTCTCTCCGCCGAGAGCGGGATCGAGGAGTCCGGCCGCCGCCTCGTCCTCTCCGTCGAAGACGAGGGACCCGGCATTTCCGAGGCCGACCTCCCGCGCCTCTTCGACCCCTATTTCTCGAAGAAGGAGGGGGGCGTGGGCCTCGGCCTCGCGATGGTCAAACGAATCGTCGAGGAGCACGGGGGTCGCGTCTCGGCTGGCCCTCGAAAGGACGGACGCCCCGGCGCCCTCTTCCGTGTCTCCCTGCCCGCGGGCGGCTGAGCGGCCGGCAGGGTAATCTCTTCCCGTGAGCACCCCGAACGCGAAAGAGCCGAAGGCGTCTCTTCTCGTCGTCGACGACGAGAAGCATCAGCGCGAGTCGCTCGCCCTGATCCTCGAAGACGAGGGATACAAGGTCACCGCCGCCGCGGACGGGCGTGAGGCGCTCGCGAAGGCCGCCGAGATCCGGCCCGAGGTCGTTCTCACCGACCTCAAGATGCCGGGCCTTACCGGCATGGACGTCGTGAAGAGCCTGAGCTCTCTGGCGGACGGGCCGCTCCCGCCGAAGGTCATCCTCGTGACGGCGCACGGCTCGGTCGAGCGCGCGCGCGAGGCGCACCGTCTCGGCGCGTTCGACTACATGTCGAAACCCGTCGTCGCCGACGAGCTGCTCTTCCGCGTGGAGCGCGCCGTCGAGGCGTTCCGGCTCGCCGAGAAGAACCTCCGTCTCGAACGGCGCCTGAAGAACGACGGGCTCGAGGCCATCGTCGGCGAAAGCGCGCCGATGCGGGACATGTTCCGCCTCGTGGAGAAGATCGCCCCGACGAACTCCACGATCCTGATCCGCGGCGAATCCGGCACCGGCAAAGAGCTCGTCGCCCGCGCGATTCACGCTCGCTCGCTCCGTTCTTCCAAACCCTTCTTCGCGCTGAACTGCGCGGCCATCCCCGAGAACCTCCTCGAAAGCGAGCTCTTCGGCCACGAGAAAGGCTCGTTCACGGGGGCCGACGCGAAAAAGATCGGCCTCGTCGAGGCGGCGAGCGGCTCGACGCTCTTTCTCGACGAGATCGGGGATCTCACCCTGCCGCTCCAGGGAAAGATCCTGCGTGCCCTGCAGGAAAAAGAGGTCAAGCGCGTGGGCGGCACGGAGACGATCCCCGTGGACGTACGCATCGTCGCGGCCACGAACCGCGACCTCGAGGGGATGATGAAGACGGGCCAGTTCCGCGAGGACCTCTTCTACCGCCTCAACGTGATTCCCGTCGACCTGCCGCCGCTCCGCGAGCGCGCCTCCGACATCAAGGCCCTCGTGAGCCGCTTCCTCGACAAGGCAAACGCGTCTCACGGGACGGCCGTGACCACGGTCTCACCGGAAGCGCTGGAGCTTCTCGTGCGGCATCCGTGGCCTGGAAACGTGCGCCAGCTGGAGAGCCTCGTCGAGCGCGCGGTGCTCCTCTCGGAAGGGAGCACGATCCGGCCGGAAGACCTCCCGGCGGACGTGCGCCTCCGCACCGCGCCCTCCGCGCGGCCGTATGGCTTCGACATTCCCACGGAGGGAATCGACATCGAGGAGTTCGAGCGCCAGCTCATCGTCCAGGCGATGGAGAAATCGGGCTGGGTCATCGCGCGAGCGGCCCGCCTCCTCGGCCTGACGTACCGCACGCTGCAATATCGGCTGGAAAAGTTCGGGCTCAAGAAACCGGCCTGAGACGGCCGCAGCCGTTCCATTTGGGACGGTCCTCGTCGACCGAATGGGGCAGGCTCGAACACCGGCGGCCACAAAAAGCTCCACGGGACGGCCGCAACCCTCTAAACGACAAAGTTTTCGCCCTGGAATGCCACTCGGTGCCTCGCACCAAACCCGGCACGGCTCGTGCACGTAAGAAGGAGCGATGTCTGCCCTCGTCCTCCTTCTGGCACTGCTCGTGGCCCCCGATGACGCTCAAAAGGCCGGGGCTGCGTCTCCGTCTGCGCCGGCGAAGTCCGTGCCGGCGAAGTCCGCGCCGGCGGGAGCGCCGGCGGCCGGCGCCGCTGTTGTTGCGTCGAAGACCATCGTGGGTGAAATCGTGTGGGTCGATTTCCCGTCGCGCCTCTTTCTCGTTCGCGAGTCCGTGAAGTCCACTCCCGTAAAGGGCAAGCCCGCGACCCGCGAAACGATCGCGCTCTCCATCGCCCCCGACGTGCCAGTCATCCGGGGAAAGCAGCGTTCCACCTTCGCTGAGCTGAAGGCAAAAGACCACGTTGTCGCGCGCTATCTGCCGACGGCCGACGGAGCGAAGGTCGTCTCGCTGCGCGTCGCCGACGCGACGCCCGGAGCGCCGGGAGCGACGTCGAGCGCGTCGGGCGCGGCGCCCGTTCCTGCGGGAGCGGCCGGCGACGCGAACTGACGGGCCGGCGCCCCGGCGCCTCCTCCCGGATACACTCGTAGGATGAAATCTTCGGCAGGCTTCGCCGCACCCGATGCCCGGTTCCGGACTCCTCTGGGCGGCTCCCTCACGACGAGAGACCTCGTCGCGGCGGGAAATGGCCTCCCCGTCCTCCTCGCGTTCTTCAAGACGAGCTGCCCCATCTGCCAGCTCTCCTGGCCCTACCTCGAGCGCGTGCACAAGGCGTACGGCGGGAAATCCGTGCACGTCATCGGGGTCTCGCAAAACGACGAGGTGTCGAGCCGCGCGTTCTACGCGGCGCATGGCGGGGCGACGTTCGATCTCCTCCTGGATCCCGAGCCCACGTTCGTCGCCTCGAATGCGTTCGACGTCGAGTCGGTGCCGCTCTTCGTCCTTCTCGCGAAGGACGGAACGACCCTCGACACGTTCGCGGGCTGGTCGAAGAAACGGATGGAGGCGCTCGGCGCTCGTTTCGCGTCGAAATCCGTCCCGCTCGTGCCCGTGATCCCGCCGGGCGATCCGGTACGCGAGTTCTCGGCCGGTTGACTCGGCCGCAACCGCTGACCGGTCCGGTCGGCACGAAGGCGGGACGTCCAATCATGTCCTCCACGGGTTTCGACATCCCGGCGGCCCGGTCCTGTCGTAACCTCGGCACGGAAGGGGCCGCATGTCTTCGAATCCCGAACGTCCCACGACCCTCGGTGAGCTGATCGCGGAAGGCTACGGACCGAAGACCGTCAAGGACGAGGTGCGGGACAACCTCATCGCGAAGCTGAAGAAGGGCGAGAGTGTCTTCCCCGGCATCCTCGGATACGAGAAGACGGTCCTGCCCGCGCTCCAGAACGCGATCCTCGCGCGCCACGACATCATCCTTCTCGGCCTGCGCGGCCAGGCGAAGACGCGCCTCCTGCGCGCGCTCGTCAACCTCCTCGACGAGGAGATCCCCGTGATCGCGGGCTCGGAGCTGAACGAATCGCCGTTCGCGCCCTTCTCCGCGTACGGCCGCCGCATGGCCGCGAGCACCGGAAACGACCTCCCCGTCGCCTGGCTGCCGCGCGCGGCGCGTTACCGCGAGAAGCTCGCGACGCCGGACGTCACGATCGCCGACCTCATCGGCGACGTCGATCCCGTGAAGGCCGCCACGCTCCGGAAGACGTTCGCGGACGAGGACGTCATCCACTACGGGATCATCCCGCGCACGAACCGCGGGATCTTCGCGATCAACGAGCTGCCGGACCTGCAGCCGCGCATCCAGGTCGGCCTCCTGAACATCCTCGAGGAGCGCGACCTCCAGTTCCGCGGCTTCCCGCTGCGGATCCCTCTCGACATCCTGATGGTCTTCTCGGCGAACCCGGAGGACTACACGAACCGCGGCAACATCATCACGCCGCTGAAGGACCGCATCGCGTCGCAGATCCTCACGCACTATCCCGTCGACGCGAAGACGGCCTCGGCCATCACGGACCAGGAAGCCTGGACCGACCGCGAGGCGGCGGGACTGACGGTGCTCCTCGGCGACGAGGTGAAGCTCCTCATCGAGGAGATCGCCTTCGTGGCGCGGAAGAGCGAGCTCGTGGACCAGTCCTCGGGCGTCTCCGCGCGCCTCTCGATCGCGGCGCGCGAGCTCCTCGTGTCGAATCTCGAGAGGCGCGCGCTGACGACGGGCGAGTCCGTCGTCGCGCCGCGCCTCGTGGACCTCTTCGCGGCGCTGCCCGCGATCACGGGCAAGGTCGAGATGGTGTTCGAGGGCGAGCAGCAGGGCGCCGAGATCGTCGCGAAGAAGCTCATCGGAGACGCCGTGAAATCCCTATTCGAGTCGAGGTTCCCGCCCGTCGAGGGCCCGCGCACGCGCGCCGAGAGCCGGCGACGGCCCCGGAGCGGCGAGCTGGACGAGGACGACGCGAGCGGTCCGACCACGCTCGAGCGCGCGGAGGGCCGGCGCACGGCGTCCGCCGCGGCCGGGCCGGCGCCCGGCCCCTACGACGACATCGTCTCGGCCTTCACGGGCGACCGGAAGATCGTCCTGTCTGACAGCACCTCGTTCTCAGAGCACCTCAAGACCCTGGAGTCGGTGAAGGGCCTTTCGGACTTCGTCCTCAAGCACGCGAAGCCGCGCGACCACTACGAGCGCGCGTTCCTCATGGAGCTCGTCCTCGAGGGGCTCGTCCAGAATCTCCGGATCGCGCGAGAGGACCTCGACTCGACGCTCACGTACGCGGAGCTCGCGAAGTTCAACCTGATGCGCAGCCGCGGCTGACGCCGCGGCCTACCGCTTCACGGGCCCGAGGTACTTGTCCAGCCAGTCGAGCGTCTCGCGAATGAACTCCTTGCGCGGCGGGGCGTGGCCCGACTCGTAGATGACGTGCTTCTTGTCCTTCTCCGGCGTCCCGAGCAGGTGGAAGAACGGAAGCTGGGACGACTCGACGGGAAAGAAGTGGTCGTACCGGCCGTTCAGCATGAGGACGGGGATCTTCACGCGGCTCACGAAGTTGATCTGGTCGGCCTCGGGCAGGGTCTTCTGGAACTCGAGCCCTCCCGACTCGAGGACGGCCGTCCGGAAACGGTCTTCGACGGCGAGGACGATCGGAGCGACGGCGCTTCCCCAGCTCAGGCCGAGGTACGCCAGCTTCGATCGGTCCACGTCCTTCCGCGTCTCGAGGTAGTCGATCGACCGGCCCACGTCCTTGGACCAAAAGACATTGTGGTCGCGCCAGAACGCCGTCGGCTCCGGGTAGTCGGACTTCAGCTCGTCCCGCCTCTCGTACGTGCTCTTGTAGATCGGAGCGATCAGCGCCCGACCGCTCTTCGGGATGAAGTCCGCGTAGACCGACAGCGTGAACTTATCCGCGTGGATGGCGTTGGAGCCGGGAAAGTAGACGACCGTCTGGAACGGCGGGGACGCGTTCTTTGGCAAATAGAGGTAGGCGACGACGCGCTCGCCGCCGTACGCGGCATTGAAGCTGACCTTCTCACGCGCCCAGTCCTCGGTCACCTCCGTCTCCTCGACCCGCGCGTCCAGGTTTCCCTTGTCGTAGGCGTAGAGGCCCTTGTAGGCGCGGAACACCTCGTCCGGCACGGGCTTCTCTTTCGCGTAATCCCGGAATTCGGGCTCGATGCGCGCGAGAGCGGCAAGGGGCGGCGGCCCGGAGAGCTTCACGCAGCGGAACCCGTAGTTCGGCCGGCGGTCCCAGGGCGACTGCGCATCCTGGTCGATGAACATGTACGTCGGCTCGCCGAAGCCTCCGCCGAGGATGAACCTCCGGTCCTTCGACGTCTCGTTCCAACACCACTCCTTGACGTTGCCCGCCATGTCCGAGGTTCCGAAACCGCTGATGGCGCCGGGGCCGCCCACAGGCACCGTCCCGTCTCCGCGGAAATTGCTCCCCGGCACGATGAGCATGCTCGCGCGCGTCTGTGCGGCCCGGTTCCAGTGGTGGACGCTCGGCAGGCTCTTTCCCGCGAACTCCGCGTAGGCCGCCGCCTCGTACCAGCTCACGGCCGCAACGGGGTACTTCGCCCGGCCCTTCGGGAAGCTCCCGAGCTCCCACGTCGCCGGGCCGGGGCGCCCGGTCGAGTCGCGGAAGGGCGCCATCGCCTCGTCCCACGGAACCGTCCGCCCGTCGCGCACGAACGGCTGCTTCCAGAAATCGCGTTTTTGATACCCGCCCGCATCGACGAACTTCCGGAACTCCTCGTTCGTGACCTCGTCCCGGTCGATCAGGTAGTCCTCCAGCTCGACCTGCGGCAGCTGGTCGAGCCCGGGAATCGAGAGGTCGACCTTTCCTCCGGTCACGCGGACCATTTCCGCGGGTGTGCTCCCCTCCTCGTCGAGCCGGAACGTCAAGTTGCCGCCCGTGAAGATCCACGTCGGCAGAATCTGGTAACGGGGACGGTAGCCCGCCTTCTCGACGCGCCAGACGTAGCGGTCCTTCGGCACGCGGACCTTGTTCAACGGCGCCTTCCCGAGGCTTTGCCAGACGTTCGCGTCTCCGCGGTAGGGCCGATACGACACGTCGGCTCCGGGCGGCATGCTCTCGACGGAGAACTCGAGCGTCGCCTGCAGCCAGAGTTTTTCGAGCGCGGGGTCGCCCGGCAGTACGGCCCGGGCCTCGCGGCAGAGCGCCGTCGCCTTCGCGTACTCGTCCTCGGCCAGGAGCCGCGCGATCTCCGGCACCGCTTCGCGCGCTCGCCGTGTGCGGGCCTCGCGCGACCACGCCCACGCCCCGAGCGCGACGACGACGGCGGCGGCGACAAGAAGGATGCGGGAATTCCGCGAGAGTCTCCTGGCCCGCGCCGGGGCCATCGCCGCCTGCTGGGCTCGCAAGGCTTCGAGGACTTCCTCCGCGCTCGCGAAGCGGCGGGCTGGGTCTTTTTCGAGGAGCTTCTTGACGATCCGCTTCAGCCCTTCCGGGACGGGCTGCTCACCGAAGTCTTTGGGCTCCGCGTGCAGGATCGAGTCCGCGACGGCAACCGTCGTGCTTCCCTGAAACGGCAGGCGCCCCGTGAGCATCTCGTAAAGGACGACGCCGAACGAGAAGAGGTCGCTGCGCACGTCGACGGCCTTGCCGAGGAGCTGCTCGGGCGACATGTAGGAGAGAGTCCCAAGCGTCGTGCCCTCGCGTGTCAGCTCGGGCCCGGCAGCGCCGGACGCGGGCCCGCCCTCCAGGCGCTTCGCGAGGCCGAAGTCGAGCACTTTCACCTGCCCGCGGGACGTCAGCATGATGTTGCCGCTCTTGACGTCGCGGTGAAGAATGCCGGCGCGGTGCGCCTCGGCGAGCGCGTCGGCGATCTGGATCGCGACAGTCAGCGCCTCCGCGGCGGAGAACGGCCCCCTCGCGAGCGCGGCGTGGAGCGTTCTGCCGTCGACGAGCTCCATGACGAGGACGTGGCGCGTGGCCGAGGAGGCCGAGGAAGAGGAAGAGGAGAGGGAACCAGGGATTTCTTCGAATGAATAGAGAGTGGCGATCCCGGAGTGGTTCAGGCTCGCGAGCAGCTTCGCCTCGCGCTGGAAGCGCACCCTCCTCTCTTCACCTTCTAAGAAATCTTCCGGCAATACTTTCAGCGCAACCAGCCGGTCGACGCGAACGTCCCGCGCCCGATAGACCTCTCCGAAGCCACCCGCGCCGATCCGCTCGAGCACCTCGAAGTGGCCAAGCGTCGTCCCGCTGATCGAGGGCGCGGGAAGGCGGGGTCCGCTTCCGGGCGGCGTCGCGGCCGTCAGGTCGCGAGAGAGATCGGATCCGCCGCTCGCGGAGTCACCGGGACCTCCCGGCTTCACCGGATCACCTCGACCGGAAGACATCGTGGGAGAGCATAGACCCGGCGGTAGACTCCGCCCCATGCCAATGAACAGAAGAGACCTCCTCGGTGCGGCCGCCGCCACGGCAGCGGTGACAGCAGCTTCTTCCCTCCCCCGCTTCGCCTTCGCCGCCGACGACCGCGCAAAGATCTACGCCGAAATCGAGAAGCGCCACGGCGAAGCTGTGGCGCGGCTTCAGGACTGGGTGCGGAATCCCTCCATCGCGGCCGAGAACCGTGGGATGGAAACGGGCTGCCAGCAGATGATCGCGCTCGCGAAGGACGCCGGCTTCCAGACCGCCGTCCGGATGCCGACGTCCGGCGTCCCGGGCGTCTTCGCGACGCTCGACGCGGGTGCTCCCCGGACCGTCGGCCTCTACTTCATGTACGACGTCAAACAGGCGGACCCCGCAGAGTGGACGACCGGGAAGCCCTTCGACGCGTCGATCGTCGACAAGGCCGGCTTCGGCAGGGTCCTCGTCGGACGCGGCGCCGTGAACCAGAAGGGCCCCGAGTCCGCTTTTCTCGCCGCTCTCCACGCCTTCAAGGGCGCGGGCGTGAAGCTCCCCGTCAACCTCGTCCTCGTCGCCGAGGGTGAGGAGGAAATCGGCTCGCCGCACATTCCAGAGATCGTCCGCAAGCCGGAAGTGCTTGCGGCTCTCGGCAAGACGATGGGCGTCTTCATGCCGGGCGCCGGCCAGGACCCCGACGGCTCCGTCACGGTCTCTCTCGGCGCCAAAGGCGTCGTCGAGTGCGAGCTTGTCTCGAGCGGTGCGAAGTGGGGCCGCGGCCCTTCGAAGGACGTCCACTCCGCGAACCGCGCGCGGCTCGACAGCCCGGCGTTCCATCTCGTGCAGGCGCTCGCGACTCTCGTGACCGCGGACGGCGACCCGGCGATCGACGGCTTCGCGGCGGCCGCCAAGCCGCCGAACGCAGCACAGACCGCGATCCTCGACGCCGCTGCGAAGCGGCTCGATGAAGCGACGGCGAAGAGGATGCTCGGCGCAACGCGCTGGGTGCACGACGACTCGTGGCGCGCGTCGCTCGAGCGGCTCACCTTCTCACCGACCGTGAACATCGAGGGCCTCGTCGGCGGCTACATGGGCCCGGGCGGCAAGACGATGCTCCCGAACAAGGCCGTCGCGAAGCTCGACCTGCGCCTCGTGCCCGACATGACGTTCGACGGCGCGATCGCGGCGCTCAAGGCGCATCTCCAAAAGCGCGGCTTCGGCGACATCGAGGTCAACGTCTCGGGCGGCTACGGCCCGACGGAGACGTCCCCCGACGCGCCGCTCATCCGCGCGCAGATGTCCGTCTACAAGAAGGCGGGTCTCGATCCGTTCCTCTGGGTCCGGAACGCTGGCTCGTACCCCGGCTACGTCTTCACGGGCGAACCGCTCAAGCTAGCCTCGGGCCACCACGGCCTCGGCCACGGCAGCGGCGCGCACGCGCCCGACGAGTACTTCGTGATCGAGTCGACGAATCCGAGGGTGTCGGGCTACGACGGCGCCGCGCGCTCGTTCGTCGACTACCTCTACGAGCTGGCCGCGGTGGTCTGAGGGGCGCGATCGGCCCGCTGATCCGCCGGCGCCCGAAGGCCGCCCTGACATTGGTTTTCCGAAACGAGCCGTCGTTCCCGCTGAGGCTCTATAGTTTTTGTTGACCTTGAGAACGCCCCAGGCTCGATCCTCGTTACTCGATGTGGCGTCGGCCGGCCTGCTTGTGCTCGGTGCTCTCGAAGTGTCTCTCTTTCCGTTGGCCGCGAAGGTCGCGCTGGCGGCCGTGTTCTTTCTCGGAATCAGCAGGCTCTCCCTTCGTCTCGGCAGGTTCCTCGTTCCCGACGAGGATCGCGCAACGACCCTGACGGCGGCTCTCGTGGTCCTGGTCGCAAGCTGGATGCTCATCGCAACCACGCTGGGCCACTTCGGGCTCTTGACGTCGCGCGTCGTGCTGATTGTCGTGGCGCTCGCTCTGTTGGTAGCCGCTCCTTTCCGGTCGGCTACGGCGGTGCCTCGCAAGCGAACCACCCCAGAGATCGATCGGTTGGAACGATGGGCGATTCTCGGCACCCTGGCTTTCTTCTGGGTCGCCCTCCTTGTGGCCGTGATCTCCGAGCGGAACGCGCCCCCCGGCGCCCACGGCTACGACGACACCTCCTACCATCTGTCCGCGGTCGCGACATGGTTTCAATGGCACGACCTCCGCAGTATCAAATTCCCTGTCGGTGACGGCAGCACCGCCTTCTATCCGATCGGTGGGGAGCTCTTCTCCCTCCTTCTCCTGCTTCCGCTCGACGGCATCGACTTTCTGGCCCGCTGGAGCGAGGCGCCGTTCGCGCTCGGCGCCCTCGTCGCGCTTGCCTCCCTTGCGCGCCTCCTCTCGCTCCGCACGGGGGCGGCTGCCGTTGCGGTTCTTCTCTATGCGGCCAGCCCGCGCGTCTTCCCATCGGGGATGCTCGGAGCCGGCAACGATCACGCTCTGGCCTTCTGCACATTGGCGAGCGCGTGCGCCGCCCTGCTCTTGCGACGCGGCCCGACTGTCGGGCGCGCGGTTTTCCTCGGCGCCGCGCTCGGCCTCATGATTGGAACCAAGTACACAGGAGCGATGTTCCTCCCTCCGCTCCTCCTCCTCGCCGGCGCGTGCTTGGCTTCCGGGCTATGGAGCTCACCGCCGGAGGACCGTCGCGCTGCGGTGTGGCCGGTCAGTCTCGGTTTCCTTGTCGGAGTCGCGACGATGTTCGGCGTCGGCGGCTACACGTATCTGCGGAATGCGGTCGGATCCGGGAATCCTCTCTTCCCGGCGACCCTCAGCATCGGAGGCCATCGCATTTTTCAAGGATGGGCGGATGACACGATCGCGGGTCTCGCCATCCGAGGACGATCGGGTTTGGAACCGCTCCGTTTCCTCTGGGACCGCATCGACCTTCTCGGGCCGTTGTTCCGTTGGATCCTCCTGCCCGGCGCGGTGCTCGCTCCTGCCATGGCGTTCCTCTCCTGGACCGTGTCGAGGCTGCGACCGACTCGAGCACAGGGAACATCAAGGGTCGAGGCGGGAGAGATCATCCTGCTTTCTCTTCCTGCCATCTTCTATCTGACGTTTGTTCGATTGATGGCCGATCACCGGGATATCCGATACGTCTTCGGCGGCCTTGCCCTAACGGGGCTGGCTGTCGCGTGGCTTCTCGAACGACTGCCCCCAGGGGCTGCCCGATTCGGCAGGCTGACGGTCGCTCTCGTCGTTCTGGCTACCCTGGTCGCTTCGCAGCGCACAAAGGGCGGTCTGGGTCGTGTGCTGGCGGTCGGCGCGGTGAGCGCCGTGATCGTTATGGGGTACGCCTTTTGGCGGCAGGTTCCGCGACGAAAGCTCACTTTGGCGCGAGGTAGCTTGGCCGCGGGGGCAGTATTTCTCGCACTCGGCTCGGTCGGAACGGGACGGCTCTTCGAGCGCTATCTATCGCGAAAGCTGGAGACAAATCCCGCAGCGTCGTTTCTCGATCGCACGGCGTCCCCCGGAACGACGATTGCCTTCTGCGGCGGAAATCAGCCATTCCTCTTCTTCGGACGACAGCTCCAGAACAGGGTGCTCTACGTTCCCACGTATTTGGGTCCTGGAGAGCGAGGGCTGTCGCCGCCGCTCGGGGCATCTTTCTTTTCGTGGAAAGGATCGCTGGAGTTCCCGCGGCACCGTGTCGACCGCAAGGAGTGGCGTGAAAACCTCCGACTGCTCGCGGTCGCATTCGTTGCGGTGGAGAGGACGGGAGACGAGCTGCCGGAAAGGGACTGGATCGCGATCGAGCCCGAGGGTTTCCCTCGCGTGTTCGGCGATTCGAGGATGGAAGTCTTTGCGGTCCGCGAAGATTCGACGCGAGAGGACACACTGAGGGTGTCTTTTGACCGTCCGGAGTCGGAGTACTTCCTTCTGAACTCTTCGCGGCGGGAAAAACGCGATGGCGACGGCCGGGCCGCCCTCCTGGTGCCGCTGGACGGCGCTGACCTCATCGTCCCGCCCCTCGACGCGCCGGCGACGTCGTTGACCCTCGAAGAGGAGGCTCTTGAATCGCCCCGTCGGAATCTGCGCGTCAGCGTGAACGGCCATCCAGCAGGAGAGATTGCCCGCGAGGCAGGCCCGCTGCGGTTCCGGATCGAAGACTCCATCTGGCGGGCCGGGCGTAACCGCATTTCAATCGCGCCGGCCGAACCGGGCCAGAGCGGGGCGACTCGGATCGCGGCGCTCGAGATCACCCTCGATACGTCGAGACCCACTGCACGGAGAGGATCCGGAGAGCTTCCGGGCTATCTCGAGGTGCCAGCCGAGGGGAGCTCGATCCGCGGAAACGTGCTCACGGCCGTCGGCTGGTGCCGCGAGCGGGGAGGAGGACGGATCGATCCCGTCCGCTTTGCCATCGACGGGCTTGATGCGAATCCGGTCCGCTTGAACCGTCCGGATCGACCGGACGTCGTATCGGCGCTGCCATACGTCGTCGTGCCGAAGGAAACCGGCTTCGCGGTCGATCTGGACGTCAGCAGACTATCGATGGGTGATCACACTCTCGTCGTGGAGCTCGAGACGCCCGATGGCCGCCGCCGCACGCTTGCCCCTCGCCGATTCCATCTCATGAAGTAGTCGGCAGTCTCCTCGACGCCTCGCGTGCGCACGCGGCGAAAACCGCCGCGAGAGGTATGGACGCCTGGATCAGGAATCGCGTCCAGGTGGTGCTCGCGAGAGCGGGCGGGTTGAAGTGGACGGCGTACGCCGCGAGAGCGATTCCGATCGGGCCTGCGGCCGCGATGAGGTAAGGCGCCACTGGCCGGCGGGGAGCGAGATCGTGCCGGACCAGAGGTTTCCCGTCCGTGGCCCCAGCGGCGTCGACGAGGAGATACGCGCCAGTCTCTGGGATCTTTCCGCGGATCTCGTCGATGCGCGAGGCATACGCCTTGCCGTAAACCCTTACGCGCGTTTCGGCGAACGATTCGCCCGCATGGCGCAGGAGCTCCGCGACCTCGGCACTCGCGCGCACCCACGCTCCCGGCACGGAACGCAGCACACAGACGCCGAGGACAGCGACCGCAACGACCCCGAGCGGGGAGCGCCGGGCGAGGATGTTCGAAGACATTCGCATGTCAGCGCGTCCGGCCTGCCGCGACGATCTCGATCGTGCGCGGCGGGTAGACGCGGCGGCGATCGCCGGCCTGGAACGTCACCGTCAGGACATGGCGGCCGTCGGGCACCTTCGTCGAGAGAAGAGCCTCCCAACCCGCCGCGCTCGCGTCACCAATCGTGGGAAGGACAGCGGCGACGTCGGGTCGAGGCGTCCGCGTCACGCGTGCGTCCTCGAGGAGAAACCCGTCGAGGCGGAACTCGAGCGGGTCCACGCGTCCGCCGCCGCGCTCCTGGCACCAGCCGCGGGCGCGGAACGGCGACGAGACGTGCGCGCCCTCGACCGGCTCGTCGATCGATGCGGGAATCCCGTCGTCGAAACGAAAAGTGGGCCGGCCCGAATCCTTCGCCGTGATCCGGAATCCGTCGAGGATGGCAACGCCGCGGAGGGACGTGACCGAAAACAGCCGCTCCATCGCGTCGGGGAAGGCGGCGAAAGACACGTCCTCGTCGCGGTTCGCGGCGACTTCCGCGCGACGCGCGCCGGAAGAGGTCTTGATCTCGATCTCGGCCAGATCGCGTGCGGCGGTTCCCGTGAACGCGACGTCCGCCGACCCCGCCGAACGCACCGAGAGCGTCGTTCCTTCCGGCAGCCCGACGCGGCCGTGCAGCTGCCATCCGGGACGCGTCACGGCGGGCGCGAATACCCCGGCGCCGGCGCGCCCCTCGAAGATCTCGCTTCGAAGGTAGCGGCCCCGCGAGATCCGAGCGAGGCGCGGGGTCTCGAAATCAAAGACGCGCTGAGGCGAGAGGCCGAAGGCCCGGTCGTCGGCTCCGACGAGGACGGCCCCCGGTGGAATGCTCAGCGGGACGAGCTCGTCCACGACGCTGACTCCTCCCCCGATGAACTCGTGGGCGTGCACGCGCAGCGGCTCGGTCACGTAGACGTCGCGGGCCGCGAGCCCCTCGGCCTTCAGAGCCTTCATGACTGCGACGGACGGGCTCGGGCGCGTCGCGACTTCGACGATCGCGGGCACGCCGAGTGCTGCGAACGCCGCCAGGGAGAGCATGGCCATTGCCGGCGCGGCGATTCTCCCGCCGCGGAGGCGCGACGCCCACTCGAGGGCAAACGCCGCGAGGGCGCAGGGCGCCGCCCAGAATGCGAGGACGTAGCGCGGTGCCGAGGCGACCCCCAGAACGGCGAGCGTCAGCACGGTGACGGGAACGAACACCAGAAGGATCGGCCCGGCCTTCCTTCGTTCGAGTACAGCGCCCGCGAGGCCCAGCGCGAGCAGCCCAAGGGCGGCCACCTCATTGCCAACCGGGTCCAGCCACCAGCGCTTCCAGAATGCCGGACGCTCGATGTCGCGGAGCTTCGGGCTGTCGAACTCCGTCACGTACTGCATCTGCTGGTCCAACCGGGCCTTCCAGACGGCGAAGCCTCCGGAGCTCCTGAAGGTCGGAATCCAGATCGCAGCCGAGAGCAGGACGCCTGTCAGGACGGCGAGGGCAAGAATCGTCGCGCGGCGCTCGCGGCGAAAGGAGAGAAAAGCTGCGACTCCCGCCGCCGGAAGAAGCGCGAGACCCACCTGCGGGCGGACGCCCGCCGCGATCGCCGTGAATGCCGCCGCCCAGACGAGGTCGAATCGACCCCTTCCCGCGATCGCGCGCACCAGGAACAGCGCGGCGAAAAGCGCGGCCGCGGCCCCCGGCCCATCCGAGAGCGGTCGCACGCCGTGCAGCCAGACGGACGGCGTCAGCGCGTAAAACAGCGCGCCGACGAGCGCCCACGCGCGGCGCGAGCCGAGCTCCCGGAGGAGGAGGTAGAGGGCGAGAACCGAGAGATAGCCGCCGAGCGCACCCGCGAGCGTCGTCGCGCGAAACGGCTCGACGCCGAGCGCGCGAATCCCCTGCCCCATCCGGATGAAGACCGGGTAGCCCGGGGCGTGGGGATGGTTCACGCGGACGTCGAGTCCGTCACGCACGCCCTCCATGAAGAGAACCTCGTCCCACTCCCACGGGTCGGGCGCGAGCGTCGCGAGGCGCAGGAGCGCGAGGACGGCGAACGCGGCGGCGACGAGGGCCCGTTCGCGGTGGGACGCAGGGCTCACGGACATGAGGGCACGGAGAGCATACGCATTCCGCTCCGCGCCGATATCATCCCGTCCGTGCCCCCTGAAATCAGGATCCGGATGCGCACGTTCGGGCGCGAGTCGCTCATTTTTCTCGGCTTCATCGCCCTGACGTCCGTCATGACGTGGCCGTGGGTTCTCCACCTCCGCGACCATGCCTCGGACAACGGCGATCCTTATCTCGTCTCCTGGACGCTCTGGTGGGATTTCTTCCAGACGTTCCACGACCCCTTGAACCTGTTTCACGGGAACGTCTTCTTCCCTATGAAGTACGGTCTCGCGTTCTCGGAGCACAACTACGGCATCGCGCTGCCGTTCTTCCCGCTCTTCGCGCTCGGCGCGCGCCCGCTGACCGTGCACGGCCTCGCGACGCTCCTCGGCTTCACGCTCGCCGGTTACGGAACGTTCCGCCTCACGCGCACGCTCACGGGATCCACGGGAGCGGCGTGGGTTTCCGGAATCGCGTATGCCTTCGTGCCGTACCGCTTCGGGCAGATGCCGCACCTTCCGTACCTTTTCTCGGGCTGGATCCCGATCCTCCTCGAGGCGCTCGTCCTCTTCGTGCGCGAGAGAACGCGGCGGCGCGCGGCGTGGCTGGGCGCGGCGTTCTTCCTGAACGGCCTCTCGGTCATCCACTGGCTGATCCTGACGCTGATCCCGCTCGCGGCCACCGGCCTCGCGCTCGGGTTCCGGAACGACGCGGTCCGGGACCGGGCCGGGCTGAAGCGCGGCGCCCTCGCGCTCGGGATCGCCGGCCTCGCGCTCTTGCCGTTCCTTGTTCCCTACCAGAGAGCCGCGAAACTTTACGGCTTCTCGCGGGGGACGGGCGAGACCCGCGAGCTGTCCGCTCTGCCGAAGGACTGGCTCAACATGGACGCGTGGAACCGGACGTGGCGGGGTTTCACCGAGTGGCCCGCGCCGAACGAGCGCTGCCTGTTCCCCGGGCTGCTGCTCTTTCTCCTGCCGCTCGGGGCCCTGCTCCTGACGCGTGCGGAGCCGGGTCTCTCCACGCCGCCGGAGGAAATGCCGGCCCCCGGGCCGCGCGCCCTCCGGGCGCTCCCCTGGCTGGACGGACTCGCGGTCGTCGGCGGGACGATTGCGCTCCTCGCCTCGAGTCCGACCGGCATCCACATCCGCCTCGGCGGCAAGGAAGTCTTCCGCGCGACGGACTCCACACGGGCGCTCGCGCTTTTCACCTTCGCCTTTCTTGTCCGCTGCTGGATCCAGTATCCGAAGGCGCTCCCGTTCACCCGCGGGAAGAACATTCCGGACAGCCTCCGCCTTCTCCGCCGGCCCGAGGCGATCCTCGTCGGCGGCATCTGGGCTGTCATCGGCTTTTTCGGATCCCTGGGCCTGAACTTTCCGTTCCACCGCGTGCTCTTCGAGACGGTGTTCCTCTTCCGGAGCATCCGCGCGCCCGCTCGCTGGGCCATGCTCGCGTATCTCGGCCTCGCGATCCTCGCGGGCGTCGGGGCGAAGGCCCTCGCGGACGCGTGGCAGCGCCGGCGGGGAACGACGCGTCTCGCGGCGCTCGTCTTCGTCCTCTCCGGCCTCGGCCTCCTCTTCGAGGACCGGGCCGCGCCGCTCGAGCTCGTCCGAGGCGAGGCCGATCCCGACGAGGCCACGCTCTTCCTCGCGAAGACCGAGATGAAGGGCGGCCTCGTGGAGCTTCCGGCAGGCACCGAGGCCCACGGCAACTACCGCGCCGTGCTTCGCGCCGCGGATCACCGAAAGCCCCTCGTCACGGCCGTCTCGGGCTTCGCGTCTCCCTTCGTGAGCCGCATCGAGGAGGACGAGCGGAAGGTGCCGATCCCCGACGACTTCCTCGACTTCCTCGAGAAGATCCCGACGTCCTACATCCTCGTGCATGACTCGTGGCTGTCTCCCGAGTCACGCGGCCCGCACCGCGAGTGGCTGACGCGCGGCCTCGGGTCGGGGCGTCTCCTCTTCGTGAGGCGCTTCGACGGCCGCATGAAGAACGACCTCTACGCCGTCGTGAAAAACGAGCCGGGGGCGAAGGCTCTCGATCCTCTCCCGTGGACCCCGGCCCGCGGCCCGCTCGCGCCCCACGCGCTCTATCGCGAGGACGCGGGGCTGGTCGGCTCGATCGACGTGCCGGTAGAGGACGCCGTCCTGACGGGTCCCTTGCGGGTCTCGGGTTGGGCGCGAATCCCCGGCGAGGACCTTCACGTCACAGTCACGATCGACGGCGAGGAGCGTTCCGCCACGCACGGATCGCGCGTGCCGCGCCTCGACGTCCAGGCGGCCGTGGCGTCGCTCGGCGACTGCCGCACCGCGGGTTACGAAGCGACGTACAGGTTCGAGACCGGCGACGAAGGGCCCCACGAGATCCAGGTGCTGTTCCGCGCGCCCGACGGCAGGCAGCGCCACTATCCGCCGAGGAGATTCGTCTGGAAACCGTGAAGCGTGCCGCGCGTGACGCTGGCGTGCTCGCCGCCTTCGTTCTCCTGACGGTCCTCATGACCTGGCCGTGGGCGGCCCACATCCGCGACAGCTCGTTCGACCCGGGGGACTCGTACCTGAATTCCTACATCCTCGCGTGGGACGCCCACCAGACGTTCCACGACCCGCTGCATCTCTTCGACGCGAACATCTTCTTTCCGTATCGCTACACGCTCGCGCTCTCCGAGCACCAGTGGGGCATCGCGCTCCTCTTCTTTCCGGCCTTCGCCGCGGGCCTTCCGCCCCTGACGGTTCACGGCTTGGCGATGCTGTTCGGATTCGCGTTCAGCGGATTCGGGGCGTTCCGCCTCGCGCGCACGCTCACGAGTTCGACACCGGCCGCGTGGGTCGCGGGCGTCGCGTTCGCGTTCGTGCCCTACCGGTTCCATCACATTCCGCATCTCTCGTACGTGTTTGCGGGCTGGATGCCGCTTCTCGCCGAGGCCGTCGTTCTCTTCGCGCGCCGCCGCACGTGGGCGCGCGCGGCCTGGCTCGGCACGGCCTTTTTCATGAGCGGTGTCTCGAGCATCCACTGGTTCCTCCTTGGCTCGGTGCCGACCGCCGTGATGGGCGCGCTCCTCTTCCTCAGGACCGAACCAGCGGCTCGCCGGGCGTGGGGACGGGCGGCGGCGGCTCTCTTCGCCGCGTCGCTCCTCCTAATGCCGTTCTTCCTTCCGTACAAGCAGGTCGGAAAGCTCTATGGCATCCAGCGCGGGCCGGAAGAGGCCGCGTTCTACTCTGCTGCGCCAATCCACTGGCTGACACCTGACTTCAATTTGAAGCTCTGGCGCGGCATGGGTGAGAACCCGTCCCGCGGCGAGTTCTGCCTCTTCCCCGGCTTCCTCCTCCTCGCGCTTGCGATTCTCGGTATCGTACTGTTCCTCCGGGATCGTTCCGAATCGGCGACCACGGCCCTCCTCTTCGCGGGGCTCGGGTTCGTCGGGTCCTTTGGCATGTCGACACCGTTTCACCGCCTGCTTTTCCTTCTCCCGCCGTTTCGCGCGATCCGCGCGCCAGTGAGGTGGGCGATGGTCGCGGACCTTGGGCTCGCGCTCCTCGCCGCCGTGGCGACAGCGGCACTCGTCGAATCCTGGTCGCGGCGGCGCTCAAAGGTGTTCGGCCTCGGAATCGCGGCGTGTCTCGCGGGCGCGCTCCTGTTCGAGGACCGCGTGGCTCCGCTGTATCTCAACCGCGGGGAGCCGGATCCGGACCCGATGACGCGTTTCCTCGCCGCAACGCCGATGGCAGGCGGCCTGTGGGAGCTGCCCGACGCCTTCAACGAGACGAACGCGCTCCACGTGCTTCGCGCGGCGGACCATTGGAAGCCGCTCGTGAACGGCTACTCCGGCTTCCAGACCCCGCTCGCCCAGAGCCTGCACGATCTCCTCGTGGAGGGGAAGGCCAAGGATCTGCTCGACGCTCTCGAAGCCGTGCCGGTGTCGTACGTGACCGTGAGGCCGAGGCGCATGAACGACGAGCAGCGCGGGACGGCGGCGGCGCTCGTCGCCGCGGGCCTCGAATCGGGCCGGTTGCTCTACGTCCGCCGCTTCCTTCCCGACGACATGCTCTACGCGGTGGTGAAAACCGAGCCGGGAGCACGGGCATTCGAGAAGAGCCCAATCGGAGACGACACGCTGGGTTCGCCCGGCAGAGAATCGGCAGATCTCACCGGCTCGATCGACCGGCCGGCTGAGGAATCCATCGTGACGGGAAACCTGACCGTGACCGGATGGGCACGCATTCCGGGACAGGATCTCGCGGTCACCGTTCTCGTCGACAAGGCGCCGCGCGTTCCGCTCCACGAGGCGCGATTCCCGCGGGAAGACGTACAGGCCGTCGTGCCGAGTCTCGGAGATTGCGGGACCGCCGGCTACGAACAGGTCTTCGCCTTCCAGCCCGGCGACGAGGGCGAGCACGAGCTTTTCGTGGTCTTCCGCGGACCGGGCGACCGCGTGCGTCATTACCCGTGGCGGAAGTTCACCTGGAAGAGGGGGCCGTAAACCCGCAGCAACCTGATCATCCGCTCACGGATTCCAGACGAATCTTCTCGCTGGGTAATGTCGCTCCCTTCCATCCGTTGTTCGGAAGATCACCTGAAGATCGTGCGGCCCATCGTCATCAGCCAAGTAGGGATACGCGAGCTCGTAGCCGGCCGACCCGCAATCACCAAGCGCGGGAAGGACTCTTTGAACGTCGGGTCGCCGAAAGCGGCGGAGCCCCAGAGGGACCCGCTCTTTTCCGTCCACGAGTGCGGTGACCTCGAGATCCTGTCCCGGAATGCGTGCCCAGCCTCGAACGACAAGGCGGCCTCGAACGGATGCGCCCTCCGAGGGCTCGTCCACGCCCCCAATCAGTGACGCATCCTCTCTCCACGGGGAAGCGGTCGGAGCGGGGGCGACAGCGCGCGCCGCCACAGGCGACGCCAAGGACGTTTCCAGGCCGTGCTTGTGCAGCGCGAGGAGCAGGACGAGCAATACGGGGGACAACGCGAAGCCCAGGAAAACGAGGGCAGCGCGCGGGGCGAATCCGGATATCCGGTCGTTCCGGATCTGCATCGACGACATCGGCGTCGTCGCGGGTCGCATCCACGCGAGTCGTGCCCGCCATGCCTCTCGAAGGGCGAGCGCCAACAGAACTCCGAGGGGCAATGAGACCTGCATCAAGAACCGGTACCACGTGGGATGAACCTGCTCCACTCCCGGCCAGGTCGTCAGGAGGAGCGCGAGAACGTAGGCTCCGAAACAGAAATAGACGCACAGGACGATCGGGCCAACGACTCTCCTTCGAAGGCCGCCGGCTCCCGCGAGGAGGATGACCGCGCCGGCGAAGCCGATGCCGGCGAGATGCTCCGGGTTCCCCATCTCTTTCAGGATCGCGGCCGGCACGAGAGGAAGCCGAGCCCGGGCCTCCGCCGCGAGCGACACTTCGCCGAGCCGGCCCACGTAGTCCTCGTCCCAACGCTGTGGAATGTGGCTTTGCCAAACTCTGAGGGCCAGGCCCGCGGCGATCACGGCGGCCGCGGCCAGTCCGAGAGCGGCGAGGCGCGTTCGACGCCGGTACGCTCGCTCGAAGAGCGACTGAAACACGACTGCCACGAGCGCGGCGGCGGCGAAGGGCAGCCCCTCGTTCTTCGTGAGCACGGCGCTTCCGAGGAGTAGCGCAGCAGCGACTGCCTCCGACCAGCGCACGCGCCCGAGCAGAAGCAGGAATCCGCCGCCTAGAAATGCGCCCAGCGGAACATCCGAGAACGTGCCATCCGCACCGCCGAAGTCTGACAGGACGAGCACCGGCACCGTGGCGAAAGCAACGACGGTGAGCGCGGCGGCGAACGTTCCGACATGCCGGCGCGAAACGTCGAAAAGGACGAGAAGCAGCGCCGGGAAGAAGGCGGCGTAAAGAGGCTTGACGGCACGACGGTCGTCGCTCGTGTCGAACGTCTCCTGCACGACTACCTGCGCGATCGGCATGAGAATCGGATAGCGCGGGTGCGATACGAACGTGCGCGGATCCGACAAGACGCGCGGAGTGACGCTGCGTTCGGCGCGGATCCAGCGCGCGACCACGCTCCAGGTCATCTCGCCGTCAAAGCCCAGATTCGACTGCGTCACGGCCTCCGTGAAGAGGCCCACGGCGATCCACGCGGAAATCACGAAAGCAACTCGAGCCGCGACAACGCCGGCCCGCGGCGGATGGAACGCGTGGATGCGGGCTTCACTTCGACGCCGAACAATCCTCGAGGCGACGCCGAGCGCGACGAGGCAGACGACGGGTGCAAGCAGTACGGCGCGTCTGAGTCGAATGTCGAACGCGATTCCGAGAAGGTACGTCGAGCCCGCCACGGCCGCAACGCCGAGGAGGTACGACCAGCCGAGCCGCGCCGCGCGGGGACGCTCCCGAAGAGCGGGAAGAAGCTCCACGAGCCCGCGGCCCGCGGCGAGAAACAGAAACACACCACCGAGACCGGCCGCGAAGGGCGCGCCGACCGTCATGGGATCGCTTTCGTTTCCGCAAGAAGGCGCGTACGGACGAGACGAGGGCCCGGCCCGACCAGGCTTGGAATCACCGTCCACTCAGGGAGCCCAGGGAGTTTCGCGGCCGTCACGTTGTGAGCGAGGTCTTTGGGTTCCCCACCGAAGATTGCGCGCCGGGGAGCGAGGTCGAACCGCACGAAAACATCGGCGCCGTCCGTGCCTGCGAGAAGAAGGTATTCAGAGTCGGCGGGAAGTTCCTTTCGGATGCGCAGAATCGAGGCGACGTAGTCGGCTCCGCGAATTCCTACGAGGGATTCGTCCGCGCCCAGCGGATAGCCACGCCCCGCGATTTTGATGCGTCTCGCCGAGGCAGTGAGTGCCGGCGGAAGGGCCATCGCAAGAAATGCCGCGAGCGCGCATGCGTCGCGATTCTACGGGCGTCGCGGCGCTATGCGAGGCGCTCGAGTCGCGCGCGTCCTTCGTCGCTCCAGAGAAGCTCCCTGAGAACGCCGGCGCGCGAAAGCTCCCGCTCCTCGAGCTTGCCGAGATAGAAGCCCTCTCCGTCGGCGTCGGCCGCGCGCCCGAAGAGCCGTTCGTAGGCAAGGCGGATGAAGGCGCGGTCGTCGGTGACACCCAGGCCCTCGGTCAGGATCTTCACCGCTAGAGCCGCTTCGCCCGGCGTCGATTCTCCCGGCAGCAGCGCACGGCCCAGGACTGTTGCGGCCTGAGGAACCGGGTCCTTTCGACTCGCGAGCAGATTCCGGATGAGAAGCCGGTGTCCGTCGGGATGCTCCGCGACGAGAGGCAGATGGTGGCGGTACGCCGCCTCGTCGGCCTCGAAGCCCAGAATGGTCCTGAAGCCGAAGGCAATCGCGGCGCGCGGAGAAAGCCCCTCGAGCCGGGAAGCCACCGCTTTCACCAGCTCGAAGAATTCCCCGGTCCGCGGCGACTCGCCGAGACGCATGAAGATCTCGCATGCGGCGTACCACGGGACATCGGACACGAACGGGCGGTAGAGATCCAGAAACCCTCGCGCGGTCGTGACGGTGTCGAGGAGCGCCGCGCGGTCTTCGAATCCCTTCTCGAGAATCGCGACGTGGAACGCGCGTCCCTCGTCGTCGAGCGTGCTCCCGAGAAGAGCGCGATACGCCTCGATGACGAACGTCGACGAATCAGCCTTGGAGAGCCGTTTCACGAGCCGGAGCAGATGAGGCCGCAGCGACCCGGCGCCGCCCTGGATCGTCGCGGCGGCCTTCTTCGGGCGAAACGAGCGCAGACGCCGGAGCAGTGATTCGAGAAGCGGGAGATCCCACCCCCGGGGGTTGACCGAAACCGCCGCGCCCTCTCCCGCCTTCCGCGCCGTGATCCAGTGGTAGTGACCCTCGGCCCCCCATGAGTCGACGACCGCGAAAGGCGTTCCTTCGAGCAGCGCCGAGACATCCTCCGGCGAGAACTTCACGCCGTCGTACGTGCCGGGGCCTTCTTCCCCGTGCTTCCACCACCACCTGCCGTCCACCTGAAAGCGGAACACGCCTCCCGGCTTCAGGACGCGCGCGGCCTCTTCGACGTAGCGGCGGATGGGCGCGCGCTCGGGGATGTGCTGGAAGACGATGAAAGAGAAGACGAAGTCGAGGGAGGCGTCCGGCAGATGGGAGAACGTGCCGTCCGTGAGCGCGGTCTTCACGTTCGCGGAGCCGCGGAAATACTCCTTCGACTTCCCAATCATCACGGACGAGATGTCGACGCCGTGCGCGACCGCGACGCGCTCCGCGAGAGGGACGAGGAGGCGGCCGACGCCGCACCCGATCTCGAGGATCTCCGCGGACGGGTCGAGGACGATGCCGTCGAGAACGATCGCGTCGAGATCCTGCGCGCCCGACGCCCGGAACGTCTCCTCGGAGCCCGCGTGACCCGTCGCGATGTGGAGCTTGTGATCCTCCTCGGCACGCCGGTCCCAGTCGCCCCGCATGCGGGAAAGGACGTCCTGGGCCGGCTCCTCCATCGCGGCCGAAGATAGCATCCGGGACCGCGCGTCCTGCCGTAGCATGACGGCGTGGACTACCGCTACGGCGAGCTGCCCCTCGACCTCCTCCAGTCGCTTCTGACGTACGAAGAGCTCCTGAAGCTGTTTCTGGACCTCGTCTCGCGTCTCGGCGGCGACGTGGAGCAGGCGATGCAGTGGATGCAGGAGCTGCAGCGCCGCGGAATAATCGGAAAGAACATCGACCTCGACGCGTTCCGCGCCGCTCTCGAGAAGCAGGGCATCGTGGGCCGCGACGGCGACGGCAACCTGACGCTCATGGGCTCCGGCGAGCGCCGCATCCGGCGGAACGCGCTCGAGGAGATTTTCTCGTCGCTCCAGAAGGCTGGCCCGGGACTTCACTCCATCCCGCGCGCCGGCACGGGCGCCGAGACGCTGCCCGAAACGCGCCCTTACGAGTTCGGCGACGACATCGCGCGCCTCGACGGGATGCGGACCGTCGCGAACGCGGCCCGGCGCGATCCGGACGATCTCGCGCTCACGCCCTCCGACTTCGAGGTCTTCGACGTGGAGCACCAGAGCGCCTGCGCGACCGCGATCGCGATCGACATCTCCCACTCGATGATCCTCTACGGCGAGGATCGCTTCACGCCGGCCAAGAAGGTCGCCCTCGCCCTCACGGAGCTCATCCTCCAGAAATACCCGAAGGACACGATCGACATCGTGCTCTTCGGCGACGAGGCGAAGCCCGTCCCCCTTGAGGAGCTGAGCAAGGCCCAGGTCGGGCCGTTCCACACGAACACGAAGGCCGGGCTCGGCGTGGCGCGGCAGCTCCTCATGCGGCGCCGCTCGCGCAACCGGCAGATCTTCATGATCACGGACGGCAAGCCTTCGTGCATCCACGAGGGCGGGCGCCTCTACAAGAACCCGTTCGGCCTCGACCTCAAGATCGTGAACCGCACGCTCGAGGAGGCCGAAAAGCTCCGCCGCGACGGCATCCAGCTCACGACGTTCATGATCGCGACGGACCCCGCGCTCGTGGACTTCGTCGACACGCTCACGAAGGTCGCGCGCGGCCGGGCGTACTACGCCTCGCCGACGGACCTCGCGTCGTTCGTGTTCCGGGACTACATCCGGAACCGGAAAAAGCTCTTCCGTTGAGCGCGGCGAGTCTGCTGCTCGCGGCGGGCGTCACTGTTGGAATTGTTTTGCTTCTCACGGGGGCATTTGTCCTCGCGACGAGGCTGGTTGCTCGGCGCCGGCGGAAGATTTTCCTAAAAGGGTTAGGAGGGGTGGTCCGGATTGGAACGCCGTGCCAGGTCGTGAATGGGCGTGGGCGCGCGCTCCTGCCCGGGACCGTTGCCTTGACGCCCGCGGGCCTCGCCTGGCAGGCCCTGCTCTCTGCTCCGGGCTCATTCACCTTCGAAGAAATCCGACGTCTCGAGACAGACGAGAGGACGCAGGCGCAGAGAGGGTTCCTCCGAAACAAAATCCTCCGTGTCACTCCCGTCCGGGGCGAGCCCGTGGAATTCGTGCTGTCGCCCGGGCATGCATGGGAGTGGCGGCAGGCGCTCGGAGAGTGGGCTGCAAGCCGGGGGCGCCTCGCCGGCCCCTGAACGCGATATTGCATACCATGCCGTCAGGTTGCGGCGTAGGATCACTCCCTCGACAATCAACAAATTCGAAAGAAGGAGGCCTCATGCGTAAGAGTCTGCTCGTTGGTTCCCTGTGTTCCGTGATGTTCCTCTCGGGCTCCATGGCCCTCGCCGCCGACAACTGGATCGGCACTTGGAAGCTGAACGTCGCAAAGTCGAAGTCCACGCCGGGGCCGGGGCCGAAGAGCCAGACGCTGATGTTCACGGCGTCGCCGGCCGGGACCACGCTCTCGAGCGAGGGGGTCATGGGGGACGGGTCGGTGCGGAAAGGCTCCTACACCTCGAAGTTCGACGGCAAGGACGTCCCGTGGGCCGGCAATCCGGACGCTGACATGGCGGCTCCGTTGAAGGTCGACGACAACACGTACACGAACCCGTGGAAGAAGGGCGGAAAGACCGTCATGACGGCGAAGGTCGTCGTCGCGGCGGACGGCAAGTCCCTCACCGTCACCCAGACCGGAAAGAACGCGAAGGGTGTGGCGGTAAACAACACCGCCGTGTACGACAAGCAGTAGAACGAGCGGGCCTACGCCGGCAGGAACGCCACTGTCCGTTCGGCAAGACGCTGCGGGAGGCGACGGGCGATCGCACTTCGGATGTCGCCCGGACTCGTCCGCAGCGTCAGGTGCGTGAGGACGACGACCTCGTTCTCGAAGAGGTCCGCGCGCTCGGCGATCTCGTCGAGGTGGAGGTGCTTCCACTCCTTCGAGCGCTCCCGGTCGCGTTCCTCGACGAAGGAGCATTCGAGAAGCAGGACTTTCGCCGTGAAGAACGACCGCGGCGCGTTGGAGAAGATTCCGCTCCCCGTGTCGCCCGAGTAGGCGACGAGCGGGACCCGAACCTTCCCCGCCACCGCCTCGCCCCGTGCCACGGCGTCACGGATTTCTTCGGATGAGCGTCCGGCGAGCTCGGGTCTGAGCCGGTTCCGGATCTCGGACGCGACGAACGCGAGGGTCGGGACGCGGTGGTCCGCCTCGAAAGCTTCGACCTCGAGATCGCGCCGGAGAAAGGCGCGCGCGCCCGGCTCCATCGCTTCGACGCGCACGTCGTACCGCACGCCCTCGAGGCGCTGATGGAGCTCGAGAATCTGCGTCCAGGCGGGCACGCCCGCCGGATGCGTGCGAAGGACGCCCTCTGGAAGCCGCAGGAGCCGGCGCTGCGAGCACCAGTACGCGAGTCCGGCGCCGTGGTCGAGGTGCGGGTGCGAGAGGAAGATGTTCGGGACCGCGACGAGCTCAGTGGGCGCTCGCCCGAGGTCGAACGCGAGATGCAGCGTCGGCAGATGAAACCAGGTTTCGCGCCCCGCCACCGAGACTCCCCGGACGGGGAGGCCCGCCCACGTGGCCTCGATGCGCCGCTCCCGAGCGTCGGGACTCACGGGCGGAGGATACGCTGCCCCGCCGCCATGCCGCCGTCCTATAATTCCCGTCCTACACCGGGAAAGTGCGGAGGGGACCCATGGCCCTGTTCAACCACGCCACGAAGGAGTTGACGGCCAAGATCGTCTACTACGGACCCGGTCTGTGCGGAAAGACCAGCAATCTCAAGATCCTCCACCAGCGCCTCGAGCGCGGTGCCGGAAAGCTCCTGTCGCTCTCGACGGCGCAGGACAGGACAATTTATTTCGATCTGCTGCCCATCGAGCTCGGGAACATCAAGGGCTACACGGTTCGCTTCCAGGTGTGCACCGTTCCCGGACAGGTCTTCTACAACGAGACCCGCAAGATCGTCCTCCGCGGAGCGGACGGTCTCGTCTTCGTCGTCGACTCGCAATGGTCGATGCTGTCTCACAACCTGGAATGCTTCCAGAACCTCAAGGAGAACCTCCACGAGGAAGAGATCTCCCTCGAGAGCCTGCCGGTCGTCGTCCAGTACAACAAGCGCGATCTGCCGAGCGCGCTCTCGGTGGAGGCGCTGCAGGACTCGCTCGGGTTCCATTCGTATCCGTACGTCGAGACCGTCGCCTCCGAGGGATCGGGCGTGATCGAGACGTTCAAGCTCGTCTCGAAGCTCACGTTCGTGGACCTGCTCCGGCGCCTCCAGCGTGGCTGGCAACCGTCGGCCGAAACGCCCGCGGTCCGTCGGGCCGAGGTGTTCGCGGCGTTTTCCGGCGAGACGCCGCCGGCCGCGGCGGAGCAGCTCCCGGCCGCGATTACCCCGGAGGAGTCAGTCGGAAAGCCTCTCGAAACGCCACCCGAAGACGACGTCGAGGCCTGGGTCGTTCCGTCCGCTGAAGGGGAGTTCCCGGACCTCTCGGATGACGCAAACCCCTCCTCGACGCTTCCGGCCGCCGAGGAGAGGTCCGCGATCGAGGAGCCGCCCGCGGCCGCACGGTCCTCCCCGGAGACATCGATTCTCGCGCCGGCCGTTCTCCTGGCAGCCCTTGCCGCTCCGCCTCCCGCGCCGGCGGCCCCAGAGCCGCCTCCTGCGCCCAGAATCACGCACGCGCCGTCGTCTGTCTCGAGAGCCTCGACCGTCGACGAGAAGCTCAATGCCGTCCTGGCCGAGGCGCGGAAGGCTGCCGGACGCGTGTCCGGAGCGTACCGCCGTCTGGACGCTCTCGAAGTGAACACGCAGGAGATTCCCGCGCATGGAGTCGCCGAGCGCCGGCTGGAGGAAGCGGTCGCGGCCCTCCGCGCGGAGCTCTCCGGCGAGATGGCCCGGCTCAGCAGCGAGGTTGCCGCCGCCCGCGCCGTCGCCTCGAATGCGGAGTCCGCCGCGGCGGCGGCGAACGATCGCGCGCGCCGTCTGGAGGACGCCCTGAGGCAGGCCTTCCGCGGTCTCGCCGACTGACGGCCTTCAGGACAGGTGCTTCAGCGACGCGCCCGAGGCGAGCCTCTTCGAGACCGCGCGGCGCAGGCCGGACGTCTGCTGCTCGGAAAGACCCACGAATTCGGCGCCGGCCCGGTAAATGAGCAGTCGGCCACCCACGGCGTCGGCGGCGAAGCCTCCCGCGCGGCAGCGCGTGACCCGCACGAGCCCCGAAAACGGGACTCCGCCGAGGATCGCGCTCAGGTCGTAGGTCGAGCCCGGGCGCAGAGTCGAGGCGACCTCCAGGAGCAGCCCCATCTCCGAGAGGTTCAGGATCTCCACGGGAATCGTCGACTTGAGCTGCCCGCGCGTTCCCTTCGCGACGGGCGTGCGGGGCGTGCGCCTCTTCTCGTTGTCCACGTTTCTCTCGTGCTCCGGACCGTCTAGTTTACGGAATCAGCGACTCCCGTCAACGCGTCAGCTCGTGAGCGTGTCCAGAAAGCGGGGATCCTCGCGCCAGCCCGGCCGGGCCGCGACGAGGAGCTCCAGATAAAAGCGTCCGCCGAGCGCCTGTTCGAGCTCGAGGCGTGCCGCCGTGCTGGCCTCCCGCAGAAGCCGTCCCCCCGCCCCGAGCACGATGCCCTTGTGCGAGTCCCGGTCCACGACGACCGTTGCCTTGATCACCGTGAGGTTCTTCGCCTCGTCCCTCGTGATCTCTTCCACGAAGACGCCAAGTCCGTACGGGATCTCTTCCCGTGTCCTCTCGAGGAACTTCTCGCGGATGAGCTCCGCGGCGCGCGTCTTCGTGTCGGAGTTCGTCACCGTGGCCGCCGGGAAAAGGTCGTCGCCCTCGGGAAGGTGCCGCCTCAGAACGGGGAGCAGCAGGTCGAGCCCCTCGCCCGTCCGCGCCGAGACCGGGACAATGTCGTCGAAGATCCCCGCGCCGGCGATCGTCGCCAGCCGCGGAAGGAGAGCGGCCCTCCCGACCTGGTCGATCTTGTTCAGGACCGCGACCCGGGGGCCCTCCGCGCGCGCGAGAAGGTCCAGCGCGAAGCGGTCTCCGCCGCCCGACGGCACCGAGACGTCCACGACGAGAAGCCGGACGTCCTCCTCGCGGAGCGCCTCGAGCGCTTCGTTCATCATGGCCTTGTTCAGGCGGTGAAGCGGCTTGTGAAGGCCCGGTGTGTCGACGAACACGATCTGGCCTTCTCTGTCGGTGCGAATCCCGAGGAGCCGGCGCCGCGTCGTCTGCGGCTTGTCGGAGACGATCGCGACTTTCGTCCCGACGAGGGCGTTCAGGAGCGTGGACTTTCCGGCGTTGGGGCGGCCGACGACGGCCACCGTACCGGCGCGCCTCGCGGGCGTGCTCATGATTCCGGCTCCTGAGCTTTTTCGCCTATCTTGCCGGGGGCATCCTCCCGCCGGATGCGCACGCGATGGATCCGGCGGCGGTCCGCCTCCTCCACGAGGAAGAGGAGCCCCGCCTCGTGAGCCGTCTCGCCGGCCTTCGGGATGTGCCCGAGCCGTTCCGAGACGAGGCCGGCCACGGTGTCATATTCGTCGGAGGGAAACGTCACGCCGAAGAGAGTCGCGATCTCCGGGACGCGGACGCGCCCCGCGACCGAGTACGAGCCGTCCTCCTGCGGGACGATCGGCGGCTGCTCGTCCTCGTGCTCGTCCGCGATCTCTCCCACGAGCTCCTCGACGAGATCCTCGAGCGTCGCGAGACCGGTCACGGCGCCGTATTCGTCCACGACGATCGCGAGCGGTTGCCGGCGGCGGCGGAAGTCGGAGAGCAGCGTCGCGACCGTCTGGGTCTCCGGCGCGAAGAACACCTGTCGCGCGAGCGAGCGCGCCGTGGCGGGAGGGTTCGGGCGGCGCAGGACGGTGAACACATCCTTGACGTGGACGACGCCCACCGGCTTGTCCACGCTGCCCTCCACGAGCGGAATCCGCGTGATCTTCGTCCGCGCGAAAAGATCCGCGATCTCGTCGAGCGGTGCGTCGGCCTCGGCGAACACGATGTCGGGCCGTGACGTCATGACCTCGCCCACCGTGCGGTCGCCGAAGTCGACCGCACGCGTCACGAGCTCCTCTTCATGCTCCTCGAGAATGCCCTCCTCGCGGGCGACATCGAGGAGCGCCCGCATGTCGGCGTCCTTCGCGGCCTCCTCCTTCTCGGGAGCGCCGATGCCGCCGCCGTCCGCTTCGTCTTCCTCACGCTCGAGAAGACGCGAGAGGAAAGGTGTCAGGGGCGCGGCGAGGAAGTCGACGGCGGGCGTGAGCCACGCGAAACCCGCGAGGGCCTCGTCTCCGCCCCGTCGAGCGACCCACCTGATGACGAGACTCTCGGCGAGAATCCAGCCGAGAAGGATCACGACGGCCGAGAGGAGCCACGGTTCGCCCACGCCAAGCGCCGCGAGGGCCGAGCCGAGGCAGAGAAGGCCGCCGAGTACCGCCCCCTGGGCCGTCAGGCGGACGGCGATGCGGGAGACGCGCACGTGCTCGGACGCGAGGAGGGTGCCGAAGCGCGCGGGATTCGCCTCGAGGAGCGACTTGCGGCGAAGGACCGAGAGGCTCTCGAGCGCCTGGCCAAAACCGGAAAATACGACGTAGACGCCCGCGAAGAATGCGGCGAGGAGCAGCGCGACGCCGGCCCCTCCGACGAGGATGCCGGTCACGGCACGCCATCCGGGCCTTCGCCGAAGGCCGAGAGAAGGATCTGCCGCTGCCGCCGGAACATCGTGCCGTCGTCCTCCTCGTGATCGTAGCCGAGAAGGTGGAGAAGGCCATGCGCGAGGAGAATCTGCACCTCGCGTTGGAGCGTGTGGCCGCGCCGCCGGGCCTGCCGCGCCGCGTACGGCACGTCGATGACGACGTCACCAACGAAGTCACGCTCGCCGGACGGGAAAGACAACACGTCGGTCGGAAGGTCTATCCCCAGCCACTCCCGGTTCAGGCCCCGCATGCGTGAGTCCCCGCAGAGCAAGACCGAGAGGGAGACGCGCTTCGCGCGCGCTTCGATTAGAAGGCTGCGGGTCCAGGCCTCGACACGCCGTACGGGCGGAGCGGCGGCAACCGTCACGAGAACCTCGACGGAGCCGATGGCGCTAGTGGCCGTTGCCGTTGCCGTTGCCGTTCGCGGCGGCGGCTCCGGCATCGTCGGCCTTCTTCTTCTCGTAGATCTCGTAGGCGTTCACGACGGACTGCACGATGCGGTGTCGCACGACGTCCCTGTGATCAAACCTCACGAATTTCACGCCCTCGACCCCCGTGAGAACACGATCGGCCTCCTTGAGGCCGGAGATCTTCCCCTGTGGCAGGTCGATCTGCGTCACGTCGCCCGTGACGACGGCGCGGCTGCCGAACCCGAGGCGTGTGAGAAACATCTTCATTTGCTCGGACGTCGTGTTCTGCGCCTCGTCGAGGATGACGAACGCGTCGTTGAGTGTGCGCCCCCGCATGAACGCGAGCGGCGCGACCTCGATGATGTTGCGCTCGAGCATCCGGCCGACCTTTTCGTAGCCGAGGATGTCGTAGAGCGCGTCGTGCAGAGGGCGGAGGTACGGGTTCACCTTCTCGGCGAGGTCGCCCGGCAGGAAGCCGAGCTTTTCGCCCGCCTCGACCGCGGGGCGGCAGAGGACGATGCGCTTCACCTTCATCTCGAGCAGCGCGGCAGCGGCCATCGCGACAGCGAGATAGGTCTTGCCGGTGCCCGCGGGCCCGATGGCGAAAACGATGTCGTGCTCGAGGACCGCCTGCAGGTACTCCTGCTGGCGCACGTTCCGCGGAGAGACGACCTGGCGGAGCGCCGGCCCGACCGAGCGATTCTCGAAGAAGTCGACGAGCGACGTGGACGGCTCTTCCTTCAGGATGCGGATCGCGGAATCCAGGTCGGCCTTCTTCGGCTTGTAGCCGCGCTCGATGAGCTTCGAGAAGTCGGACAGGAGCCGCGCCGCGAGAGCCGTGCTCTCCGGGTCGCCCGAGACCGAAACCTCACGGCCACGCGCGGCGATCTCGACGCCGAAGGCGTCTTCGAGGAGCCGAAGGTTTTCGTCGTGGACACCGAAGAGCGCGCCGAGCCCAGCCTCGGGAAGCGTGAGCGGGATGGAGTCAGGTCGGATGTGAGTGCGCGCCTCCGAAAATGAATCTTAGCAGAAAAGAAATCCCCGGTCTTCCTACTTGGAGTTCTTCCTCACGAACTCGACCATCTCGTCGCCGTGGACGTTGTTCACGCGGCGTTCCATCGTATCGGATGCGCTCGCGACGGTCTTGTGATGAACCGCGACGACCGTCTTGCCGCTCTTGTCGACGATCTTCCAGTCGTACACGATCGTGCCCGAGCCTACGGCCCCTCCGATCCAGCCGCCCCACGCGGCGCCCTTCTTGGGGTAGCGCCACTCGGTGATCTGGCCCTTCAGGACGTAGTCGCCCGAGCCGCCCGTCACGAACTTCGTGCCCTGCTTCTCGATGCGCTCGTTCGTCTTGTTGGCGAAGACCTCCTGCATGAACGTGTCCGCATTGCCGTATTCGAGCCCGCCCATGTCGCCGCTCGAGGGGGCATCGGCCTTCTTCTCGAACTTCTGGACGTGGATCGTCTTCCCCGCGAAGGAGAAGCCGTCGGCGACCCACACGCAGTCGAACTTGTCCTTCTTGCACTTGTCGATCCCGAGGAACTTCAGGTCTTCCTTCGGGCTGTCGGCGGCGACCGCCGAGAAGGCCACGGCGAGGACCGCACCGGCGACGAGAGTAAACGCACGCTTCATAGGAACCCTCCTGTTCGAGGAGGGTGATTCTAGCCGAGACGCTCTCAGGCGGCCGCTCCCACCGAGTCCTTCAGAATTCGGCCGTCGTGCACCTCGATGACACGCCCGGCCCGGCGGGCGAGGCTCATGTCGTGCGTGATGACGATGAGCGTGCCTCCGGCGGTCCAGAGGTCCGTGAAAAGGCCCATGATGTCGCCGCCCGACGTCGAGTCGAGGTTTCCCGTGGGCTCGTCGGCGAGCAGCAGGTCCGGGTTCATCGCGAGGGCCCGCGCGACCGCCACGCGCTGCATCTGGCCGCCCGAAAGCTCCGTGGGCTTGTGGTCGAGGGGGTCGGCCCGAGGGTTCCTCTGCAGGGCCGTACGCCAGAACCGAAGGCCCCGAATCCACGTATCAAGGGAGAAGGAGACCCTCCTCTCATGCTGAAATCCCCGTTTTCACGCGTCGCGCCGGCCATGGCTGCGCTCGCCCTCCTCGCTCCGGCCGCTCCCCTCGCGGCCCAGGCTCCCCCGCTCATCTCGCGCGACATCCTCTTCGGAAACCCCGAACGGGCTAATCCGAAACTGTCGCCGGACGGTCAGCGCCTCGCATGGATCGCGCCCGACATGAAAAACGTCCAGCAGGTCTGGGTCAAGACCGTCGGCAAGGACGACGACAAAATGGTCACGGCCGACAAGAAACGCGGAATCCGCCAGTACTTCTGGGCCCAGGACAACAAGACGCTGCTCTTCCAGCAGGACAACGACGGAGACGAGAACTTCCACGTCTTCGGCGTGGACCTCGCTTCCGGCAACGTGCGCGACTACACCCCGTTCCAGGGCGTCCGCGCCGGCGTCGCCGACCTGAACCCGGACTTCCCCGACGAAGTCCTGATCGAGGCGAACATCCGCAACCGCCAGCTCATGGACGTGCAGCGCCTCAACCTCAAGACCGGCGCCCTGACACTGGACACCGAGAATCCGGGCGACGTCGGGGGCTGGGGTGCGGACGCGAAGTTCCAGGTCCGTGCCGCACAGGCCCAGACGGCCGACGGCGGCACCGAGATCCGCGTCCGCGACGACGTCAAGTCGCCGTGGAAGACGCTGCTCAAGGTCGGCCCGGACGAGATCCTCGAGTTCGAGGACTTCACGAAAGACGGCGCGTCGGCGTACCTCAAGACTTCGATCGGGAGCGACACGGCGCGCCTCGTCGAGCGCAATCTCGCGACGGGCGCCGAAAAAGTGCTCGCCGTCTCGCCCGACGTCGACGCCGGTCCCATCGTGATCCATCCGAAGCAGCACATCGTCCAGGCGGTAGGTTTTGCGCCCGGGCGCCTCTCTTGGAAGGTGCTCGATCCGTCCGTCCAGGCCGACTTCGACAGCATCGCGAAGCTGAATCCGGGCGACTTCTCCCTCGTCAACCGCACCGAGAAGGACGACCGCTGGCTCATCGCGTTCACGTCCGACCGCGGCCCCGTTTCGTGGTGGACGTGGGATCGTGCGACGAAGAAGGGGACGCTCCTCTTCACCGCGCGGCCGAAGCTGGAAGGGCTGGCGCTCGCCGAGATGAAGCCGGTCGCCATCAGGTCGCGCGACGGCCTGACGCTCAACTCGTACCTCACCCTCCCCGTCGGCATCGCCCCGAAAAATCTGCCGATGGTGCTCTTCGTGCACGGGGGTCCGTGGAGCCGGGACGCTTGGGGTTACGACCCTTACGCCCAGTGGTTCGCGAACCGCGGATACGCGGTCCTCCAGACGAACTTCCGCGCCTCGACGGGCTATGGCAAGAAGTTCCTCAATGCCGGCAACCGGCAGTGGGGACTGAAGATGCACGACGACCTCATCGACGCCGTGGATTGGGCCGTCAAGCAGGGAATCGCCGACCCGAAGAAGATCGCGATCATGGGAGGCTCGTACGGCGGCTATGCGGCACTCGCGGCAGCCACGTTCACGCCCGAGAAGTTTGCGTGTTCGGTCGACATCGTGGGCCCGTCGAACCTCAAGACGCTCATCGGGTCGATCCCGCCCTACTGGAAGCCTCTGCGCGCGACCTTCGACGTGCGCATGGGCAACGTGGACGACCCGAAGGACGCCGAGCTGATCAAGAACGCGTCGCCGCTCTTCAAGGCGGACAAGATCGTCCGCCCGCTCCTCATCGGGCAGGGCGCGAACGACCCGCGCGTGAACGTGAAGGAGTCGGAGCAGATCGTCGACGCGATCGAGAAAAACAAGGGCAACGTCACCTACGTCCTCTACCCGGACGAAGGGCACGGCTTCGCGCGGCCGGAAAACCGTATCGACTTCAATGCCCGGGCCGAGAAATTCCTCGCGGGCTGCCTCGCCGGCCGCTTCGAGCCGATGGAAGGAGAAAAGATCTCCGGTTCGACGGCAGTCGTGAAGGTGATCGGCAAGTAACCGGTTTTTCGACCGAGGCCCCCGGGAGACCGGGGGCTTTCTTCTTCAGCCGCCACCCTCGGCAGAAGGCCAGGACTGTGCGTCGGCTAAGCTCAAGCTGGTGGCGGAGACCCTGCGAACCGAGCTCGTCGAAAAACTGCGGCCATGAGGTCCATCTCGCTGGCCGCAGTCGCCCTCCTTCCGCTCGCTGCGGCTGTGCTCCTCCGTCCCGAACCGGCGTCCCAAGGGGAAGCGGCGGTGCTCCGCAACGCGCCCCTTCCCGCGTTCGAACCGATTGCGCGGCGCATCGTGGTGGTCGTCGTCGACGGATGGCGGCGCTCCGACGCGCTCTCGGGCACGGGGATGCCAAACGTGGAGCGCTTCGCGGCGGCCGGAAGCCGAGGTCCGATGATGGCGGGGGTGCGGTCCTTCACGAAGCCGTGTCTCAGGACCCTCTTCACGGGGCGGCCCGGCACATTCCAAGACAGCCTCCGGAACGTCTCGGAAGACCACGTCACGGAGGACTCCCTCTTCACGAGGCTGACCGGCGCACACCGGCTCTGGGGCTCCTCCACCTACAGCCCGGATTTCGCCGAGCTGTTCGGCGACGACATGCGCGTGGGTGCCGCGCGCGTCTACGTCGGGAAGGGAGCGGACGACTTCGGACCCTACGTGGACGACGACGCGGCCGAGGCCGGGGCGATGCGGATCCTCGACGACGCCGCGGTGGTCCTCGCGGTCGTGCACTTCGGGTCCGTGGATCACACGGGCCACATCCTGAAGCCCTGGAGCCCGGCGTACCGCGAGGCGCTCACCGCCACCGATCGCCGGCTCGGCCGCATCGCGGCCCGCCTGGACCTGAACCGCGACGCGCTCGTCGTCCTCGGCGACCACGGCGCGGACGACGACGGCCATCACGGTGGCCCCGACGCCCTCGCGCGCGAGACGGCCTTTCTCGCTGTCGGACGGGGCTTCGCAAAAGGGACACCCGCTTTCGCGCCCGAGGACTTCGCTCCGACGCTCGCGATTCTGCTCGGAGTCTGCCCGCCGGCGTCCGGTGTCGGCGCGCCCGATCCCGCTCTCTTGAGTCTCGATCCGGCCGCCCTCAAGGGCCGCTGCGACCGATGTCTCCTCGCCCGGTTCGCGGTGGCACCCTCCGATGCCAAGAGGTGGGAGGGAACGCCGGAACTCGCGCGCTACCTCGCCGCACCCGGCTTCGGGCCGGCCGAGGCGGAGCGTTTCCGCGCGTTCGGTCCCCGTGCGGGCGGGAGCGAGCATCCTCCGATCCAGGCGTTGCTCGGCCTCGCGATCGTTGCGGCCGTTATCGGCATCTGGCGGATCGGGGCGTGAGCGGCTCAGCAGCCGCGCTCCTTCTCGCGTTGGCCGCGCTCCCCGGCCGGGATCAGTGGGCGGGCGCGCTGCTTCTCGCGGGCGCGCTGGCCCTCGCGGCGCGCGGGCGCGGCTCGGGGCGCAGCCTCGTCCTCTGCGTCGCCGCGGCCGGCGTCCTCACCGTCCTTCCCATGTCGCGGACTCCCCTCGGGCACTCCGCGGGCCTCGCGGCGGGGGACGCCGCGTTGGTGATCCTCACGGTCCTGCTCGCCCCCGGCGCCCTCCGCGAGGCGCGCCCGCGTTCCCTGCGGTTCGTCGCGCTTCTTCCGCCGCTCGGTTGCATCGGGTCCTGGCTCGCGCCGCACATGAGGCTCGCGGTCCTGGCCTCGGCCACCTTCACGCGGATCGCCGTGCTGTTCGGTCTCGCCCTCTTCGTCTTTGCCGCCGCCACCCGGCAGCGAAGGCTCGAGTCTCTCGCGTTCGCGTCGCTCGCGAGCTGCTTCTTTCCGGGATGGCGGACGCTCTTCCTCGTCCTCCTGGAAGGCATGGGCCTCCTGTCCCCGGACACGCCGCCTGTGCCGGGCCGCTTCCGGGGCGCGGCAGCTCCACTTGCGTGCCTCACCCTCCTCGTCCTCCTCAGCGGCGGTTATGGCCTATCGCGCATCGACCTGACGCTCATCGCCCTCGGCGACAGCGATCCCGTCAATCCGGACGTGGCCTGGGGAGCGACGGCCGTCCTTCTCTCGTATGCCGTCTCGCTTGCCGCCGCCGTGCGGCTGGCCGCCCGCGCGGCCGGAGGCCCGTTCGGAGACCACGTCGCCCATGCCCTCGCTGCGTTCGTTCTCTTTACGGGCGCCGACCTCATCTGGCTCGGCGCCGCGCGGCCCGGCATCCTCTTGACGATGCGGCTCGAGGAGCAGCTCGTCTTCGACGTGGCGATTTCCGCGCTCCTCCTCGCCCTGACGGCGGCGACGGCCCTCGTCGAGCGAGGCGCTCCACGGCTCCAGCGACGGCTGACCGCGGTGCCCGAGGATCGCTCGACGCCAGGAGCGTTCAGTTCGTGAAGGGAGACGCGGTCCCCGCGCCGTCCTGTGTGTACGCGGCCTGAAGGCACGCTCGCCCCGACGCGGGGTGGTGGTAGAGATACACGTAGTCGAACGATCCCCCATCGCGCAGTTTTAGCTCAGGCGGCCGGAACGCGCCCGTACGGAAGGAGCGCACGAAGTCGGTGTCGAAGGGGCGTGTAACCGAGCATCCGCCGGGGAACTCGCGAATGTTCTCGGTCGGCGCCAGAACGCGGAGTCTCAGGCCTTGCGCCAGAAGCGTGGTCTGCCCGGCCGTGAAGGGAAACGTGCATGCGCCCGCGCGCAGCGTGCCGAACATCCGGCACTTCACGCCCGAGACGAGTACGCCCTCTCTCGCCAGGAGGGCGGTCACGTCGCGCGCGAGGTCGCCACGCGCCCAGAGGTTCCAGCCGAAACGGCAGCCTCCCGCCGCGAGCGAAGCCGCCAGAAGCGCGGCGAGGGGCCTCAGGCGCCTGGCGTCCACGCCGTAATCCTACCCGCGAGGGCTGAGGCCGCAATCACATAGGGGCTGCCGAGGTAGACGCGCCCCGGGCCGCTCCGGCCGGGGAAGTTGCGGTTGATCGCGCTCACGGTGACCTGGTCCACCCGCGTCGAGACACCCGGCCCTGCATTGATGCAGGCCCCGCAGCCGGGCTCGATCAGCCGCGCTCCAGCGCGCGTGAACAATTCGAGATACCCCATTTCCCGGCACCACTCCCTCACGTCCCGGCTCCCGAACTGAATATAGAAGTCGACGCCCGGTGCCACGCGCTTCCCCTTCGCGAGACCGTCGGCGAGAACCATGGCGAGCATCTCCATATCGTCGCGCTTGCCGGCCGTGCACGATCCTGCGTACGCGATGTCGACACGGACCGGCGCGGCAAGATCCGAAATCCGAACTCCGTTTCCGGGATCGCCGGGGAGCGCCACGAGCGGGGCGAGAGCACGGGCGTCGAGCCTCAGCTCCGATTCGAACACGGCGTCCGGATCCGACCCGATGCCGCGGCACAGCGCGCGCGCCTCGTCGAGCGGAATGCCGCGGCGTTCGGAAAGAAAGCGCGCCGTCGTCTCGTCGGGTGCCGCAATCCCCGCGAACGCGCCGGCTTCGGCCGCCATGTTCGTGAGCGTCGCGCGCTCGTCGACGGAAAAGGCGTCTACCGCTTCGCCCGCGTACTCGAGAATCTTGCCGATCGCGCCGCCGCCCTTTACGTAAGGATGGGCGAGGAGCGCGAGCATGACGTCCTTCGCCGTTACGCCGGGTGGCCGCGCACCGTCGAGGACGACGCGCACCGTGGCAGGCACCTTCACGCGCACGTCGCCCGAGAGCCACGCACAAGCGACCTCCGTCGTGCCGATGCCGAAGGCCAGGCAACCAAGGGCGCCGGCGTGAGTCGTGTGCGAGTCCGATCCGACGACGACCTGGCCGGGGAGCGCGTGACGCTCGAGGACGAGGGAGTGGCAGATGCCCTCGCCCGCGCCATAAAGCCGAATGCCCTGCGCCGCGGCGAATTCCTCCTGACGCGTCGCGAGGGCGTCCGCGAGGGCGAGGAGGCCGCGCTCCCTGCGCTCCGCCGGCATGACTTCGCCGAGAAGGGAGAGGTGGTCACGAAACAGGAGCACCGAGTCCGGGTCCAGGACTCGGACGGCCCCTCCGAGCTCCTCTTCGAAGCATGCGGCTGCCATCGGCGTGACGTACTCGTGGGAGAACCGGAGATCGGCCCGCACAAAGCACGCGTCCCCCGGCGCCACGGCCGGCACGCCCGCAGTGGCGAGAGCCGGGTCCCGGACGGCGTGCCGCGCGAGGATCTTCTCGGCGAGCGTCATGGCGCGCGGCCGCGTCGTGACGGGCGGGGGCGACGTGCGGCCCGCGAGGCGCGCGCGCGTGTAGGGAAGAAGTCCGCCGGCCTCGATCACCGCGCGCGTGATGGCGTCCTCGCCCTCCGTAAAGAACGAGAGCGGGATCTCTTCGATGCGGCGAATGCGCTCGAGAACCGAGAAGTCCGTCGTGAGGAGCATCCCGAGGTTGATGGCGTTCTGGCGGTAGATGCGCTCGAAGCTCTCCGCGACGAGGAGGCGGATCCCCGCGGCGCGCTCCGCGTAGGGCGCCTGTTCACGGGAGGATCCCTTGCCGCGGCGGCGGCCGGCCACGGACACGAGGAACCCGCCGCGGCGGACGGCGTCCTCGCCCACCGGCTGCACGCGCTTTTCGCCGTCCTGGCAGGTCAGACCAAGGTACGTGAAGCGCCCGAGGGTCGCGTCGTGGTGGAAGCACGTCCAGCCTGGCGTCATCTCGTCGGTCGAGACGTCGTCCCTCAGCCTCTCGGCGGGATCGTTCGCGTCCCAGACGAGATCTTCTCCGGCGAGCTGCCGGCGCATCATCTCGGCGCTCTCGGTCAAATAGAGAATGCGGCCGGGGAAGGAGACGAGAGGCACGTAGGCGGGCGTCACGGCGGGCATGCCTTTGATCTTAGCCTCGGCCTCTAGTTGACGGGCCCGTCCTCGTCCGGCTCAAGCGTCGGGTCGTCGGCCACGGCGAGACGGGGAGCCTTCGGCCCCTCCAACGCGGGAAGAGGCGGGCCCGGCTCGAGCACCCAGCGCTCGAAGAGATCCTCGGGCAGCTCCCGGAGAAAACGGCTTGGTTCGGTCACGACGACGATGCCGAAACGGTCGAACGCGGCGAGCGGGTGGACGAGGAGGAGCTCGTCCTTCGCGCGGGTCGCCGCGACGTAGAAGAGGCGCCGCTCCTCCTCGAGGCCCTCGGACGTCCGGGCCGCCCGGACGTTCGGGAAGCGGTCTTCGATGAGCCCGAGGACGAACACGGCGCGCCATTCGAGCCCTTTCGCCTGATGGATCGAGGAGAGCACGAGCCGCTCGTCTTCCGCATCGCCGGCGATCACGGTCTCGCCTGTGGGCTCGCCGAAGAGCGTGACCTCCTCGAGGAAGCTCTCGACGCTGTCGTACGGCAGCGCGAACTGCGCGAGGGCCTCGAGGTCGTCGAGCCGGGCCTGGTGGTTCTCGAACTTCGTCTTCGCGACGTCCGCGTAACCGCCTTCGTCCACGACGAAACGGATCGCCTCGGCCGGCGCCGAAAGAAGCGAAGGCCGCCGAAGCGATTCGAGCGTGGAGGCGAGCTTCTTGAGCGCGCCTTGCGCCCCGGCTGGAGCCTTCCGGAGGTCGAGGCGTAGGAAGGAACCGACCGGGTCCGGCGTGTCCGCGACGGCGGTCCAGAGAGTCGCCGCGGTGCGCTCTCCCACCTTCGGCAGCAGCTTGAGGATGCGCTTGAAGGCCGTCTCTTCCTTCGGGTTCACGAGAAGGCGCAGGTACGCGAGCACGTCTTTCACGTGCTGCTGCTCGAAGAAACGCATGCCCGACCGGATCTCGTACGGAATCCCGCGACGGGTCAGCTCGATCTGCAGCTCCAGCGCCTGATGGTGCGCGCGGTAGAGGACTGCGATCTCGGCGAGCGGCGTCCCCTCGTCGCGCAGCTCGAGGACGCGCTGGGCCACGAATTCGGCCTGCTGGGAGACGTCCGACGTGCCGACGACCGCCACGGGCACTCCGCTTCCGCGCGTGGCGCGAAGCGTCTTCTCGAAACGGCGCGTGTTGTGCGCGATGGACGCATCCGCGAGGCGCAGGATCTCGGGTGTCGAGCGGTAGTTCGTCTCGAGGGAGAAAATCCGCGTCCCCGGATGCCGGGTGGGAAAACCGAGGAGCGCCTCGAAGTCCGCTCCGCGAAATGAGTAGATGGACTGCGCGTCGTCGCCCACGACCATCACGTTCGGCGCCGCGACATCCTGCACGACGAGGTCGACGAGATCGGCCTGGAGGTGGTTGACGTCCTGGTACTCGTCCACGAGGACGTGCCGGAAGCGCGCGCCGAGGTGTTTCCGGATTTCGGGGCGCTCGAGCATGAGCCTCTTCCAGTTCAGGAGGAGGTCGTCGTAGTCCATGCCGTTCGCGGCGACCTTGCGCTCGAGATAGCGGTGCACGACAGTCCGGATCGACTCGATCTGCGGCAAGAAGTGCGGATGTTCGGCGGCGATCACGTCGTCGAGAGGCCGTCCCGTGTTCACGCAGAGCGACACGATCGCCCGCAGCAGGTCCCCCTTCGGAAAGCGCCGTTCGGTGACGGGCACGCCGATGTCGGAGGTCGCGGATTCCAGAAGGTCTTTCGTGTCCTCCGAGTCGAGGATCGTGAAGTTGGCCTTGTAGCCGAGGAGCTCGGCGTGAGGGCGCAGCAGGTGCGCAGCCACAGAATGGAACGTCCCGGCCGTCGCGCGGTTCAGGTCGGCGCCGATCAGCGTCTCGACGCGGCGCTTCATCTCCTTCGCGGCGCGGTTCGTGAAGGTGAGAAGGAGGAGCGACGCGGGGTCGGCGCCGTCCTCGATGAGGCGCGAGACACGATAGACGAGCGTGCGCGTCTTGCCCGAGCCCGCGCCCGCGACGACGAGCGTCGGCCCGTCGGACGCGAAAACGACTGCCTTCTGCTCCTCGTTCAGCTCCCGCGCGTAGTCGACGCGGTAGCTCTTCGCCGGCGCGGTGCGCCTGAGGACGTATTTCCGCGGAGCGGGCGCGTCGTCGCTCATACCGCCGGGAGATTACCCCGCACTCCTACCGGTCGACGCGCGCGAACCGCTTCGTTTCGCGGGCAAGGTCCTCCGGGGCGCACGGAAAGCCGAACTCCACGTCGAACGCGCAGCCCTTCGCGCGTTCGCCCTTGCGGAGAGACTGCGGCTTCGTGAAGCGCTCCGGCCAGACGAAACCGAGAAAGTCCTTCCCGTAGGAGCCGAACTCGGCGACCGCGGGAAGGAGAGGCGCGAGGCCGAAAAGCGCATCGCGCATCTCCATGGAGACGAGGCCGGCGGCGCGCCGCCGGAAGGGAGCCCCGGCCTCGCCCGCGAAGACGGAGATCGGCGCGCCAAAGGACCCGTTCGCGCCGGTGAAAATGACGCACGCGTCGGGGGCGCGGACCGAAGCGCACGGGGGTATTTCTTCGAAGGTCGAGAGAACGAGTCGCCGGGTGAACGTCTCGCCGTCCGGAAGGCGCCGGATGCTCTCGGTCGAATCCCGACCCGAGGGATTCTGCTCCGAAAGAAGCTCGAAGCGGCCCGCGGCGGCGCGGACGAGAAGGCGCGTGCGGTCCCCCGCCTCTTCCCTTTCGAAGAGAATCGAAATCTCCCATTCCCGCCCAAAGACGAAATGCCACCTCGCGGGCGCCGAATCTGCGGGCCGCGCGAGGAGGAGCGCGGCGGCGAGCGTCGCCGCGGCCGCCGCTTTCAGGGCGCGAGCGCCTTCCAGATCTTTCCTTCGATGAACGCCGAGACCATCCATGTGTCGAGCCGGTCGTGCTTCGCCTCTCCTTCGAGGATCGAGAGCGCGGCCTCGCGTGGAACGGCCTTCTTGTACGGCCGGTCGGACGCGGTCAATGCATCGTAAACGTCGCACACGGAAAGGGCGCGCGCGGCAGGCGGAATGTCCTTCCGAAAGAGCCCGCGGGGATAGCCCGTTCCGTCGAGCTTCTCGTGGTGGGCGTACGCGATCTCGGGCACGCGGGCCAGGTCCACCGTCCACGGAATCGTGGAGAGAAACCGCCACGTGTGGGAGACGTGGCTTTCGATGGCACGGCGCTCTTCCTCCGAGAGGCTCCCCTGCGTGATGGACAGGAAGCGAAATTCTTCCGGAAGAAGGAGCGTCGTTTCCTGGCCGCGGCGCGCGCGCGTGCGCCGGCTCAGGAGCGCCTCGAGCCGGCCCCGCGCGTCCTTCGGCATCACGGTCGGCTCGTTCGCGGCGACGATCTCGTCGAAAAGCCCCTCGAACTCCAGGGCGCGCTCCCGTGCCGCGGCGTCCAACGCCTCGAGCTCCGCTTCGCTCACGCGGCCCCCGTCCCGGGCCCGCCTCTCGAGGAGGGCGCGCGCCTCCGCCGCCTCGGCGGCCGCGAGCGAAATGTCGAATCGGTCACGGATCTTTCCGAGTCCTTCCTCCGACAGCTTCTTCGCCTTGACGAGGACGCGCTCCGGGATCGAAATCTTCCCGAAATCGTGCAGGAGAGCCGCCGTGAAGATCTCGCGCATCTCCTCGCGCGAGAAGGACACGGATGCAAAAGGGCCGTCCGCGGCGCGGTCGACGAGCCCCGCCATCTCGACGGTGAGCGTCGCGACCCGATTGCTGTGTCCCGCCGTCGTCGGGTCACGCTGCTCCACGGCGACGATGGCCGCCTGCGCAAAATCTTCGAAGAGCCGCCGGATCGACGCCGTGAGCTGGTTCGCCTTGAGGCATACCGCCGCCTGCGTCGCGAGCGAGAGGAGAAGCGGGACGAGGTCCTCCGGATACTCCTCCGGTCCGGCCGCCCCCACGCGATTCATGAGCTGGAGGACACCGACGAGGTCGCCTTGGTGGTCGTTCATCGGCACGACGAGCATCGCGCGCGTCCGGAAACCCGTCGCCTCGTCGAACGCGTGGTTGTGCTTGATCGGGGTTCCCTCAGGGATCGCGTAGGCGTCCGCGAGGACCATCGGCACGCGGTTCACGGCGACCCAGCCCGCGAGGCTCGACTCGTCCACGGGCACCGTGCGCTCCTGGAACGCGAAGGAGACGGCATCGTTTTGCGCGAGCTTGAAGCGCAGACGGCGGCCTTCGGGCGATTCCTCCGCGAGGTAGAGGCTGCCCGCCTCCGAGTAGGAAAATCGCCGCGATTCCGTCAGGATCGTCTCGAGCAGCTTCTCGAGATCCCTCTCCGCGGAAAGCGCGATGCCGATCCGGTTCAGCGCGGCGATCCGTTCCTCGGCCCGACGGAGGCGCTCCTCGAGAAGTGCGAAGGCCTGCGCGCTCATCGCGCCACCCCCTGTTTTCCGCGGCTCGCGTCGCTCGGAAGCGGAACGACCCGGTCGGGCGGAAAGGTGACGCGGAACCGGCTTCCGCGCTCACGTCCTTCGCTCTCGGCGACGATCGTTCCGCCATGCGCAAGCACGATGGCGCGCGCGATCGCGAGGCCAATCCCGAGACCGCCGAAGCGCCGGTTCGCCGAGGTCTCCTCCTGCCGGAATCGCTCGAAGACCAGGGGAAGAAACTCAGCGTCGATGCCGTGTCCCTCGTCCTCGACTGCGATCTCCAGGCCTCCGCCCGGAACCCGTTGCCCGATCACGCGGACGGTCCCACCGGAGGGCGTGAACTTGACGCCGTTGGCGAGGAGATTCCAGAGCACCTGCTTGAGGCGTCCCGCGTCGCCCTCCACGCCCGGCAGCGCCGGATCGAGCGCGCAGTGAATCGTGACGCCCTTACGCCGGGCGCCCGGAGTCACCGCGTCGAGCGCGGCGGCGAGGATGTCGGGAATCGCCACGAGGCCGCGTCGGAGCTCCATGCCGAAATTGTCGATCCGGGAGAGATCGATCAGGTCGGCCAGCATCCGGCTCAGTGTATCGGCCTGACCCAAGATGGCCTCCAGCGCGCGGCGCGCTTCCGGGTCCTCGCGATTGGAGTCGAGGAGGACCTCCGCCCAGCCCACGATTCCCGTCAGGGGCGTCCGGATCTCGTGGGAGAGGTTCGCGAGAAAATCGTCTTTCAGCCGGTTGCTTTTCTGGAGCTCTTCGATGAGGCGCGCATTCCTGAGCGCGATCGCGGACTGCTCGGCGAGAAGCGCGAGCGTTTCACCGTCTTCCGCCGTAAAGGCATCGCGTTCGATCGCCAGCACCTCGAGGACGCCGAGCCGATGGTCGCCAACACGGATCGGGACGGCCAGGAGGGAGTGTGCGTCCGCGTTCTCGACCGCGGACCGCGCGCGGGCGCGTGCACCCGCATCCCACCCTTCAGCAAGCTCGTCGAAGCCCTCGACCTGGACGGAGACGACACGGTTCTCGAGGAAGGCCCGCCCCGCGCACTTCAGACCCGAAAGCGGATGTGGTGACGTCCCCGCCGTGCGCTGCGTCATGGCGCCGAGCCCGTCCGCCGCCGCGACGGACAGGCTCGTGCCCTCGGCGTCGCACACCCACGCGACGCAGCCGTCGGCGGCCGGAAACGCGCGCGTCGTCTCTTCGACGACCGAGGTGAGAACGTCCGGCGCGTGGAGCCGAAAGTTGAGGAGCTGCGTCGCCCGCGTGACCGTCTCGAGAACCCGCGTGCGATTCTCCAGCGATCCGACGAGCTCCGAAAGCCGAAGTGCGAGGGCGGCGCGTTCCGCGAACGAACGGATCGTGCGGGCATCCGCGTCCGAGAACGCATTCGGGCGTCCCGACTGGAGGTCGAAGACGCCGACGACCCGCTCGTCGAGGATCAAGGGGACGACGAGCTCCGAGCGCGCGTCGGGCCAGCCCACCACGTAGTCCGGTTCGCTCGCGACGTCTGGCACGTTCACGGTGCGCCCGGTCCGCGCGGCGCGCGGGATGAGACCGGGCGCGTCGAGAGGAATCACGGAGACGGGGTCGACCGGCGACCACCACTGGCCGCGCCGGCCGATCTGGACGAGCACGCCCCGGCCGTGGTCGGCGAGGAGGAGCGAGCACGCCTCGTGGCCGAAGTGATGCGCGAGGGCGTCGAGGATCTGATCGAGTAAAACCTGGCGGTCGGCCGTGCGCGTCAGAAGGGCGTGGGAGGCCTCGGCCAGGCTTCGGGCCTCGCGCATCGCCTCCACCACGGCGTCGGCCGAGCGGCGCTGCTCGAGCGCGACGCCCACGAAGTCCGCGAGGGACTGAAGCGTCTCCACGTCGTCGAACTCGATCCGGCGCGACGTGTCCCGGCTCGCCACGCTCATGACTCCGATCGTCTTCCCCGCCGAGCGCATCGGAAAGACCCCGAACGAGCAGGCACCGAGGTACCGAAATCGCTCCTTCGACGGGCCTTCCGGCTCCTCCTCGACGTCGTTCACGATGAGCGGCTGGCCCGACTCGAGGACGCGGAAGGAGACGGTCGGGCGTTCCGGCGTCAGGGGAATGCGGCCGGCGAAATCGCCCGGGTCGGTGCCGCCGTAGCCCCCGAGCCCGATGACGGCGTCCCCTTCCGGCGAGATGAGCGTGAAGACGCCAATGGGAAAGAGCAGGGTGTCACGCAGGCCGGAGAGGGCCGTCTCGACAACGTCGTTCACCGTCGTGGAACGCTGGACGGCGGAGGCGAGGTCGAAGAGCACCGAAAGGCGGTCGCGCTCCCTGCCGAGCTCTTCGACGAGCTCCGTCTGCTTGAGCGCCGCGGACAGGTGATGAACGGCCGATTCGAGGAACGCGACGTCTTCGGGCTGCCACGCTCGACATTCCCGCACCCTGGCCGCCGCCACAAAGCCCCGGAGGGCCCCGTCGATTCCGATGGGAACGGCAAGGACCGATTTTGTTCCAAGGCCGCGCAGCGCGTCTCCGATCTCGCCCAGATCGGGCGACGCCGCCACGTCCTCGATGACCACGGGCTCGAACCGCTTCAGCTTCAACGAGACGGTGTGCTCGGAGAGTGGGATCGTGACCGGCACGGGCTCGACGCCGTCGGCGGCCCAGGACGCTCGCGCGGCGAGACTCTCGCTCGGAGGGCCCGGACCGAAGAGGAACAGCGTCAGGCGATCGACCTCGAGGATGCGGCCGATCTGCGCGACCGACCAGTCCAGAAACTCCTGAAGCTGAACGCCCTCGACGAGCGCGAGGGCGAACTCCGAGAGGAACCGGTCGCGAATGGCGCCCGGATCGATGACGCCGCGGTCGTCCCGAGTCACTGGAAACTCAGTTTATCCTCCCTCCATGAACTTCGGCTTCTCGGATCACGACCTGTTTCTTCCGAACCGTCTCCGCGACCTCGACACCCTCTTCCTCGAACGGCTCTCGCGGGAGCGCCCGTCGCTTGCGGCGCGCTTTGCGCGGTATCGCGCGCACGAGCCGTTCGCTCCCGTGGAGCGCTCGGCCCTCCTCGTCGAGGCCAGCAGGTCGCTCGCTGAATTCGTCGCGGAGCTCTTCGGCGTTTCCGGCGAGCGCGACGCCGCCCGGGCGCGCGTCCAGGACGAGGCCGTCCTCTTCAAGTTCCGTTTTTCCGTCTTCCAGAAACGCACGGCCCGAAAGTTTCCGGATGCCGCGTCGATCGCCTCCCTCGATTCGGGCGCTGTCGAGGCGCGCGGACGCGCGCTCGTCGCCGTCTTCTCGGCCGGCCTCGACCCCGCCGACGAGGAAAGGCGCGTCGCCCGGGCGGGATGGGATCTCTTCGACCTCGCGGGCTCACTCGCGTCTCCACGTTCCAGGGACGCCTCCTACACGCCCGAGGCCGCGCACGAGCGTCTCGCCCACCTGCGCGCGCGGGCGGCCGGGATGTCCCTTCCGGTCCCCGCGGACGACGCCGCGCTCGTGAAGGAATGGGCCGAGGCCTTCGTGAGACGGGGGTCCTCACGGACGTACTCGCACTGCCCTGGGGATTCGAGATCTGGTCGCTCCTCGCGCGCTGGAACCCGCTCAACGCGTCCCGCCCGTATGCGCTCCCGTACAACGGCAAGAACGTCCTCGTGGTGGGGCTCGGCCCCGCCGGCTACACCGTCACCCACCATCTCCTGAACGAGGGCTTCGCCGTCGTCGCGATCGACGGTCTGAAGATCGAGCCCCTCCCGGATGAGCTGACGGGCACGGACGCCCGCCCGCCGAAGCTGATCCGCGATGCGAAGACGCTCTTCCGCCGTCTCGACGAGCGTACCCTGACGGGCTTCGGCGGCACGCTCACGCACGAGCAGGCCTTCGATCTCGGGTTCGACCACGTCGCAGTCGCGGCGGGCGCCGGGAAGCCGACGCTCGTGGAGGTGAAGAACAACCTCATCCGCGGCCGCGCGTCACGGCGTCCTGGCGCCGCATCTTTCCCCCTTGCACGTGGGCATCGGGTCGATCAATTCTCCGATGCAGTGCATGATGAAAGAGGTCTGCGCCCAGTGCCTTCAGCGCCACGTGGACCCCGTCACGAAGAAGGAATCGTTTGTCTTTTCGTGCTTCAACCAGGACCAGAAGCTCGACGAGATGGACTGGGAGAATCTGCGCGCTCGTCTCTCTCAGAACACGCTCGAGGAAAAGCTCTCGAATCAGTGGCTCGAGAATTCCCTCGCGCGGGACGACGTGCGGCGGGTCTGAGGCGTCAGGGCATCGTCAGGAGCGGGCTGAAGACGAGGTAGGGGTTCACGACGAGGGCGCGGCCGGCGGCGTCCTCGTCCCGGAAGATCGCAAAGTGGAGGTGCGGCCCGCCGATGACGTGTCCGGTCGAGCCGACGTCTCCGAGCCGCTGTCCCCTCACGACGTGATCACCAGGCTTCAACCCCTTCTCGTGGCGCGCGAGGTGCGCATAGAAGAAGGTGTACTTCCCCGTCGCGTCCCGGAGATAGATAACTTTGCCGCCGCGCTTATCGCGGCCCATGCGTTCGATGAACCCGTCCGCGACTGCCACGACCGGTGTCCCGCGCGGGGCCGGGAGGTCGATCGCGTGATGTTTCTTGTGCTTGCCGCGTTTCGCGAGAAATGTGTCGCGGTACTTGGCCCGGTCGAACGCCTCGAGCGGCAGAGGGAAGTCGGTCGAGAAGAGCTCGGCGAGCTCCTCTTCGGGGACCGACACGGGGCGGCTGTTCGCCTTGCGCACGACGAGGCCGGTGACCGTCTTCGCGAGGTTCTTCCAGAACGCGAGCCGGGCCGGGCTGGGAGACCCCTTCATCGCCTGGTCGACGGGGGCGAGACTCCCGCCGTCCTCGGAGTCCTCCGCGTCGTCCGGATCGTCGGGGTCCTCTTCGGGCGCCTCGCTGCGCCGTGCGGCGATCGCGGACGGCCTTCCCGACCGCGCGAGCCAGGCGAGATCCGCCGCGTCCGCCGAGGGGTAGCATCGGCCATCCTCAGGGTCCCGTGCCGGACAAGCCTGCGCGAGCGCGGAACCGCCGCCGGACGGCGGCTCGACAGAGGCGTTGGCGCCGAGCGCTCCTCCCAGGGCGGCCGCGAGGAGAAGAATCAGGAGACGCGCTCCAGGTATTTGTCGTCGCGCGTGTCGATCTTGACGACCGTGCCTGCCTCGACGAACTGCGGCACCTGCACGACGAGCCCAGTCTCGAGCTTCGCGGGCTTGTAAGACGCCGACGCGGTCGCTCCCTTCATTCCGGGCTCGGTCTCCAGAATCCGGAGATTCACGGTCGTCGGCAGCTCGACCGAGACCGGGTTGTCCTCGTAGAAGTCGATTTCGATGACGGTCTCGGGCAGGAGGTACTTCATCGACTCGCCCACGACCTCGTCGTCGAGCCGGATCTGGTCGTAGGTTTCCTGGTTCATGAAATGGTGCCCCTGGGTGTCCGAGTAGAGGTACTGCATCTGGTGCGTGTCGAGAGAGGCCTTCTCGACTTTGTCCTCGGACCGGAACCGGTGTTCGTTCATGGCACCGGATTTCAGGTTTCGGAGCTTCGCCTGGACGAAGCCCCGAAGGTTCCCAGGAGTCTTGTGGAGGACGCTGTGAGCCCGGTGGAGCTCGCCGTTGTAAACGATGATCATTCCGGCCCGAATATCAGTTGCGGAAATCATTGATTCTCCAGGGTTTCATGGATTCGGCTGACGACCCTTGCGGAGGAGGCAGACGCCTATCCCCCCACCTGGACGGCCGGACGGACCACCAGCGTAACCCACCCATCGCCGGAAAGACAAGCGGCCCGGGCCTCAGGGTCCGGGCCGCAGAAAGAACAGGGAAACTCCGCTTCAGCGCTTCGTGATGATGAAGTGAGATCTCCGGTTCGAAGCGAAGGCCGCTTCGCTCTTGCCCGTGGCGAACGGCTTCTCTTCTCCGACCGTCGTGACCGTGATTTGGGCCGTGTCCACGCCGAGCTTGACCATGTGGTCGAAGGTCGCCTGGGAGCGCTTCTTGCCGAGCACGAGGTTGTATGCGTTGGTGCCGCGGATGTCGCAGTGACCTTCGATCGTGACCTTCGTGTCGGGATGGTTCTTGATCCACTCGGCCCCTCGCTGGAGCCTCTCGTGGTACTCGGGCTTGATGGCGAACTTGTTGTAGTCGAAGAAGATGTCCTCGAGATAGCCGCCCTTCTGCGTGATCGCGACCATTTCCTCCGCGGCCGCAGGCGGCGGGGGCGGTGGGGCAGGCGGGGGGGCCGTCATTGGGGCGGGAACCGGCGTCGGGGCCGGAGTCGGCGGGGGCGGCGGCGGGTCGACGACGAACTTCACGCGCGCCGTCTCGGCGCGCTTGCCGTTGCGCATGACGAACGCGTCGGCCACGTGCGGGCCCGCAGCCACGGCTGTGAAAGTGGTGCAGAGCGGCTTCGCGTCGGCCGCGATCATCCGGCTTTGGCCGCCGTCGAGCGTCACCTCGTAGGCCTTCGGCGGGAAGTAGCAGTAGTCGCCGCCCACCGGGGAAACGCACACTTCAACGGGCGTTCCCGCAGCCATGTGCGCGCCGTCGGCCGGCTTCGTGATCTTGAATCCGCCGCCTGTCGTGCATGTGCAGGCGGCCATGAAAAGCGCGGCGAAGAGCGCGAGGCCCGTGCCCGCGCGCCTCGAAATCGATTTCGAATGGGAAACTGAGATCACATCGTCCTCCTAGTCTTTCGGCCGGTCACGGCTGCTCGATGCCGCGGTGATGAGGCTCGTGGCGCGGGGCCTGGCCAGGGTCGCCCTGCACGAGCGCGGCCTTCGGGAACGAGAACATGGACGCGAGCTGCCGGGCGAACTCGGGCGTGAAGATTCCCTCCATGGCGCGCTCGAAATCGGCTCCGTTCAGCGGAACGTAAAGCGCGTTGGCGCCCGAGAGGCCGCCGTTCGTTCCGCCGTTGAAGAGGTACGTCGAGAGATTCACGCGCGGGAGGCCCGCGGCGAAGTTCGCGTTCATGAACTGGATCACGTCGTCCGCGAGAAGCGCGTATCCGATCGGCGTGAGGTGGAAGCCGTCGTAGGAGAACGCCCCGCCCGTCAGGAAGTTCGCGTTGACCGTCGCGCCGCCGATGTCGAACCCGGCCTTCAGGCGCAGGAGGAAATCGTTCACGTCGTAGAACTTGTAGCCCGAAGCCGTCGCGGCGGCCTTGATGGCCGTGTTGTATTCGGCTCCGCGCGCCTTCAGGAACGCGACGTCGGCCGCGTAGATGAGGGCGCCCGGGTGCGTCGCGTCGATGGCGGCAGCCGGCAGGGGCTTGTTGCAGTTCGGGAGCGGCGCGACCGCACAGGGAATGCCGAAGCCCGAGGGCAGATAGGCCGCCGCGTTCAGCGTCACGATCGTGTTCGCGGGGATCGGGCAGACCGGGGCGCCGCCCGCGCAGTTCTTCGGCCCGAGGAGGGGGATCGGATTCCCCGCGGGGTCGAGGACGAGCTTGCCGCCGCTCGTCAGGAACGGTGGAAGCGTCGTCGCGAACGGAATGCTCGTGACGTCGGCGACGCCGAAGACGATTCCCTTCGGCTGCTTGTTCTTCAGCGTCGTGAGCGCCGTGTTGATGTCGGCCGTGAAGGGCGCGATCGGCGTCACCGTCACGCCGTCGATGACCGTGCCGGAAAGGACCGCTCCGAGGTAGTCGTTGCCCACGTTCTCGAGGAAGACGAACGTCGGGCTGAGGGCGACGGCCTGAGCGACTGGTGATCCGATGTGGAGCGCCGAGTTCCGGAGGACGAGGTCGATGAACGAGCGGCAGGCGCCGGCGCTCTGCGTCTCGGCGCCCGTCGTGGCGTACACCATGTCATGGATCGCGCAGCCAGGAATCGAGAGATTGTTGTAGGGGCGTGGGAGCGCGAGGTTCGCCGGCGTTCCCGTCGAGGCCTCCGCGCCGAATGACGGCGCGAGCGACGTCAGGACCATGCAGCCGCCGAGGCCGGGGTCGTTGACGATCGGCTGCTGGAAGTCGGCGACACCTGCCGTGCGGGCGATGATCGCGATCGGCGAGTCCACCTGAACGCGCTTCGTGAGACAGCCCGAGGAGAAGCCGGCCCCCTCGGAATCCCCGACGAATGCGATGCGGGTGAGGTCGACCTGGGCGGCCGCAGGAAGGGCGGCGGCAGTCGCGAGGACGGCAGCAAGAGACGCCGCGGAGACGAGGCGGAGGAGGGCAGTGGGAGTCTTCATGTTCTTCTATGCTCCCTTAGAACGTCGACTTGATCGTGACGCCCGGCAGGACCGCGAACGTCTTGTAGGTGCCGTTGAAGTTGTCCTTGTTCGTCGAGACGGTTCTCTCGTGGAACCACAGGAACAGGCTCGAGAGCTGGAATTCGAAGTTTCCGGCCCGAATGCCGGCGCCGATCGAGCCGCCGCTGCGGTTCGAGTCCGGCAGGAAAGGCGACACGTCGGTGTCGGGCTGCGGCGTCTGGTCGTATACGAACCCGCCCGCGACCCAGCCCGCCTTCCCCTGGTAGAGGACGCCGGCGCGCACCGACCACGTGTTCTCGAAGTTGTGCACGAGAGTCGTGTCCGGGAGGCCGGAGATTCGGAGCACAGTCTGGTCGAAGACTTTCCACGCCGTGTAGTTGCCGTCCACTTCGAGCGTAAGGCCCGGCGCGAGGTCATAAGCCATGCCGAAGATCGTGACGGAGGGAAACTGGATCGACGTCGTCGCGGGGACGGTCTTGCCGACCGGGAGCCCGGCCGCGACGGCCGCGTCGAACTGCGCGTTGCCCGTCGGGATCTTGCCGAACTCGGCGCCGCCCTCGAGGTCGACGTCCATGTGCGAGTGGTGCGCGATGCCGAAGCGGAGGCGTTCACAGGGCTTGATGAGGATGCCCGCGTTGAAGCCGACCTTCACGGGGGTGCCCGTCGAGACGATGCTGACGTGCGCCACGTCCACGAACCGGGTCGTGAAGGGGTTGATGGCTCCGATGTTCTTGGAGAGCTTGACGTCGGTGAAGCGGAACTCGGGCCCCGCGCCGATCGCGATCCAGTCCGAGAGCTTGACCGCGAGCTGCGCCGACACGGCGATCTGCCGGATGTCGACGCGCTGACTCAGGAACCGGCCGCTGAACGCGTCCGAGTTTTCCCAGGGCACGCCAAGGCCGGCCGGACTCCAGAAGCCGACGGCGAGCTTCACGTCGTTCGAGAGCGGCAGGACGCCGTACCCGTGTCCGATCGCGTAAAGCGACTTGCTCATCTCGGCGTGATAGCCGTCCCCCGGGAAGGGGCTTGCGCCGTCGAGCTGGGCCGTGGGACGGAGGATGATGAAGCCGCCACCCTCCATGGTGAGCTTGTTGTCCGCGAAGGCGTTGCCCGCGGGATTGAAGAACATCGCGGACGGGTCGTCCGCCGTCGCGACGAACGCGCCGCCCATCGCGGTCCCCTTCGCGCCCTGCTCGAAGAGGGCGAAACCCGCGCTTTCGACACGGCCTGCCGACCCGGCGGCCACGAGGCCGACGAGCACGACGGTCGCCAGCCGGTTATGAATCGATTTGAACACCGGTTCCTCCTTCACGTCACTCTGAGAGGCAAAGCTGAATATCGATAGTCTGACAGATATTGTGGATTTTTTTGCCGGACGTCCGAAGAGTCAAGCGCTATTCGCGAAAGCGCGTCCACGCGCGCGCAGGCCGAGGAATCCTACCGCGACGGCTCCGGGACCCGTGTGGGCCGCGAGCGCGGGAGCGATTTCCACGACGAATGCGTCGGACCCCGGCCGGCGGGAGAGCAGCTCCCCGGCGATGCTTTCCGCGAGCCGCGCCGCCCCGAAGTGGGCCACGCCCCAGGTCGTGTCCTGGAGCCCCCTCGTCTTCGCGAGAGCCTTCTCGACCAGTTTCACGCATGCGCGCGGGAAGCCCCGGGCGGCACCTCCGGGCCGGGCGCGCCCGAGGCCGTCCATCGTGATGAGCGGGACAACGCCGAGAGCGTTCGCGAGGGTTCGCTGGCCGGGCGTGACACGGCCCCCTTTCACGAGGGTGTCCAGCGAGGGCACGGCGGCATAAAGGCGCGCCCTCGCGGCCGCGGACTCGGCCACCGCGATCACCTCGGCGAGCGTCCCTCCGCTTCGGGCGGCGCGGGCCGCCTCCCGCACGATCAGGCCCTGGCCAATGGATACGCTCCTGGAGTCCAGAACGGCAACCGGAGCCAGGCCGGAGTCGGCGCGAAGGGATCTCGCCGCCGTGCGCGCGGCCTGGCACGTGCCCGAGAGAGCACCCGAGACGTGGATCCCGAGCACCGGCGCTCCGTGCGCGGCCAATGCGCCGTAAACCTCCCGGAAATCGGACGGTGGGGGTTGCGAGGTCCGTGCCACGAACCGGCCCTCGGCCATCCGCATGTGAAAGGCGGCGGGCGTGATCGTGACTTTGTCGAGGAAAGTCTCCTCACCGAGGATGAGCCGGAGCGGAACGACGGTGACGCCCTCGGCCTCGAAGGAGGCCTCCGGCAGGTCGCACGCCGAATCCGTCACGATGGCCACGCGCCCCTTCGCCGCGAACCGGGAGACGTGCTGCGCGCGCATGTCCTCCACCTTCGTGTCGGCGACGGCGCCGAACTTCTTGACGGCGGCGAACGCGTCCTCCGGGCGATTCACGTGGACGTGGACACGGACCCGCGCGGCGCCCCCCACGACCGCGACCGAATCTCCGAGCGGCGCGAGCGCGCGCCGGATCGCGTCGCGGTCGAGCCGCTCGCCCGTCACGAGCGCTTCCGTGCAGTAGCGGAAGAGGATCGACTCCCTCGACTCGCGGATGCGCGCCTCGACCCGGTCCTCGGGAGGCTCGACCGGCAGCGCCCCGGCGTTCCGCGGGAAGGCCGCGAACGCGCCTTCGAGAAAGAGGACGAAGCCCCGGGCACCCGCGTCCACGACCCCGGCTCGGCGCAGCGCGGGAAGCTGCTCGGTCGTCCGTGCGAGCGCCCGCCCGGCCGCCGCCGCGGCGGGGGGAAGCAGGACGGCGAAGTCGGATGTTTCGGCGGCCCGCCGCGCGGCCTCCTCGGCAAAGGCGGAGATGACGCTCAGGATCGTGCCTTCGCGTGGCTGGGACATGGCGTCACGGGCCGCGGCGGCGCCGGCTGCCGCCGCCGCGGCGAAGGCGTGCGCCGTGAGACGGGACGCCCCCACAGTCCCGCCCGCGAAGCCTTCGAGGAGCTGCGCGACGATCGCCCCCGAGTTTCCCCGCGATCCCATGAGCGCCTCGTCCGCCGCGAGGCGCGCGACGCGCGCCACGTCCCTCTCGCGCGAGCCCGAGACGGCCGCAGAGACTCGCGCGAGCGTCGCGGAGAGATTCGACCCCGTGTCGTTGTCCGCGACCGGGAACACGTTGATGCTGTCGAGCTCCTCGCGGTGCACGGCCACCGCGCGCGCCCCGGCGACGAAGGCGCGCGCGAGGCGGCGCCCGTCCAGGTACACGACGCGGACCAGAGACATTCAGATGATTCTAGGCGCGACCACTCAGGGGCGCCGAGCCGCCGCCGAGGCGACCTCCGGCGGCAGGCCGTCGATCTCCAGCAGGTTCGAGGTGGCCTGTCGCGCCGCGACGACGGCGAAGCTCATGTCCGGAGCGAGCCCGAACGAGTGGAGCTCGACGTCCGGATCGAAGGTGGCGAGCTTGCGCCGCGTCTTCGCCGTGTCCTGGCCCGGGATGACGTCCTGGACGAAGAGCGCCGTGCCGCGCTCGTCCCCGCCGAGGAACGCGATGCCGCGGCCGTCCGGCAGCCACCGGTGCCGGCCGCCGATGAAGCCACGTCCGGCCGGTACGTTCGGGATCCGGAAGACCGGCGCCCCATCCGCGAGGCGGACGACCTCGATCACCGCCGTGGGAATCTGGCTCACGAAGGAGACCCACGCCCCGTCGGGCGAAATCTCGGGGAGGGCATTGCGTCCCGAAGCGAAAGTCTTTGCGTTCGTCCCGTCCGCTCGGATCGTCCAGATTCCCTGCTTCGCGTCGTTGAACGAAGCGTAGACGATCGTGGCGCCGTCCGGCGAGAGAGACGGGTTCTCCGCGTCTACACCGTCGTCGGAAATGCGGCGCGGCGCGCTGCCGTCTCCTCCGGCTCCCCAGATCTCGTAGTGCCCCGTACGCGCCGACGACCAGAGCAGCCCCTTTCCGTCACGGCTCAGGAAGACGTCGGCGTCGCTCTCGGGGTGGCTCGTCAGGCGGCGCACCGCGCTCGAGCGGCGGTTCAGCTCCCAGATGTCGCTGTTCCCTTCCCGATTCGACGTGAAGACGACCGTCTCGCCGTCACTCGAGACGAGCGGCTGGAAGTTGACCTGCGATCCCTGGGTCAGCCACTTCCGCGGCCGTGCCGTGCCCGAGAGCGGGACCTCGAGAAGGTTCGTCGGGATCGACAGCGACTCTACGATGAGGCGTCCGGGCCCCGCGATGTCGAGTCCCGTCCCGACGCCGAGGGAGTAAGCAATCGTCGTGAGGGCTCCGGTGCGCACGTCCTGCACGTAATACGCGCCTGGGCTCGCCGGCACGATGGCCTGGTCCCTCCGGCCATAGACGAGGAAGCGGCCGTCGCGTGTCCACGCGACGGCCGAAAGCTCGCCGAGGCCCGGCGCCGGAGGAAGCGTTCGCTTCACGCCCGTGTCCGGATTGACGAGGACGACGGTCCACCGAGAGCCGACGTTGATCTGGCCACGCGCGGTGGCAATCCAGGTTCCCTCCGGCGACCACCGCGGAGAACGGAAATTGAACGTGTCTCCGGAGTCGATCAGGCGCGGCCCGCTTCCGTCGCTCCCCGCCACCCAAAGCTCCTGCGTCCGCACGGCCTCATGGATTCGCGTGCGCACGAAGGCGATGCGGGAGCCATCGGCCGACGTGTCTACCCACACCGCGTCGGTCACCACCTTCTGAGGAAGCCCGCCGAGAGCGGAGATCCGGTAGACGGCCGGCCCGGAGCCTTCCCGTCGAATGAAGAAGACGCTCGACGAGTCCGGAGTGAACCGGGGCGCCGTGTCCGGCCCTTCGGTGAGCGCGATCTCGGATCCGTCCGCCAGCTGCTTGAGCCAGATTCTCGAGACGCCGTCCCGGCTGGACGCGAACGCACAGAGGCGCCCGTCCCGCGAGATCGCCGGGTCACGGTCCTGACCCGACGAGGTGATGTACTTCAGGCGCGGCGGCGGCAGAGGGGGTGGGGCCGTGCGCCGTCCGAGGACTGCGCCGGCGATGGCAAGAAGTATCCCTGCGGCGACGAGCGGGATCCAGCGCAGCGCCGTCTCGCGCGCCGGCCCCTCCGCCGGCGACGGAAGCGTCCACGTCGACAGGTGGTCCCGGAGGCCTTTCAGTTCGCGGGCGACGTCCCGCGTCGCGTCGTAGCGCTCGGACGCTTCCTTGGAGAGCAGCCTCTCGACGAGCCAGCGGACTGGGGCCGGCACGTGCGGGGCCTTCTTGTCGAGCGGCTCCGGCTCGTCGCGGATGATCGCCGTCAGCGTCTCGGGCACCGAGGCCGCGTCGAAAGGTTTGGCGCCCGCCAGCATCTCGTAGAGGACGGTCCCGAGCGAGAACTGATCGCTCCGAAAGTCCACGGCCGCGCCCCGCGCCTGCTCGGGCGACATGTACGCCACGGTGCCCAGCACGACGCCTGCCGCGCTGACGGCCTGGAGCGTCGGGGAGCGCGTGTCGCCGGGATCGCGGCGCGAAACGTCGTGGCGCGCGAGACCGAAGTCGAGAACCTTGGCGTGGCCGTCCCTCGTCAGGAAGACGTTCTCGGGCTTGACGTCCCGGTGGACGATCCCCTTCTCGTGCGCGGCCGCGAGCCCCTCGGCCACTTCGCGGGCGATGTCGAGAGCCCGGCGCGGAGGGAAGGGACCGTTCACGAGGGCCATCCGGAGCGTCTCGCCCTCTAGCAGCTCGCTGACGACGTATCGAACGCCCCTCTCCTCGCCTACATCGAAGAGCGCGAGGATGTTGGGATGCGAGAGCGCGGCGACCGCCTTCGCCTCGGTTGCGAAGCGCGTGAGCGCCTCGGGGTCTCCGGCCAGCCCTTCCGAAAGTACCTTGACAGCGACCTCGCGGTCGAGCCGCGTGTCCCGCGCGCGGTAGACCTCGCCCATGCCGCCGGCGCCGAGAGGGGCGACGATTTCATACGGGCCGAGCTTGGTCCCTGCGGTGAGGCTCATTTTCAGCGCTCCGGGCTCTGAGAACGGTGCGAGCCCGCGATTCTAGTTCCGACGGGCGGCGGTGAATCCCGTTCGCGTCTCGTCTATTTCACCGGGGCGCGCAGCACGGGGGCGAAATTTCCCGGCCGCGACGCCTCGCGCGCGGCGGCCGCCTCGTCGAGCCGGCTGACCGGCGTCGTGTGGGGCGCGGACGTCACGAGATCGGGGGAGGTCTCGCACTCCTTCGCGATCGCGATCATCGCGTCCGCGAACGCGTCGAGCTCGTCCTTCCCCTCGGTCTCGGTGGGCTCGATCATGAGAGCGCCGGGCACGATGAGCGGAAAGGACATCGTGGGCGGATGGAATCCGAAGTCCATGAGCCTCTTTGCGATGTCGATGTTGTGCACTCCGGTCGCCACCTGGCGGCGATCCGAGAAGACGACTTCGTGGTAGCTCGGCGCGTCGTACTTCAGGTGGTAGAACGGCTCGAGCCGCTTGCGGAGGTAGTTCGCGTTCAGAACGGCGTTCTCGGCCACCTCGTGGATCGAGCTCCCGTAGGACAGGATGTACGTCAGGGCGCGCACGAGAACGCCGTAGTTGCCGTAGAAGGTACGCATTCTTCCGATCGAATCGGGCCGGTCGAAATCCAGCCGGAATGCCTCGCCCGCCTTCTCGATCGTGGGCACCGGGAGAAAGGGCACGAGGGACGCGCCCACGCCGACCGGGCCCGCTCCGGGCCCTCCGCCGCCATGGGGCGTCGAGAACGTCTTGTGCAGGTTCATGTGCATGACGTCCACGCCCATGTCGGCCGGCCTCACCTTCCCCACGAACGCGTTGAAGTTCGCGCCGTCGAGATAGAGATACGCACCCTTGGCATGCACCCGCTTCGCGATCTCGAGAATGTTTTCCTCGAAGACGCCGAGCGTGTTGGGAACCGTGATCATGAGCGCCGCGACCTCGCCCGTCAGCTTCGCGTCGAGCTCCGCGAGGTCGAGGGTCCCCCGCGACGAGGAAGCGAGCTCGATCACCGAGTAGCCGGCGAAGTGCGCCGTCGCGGGGTTCGTGCCGTGCGCCGAATCGGGCACGAGGACGTGCTTGCGCGCGTTGCCGGCCTTGACGTGCGCGGCGCGAATCATCAGCGCGCCCGTGAGCTCGCCGTTCGCGCCCGCGGAGGGCTGCAGCGTGACGCGTGAAAAGCCCGTCAGCGCCTTCAGCGCCTCCTCGAGGCGCCACATGAGCTCGAGATTGCCCTGCGACAGGTGCTCGGGCGCGTACGGATGCGTGTCGTTGAAGCCCGCGAGCCGCGCGATCTCCTCGTTGATCCGCGGGTTGTGCTTCATCGTGCACGAGCCGAGCGAGTAAAGCGCCGTGTCGATCGCGAAGTTCATCTGGGAGAGGCGCGTGAAATGCCGCACGACGTCGGTCTCGGAAGCCTCCACCTCGCCGGCGACCCCGTCTCGGTGCGCCTTCCCGTAGAGCCTGGCCGGATCGACCTCGGGCACGTCGAGCGGCGGGAGAAGGACGCCGGTGCGGCCATGCCGGGCGGCGTCGAAGAGCGAGCCGAAACGCCGCCGCTGGTCGAGCCGCGGATCCGCTTTCGCGGAGGCGAGAGTTCCGTGATCGCTCATGAGAAGGACCTCAGGACGTCGAGAAGAGCATCGAGCCCGCTCCGCGGCGTTCGCTCGGTCACCGCGACGAGAAGGAGGTCCCGGTGCGCAGTGGACGCGGGTTCGAGGCGCGCGTAGGGGACACCCGCGAGGAGTTTCCGCTCCTCGGCTCGGCGGAGAACCTCGTCGACCGGGACGCCGCAATGGAGGGCGAACTCGTTGAAGGTCCTACCGGCGAACGCGACGGAGAACGGGCCGGGGATCGCCTTGACCCCCGCCTTGAGATATTCGGCCTTCGACAGGCACTGGACCGCCGTCTCGCGGAGGCCCTGCTTTCCGAGGACGGAGAGCGTCATGGTCGCCGCGAGGGCGAACAGCCCCTGGTTCGTGCAGATGTTCGACGTGGCCCTCTCGCGCCGGATGTGCTGCTCACGCGTGGAAAGCGTCAGGCAGAAACCCAAACGCCCTTCCGAGTCCGTCGTGCGCCCCACGAGGCGGCCGGGAATCTGGCGCTTCGCGGCATCGCGGCACGCGAGAAATCCGACGAGCGGTCCGCCGAACGAGGGCGCGAGGCCGAACGAGGCCGCTTCTCCGCAGGCGATGTCGATCCCCGAGGCGCCCGGCGCCTCGAGCACCGCGAGGGAGAACATCTCGTTCACGACGCCAATCGCGAGGGCGCCGTGCTCATGGGCACGGCCGGCGGCGACTTTCCATTCCTCGACGACGCCGAACACGTTCGGAGATTGAAGGCAGACGGCGAACGTCGTGTCGTCCACGGCGACCGCGAGCGCTTCGGAATCCGTCGTGCCGTCCGCGGCGAGAGGGACCTCGACGATCGTGAACGGGAAGTTCACGAGATACGTGCGGAGGCACTGCCTGTACTCGGGATGGATACCGGCGGAGACGACGACCTTCGTCTTCTTCTTCGTGAGGCGCTCGGCCATGAGGACCGCTTCGACGAAAGCCGAAGCGCCCTCGTACATCGACGCGTTCGCGACGTCCATTCCCGTCAGAAGCGCGATGTGCGTCTGGAACTCGTAGATGGCCGTGAGCGTCCCCTGCGAGACCTCGGGCTGGTACGGGGTGTACGCCGTCAGGAACTCGCCGCGCAGGAGCAGCTGCGAGACGAAGGCGGGCGCGTGGTGGCTGTAGAGGCCGGCGCCCAGAAACGACGTCCAGTCGCCGAGGTGCGCGTTCTTCGCCGCCATCCGGCCCATGTCCCGCCGCACTTCGATCTCGGATGCCGGAGGGGGAAGACCGGGAGGCTCTTTCATGTAGACGGCGCGCGGCACCGTCGCGAAGAGCTCGTCGATGGACGCCGCTCCCACCGTCGCGAGAAGGGACTCCCGCTCGGAGGGGCTGTTCGGGATGTAGCGCATCCGCCGATCAGGCCTTGGCTTCCTCTTCCACGAACTTTTCGTAATCGGCCGCAGAGAAGAGGGAGTCCATTTCGGCGTCCGACGAGAGCTTGATCTTGAGAAGCCAGCCGTCTCCATGCGGGTCCTCGTTCACGGCTCCGGGCTCGTCCGCGAGGACCTTGTTGACTTCGAGGACCTCGCCCGCGACGGGCAGGAAGACCTCCGAAACCGCCTTCACGGACTCGATCGTGCCGAATTCCTGGCCTGCGTCGAAAATCTCGCCGACGTCGGGCATGTCGACGAACACGACTTCCCCGAGCTCCTTTTGCGCATGGTCGCTGATTCCGATCGTCGCCACGTCGCCGTCGACGCGGATCCACTCGTGGCTCCGTGAATACTTGCGGTCGTCCGGATAAACGCTCATGTGCCTCTCCTGAGACTCAGGTCTTTCGCTTGTAGAACGGCGTTGGCACGACGTGTGCCGCCACGGAACGGCCGCGCACGTCGATCGAGAGAGGCGTGCCGGGGATGGCGCGGCCGGCGGGGACGTACGCGAAGCCGATGGCCTTCCCCACCGTCGGCGTCTGCGTGCCCGACGTCACGACGCCGACCGGCTTCGAGGCGGCGTCGACCGAAACAGGGTACCCATGGCGGGCGATCCCGCGCCCGGTCACCTCGAAGCCCGTGAGCAGGCGAACGACGCCCGCCTGCTTCTGCTTCGCAAGGGCGTCCTTGCCGTTGAAATCGCCCTTCTTCATCTTCACGATCCAGCCGAGGTTCGCCTCCCACGGCGTATGTTCGTCGTCGATGTCGTTTCCGTAGAGCGCGAGCGCCGCCTCGAGCCGCAGCGTGTCGCGCGCGCCGAGACCGGCGGGCAGGATCCCGTGCGGCCCTCCCGCCTTCAGGATCGCGTCCCAGACGTCGCCCGCATGATCCGGGTGCAAATAGATCTCGAAGCCGTCCTCTCCTGTGTAGCCCGTGCGCGAGAGGAGCGCGGGCACGCCCAGGACCTTGCCCGACTCGAACCGGTAATACGTGATTCTCGAGAGCGGAGTCTCCGTCAGCGTCTGAAGTATGGCCTCGGCGCGCGGCCCCTGAAGCGCGAGCTGCGCCCAGATCGGCGACTCGTCCTCGACGGCCGCGCCCCGGCACTCGGCCGCCTTCGCCCACGCCACGTCCTTCGGCGTGTTCGACGCGTTCACGACGAGAAGATAGTCGTCGTCGGCGATCCGGTACGTGAGGAGATCGTCGACGAATGTGCCTCTCTCGGTGAGGAAGGCCGAGTACTGGATCTTGCCGTCGTCGAGAGCCGCCACGTCGTTGCACGTCAAGCGCTGGACGGCTTCGAACGCCTTCGGCCCGCGCACGCGAATCTCGCCCATGTGCGACACGTCGAAGAGCCCCGCGCGCGTCCGGACCGCCCTGTGCTCCTCGGCGAGCCCCGAATACTCGACGGGCATGTCCCACCCTCCGAACGGCACCAGCTTCCCGCCAAGGGCCCGGTGTCTTTCCCAGAGGGGCGTGCGCTTGAGGGAGGCCGAGGAAGGAGCGCTCATCGCCGCGCGGGACGATACGGCCCCCTCCCGTCCGCGTCAACCGAACCGATGCTTCAGACGGCGGCGATAATCTCCCGATGGACCGACCCCGGGACGCGGACGCCGCGAGCCTCGCCGCCACTCGTCCCCGCCGGCGCTTCGCCGGAGGGGACGAGTTCAGAGACACCGCGGCGCCCGCCTCCCTGCACCTCTTTCTCACGGGGGGCGCGACGCTTCTGGCCGAGACTCCTTTCGGACCGCATCCCGTCGCCCGCCTTAAAGCTCCGGTTCTACTCGATCTCCGGGCGGCCTTCGGGGGCTCGCCGGGGGTCGCGCGCGTCGCGCCCGAACCGGGCAGCGAGGGCGCCTGGTTTCCCGCGGAGGAGGCGCGCGCCCTTCTCTTCGATCCGGGGGCCGCAGGCGGCGCTTTTCGCAGGCTCGCCCTCGCGAGCCTCTCGGCCGCCCTTCGCGAGGCGAACGCCTCGCTCGGCCGCTTCTTCGAGGGGATGTCGGCGCCGCCCCCTCACGTCCGCGCGGCCGCCGGCACGATCGAGGATGGACCGGTCGACCCGGCGCGCGCCAGCGACCTCTTCGAGGCCGCGGGCCTCGACCCGGCTCTCCTGCCCTCGCTCGGCCTCTTGGCTCGGACCGTCCTTCCGGGGGCGGCGCTGCTCGCTGCGGGCGAGCGGGGAGACGAAGCGTTCCTTCTCGCCGAGGGCCGGCTCCGCGTCTCGCTCGAGATCGCGGGTGCAGGCGAGGAAGCCCTCGCGATTCTCCGCCGCGGTGACATCGCGGGCGAGATGGCGCTCGTGGACGACGCACCCCGGTCGGCGGACATCTACGCCCACGGCGGCCCCGCCGTCGTCTACGTCCTGACGCGCGCGGTCTTTCAGGAGCTCCTGGCTTCGGGCGCACCGCAAGGCGCGCCGCTTCTGGCGGGAATCGCGCTCGTCCTGACGAGGCGGCTCGAGGAGGCGATCAAGAAGGCCGCGGGCTTCCGCATTCTCGCGGGGCCCGCCTGACCCCGCGCTCACATCTTCTTGAGCTTCTCCTTGATGTTCGCGCGCACCTCTCCGGCCGTCGGCCCGACGAGGACGCGCAGCGACTTCGACTCGTATCCGGGCGCGGAGAGGAGAACCTCGTAGACGGCCATGTCCTGGAACTGAATCCCGTCTTTCGCGAACTTCGACGCCGGCCCGAGCTCGCGCCCGTTCACCGTGACCATCGCGTCCGGCGGATCGACGTTGAAGACAGCGCCGCCCACGGTCCGGTGGGTTGGGCGCTTGAGCTTCCCCTCGGGGCCGGTCGGACCGTCCGGGGTCCCTTTCTCGAGGCCGCGGTCGATCGTGACCCTGTCGTCCGTGGCCGTCGATCGCACGATGAGATCGACGATCAGATCGCGATACTCCGGCGCGCAGATGCGGAGGCGGTGGGCGCCCTCGAGGTTGAACGCGAGAAGCGATCCGCCGCCCGAGTCGTCCCAGTCGTCGGAGATGCCGATGTACCGCCCGTCGAGAAAGACGCGCGCCTGGCTCGGCGAGACGTCGATCTTGAGGAAGCGGCGGATCGTGACCGTGAGGTCGGCGGGCCTCTGCGCCGGCTTCGCCGCCTTCGCCGCCTTCGCCGCCGCCGGGACGGCCACGACGGGCGCCTCGGAAGGAGCCGCCGTCGGCTTGACGCGGATCTTCTTCACGGGCACGGCCGTCGGCATACCCTCGGGGGCTGGAGTCTCGACGACCGCGACCGCGGGCCCGGCCGTCGCCGGCACCACCGCTCTGTCGGGTTTCGGAGCCGGAGACGGCGGAACGGGCGCGGACTCTGCCGTGGCGACGCGCGCGGGAGTCGAGGCGGGCGTCGCCCCGTCGATTCCCGTGTCGCTCTTCTTCGAGAGTGATAGAGCGCCGAGGACGACGGCGGCGACGACGAAGAGGCCGCCCCCGAGGACGAGCGGAGAGACAGGCTTCTTCTTCCTGGGACCCGGCGAAGGCGCGGCGACCGCCGCGCCTTCGGAAGCAGCCACCTTCGCCACGGCCTCGCCCATGCGGCGCCCGGTCGTGATCGTGGGCGACTCGGAGTCCGGGTCGTGGGCCGCGGGAGGAGCCACCGCCGGCATCGACACCACCGTCGGCGCGGACGTCACCGCGTCCTCGGCCGACTTTCCGACCGGCATCGAGACGCGCATCGCGGCGGTTGGCGCGTTCGACGAGAGCGCACCGGGGGGAGCGCCGGGGGGCGGCGCCAGCGGCGCGATGGGCGGATGCATGCCCGACGGGGGCCGCCCCTTCTTGACCTTGCTCTCCGAGAATCCGGCCGTCGATCCGACCGGCGAAAAGCCCAGAACCTCGCGCAGGTCGCCCGCGAGCTCTCCCGCGTCGGCATAGCGATTCGCGCGGTCCTTCGCGAGGCATTTCTGGATGATCTCGCGCAACCCGTCGGGAACATCGCTCGACACGAGGTTCGGATCCGGCGGCTCCTCATGGAGAATCTGGTAGACAAGCGTCGTCAAGGTGTCGGCCGGGAAGGGCTTGCGGAGCGTGATTGCCTGGTAGAGGACGATGCCGAGGGAGAAGATGTCGGTTCGGGCGTCCAGCTTTTCGCCCTTGATCTGCTCGGGAGACATGTAGGCCGGCGAGCCCACCATCTGGCCGGTGGACGTGAGCTCCGTGTCGCCCGTGAGGAGCTTGCCGATCCCGAAGTCCGTGACCTTCGCCGAAAGGGTCGGAGAAAGCAGGATGTTCGCGGGCTTCACGTCGCGGTGCAGCACCCCGCGCTCGTGCGCGTGTGCGAGAGCTTCGGCCACTTCGGCCACGACGCGGATCCGGTCGTGGATCGCGAAGCCCGCGGGGTCGGCCAGGCCTTGCGAGAAGCTCCCACCCTGGACGTACTCCATCGCGAGGTAAAGAGTGCCCTGATCCTCGCCGACGTCGAACACCGTCACGATGTGCGGGTGCTGGAGGCGGCCCGAGATCCGCGCCTCCTTCAGAAAACGCGCCTTCGCTTCTTCGGCGCCGAAACTCTTCTCGGCCGTGTCGAAGCGGATCGTCTTCAGGGCGAGCTCGCGCTCGATCTGGGGATCGCGCGCAAGGTACACGATACCCATGGCGCCCCGGCCCAGCGTGCGCAGGATGACGTAGCGACCGATCTGTTCAGGGCTCAAGCGTGCGCGAACTCCGGGAGGATTCTATCCAAGGTTTCCCGGACCGCCATCGCCTTCGGGAGGAACGTCCCTCGGCCCTTCGTCCGTCTGGAGGTCGGAAGGGGATCCGGGATCCTTGGCGAACGCCCGCTCGCGGGCCTTCAGCTCGGCCCGGGCCTCGTCGGCGCGCGCCGCCGGCACCCCGACCTCGATCGGCGAGAGATCCTCGCTCTCGGTCGGCGTTTGATGAAAGCTCCGGTCCACGACGCGTGCCGGAATCCCCCGGCTCTCGAGGAAACCCGCGACGAGCGCGGCCTCCGACTCGTTCGCGGCGGGGGCGACGCCTTCCCAGTGATCTTCGCTCTTCGTGTCGTCGGCCATGGGACCTTCCTTTCCTCGATTCTCGGGACTTCAGGGTACGACGCGGAGGATCCCGGCGCGAACGGCGCCGACCGGGAGGAAGCGCCCCACCACGGCGGCGGCCGTGTCGCCACCCGCGCGCAAAGCGGCCACGAGGGCTTCCGCTCCGGCCACAGGAAGAGCAAAGAGAAGGCCTCCCGAGGTTTGCGCGTCCGCGAGGAGGAGAAGATCGGTCTCCGACACGCCCGGCGCGATCTCCAGGATGGGCCGCGCCGCCGCGAGGTTGCGGCGGGTGCCATCGGGGGCGATCCCGGCAGCCGCGAGGCGGCGCGCGCCCGCGAGAACCGGCACGGCTCTCGCCGAGATCTCCGCGGAGACGCCGCCCCCCCCCAGCATCTCCCGGAGGTGTCCGAGAATCCCGTACCCCGTTACGTCGGTACACGCGGAAATCGTAAAACCGTCGGCGGCGCGCGCCGCCAGACGGTTCAGGCGCGTCATCGAGGCGATCGCCGCGCGCTCTTCGTCCTCCGAGGGTCCCCCATCCTTCTTCAGGGCAGAAAAGAGCGAGGCATCCCTCAGCACGCGGGCCCGGAGCGCAGATGTCAGGATTCCCGTGCCTACCGCCTTCGTGAGAACGACGGCGTCTCCGGACCGCGCCCCCACGTTGCGGCGGAGGCGCGAGAGCCGGACGCGCCCCGTGACGGCCATCCCGTAAAACGGCACGTCGAAATCCGTGGAGTGGCCGCCGAGAACCGGGACGCCCGCGTCGCGCGCCACCTCGGCGCCCCCGCGCAGGATCTCGCCGAGCACCTCGAACGGAAGGGCCTTCATCGGGAAGCCCACGACATTGAGGGCGAAGAGCGCCTCTCCCCCCATCGCGTAGACGTCCGAAAGGGCGTTCGCGGCCGCGATGCGCCCGAATTCGAAGGGAGAGTCCACGACCGGCGTGAAGAAGTCCGTCGTCGCGAGCAGCGTATCGGGATCCGGGTCGTCGGCCCCGCCGAGGCGAAACACGGCCGCGTCGTCGGACGATTCGAATCCGACGAGAGCACGCGGGTCGTGAACCCGCGGCAACGCACCCAGCAGCTTCACCAGGTCAGACTGACCCAGCTTGCAGGCTCAACCGGCCGACGACGCGAACGTCAGGATCGACGGATGAGGCTTCATG
>JBBRRY010000010.1:0-88324 GCA_038245905.1 Thermoanaerobaculia bacterium | reverse complement strand
GTACACGAACAGCACCGCCTACATCATTCAGAGCATTCAGTACTTCCACGACGGGAATAGCAACCAGGACAAGGTCTTCGTGACCACTATGAGCCTCTGCAACCCGAGCCTGTATGCGGGCTGTCCGGGCAATCCCATCACGACACACATCTGGCTGACCTGCGCGAACTGAGACCGCCGAGCCACGAATTTGCCGATTCGGTACCCTTCGTCCCGTCTGGCGCTGGCCTGCAGGCACGACGCCGTCCCTCGACGCCGTGCCATTCCGGGCCGGCCAGACGCGCGCGAACAACGCCGTCCTCGGGCTGTTCGGAACGCCGATCGGGAGCGTTATGGTCATCATCGGCCATCCCGCCCGGGGCCTGGGCCGGGCACCTCGTCGTCGCCGTAAGCGGATACTGGCAGCAATGTGAGAAACGCTACGCGTTTCGTGCTCGTGGCGCGCCGGGGCGACGCATTGTCGTGCCCGGACCTGCCAAACGCCTTGTACATCCCCCGAGCCGAACGTACATTGCCCTTGCTTCCCCGCGCGGCGGGATGGAAGACGGAGGGACCTGTGAAATACCGCACGATTGCTCTCGCGGCGTTCGCGTTCGCGGCGGCGGCCCTGCCGGTCACGGCGGCGCAATACTCTGCCGTGATCGTCCCGAACACGCCCCTCCCGATCTTCTGCGCCGGGAAGACCTCGAAGGTGACGGTGAGTCTCGGCAACAGCGGGGCGGGCGCCGCGGCCACCTGGACGGCGAGCCTCACCCATCTCAGATACCACTGGAAGCAGGGCGGCGTCATCGTGGTCTACGACGGGCTGAAGACGAGTCTGCCGGGCGACGTGCCCGCGGGGGGCCAGGTGTCCGTGGCCGCAACCGTGCAGGCGCCCGGAGCGCCCGGAACATGGGAGCTGATCTTCGACATGGCGACCGACGGCGTCGGATGGTTCGAATGGTTCGGCTCGAAGACGTGGTCGCAGGCCGTCACCGTGCTGACGCCACTGGAGTGCGTGTCCAACGCGTCGATGATCAGGGGGTTCGGCCCGACCATCACGAAGTGCAGTTCCTTCACCAAGCCCGGCTTCTTCGTCCTGTGCGAGGGGAAGGATTTCGGGGTAACGCCCGGAAAAATCCTCATCAAAGGGATCCCCGGCAACCCCGATCAGGAGCTCTGGGCCGGCCCCGGCGCGTGGGGATCCCGGACCTGGACGGACACCGGGATCTTCGTCAACGTCCCGAAGGACCTCGCCGGGTTCCGGTCGACGCAGGTCAAGATCGAGGTCGTGAATTCCCTGAACCACCGGAGCAACGACGTGGCGATGCGGATCGACCCGCTCCTCGACTACGCGCTCGTGTGGGACGGCATCAGCGTGAACGGCTGCCAGGCCGCCGGCGACCAGTGCGTCACGGGCTATACATGGGCCCAGCCCACCCCGGTGAAGGTGTCGATCTACGGAAAGAAGTGGCCCAAAAATCACGGCAGCGTGTATGCGAGCGGGACAGACAGCTACAGCGTCGCCGTCGGTACCGACTTCGTCCTGGACCGATATGAGCTCTGCGGAGAGGAGAACTTCGGCTGCCTGCCCAACGCGAGAGTGTCGAAGTTCCCGGACGGGGCAACGTCGGCTTCTTTCAATGTCGACTGGAACACGAACTTCTGGGGCGACGAGATGCTGTATTTCATCTTCGTGTACGCCTACGGCCCCCGCGGAATCTCGCCCAAGTAAAGGAAGGATGCGAACCATGAGAATCACATCCGCCCGCCTGCTCGCCCTGGCCGCCTCACTCCTCGTGACCTTCTCGCCGGCGAACGGCGCCGAGACCAGAGCCCTCATCAAGCCAGGGACCGCCGCGAGTCCCGCCGTCATCAGCCTCGGCCAGACGAAGCTGACCCCGCAGGATTTGGAGAAGCTCCCGGATGGCCAGGTCCTCGAGTCCCACGGCCAGAAGATGACCGCCGGAGAGCTCCGGGCCCGGAGGCTCAAAGTCGCCCAGAGTGAGGATGCCGTGAAGTCCCAGCTCGGCAAGAACGGCTTCGCCCGCTTCCAGCAGGCCCGCCAGCAGTTCCTCGCATCCCAGCTGTCGAAGCTCCAGGGAGAGTCCCAGCAGGCGTATCAGGCGTTCCGGAGCTCTCATCCCGGAGGAGTTACGAAGAACTGATCGCGGAGCTATTCGGCCGAGCGCCTCCGGTCAGACGAGCCGGAGCAGCCGAGATTCTCACCTTCCGGCCCAGCTAGTTCGTGACGAACTCCGGTTTTCCAGTTTTCGTCACAAGCCAACGGTAGAGCGCTACCGTCTGCTCGGCCAACGTCCGCCAGTTATATCGGTCCGCGACGAGGGAACGCCCCGCCAGCCCCATCGCCCGCAGCTTTTCCGGCGGGAGATTCATGGCGGACTCGAGTCCGCTTCGGATTCCCTCTGTGCTCGTTTCGACCCACCAGCCGCAACCGTAGGTCTCCAGATCCGCCCACGCCGCCCCACGGGTGACGACCGCGGGCACGCCCGCGCCGAGGCATTCCAGAACGACCAGCGGAGCCCCTTCACTGTAGGTCGGAAGAACAAAGAGGTCCGCGGCGGCAAGCGCGTCACGCCTGCCCTGGCCGAAAATCGGCCCGAGGAACCGCACCGAGCTCTCGATCCCGAGGTGCGTCGCAAGGTTCTCGCATTCCTTCCTGTGTCCGTCCACGTCGCCCCCGACGATGACCAGCAGCCATCGAAGGCGTCTTCCCTCGAGGGCGGCCCACGCCTTCAGAAGGATCGAAAGACCCTTCTCCCGAGCGATTCTGGACATGTACAACAGAATGCGTCGATCCGCAGGAATCGAATGTGTCTCGCGAAAGAGCGCGCTGTCACCTTCTCGCGCCAGCCACTCGTCGGAGACACCGTTCTTGATCAGCGCGATCGGGTTCGTGAGGCCGTATTGGCGGAAACTATCGACTTCCGGCTCCGCCAGGGCGTGGAGGCATGCGGTGTTTTTCAGATTAGAACTCTCATAGAGAACGGACGCCAGGCGTTTTTTCCAGGGCGATTTCGCCAGGGCGAATCGATGGAGGGATCCGTGAGGAGCCACCACGGTCGGGCGCCCGAGGGCGGTCGAGAACGTCTTCGCAGCATATGAAATGCCGGTCCAGATGCCGTGCTGGTGGAGGACGTCGAATTGATGCCCTTCTTCCTTCATCGCCGTCACAAGCGCCGACGACCAGCCGGTCAGCCTGGGTCCGTCGCGCTTGAATGACCGGACTGTACCCGGAGGCAGGCCCCACGCCTCCGCCTCGGCCCGTTTCTCCGGCTCTGAATCGAGACACCAGATGACCGGATCCTCGTTCAGTTTCTGCTGAGCCTTCACCAGGTTGACGGCAACCTGTCCCAACCCATAGGAACCGTGCGCGATGGAAGGCGTCAGATGCAGGATTCTCAAACCCACGGTTTTCACGATGGTACCCCGGCGATAAGCCCGCCGGCGTGCCGGCTGCCTCTTTCAGGCGTGCCACGCGACCGCCTCCAGGATTCCCTGGTCTCCGACGGGATCTCGAACCCTCATCGCCGAGCCTTCCAGTAGTCCCTGAACGAGCGCAATCTGGGCAGGGATTCCCGGTCCTTCTGGCGGTTCGTTGCTTCCTTGCTGGAGATGATGTCGTCCGGGTGGCACACCGGAAATCCCTCCACTTCGACCCGGCGATTCCAAGCGTCCGTGAAAGTCTCAATGCCGTCAGGCGCGAACACGAGATCGAGGTCGAACGGGCCGTTCTTGAGCTGGACGAAGTCCTTCCCCGCCCGGATTTCCTGTGCCTGCTGAGGGGTTAGGTCGAAGCCGAGGTCTGGAAGGGCCGCCGCGATCGCCTCACCGTTTTCCGGCGACCGTTCGACAAAGAGATCGGCGTCCTGGGTCGTGTCCGGGAAGCCGAGGAGGATGGCTCCGGACTTTCCGATGAACAGGTACCGCACCCCGTGGCGCGAGAACGCGTCACGAATCTCCTCGGCCTGCCGGTACTCAAACGCGCCCATAACCGAGCCAATCCGGCAGGTTCTCTTCACACCAGCGCCTATACCCTTCCATCGAGTCGAAGGCGCGAAATGGGGCGTCATCAAGTACGGGCCGGTGCGTTTTGATGAAGGCATACCGGAAGCGGGTTTTCAGCGGACGCCGCGCAGCCGCCTCGAACTCGTCCAACCACTCCCGGGGGATGGCCCCCGAGAGCTTGGAGTCCTGCTTAGGGTCCTGAACTGCCATCAGATCCTCGTGCGGAGGAAACCCTCCGGACGAATTATGGGCCGAAGCAGGGAAATGCCCTGCTCCGTGACCTTCCGACACTCCCGTCCGGAGGCCACATGGCGCATTTCCGCAGGCGATCAATTGCGGCGTGTCTTACCTTCGCGGCACTGGCCTCCGTTCCCGCCGCCGCGATCACAATTCCCCCTGGCTTCGGGGACGCTCTCGTGGCGACGGTCGGGGCGCCGACGGCCCTGGCGTTCACACCGGACGGGCGGCTGCTCGTGGCGACGCAGGGTGGGGCGCTCCGGATCGTTTCGGGTGGGAACCTGCTCGCGACACCGGCGCTCTCCCTTGGCTCTCTGGTCTGCTCGAACAGCGAGCGCGGACTCCTCGGCGTGGCCGTGGATCCGGCGTTCGCGACGAACCACTTCGTGTATCTCTTCTACACGTTCAACAAGAACGCAGCCGGCTGTCCCACCAGCTCGCTCAGCGGCCCGGAGGAGCGGATCTCGCGCTTCACGCTGGACGTCCCCACCGCGAACGTGATCAATCCGGCGACGGAGCTGGTGCTGCTGGGGGCTGGCCGTGCCGCGAGGGGGCGCACACGGCGCTGACGAGCGGCAAGTGCAGCCCGGCGCCGTCGAGCATGCTCGACCCGCACTTCGAGTTCCCTCACGGGACGATCCCCGGGACGACGGCGACCGGGTGTGGGTCGATCACGGGCGGCGCGTGGGTGCCGACAGGCGCGTGGCCTGCCGCGTACGACGGAACGTACCTCTTCGCGGACTTCAACTGCGGCGCGATCGCACGGCTCGCGTCGCTGCCGGCCGCCTCGGCCGTCGACTTCGCGACGGGGCTCGGGGCGAACACTCTCGTCGAGCTGATCTTCGGGCCGTCGCCGATCGGGACGTCGCTTTACTACACGACGTATGCGGCGGGCGGACAGGTGCGACGGATCGACTTCGCGGCGGCGCCGCCGCCCGCCGCGACGTTCACGACGCTTCCGCCCTGCCGCGTCCACGACACGCGAGGCTCGGACGGACCGGCGCTCGCGGCGAACGGGACGCGCACATTCGCGATCGCGGGAATCTGCGGCGTGCCCTCGGGCGCTGTGGCCGTGGCCGCGAACGTGACGATCACCGGCGCGACGGCGGCCGGAAGCGTGCGGATCGGGCCAGCGGGGACTACCCCATCCCTCGACACGATCTCGTTTCGCGCCGGGCAGACGCGCGCGGACAATGCGATTCTCGGGCTGTTCGGGGCGCCGACGGGAAGCGTGACGGTGGTCTCGAACATTCCGACCGGAACGGTGCACCTGATCGTGGACGTGAACGGGTACTGGCAGTAGGGGCCAGTCAGGCCTGTATCCGCAGCCCGAGAGCAGTGCAGAAGGAGATGAAGTCGGTGCCGCGGCTTTCCACGATCGCCCGAAGGATGTCGAGGTTCAGCTTCTGGTATTCGTGCACCGCGACATTCCGAAAGCCGACCATCGCCCGGAGTCGACCCGCCAGGCCTGCGTCGAGCCGGCCGGCTTTCTCGAGCAGCGTGAAGGCATCGGCGCTGGCCTGGGGCACGCCCAAGTGCTCGCGGGCCACGACGTACATCGCCGCGTCAATGGCAGCCTGGCAGGCCCGCTCGAGGTTGAGGACGATGGCGTCCTGGTTCGTCGAATCGAGCAGGCGTGAGGGCGTTCCCGCGTAGATCTCGGCCACGCGGCGCACGCACCTCTCCATGATCGCGGCCTTGTTAAGAAGGACGTCATCCATCGGCGTGAAGCGTGTAGGCGGCTTCAACCGGCGCGCGGTCCTCGAGAAGGCGCGCGTACTCCGAGAGAACCTGCATTTCGAAGGCGCGAATCCGCTCCGTGCTCCGCGCGAAGAGGCACACACCCGTCGTGACGACTTCCTTGGCGTGCACGAGCTGGGTTTGGGTATCAAGGACGGACAGGTCCACGGTTCTATGCGTCAGTCTCTCGAGCGCGGACATCGTCGTGAGGAGCTCGTCGGGCGAGAGCTTCCGGCCTGGCGGGAGGAGGAGAGCGAGGTCGACGTCGCTGCCCGGACGAGTCCGGCCTCGCGCCACCGAGCCGAACAGGTAAATGCCATCGACGTCCGGCACAAGGCGGCGGACGACCGCCACGAGCGCCGTTCGGAGCGCGGCGTCGAGAGCAGCAGAGGAATCCGGCAGTTCCGTCACCGCGTCATCTTAGAACGACGCGGCGCCCTCACCCGGTCGGGTTCTCCCAGCGCAACCCCTTGAAGCGGGAGAAGTCGTTGTCCGAAGAGACGAGGACAGCCCCATGGCTGATCGCCAGGGCCGCAAGGTGGGCATCCGTCACCAGGTTTCCCGCCGTCCCCGCCTCGGCGAGGAGGCGGCGAAGGATCTCCCAGTGCTCGTCCTTCTCGCTCACGAGCCGTGCGACGGGGAGAGACATCCACGTGTCCACCGTCCGGAGCGCAACGTCCGGCTCGAGCGGACGGGCAAATACAGCCGAGCTCGTGGCGAGACGAAGGAAGCCCGCCAGCACGACCCAGGGAAACCCGATCGGCTCCTCGCCGTTCGTGGCCTCATGCCACCAGCGACGGGCGGCCCGATGATGAACGGAGTCTTCGTTGATGGCGTAAAGGAGAACGTTCAGATCGACGATCTTCATTTGCGAAGCATCAGCTTGCGGAGAATCTCATCGTCCTCCAGCCGGGTCGCCACCGCGAGCGCCTTCCCGAGGTTGATTCGGGGTCGCCCCATGGCGTAGGTCTTCTCGTAGTGGCGGGCCGTCCGCCGGGTGCGGCCGTGGGAGGCGGACAGACCCGCGCGCAGCGTCCGGTTGAGCACCTTCGTAAGCGGCGTTCTCTGTTTCCGGGCCTGCTCCCTCAGCTCGTCGAGGAGGTCGTCGTCGATACGCGTCGTCGTACGCACTTAGGCATCATAGCATCAGCCAATGTGATGCTGAAGCGCACATCGCATCACTTCGAGGCCGCTCGACTGAACGAGCGCGGATCGACGCGAGAATGCCGCCGCCTAGGGACGGCGCTCGCGTTCTTCCCGGATCACCTCGAGCTCGGCGATTGCTTCGAGATCCTTGCGGCGGCCGGCGGCACGCTTGAGCCGGATCAGCGCGTCCAGGGTGACGCAGAGGCAGTCGACGCCGAAGACGCGAATGGTCTCTGTTTCCTTCTCGAGATCCTCGTAACGCCCGCCCCCGGACACTTCTCCGAGGAGGTCGAGCGCGCCGAGCGAGGTCGAGAGTGTGAAGTTGAGGCCGGAGCTGATTGTTCGTTCGTCCCAGACGAAGGGAATGCCCTCCGGAGCGCCACGCAGGGTCGGCTTGAACGGCCGGATTGCGATGACCAGGCGTTCTACATTTTCGGGGCGCCGGTCGTAGACGACATCGAGAGTGAGGCGAGGCGACCCGTGCGCGGTTGCGGCCGCGCCGCCAATCACGATGAAGGACACGCGTTCTCGCTGAAGCGATTGCAGCAGGCCGGGGAAGTCGGTCATCGGCCAAACGCGGCGCGGCCGGCGCGCCGAAGCTCTTCCGCGAACTCCTGAAGCCTCATGAGCGCGACGAGCCGCTCCTCAACCGTCAGCTTCAGATTCTCGCGGATGAGCGTCCGATCGACGTCCTTCTTCATCTCCTCGATGTACCGGTCGAAATCGGCCTTCGGGAGAGGCGGCGCGTCGGGGATAGGGCTCACGGCACTAGCTTACGCCGGCGCAACCGGCGCGTGCTCCAGAGCAGCCGCGAGACGTCAAGTGACGGACCGAGCCTCACCCATCGGAGCTCGCTTTCCCCAGCAGCAGCCCGAGAGCATCGCCCACGCCCAGCTCGCGCGCCTGCCGATGAAGGTATTCGATGTCAAGCGTCTCGCGGTTCGCTGCCAGGACTGCCGCCGCGTCCCGGAGCTGGCGGTCGGAGCCTCCGCGCCGGGCCCACTCGAGCTTTGACAATATGGAACCTTCGGGCGAAATGACGTAGACGTCGAGGCCGAAGATGTGCGCGGCGCGCCTGCGCTCGAATTCGATCCGGTCGAAATCCCGATCCCGGACGAAGATGACGTCGGCCTTCCACCCCGATTGCGGATCGATGACGTTGAACATGCCGCGCGCCGCGAGCGCCTCGCGTACTTCTTCCCGGCTGACGTAAAGCGGGCCGGAGAGCGATGCGGCAAATGCCTCGATCTGGGCAGGCGTCGGATCCACGACGATGTCGAGGTCGTTCGTGGCCCGCGGTTCGCCGTAGTAGGACGACGCCGCCGAGCCGGTCAGCATCCAGGGCACGCCCGCGTCCCGAAGCTTCTCGGCGAGAGCGCGGAGAAACGCCGCCGGCGCGCTCACTGCGCTCACAGTCCTTCGTCGATGCCCGGGAACACCCTCCGGAAAAGCGCCTCGCCGTAGATCAGCCGAAAGAGAGAACGGTCGATTTGGAGGTCGTCATAGCCCGGATGCCGGGACCGAATGCCGTCGCGCGCGATGGATCGCACAAACTCCGATGCGTCGAATGCCGCCCGAAGCCGGCCCTCCGGCCCCAGGCGCGCGTGAGCCGCCCGCGTGAGCTCCCACGCGCTCTCGGACGTGTCGGCCGGACGGAAGCTCGCCATGCGCTGCCAGCTTACGCCGGCGCACCGCCCTGGGCCCAGGCGAGGTACGCGGCGCAGACGTCGCCGGCGGGACCGTCGTTCACGACGGAACCCTCGGAGATCCAGATCGCACGCTGGCAGGAGTCGACGACTTCGGCGAGCGCGTGCGAGACGCGGAGAAACGTCTTGCCGCGCTCGCGAAAGCTCGCCATGCGGTCGCGGCACTTCGCGCGGAAGCGCTCGTCGCCGACCGCGAGCGAACCCCATCCGGCTCTCCATGTCCTTACGGGAGTAACCCATGACGGCCTCGTGCAGGATCACGTTCTCGCGCCCCGTGAGCTCTCCGTGGAACCCGAGACCGAGCTCGAGGAGCGGGGCGACGCGGCCGCGCACGACGATGCGGCCCTGGCTCGACCGGCGGGCTGCCGTATGGCCAGGCCGTAGACTCCCACGCAGCTCGTGCTCAAGCAGCGCTCGCTCCAATGCCTCACGCTCGCCGGGATCCTCCTGGCTTGCCTCGGGCACCTCGTCTGGAACGGCTCTCGTGCCACAAAGACGATCGCGACGAACCTCCCGGTCCCCGAGCTCTCGGGTCCCTATCGCGACGTCGACCTCTGGCACCCGACCGCAAGCCCCGGCCACATCTTCGATCTCACGTTCGTCAGATCCGAAGAGGGGGGCGCGCGCGCGCCAGCCGGAGCACGGCTTCAGGTCCAGCTCGCTTCCGAGGGCACGACCCGCCTCCTCGTCGTGCGCTCGGGTCACCCGGACACCGGCGTCTCGATCACGGATATCCTCGCCGGCCGCGAGCATCTGCAAATCGTCGCGGACCGCGGTTGGGTCGACCTCGGGCCGATGCCCGACGATACGAGCCGCGTGGAGATCCAGGTGCTGGGCCTCGTGCCGGCGCCCTTCGGTTTCGCAGAACCCTATTTCCCGAAGTCCGAGGACTTCAAGGGGTTCCGCCTGCGCCGGCCGGACTCGCCGCTCGCGCGGCCCTCGCGTGGGATCATCCGGTATCGATTCGTCGTCGGTGAGCCCGTCGCGCCGGTGGAAACGCTCGCGCGGGCCTTCTTCTTCGTAGGCGCGAGCGGCGTCTTGCAGGCGGCGGGGATCCTGGCGCTCGTCCTCCTCTTCGCGGGTTGGTTCTGGCTGGGGGAGCGTCGGTTTGCACGCGCCGTTGCGTGCCTCGTCCCGGGCGTTGTGTTGCTACACGCCTGCTCGCTCGCACCGTTTCAAGGGGAGGACGGCCCCGCCCACGCCGGGACCGTGGAGGCCCTCGTATCGGGAGTTCTCACGCCCGAGTCCGGCATCGGGTATCCGGAGTCTTTCGCGAAGGTAGCGAGCGCCCTTGAATACCCGCGCTGGGCGGGCAATCCGTCGGCCCCGGTGCCGCTTGCGGGGCCCGAGGCACGGGCTTCTGTCGCGTCCGTTCTTGAGTCGTCCCTGAGCGCCGAGGCGAATCGACGGGCGACCGCGACGACCGACTTCTTCCTCATCTCGCCGAACTCCCGGGCGCCGCTCTACTACCATGCGCTCGCTTCGGGATCCCCCTTTCTCAGGCGCCTCTCCGTCCTGAACCGCCTCGAGGCGTACGTCGTCCTTTCAGCCTGCCTGTCGCTTCTGCTCTTTCTCGGGGGGCTCGCCGTGCTCAGGCGGAACGGCCTCGGCGACGAGATCGCGCTCCTGTACGGCCTCGTCGCGCTCGTGCCCTTCATGGTCGCGATCGTGGCGAGCTGCTCGAACTACTCGCTCGCGATCGGAATCGGGAGCCTCCTCGCAGCCTGCCTGCTCGCGCTCGTCCTCTCGGGCCACCCGCGCCCGCGCGTGGAAGCGGGCTTTCTGCTCGTCGCGGTCGCATGGCTGGGCGTGGGCGTGTGGGACGATTTCATCTTTCTCGCTGCGCCGGCGACGATCGTCCTCTCGACGGCCGGGCTCCTCGCTCTGACGCGGCGCGCCGAGCCACGCCTCCACCGGTTCGGTGTCGCGTTGTCCATGGCGGCCGGCGGTGTGGTCGCCCTCGCGCTCGCCTGGGCGCTCGCCTCCGGCGCGTTCCGGCGGTTCTACGTCGCTTTCGCCGCCCGTGTCCCGAGGGAGTTGTCGAGCCCGGGAGACCCCACGGTCGCGGTCATCGCGGCCGTCGCCGCCGTGCCGTTCGTCGCCGCGCTGCTCATGGCGCTCTTCTCGATCTCGAGCCGGGGCCTACCGGAAACAACCCGCATCCGGCTCTCCCGCGCGCGGACGGCCGCCGGCGCGGCGCTCGTCGTCGCGATGGCCTTCGCGACGCCACATTCGATCGTGCCGTTCGAGTACGTGCGGCTCGACTTCGCCGACGAGGCCGCAGCGCACTGGCGCTCGTTCTGGTCGAACAATCTCTCATGGGATCAGGACACACTCTTCTGGAAGATGTACTGGGGCGTGTTCGGCAGCGGCGACACGTGGTATCCAGCCGCCGTTTACGCGCTCGCGCGCTGGGCCTCTGTCGTGCTCTTCGTCGCACTCCCGGTGCTCTCCGTGCGGTTCACGACGAAGCGGCTCGCGGCGTCTCCCCTGCTCCTCGTCGTGTCGGGCTACGCGCTCTCGGTCTGCGTCGTGACGAACAGCCTGCGGTATCTCAGCCCGTCGAACCCATGGGGGCGGTTCATCCTGCCGCTCCTGCCGCTCGCGGCGCTACCCGTCCTCGCGCGCGTGACCGGGCAGGGCCGCGAGCGGGCTCTCGCGATCGCGCTCCGCGTCCTCGTCGTCCTCCACCTCTGGACGGCGGTGACGCTTCTCCCGACGCGTTACGCCGTCGGTCTCTAAGGAACTACGCCGCTCCGCCGGACGCCCAGGCGTGGTACGCGGCGCACACGTCGGCTGCGGGGCCGTCTTGCATCACGAGGCCCCCGGAGATCCAGATGGCGCGCGTACAGTTCGAAGTGATCTCCTCGAGGGAGTGCGAGACGAGGAGAAACGTCTTCCCGCGCGCGTGAAAGCCCGCCATCCGCTCATGGCACTTGGTCTGGAAGCGCTCGTCCCCGACCACGAGCGCCTCGTCCACGAGGAGAATGTCGGGGTCGACATCGGTCGCGACCGAAAACGCGAGGCGGGCCGCCATCCCCGTGGAGTACGTGCGAAGCGGCGCGTCGAGGAAGGCCTCGAGCTCGGCGAACTCCACGATGGACGCCATCCGGCTCTCCATGTCCCGACGGGAATGGCCCATCACGGCTCCATGCAGGATCACGTTCTCCCGGCCCGTGAGCTCTCCGTGGAAGCCGAGCCCCAGCTCGAGGAGAGGCGCGACCCGGCCACGCACGACGACACGGCCTCGGCTCGGCCTCCGTACCCGGGCGATGACACGGAAGAGCGTGCTCTTGCCGGCGCCGTTCGGCCCGATCACGCCCACGCGCTCGCCTTGGCGGACCGTCAGGGTGGCGTCGCGGAGGGCGACGAGCTCGCCGTGCTCGATCCGGCCCTGGAGCTTGCGGATCGCGTACTCCTTGAACGTCTGGACGGCTTCTTTCGGGATCCGGTAGCTGACGGAGACGGCTGAGAGCTCGACGGCGGGCCCGGCTCCCGCAGCGTCAGCTCCCACAGCCGTACTCCTCGATGCGGGACGAGTAGAAGAGCCACCCCACGACGAGGGCCGAGACCGCGGCGAGGGCCGCGAACGCGAGAGTCTTCGGGCCCGGGAGCCAGCCGTCGTAGAGCGGAGCCCGGAAAACCTCGACGAGATAGGTCATCGGGTTGTACCGGACGATGAAGCGGTACCGCTCTGGGACCATGGACTGCGTGTAGACGATCGGCGTCACGAAGAACCACGCCTGCACCATGACGAGGTAAGTCTCTTTCACGTCGACGAAGCGCGAGGCCATCGTGAAGACGATGAGGCCGACGCCCGTCGTGAAGAGCGCGCCGATCAGGATGGAGACCGGGACGAACAGCCACGAGGCGTGGACCGGGAACCCGGTGGCGACGACGATGAGGAACAGCGGGACGAGGGAGAGGACGAGGTTTACGAGCGCGACGCCGACGGCCGAGACGACGAAGACCGACCGCGGGATGTACACACGCTTCGTGATCTCCATCGCGTCGATCGTGAGAGATGCCGCGTGGCTCGTCGCACCCGCGAAGAACGCCCAGAAGATCGAGCCCGTCAGGAAGTAGACTGGGAAGTTCTTCACGTCCATGCGCATGACGAGAGAGAAGACCCACGTCATCGCGAGCATGTTCAGGAGGGGGCTCAACATGGTCCACGCCACGCCGAGGACGGACCTCTTGTACCGGACCTTGATGTCGCGCGCGACGAGCTCGGCCACGAGGTGGCGGTACCGCCAGAGCTCGACGGCCTCCTCGACCCAGCGAAGCCGCCGGGCGCCTGAGTCGTAGACGACGGATGCGTCTGGCATGGGCCGGGAGTTTAACCGCGCCTCCGTTACAATCGGTCGCGATTCCGGGCTCTCGCGACCGCGCAGGATCCCGGGCAAAAATGAGCGAGCAGACACCTATCCCGACCACCGACGCCCTGGCTATCGAACGGCTCGCCCAGGCCCAGGTTCGACTCGACGAGCAGACGTTTGCGGTCGAGCAGGCGCGCCACGTGATCGAACGGCTCCAGAGCGAGATCCGGAGGGTCGAACACCGGTTCGTCGAGAGCGAGACGCTTCGGGCCTCCCTGCGCAATCGCCTCGACGAGCGCGAGCGTTACATCGTTGCCATTCACGCCTCGAACGCCTGGAAGGCCGCGCAGTGGCTGCGCGGCGTCATGGGTCGCCGCTGGTAGGCGGAAACCGATGAGCGAAGCCCTCTACTGGAAGGCCCGGGCCGACGAGCTCGAGCGCGTTGCCGGCGAGCTGCGCGCGAGGCTTCACGCGCTCGTGACGCACCTGCCCGCCGACGAGCTCTCGATCCTCACGGGACCCGTTGCGGCGCCCCGGGAAGGCGACCACGATCTCTGGTACGCCGAGCTTCTCCGAACGCTCGATGCCGGCACCCTGACTCCCTCGACGGTCCGGCACGAGCTGGAAACGCTCTGGGAGCGGAGCGCACCCGTGGAGAAGATTTGACGGCTCCCAGCGTCACGATCGTCATCCTCTGCTGGAATCGCTGGCCGCTCACCGAGCGCTGTCTCGAGACGCTCCGGCGGAACACCGACCTGTCGGCCGTGGATGTCCTCGTCGTGGACAACGGGTCCGAGGACGAGACACCCGAGCGACTCCGCGCGATCCCGTGGATCCGCACCATCCGCAACGAACGAAACCTCGGCTACGTCCGTGGCAACAACATGGGGATCCGGGCGGCCGATCCGGCGTCCGACGTCGTCCTCCTTAACAACGACGTGGAGATCCACCAGCCGGGCTGGCTCGAAACGCTTCGGGCGGCAGCGGTGTCCGCGCCCGACATCGGGATCGTCGGCTGCCGCCTCGTGCTCCCTAACGGGCGCCTGCTCCACGCCGGGACGTACATCCTTCCGGACACGATGTGGGGCCAGCAGATCGGGGCACTCGAGGCCGACGTCAACCAGTACGCGCGCCTGCGAGACGTCGAAGGGGTCGTGTTCGCCTGCGCCTACGTCCGACGCGCGGCCCTGACGGCCCTCGGAGGGCTTTCGGAGGACTACGTCTCGTACTTCGAGGACACGGACTTCTGCCTTCGCGCTCGTAAGGCCGGGTTTCGGACGCTGTGCTGCGGCGACGTCACGATCGTACATGCCGAGCACGGCTCGACGGGCGACAAACCCGGCCTCTTCCGCAAGATCTTCTCGAAGAGCCGGAAGACCTTTTCGCGGAGCTGGCGGGGCGCACTCGAGGGGCGCTATTCGCGGCGACTCTCCTGGCAGTCCATCATGAATTTCTCGACCGGTTACGCGATGAGCAGCCGGGAGATCGTCCGTGCACTGGACCACGCCGGCGTCCGCGTCGGATACGAGTACGTCTACGGGCGCGGAACCCCCTTTCCGGTCCCCGAGCCCGAGGGGATGAGCGACCACCTCCTCGACGTCGTCGCGGCCCGCGGGGTGCCGCGGCGCCCGGACGTCTCCGTCCTGTATGGGCAGGGCGACGTCTTCCACCGGAACCGCGGTCGCTATCGGATCGGCTACACGATGCTCGAGGTGGACGGCTTCCCCCCGGACTGGGTCGAGGAAGCGAACGCGATGGACGAGGTGTGGGTTCCGACGCGATTCAATCGCGAAGGGCTCCTCCGCTGCGGGGTCCGAAAGCCCATCCACGTGATGGGTCTCGGGGTCGACGTGGACCACTTCCACCCCGGCATTCGGGAGCATCGCAACCCCCACGGCGACTACGTGTTCCTCTCGAACTTCGAGTGGGGCGAGAGAAAACAGCCGGAGCTCCTCATGCGGGTCTTCAACGAGACCTTCCGCAGCGGCGACGCGGTCCTCCTCGTCTGCAAGGTCATGCACCGCGACGGGACCATCGACCTCAAGGAACAGGTCCGCGCGCTCGGCCTCGACCCCTTCGGGGGCCGGATCGCGTTCGTATACAACCGGGACTTCTCGTACGCCGAGCTCGGCTCCCTCTACCGCTCCGCCGACTGTTACGTCTCGGCGGGCCGCGGCGAGGGCTGGGACATGCCGCTCATGGAAGCGATGGCGTGCGGCCTCCCGACGATCGCCACGGACTGGGGCGCCCACACCGAGTTCGCACACGAGGGGATCTGTTACCCGCTCGCCACGCGAGGCACGATTCCCGCCCAGGCGGTGTGCCCGTATTACGACGGCTTCTCGTGGGCCGATCCGGACCCCGACCACCTTCGTGCGCTGCTCCGCCGCCTGTGCGAGAACCGCGAAGAGGCCGCGGAAAAGGGCCGGCGCGCGGCGGCCGAGATGGCGTCCACGTGGACCTGGGATCGGGCGGCTGCGCGGATCGTGGCCCGCCTCGATAACATCGGCGCGTGATTCCGTCCCGCACGGCCGGCGCAGCCCTCGCCGCCCTCCTCCTCGCCGCCGTCGTAGTCCGGATCCCGGTTCTCTACAATGCGGCCCCGCTCTTCAACTCGGACGAGGCTGTCGACGCGCTCGTGGTCCAACGCATGATGACGGGCGGCCCCGTGAGCTTCTACAACTGGGATGCGACCTCTTACGGGGTCGCCGAGGGAATTCTCTCGATCCCGTTCGTGGCCGTGCTGGGCTATGAGCCGATCGCGTTCAAGCTGACGGCCGTTGCGACGCTTCTCTTCTTCGTCACCGCGGCGTTTGCGCTCGCGCGGCGGCTCTACGGCGGGACCGGCGCCATCGCCGCCGCCGCGGGCGCGGCGGTCTTTTCACCGCAGATCATCCAGTGGTCCACGATGGCGAGCGGCGGGTATCTGTTGACAGTTGCTCTCGGGACGGCCGGGTTCCTCGTCCTCACGCGACCACCCGGGTTGTGGAACGGCCGGGCCGCCGCGCTCTTCGGTCTCTTTTGCGGCTTCGGGCTCTACGTCTACTCACTTTTCCTCGTCTACCTCCTCGTTCTCTTCCCGCTCTTCGCGGTGCTCGCGTGGGAGCGTGTCTCCGCCGGCGCGTCTTCGATGCGCGAGAGAGGGCGCGGCGTCGTGCTCGCGCTGGCGCTCTTTTTCGCGGGATTCGCCGTCGGCTGGGCGCCCAAAATCCGCGCAATCCTGAGGGGGACTCTTGGGGAGAAACGCATCACCTACAGCTTCGCCAACCCGGACCAGATCGCATTCAACTTCCAGCTCCTCCTCCACAAGGTGTTGCCCGTCTTTCTCGGGGTCAATCCCGCCGACCGCTCCGATCTCGTTCCGTATCTCGGTGCGAACACAGTCGCTCTCAGGCTCCTCGGCGTGGTCTTCGCAGCGGTTCTCCTTTCGGGTTTCGCTGCGGCGCTCCGGACGCGGATCGGCTTCGCACCGCACCTCCGGCGCGTCGAGCTCGCGCTCGCGGGCCTCGTGCTCCTGAACGTCGTCCTCTTCGCCCTTTCACCGAACCCGCAGGACGTCTTCTCGAACCGCTACCTGCTGCCCTCACTCACAGGCCTCGTCGTCCTCGCCGCGGGCCTCGTCGCGTCGTCGGCGCGCCGCATTCCCACGGTCGCGCTCGCGCTCGGAGTGATTCTTCTCGCGGTCCCGGCGCTCCGGACCCGCGCGTGGTATCGCGAGACGGGCCTCCTCGACGGGTCGGGCCGACTCGGGCGGCTCGCCGACCCGTGCGGGGCGCTCATTGCGTACCTGAAGCGCGCGAACGTGACGACGGGCTACGGCTCTTACTGGATCAGCTACGTCGTCGCGATGCGCTCGAAGGGCGACATCCGACTCGGGCTGTTCCGCGACTGGGACCGCGACAAGGCGTACACGAAGGCGGCGAACGCGGCCGACGAACCCGCCTACGTGTTCTTCGACGGCGATCCACGGCAGAAGTACATGGAGTACGCGCTTCCGAAGGAAGGCCGGCCCTTCCGCCGAGACGTCGTCGGGCCGTACGTCGTCTATCGCAACGCCCCAGGCGGCGTCCGACTACTCCCCCCCGACTGAGGCCGAGCGCCGTGCGCCCGGTTCAGGGCGTGACGTCCACGCCGACGGCGATCGGCTCGGAGCCGGGCCCTCCGAAGATCCCCTCCTCCATCCGGTACTGGATAAGCGTCACGACGAGTACCGCCGGGCCGATCTCGCCGGGTGCGACGACGCGGAGGTCCTTCGAGAGGGACTGCCCTGGCTGGAGGCGCCAGGTCAACCAGGCGTCGCTAACGGCCAGCCCGGGGTCCTGAAGGCGGTCCGCCGCGTACCAGCTCAGCCTCAGCCGGACGGCACCGCGCGCCATCATTCCTCCCAACGACGACCAGGCCGCGGTCCCCCGGTTCTCGACGCGCAACTTCAGGACGCGCGATGTTCCGCGCGGCCAGCTCGGAGGGGGTAAGACTTCCCAGTCGTATCGAACGCGCGTCTCGTCGGGCGCGAGCTTGTGCGTCATCGCGATCCCCGGAAGCAGCAAGCCCAGAAAGTCGGGCGTCGCCGGCCCGCCCTGAAGCGCGAGAACCGGCGAGGAGCGCTCGATCGTCCAAAAGCCGTGGTCCTCGTTCCCGCTGTCGTTCTGCGGATAGAAGAAAACGCCGACGACCTGGAGAAACACCGAGAACGCGACGGTGAACGCGAGAAGGATCCGGCCGGGGACCGACTTCCAGGCTCGCTCGAAGGCAGGCGCGATGGCGACCACGAGAATCGGGAGCCCGTCGAGCACGTAACGCGGGCCGTAGCAGTAGCCGGCTGCCCAATCGAAGAAATGACCGTGCAGGTAAAGACAGACGGCGTAGGACGCGAGGAGAACCTTGATCCCCGGGAACCTGCAGGCGCCGGCCCATGGGATCGCGAGGGCCAGAAGGAGAAACGGGGAGAAGATGAAGAGGCCGCGGTTGCTGAACAGCAGGCCCAACAGCCCGAGAAAACCCCAGGCGTTGTGCCCGAAGAACGCGGGATGGGACGCGTCGAGCGTCCCGTAGCCGCCCGACAGGCGTGCGAAGTGGTGGAGGTTGTATGCAACGAGAAGAGCTCCCGCCACGGCGCTCGTCGCGAAAAACGGCCACGCCCGGCGGCGCAGCCGGACGAGGACGAAGACGGCGATCGCCGCGTGAAAGACGAGGTTCGTCGGCCGGTTTGCGGTCAAAAGGCCCGCAAGGACGCCGAGGAGCGCGAGACGCGCCGGCGTCTCGAAGCCACGGACGAAGACGAGGAGGATCGCCCCGAGGAGGAACTGCGAGGGCCCTTGCTGCCAGAGGGCCTGACTGCTCGTGGCCCAGCTCGTGGTCCCGAACGCATAGGCGGCCGTGAGCAGGAGGGCCGTCGGTCCGGCCACGAGCGTCTCGAGGACCAGGAACATCAGTCCGGCCGCGGCCGCCATGATCACGGACGCGGAGACCTTCTCCATGACCATTCGGAGGTCGTCGCGATTCGTGCCGGGACGGAGAACCACCAGAGCGACCGCCGGTACGTAGAGCGGTGTCACGAGGATCGAGCCCACGACCGGATAGAGCGACACAAACGAGCCGTCGCGCGACGTGACGATCGAGTAGCGGACGTACGGAGGGAGTCCTCTCGGGTCCTCCAGCGTGAGGCCGTGCCCCGTCAGGAGGCGAAAAGGCAGTTGGCCGGCCGCGTAGCTGTCGTAGCTCGCAATGTGCCTCAGGTTTGCGTTGTACACGAGGAAGGCGGCCAGCAAGACGAGGCCGAAGCGGCGGAGGGAGGAGGAGCTTCGGGCAGGCGTCAAGACCCCTACAAGCTTAGCAAAGAGTAACGCGGACAAACCGTCAGTGATAGTAGCCGTTCACGTCGAGGACCACGTCCGCCGTGCCGGCGAACTGGTTGTTCTGGATCACGACGGCGCCCGCTCCTACCTGCACGAGCGCGCAGGCGGCGCGCGTCTGCAGTACATTGTAGAGGACGGTGAGGGCTGTCGGCGACGGCCATGTTCCGCCGTAGACTTGCACGTTCCCCGCGGCGCTCTGGTTCACCGCCGTCAGGTTCACGGAAAGGGATTTCGCGTCGGCGGGGATGCCGCACCGGCCGACGACCGGGAACGCGCGCGCGCGCGCCGCGCCCAGGGACGGGCCTCCCCATGTCCCGGCGGTGTTCCTCGTGTCCAGAAGGCGGCACGGCGTGAGCGCGACGAACGTCGTGGGCGCGTGGGCGTCCACGCAGGCGGCCGTCCCGGGGTATACGCCGGTGCGCGCGACGTTGCCGCGGACCATGCCCCACGGCGGCGTCGGCACGGCATACGTGCGCGGAGGGTTAAAAACGTGGACCTCCGTGTTCAACGCCGAGGGGAAGGGGGTCGCGGAAACCGTGACGACATCCATGACGGAGGACGAGTCGATCGTCGTCGCTCCGACGTTCGAGATCGTCGTCGAAGTCCCGAACGACTTGAGGCCCCCGAGGCCGCTCTGGGATTCCGTGAGCTGTGTCCCCGTGTTCGAGAAGGCGACGATCTCGGTGTTCACGGCGACCAGCACCTGCGCCTGCGCCGCCGACGGGGTCGAGCTCCTCCCGAGCGCGTCGGCGACGACGGGATCCCCCGCGCTGGGCGCCTGCCCGCCGGCGTACATCAGCGGGATCCTCTTCCAGAGGAGCGCTCCGGTCGTCCCCTTGAACGCGTAGACCTTCGCGAGGAAGCTGGGCGAGCTCGTGAAGTCCGTCACGACGACGTCGAGGATCCCGTCGCCGTCGAGGTCCGCGAGAGCGGGCGAGCTCGCGACCTGCCCGTCCACCGCGACGGGCCAGCCGGCCGCGAGCGTGCCGTCGCACTTGAAGGCGTGGACCGCGTGCGTCCCGGAGGGATAGAACATTCCCGTCCCCACGACGATCTCGGGCCGGCCGTCGCCGTCGATGTCGCCGACGACCGGCGCGCTCACGATCACCTGGTCGATGCACCGCGGGAAGCCGAGGACCTCCGTGCCGTCGTAACGAAAGACGTGGAGACAGCCGCCAGCGGGGGTGTTGTACGGCGAGCCCTCGAGGTGGGCATCCGTCCCGATGACGACGTCCAGCTTGCCGTCTCCGTCGATGTCGTGGAGCGCCGGGGCGGAGAAGATCGTGTCCCGCACGAAGATTGGCCACCCGGCTTTGAGTGAACCGTCCGCGGCGTTCAGTGCGTAGACGTTCGCGTCGAGCGACCCGTAGACGATGTCCGGGAAGCCGTCCCCGTCGATGTCGCCGATCGCCGGAGCCCCGATCACGGGATCGGAAACGCCGTCGTTGTTGAAGTCTCCCGACGGGTGGTCCCAGAGTACGGCGCCTCCTCCATGGAGAGTCCCGTCACGCGAGATGGCCATGACCCCGCCCTTGCCCGGGTTCGAGAACGTCGAGCCGTAGCCGATCACGATGTCGGGGTGTCCCGAGCCGAGGTCGCCGATCGCGGGACTTCCCACCGGATCCCCCGGCAGCGTCACCGGGAAGCCCGGCCGGACGCGCCACGTCGTGGAGTTCACCCACTCGACGATGTAGAGCAGCTTGTTCGACGTCCCGAAGACGATGGACTTGTGGCCGGGCGTGTTACCGAGATCCGCGATCGCGGGATGCCCCCCGCGCAACTGGCCGCCTCCCGGAATCTGAAACGGGAACCCGCCCCGCTCCGGGTAGTTGACGGCAACCGCAAGCGACGGAAGCCCGAGAAGGACCACCACCGCAAGGCGCCGGAACCACCCCGTCTCGCGCATCATGGACGGAACTGCACGGACGGTGCCAACGGGCGCGCCGGCCCCGGCCCGGAATTACTGGAAGTAGCCGGTGACGTCGAGGACGAAGTCGAGGAACTTGCCGGGAGTCCCGTCGTTGCCGTACACGACGTTCAGGTCCGCGCAGGGCGAGGCGCAGGCCTTGAGCGGCACGATGGCGCCGTTCGCGAGACCGGGCTCGCCTTGCAGGAAGTTGATCGTCGACACGACCGGGAACACCCCGCCGGCCGGCCAGAGCGACAGGAAGCCCGTGGCAGTGGGGTTCAGGATTGCGGCGTTGAGCGAGACGGCCTGCGCCGTGTCGGGCACGCCGCACTTTCCCTTGACGAAGTACGCGCGCACGGGACCGGCCTGCATGTTCGGCGGCCCGTTCAGGAACGCACCCGAGTTGTAGGACGCGAGGCGTGTGTCCGCGGCCCGGCAGGGGGTCACCGCGAAGAACTGGAGGCCCTGCGCCTGCGCCTGCGCCTGCGCCTCGCGCGTCACGAAGCCGGCCGCAGCCACCGAGAGGATGACGAGCGAGCGAGCGATTCCAGCCTTGCTCATGGGAGAGCCTCCTTTTTCCCGATGCACGATGATCTTAATTGAGTATAGCGTTTCAAGGAGTAGTGACGAGACCTCACGTTGCTGGTCTCGAGCCCTCCGAAAGTGGGTCCTGAACCGCAACTGCTCCAAAAAAGTGACCTAGACCCCATCCGGGCGCCGAGAATCGTCGCCTCGCGTTGGGCCGGTCTGACAAATTTCGAAAGGCTCATCTGAAGTAAACCGTTGACGTCGACGACGAGATCGAGAGCGCCCGCCGAATGGTTCGAAAACGTTGCACGGCCCGTGCCGTCCCATGACAGCAGAATGGCCAGAGGACGACGAGGAGGCCGCCCTCGGTAAGCGCGGGAGCCCCGCACGAAAACCGAGGCTTGCGTGAGGGTTACTCGTCGGATTTCTTGCCCAAACGGTCCGGCGCCTCTGACAGAAACCGTCGGACGAAGCAATGCCGCCCCCCGCCGTGTCCGTGAGACGAGCCCTGACACCCTCCGGCTATGCTCAACCACCATGACGACCGCCCTACCGCCCATCTCGGGCACTCGAGCCCTCGTGACGGGCGGCGCCGGTTTCATCGGGTCGAACCTCGCGATCGCCCTCGTCGGGCGCGGCGCACAGGTCTCGGTCGTGGACGCCATGATCCCAGGCTACGGCGGGAACAAGTTCAATCTCGCGCCCGTCGAGGGCTCGGTCGCCGTCGACCTCGTCGACATCCGCGACTCCGCCGCGATGGGCAAGGCCGTGCGCGGCGTCGACGTCGTGTTCCACCTCGCGGGCCAGATGGACCACGTCCTCTCGCTCACGGATCCGTTCCCGGACATCGACATCAACATCCGCGGCACGACCGTCCTCATGGAGGCGCTCAAGCGCCACAACCCTACCGCGCGGGTCGTCTACATCGGCACGCGCGGCGAGTACGGCGCCGCGGACTCCCTGCCCGTCGCCGAGGACGCGCCGACGAACCCGCGTGGCCTCCACGAGATCTCGAACCTCGCGGCCGCAAAGATCGTCGAGATGTACGGGCACCTCCACGGAGTCCGCGGGACGATGCTGCGGCTCTCGAACATCTACGGGCCGCGGGCCCAGATGCGGCACTCGCGCTACGGCGTCGTGAACTGGTTTGCGCGTCTTGCTCTCGACGGCGCGACGATGCCCGTCTTCGGAGACGGGACGATCCTCCGCGACTTCCTCTACGTCGACGACTGCGTCGAGGCGATCCTCCTCGCGGCCCTCTCGGACGCGGCCGTCGGCGAGGTCCTGAACGTTGGCGGTGGCGAGCCGACGACGTTCCGCGAAGTGGCCGAGACGCTCGCGGCGCTCACCGGGGCGCGCTGGGAATTTGCGCCCTTCTCCGCGGAGCGCAAGGCGCAGGAGCCCGGCGATTTCTACTCGGACATCCGGAAGATCGGCAAGATGCTCGACTGGCGGCCGCGGACGCCGCTCCTTGACGGGCTCGAGAGGACTCTGGCGTACTACCGCACGAACAGGGCGCGTTACTGGTGACGCGGCTCCGGGCCCGTCAGGGGGTCGACGGTCACGCGGATCTCGAACGTCGCGGCGCCGGGAAAACCATGGAGGGGGTCGAACACGCCGTTGCGAATCTAGATTGGCGTCCCGTCCCGCTGGAACGCCGCGACGCCGCCGACCGTCCCCGAGTCGTTGCCGCCGCCGAACCTGACGACGATGTCCGTCGTCCCGTGGCCGAGTCCGAAATCCGCGACGTCCGGGCTGCTGCGCACCTCGCCGGGCAGGTCTTTCGGCCAGCCCGGAGCGACCGTGCCGTCAAAATCGTGGACGTAGAGCTTCTTTGCGGTCGTCCCGAAGACGATGGACTTCCGGCCACCCGACAGGCCCAGGTCCGCGAAGATGGCCTCTCCGCCGGGAGTCCCGAGGGCGGGCTTCGGGAAGGGCACGCGGAACGCGATCCGAGTCGGCGGCGTCTGAGCGGAACCTTCGGCGGCGACGACAATCGTCGCCACGAGCACGGCCAGACCGACAGATTTCGCAAACCTCATTCGTAGTAACCATTGACGTCGATCACCAGATCGAGCGCCCCAGCGGCGTTGCTCCTGAACGAGGCACTTTCCATGCCGTCCTTCGACAGGAGGATCTGGGTGTTGTTCGCGCGCGTGCGCCCGACGGTGAAGCTGATGGTCGAGGCCCCGGGCTGGCCGACGTCGGCCGGGTACACGATCGCGTCGCCGGATGCGGCCGGTGCGACGACCGTCACGTTCGCGGAGATCGAGACCGCCGTCGGGGGCACGCCGCACACGCCCGCGAACGCGAACGTGCGGACGCCGCTCGCGGGAATCGCCGGCCCACCGAGCGGCCCCTGCGCGCGCCGCGTGTCGACGACCCGGCAGGGCGGGAGTACGCGAAGGCTCGTGGCGACCGGGGCTGCGGACGGCCGCCAACCGAGCTGAACGATCTCGAAGTCGCTCGCGTGGATCGCCGAGAACGCCGGGTTGAGAACGCCGTTGTTCCAGCGCGTGTCGTACGTGCCCTGGACGTAGAGGTCCGAACCGTTGTCGGCCACGATGAGCCCGTACGTCTTCATAGCCTGGAACATCTTCTGCGCGTCGGCGGGAAACGTCGAGATGTCCTTCGCCGCCTTCAGCCTGAGCCGCGCTCCCAGAGGCGGGGCGCTCGCGTTCGAACCCGCGACGTGGGAGGCCGGATACACGTATCCGTTCGAGCCGCGGAGCGTGACGCGGAACGCGTGACGGATCGGCCCAGCCCCCGCGACGTCGTCGTAGCGGACGAGGCCGGGCAGGGTCGCGAGCCCCGCGGCGTCGGCGCTCGTCCAGCCGTCCGGGCGGCGGGCGTTCGAGTCGAGCGAGAACACGGCGCCGGAGCCCGCACGCCACGTGCACGACGCCGAGCCCGGGGGCACACAGCGCGTGTTCCATGTCTCGAAGAGGAGCCGGTGGTCCGCGTCGACGATCAGCATGTGTTTGTCGCCCCGGCACGGCGGCGTCGAGGAGTCGCAGTTGCCGGCGTACCCGCCTTCGATCCAGTGGCTCTGGGTCTTCGCCTCGGCCGGGATCGGATAGCCTGGAGGCCTGCCCGGCGCGCCGGCGTCGCTCTCGGACGCGTAGTCGAACGCCATCGGCTCGAGGGGCTGCGTACCGGGCACGACGACGTACGGCATGCCGTAGATCTCCGGAGCGGGCGCGGAGTTGCCGCCGAAATCCGGATGCATCCCCTTCGTCGCGCCGATCCATGCGATGAACGCGGCGCTGTTCGCGTCCACAGGCGCCATGCTCGCGTCCGCGTTCCACCAGTTGTCCGGCGGGAAGAGCGGAAGTGGACCGGGAAGCGGGCCGCCCTGCACGGCCTGGCCGCGCACGGCGCCCGCGAGAACGAGTCCGGCGAGGACGAGAGTCCCTCGCACGGCGACTCCCCTATTGAAAATAGCCATTCACGTCGACGAGGAAATCGAGCGCGCTCGCCGAGTTGTTCTTGACGAGGAAGCTGCCATCGGACGCCAGGTAGACGAGCGTGCTGTTCGCGCGCGTGCGGCCGGCCCGGAGGCTGATTGTCGAGGCGGTCGGCGGGACCGCGATGCCATTCGGGTAGACGAGGAGGTCTCCGGCCGCCGCCGGGCTGACCGCCGTGACGTTCGCGGAGATCGCGACGGCGCCCGACGGAACCCCGCAGACGCCGGTCACGACGAACGAGCGTAGGCCGCCGGCCCCGATCGACGGCCCGCCGAGCGGCCCCGCCGCGTTGCGCGTGTCGAGCACGCGGCAGGGCGTGATCACGTTGAAGCCGGTCGCAGCCGAGACGGGCGGCGGAGGCGGCGGCCCGCCGACGCCGGTGTAGGTGAAACCGCTCCGCAGCGTCGCCGTGGAGTTGTCGGGGTTGAAGACGACGACGTCCATGGCGCCGGCGCCGTGCGCGGGCGTCGCGGCCGTGAGCTGGCCCGCGTTCACGAAGGCGACGGAGGTCAGGGAGACGGAGCCCGTGACGTCGATGAACGCCGCCGTCGCGCCAGACACGAACCCCGTGCCGTTGATCGTGACGGAGGTCCCGCCGGTCGTCGAGCCTATTGCGGGGACGATGCCGGAGACGGTTGGGCCTGCCGGAACGACGGAACCTGCAAAGATGCACGCAGACGCCCCGGTTGATGCCGAAAGAATGTTCCCGTTCAGGTACTCGCTCAACGAACGCGCATGGAAGGCGAGTGTCGAGCCACCGCAGCTCAGGTGGCAGTAGCTCATGAGGGTGCCCGTCGCGGTGAACCCATTGATCACCAAGGGCGCCGGGCAGGAAGTTGCGCCATTGTAGCAAGACGTAGGGTTGGGCGTCGAGACACACGAATCGGCCGGGGGCGAATAGCAGTGTGTGTGCGGCGAGCCGAAATTGTGGCCGATCTCGTGCGCCGTGATCAGGACGTCAAACGAGGAGCTATCCCCGGGGTTTCTCAGAATCTTGCTGAAGCTGTACCCGAATCCGGTGTTGCAGAGCGTGCCGATGTACGCGATGCCGGAGGCCGCGTTTGTCGTCGGCTGTTTGCCCGAGAGGAACGCGGCGAGCATTCGCTTCACGCCGCCGTAATGGGCACCCCAGTAGCTCGCGAACTCGCTCAGCTCGGAGACGTTCGCGTTGCTGCCGGAGTTCTGTACATACGGGTCCGTCACGGTCGAGAGGCGCAGGATCGTGTAGCCCTGGAGGAGATGGAGCGAGACGTCGCGCTCGTAGATGATGTTCATCAGGTTGAAGAGGTTCGCGATGTAGTTCGTCGCGTTCGTCGTGTTGTCGGAAAATTTTGTCCCCATAAATTCGTTGTCCGTGTCGATCGCGACGACGGCGTACTTCGAGAACACCGCGAGAGGCGTCCGGGCGGCGAGGGACTCGCGTCCCGGTCCCCCGTCCGCCGTCGGCCCCGACGGAGTGGAAGGAGCAAGGGGAAGGTCTTCCTCCGCGCATCTCCACGTTCTCGGCGTTCCGTCGGCATCCCGCGTCTCGGGAGCCGCGAGCCGGTGTCGGCCGCCGGTCCACGCGTCGGGCGGGAGCAGCTCGTGGAGCCCGCGCTCGGAGCTTGCGAGCCCCCGCATCGCACCCGTGGCGGGGTCGAGCGCGACGGCAACGCGGGCCGAGCCGTTGACGTCGCGGCCCTGGAAGAAGACCCACGTCGAGCGCGGGACCTCGACCTCGCCGCTCTTCCCGATCGCGACGATCTTCGCGTCTGGCGCATAGACCTCGGTCCGCGTCAGGATCATCGTGCGCAAAACGCCGGGCGCGACGGGCCACGCGTCGACGGCGAGGCGTTCTCCCGCGGACAGCGACGAGAGGGCTGGAGCAAGACGCATGTCGAACGCGAGAAGCTCGGCCTCGCCCCCGTCCGCGGTGCCGTAGAGCGGCCCCGGTCTCGTGGCGACAAGGCGGTCGGCCGGGCGCTCGGCCGCGACGGGCGCACGGAGAACGAGCGCCACCGCGAAGAAAACGCCTGCCGCCCGTCGAGTCATGGTCACGTTCACTGGAAGTATCCGTTCACGTCGAGGACGAGGTCCAGCGTTCCCGCGGAGCCGTTCTTGACGATCACGCTGCCGTCCGGCGCAAGGTAGACGAGCGCGTTGTTCGCGCGCGTGCGGCCGGCCCGGAGGCTGATCGTGGAGGCCGTCGGCGGGGACGCGATGCCGTTCGGGTAGACGAGAAGGTCTCCGGTCACCGCGGGGTTGACCGCCGTGACGTTCGCCGAGATCGCGACGGCGCCCGGAGGCACGCCACAGACTTCCGTCACGACGAACGAACGCGAGCCGCTCGCGAGAATCTGCGGCCCGCCTAGCGGGCCCGCGGCGTTGCGCGTGTCGAGCACGCGGCAGGGAGCGACGGCGTTGAATCCCGTCGCGGCGGAAACGGCCGGAGGTGGAGGGGGCGGCGGGTTCGCCGCCTGATAGACGAAGCGCGCGACCTCCATGTCGTCGGCCCCGAGCGTGAACGGGATCCTGACGTTGTCGACCAAGTTGCACGGGGCCTGACCGCACGGACCTAGACAGGACTTCATGGTCGCAAGGCAGTTGTTGGCCCTGTTCGCGTCCCGCACGTCGACCGCCATGTCGGAATGGCCGAAGCCGAGAACGTGCCCGAGCTCGTGCGGGAGGACGTTCGCGTAGTACGACACGTTCGTCGGGCACGAGTAGGCGCGGATCCAGACGCCTCCCGAGACCGAACTGAACCACGTCCCGCCCGCCCAGGTGTGCGTTCCGGAATAGTGCGAGCTCGCGACGCCGAGGACGCCTCCGCCGCAGAAGGGGGTCGTCCAGAAGCCGTACGGGTCGGCCGCGACATTCAGGTTGACGACGATCGTCACGCCGGACGTTCCGGCCGTGGGCGCCGCGAGTCGGATGTTCGCGCCCGTCACACCCACCCACGAGCTCACGGCCGTTGCGATGTGCGAAATCCCCGCGGACCCGTCGCTCAGGTTCGCTTGTCCGCCTGGCGTGTAGCCGACGGAAGCCGTGGCTTGCCCTCCCGGGCTCCAGTTGAAGCGCGACTGATTCGGCGGATTGACGAGGACCCAGTTCGGGGTGCGCCGCCCGCTCGTACGCGGGAGTAGCGTTCCCGCCACGGAGTGGCTTGCCGCGGCGAGCCGCGCGCGCGCCGCGTACGACGCTGGCTCGCGGACGACCGCGCGGAACGCAGCGAGTTCACGAACAGGCTCGGCCTCGTCGGAAGGCTCGCCGTCCTCACGCGCGACGCGCGCGTATCCGACGTCGCCGAGCGCGAGACGCGTCCGCATCGCAAAGCGCTTCCCTGCTGCGTCCTCGACGACCTCGAAAGCGCCGAGCATCAGCTCGCTGACACGGAAGCGTCCGTCGCGGCCGGCGTTGAGAAAGAGGACCTCCTCGTCGCCGGGCCGGAACTCCGGCATTCCCCAGACCGCCGTCCCCCGCGTTCCGTTCGACCCGCCCCGGACGAGGACCTCGATCTCCGGCGCCGATCCGCCCTTCCATGTCTCCTCGACGCGAAAGCGATAGACGGTGACGAAGCCGGCCAGCCCCTCCTCGACGTGCACGGACTCGACGGCACCCCGCACGACAACGGACGAACGCCGGATGAGGTCCGCGTCCGTGATCGGGAGGTAGGTCGTCGCGCGACCAGGACTGGCGCCCACGAGAGCCGCCAGCACGACCCCAGCCGCCGCGAGACCTCGGCCCCTAAACCGCAAAAATGCCCGGTTCATATTCACATTTGCTGCCGGACCGGTGCCCGCGCCCGGAAACCACCCGGCTCCGTCTCTAAGTGCGCCAACCTCACGCGTCAAACCGCTCTTTGGTGTCCGCGGTCACGGCGTCCGGTCAGGCCGGGGGCGAAAAGCGCCCTGTATTGAGTTCTCATCCACAACAAAGTGGCTCCCCGCCCAGGGAGAATCGACAGAATCTGTCGGAGCGTTCAGCTCAAGAAGGGGCCGTCAGCGCACAAGAACACGCCGGGTGGTCATCGCCGCCGCGAAGATGGTCGAGATGTACGGCCACGTCCACGGGATCAGCGGAACGATGCTGCGGCTCTCGAACATCTACGAGCCGCGCGCCCAGATGCGCCCCTCCCGCTATTGCGTCGTGAACTGGTTCGTGCGCCTCGTCAGGAAGATCACGGCGCCGAGGCGGGTGTGACCGTCACCGGAATCGAGGCGGTCGGCGAGCCGTTCGCACTGAAGCGGGCCACGCGATCCGTGACGACGTCGAGATAGAGAAGCCAGATCCCCGGCTCGGCTGGCGTCGTCAACTCGCCCCGAATCGTCGCGCGCGCTCCGGCCTCGACGCGTGCCGGAAGCCAGAGGCGTTCCCCCAGGTCGTCGCCGGTGCCGGTGGCCGGGTCGATCCAATACGCCGACACGCCCGTGGCGTAGGCGTCGGGTGCTTCTGCACGGGAGAAGAAGACCGCCTCGGAGAGATTTTCGATCTCGACGACGAGCGGCATGCGCGAGGAGGCCGGCACGAGAAACGGGGCCTCGACGATATGCACTGCCGCGCGGAAGAGGACGGGAGGAGGGCCGCCGTCCGCGCCGGGACGGATGGCATCAGCCGGAAGGAGTCCGCGCGCACGGGAGAGGCGAAGCCATCCGTCGGTCGCGTCCTCGATCCGATAGGCCCCATGGGCGAGAAGGCGCTGAACGTACTCGTAGTAGCTGGCTTCGGGGGACTGTCCACGAAGCGGGAAGAGGGAAACGGGGAAGATCCCTCCCGAAAGATCGAGAAGGACGACGTCGGCGTTCCGCACCTGCGGGAAGCACCAGATCGCGGAACGGTTCAGGTGCGGCACGATGGCATCCTGGGCCGAGACGGTCGCCCCCGGCGGGACCGCGCCCAGAAAACGGGGCGCCATCCTGTGGTGGTCCGTCACCCGGTAAGACGCCCGGTAGGGATCCGCGAGGATCCGGAGGGTGTTCCAGCGGGCGACCTGAAATCCGATCGTGCATACGAGGATGAGCCCGGCGACGACTGCCGCAGCCATCCGGGAATCGAGGCGGAGCCGGGAGCCGATGCGGCGCGCGATCGCTCTTGTTCCCCACGGCGCCGCCAGCGCCGCCGCGGCCACGGGAATGGCCGTGTACTGGAAGTCGATCGTTCGCTGGAACGGGAAGGACGAGATCAGGTTGAGAAACAGCTCGCTCGCTCCGACAACGAGGATTTGCGGTGCCAGAAGCGGGACGAAACCGAAAGGCGCGAACATCGACAGGAGCCAGTCGCGCGTCCCGGGCTCGAGGAGGCGCGACAGGAGGCGGGACGGGTCGCGAAGGAGGCCGAGCACGACGGCGCCGGGGGTGGCGCCGAATTCGCGATAGCGGGAGAAGGCGTTCGAGCCCACTCCCGGATTGAAGTGCGGGAGGAGAACGTAGAAGCAGAGAGCAAACCACGCGACGCCGGCTGCGGCGACGGCGACGCCCGCGCGACGCCGCCCCAGGAGAAAGACGCTGATGCCGAGACCGACCACGGCGAGCGCGACGTTCTCCTGACAGCAAAGGGCGAGTGCCACGGCGAGGGCGAGGCTCCAGGTGCCGCCCGCCTGCGCCCGGAAGAGAGCCCACACGAGGAACGCCGCCCCAAGGACGATCGAGTGGAAGTCGTAGAGGTTCGCGGCGTGAAGCGCCGGGTTGAGAAGATAAGCGACGACGAGGAGCAGCGCCGCCGCCATACCGCCCGTCACCTGGCGGGCGACCCGGAAGAGGGGGAACGCCGCGCTACCCACGACAAGGGCCTGGAGGACGAGCAGTGTCCCGGCACCCTCGAAAAGCCGGTAGAACGGGAGCGCGAGAAGGAGGATGAGGTTGATGTGGTCGCCGAGAAGGATCGGCAGGTCGTGGCTCTCGGTCGAGAGAAGGGTGTACTGGAATAACCGCCCGTGAAGGGTGTTCCACGTTGCCTGATGGTGAAGGCCGAGGTCGAACGTGTGCGTGTGGAATGCAGCGTGACGGAGCAGCGACAGGACGCTGAAAACAACCGCGTAGAAGAGGGCGAGGGTGAGGGCGCCGAGATCGCCGAGGTCGAGGTTCGGAAGTCGGGTCGACATCGCACGAGGCGAACGGGAAGGCTGCTCGAGAGCCCGCTCCCCGCGCATCTCCGTCTACCGCCGCCGCGCGGACTTCATCTCGGATCGAGCTTCGCGGTCGGCCTCGCGGCGCCGGATCGTTTCGCGCTTGTCGTGAAGCTTCTTGCCGGTCACGAGCGCGATCTCGACTTTGACGCGCGCGCCCTTGAAGTAGAGGTTCAGGGGCACGCAGGTCGCGCCCGACCGCTTGATCTTCGTCGCGAGACGGAGGATCTCACGCTTGTGAAGCAGGAGCTTGCGGTTTCGCTTCGCGTCGACGTTGTTGTAGCTGGCCGCCCCGTAAGGAGGAATGTGGACGTTCCACAGCCAGGCCTCGCCGCCCGTCACCGCCACGTAGCCGTCCTGGAGGCTGGCCTTGCCCTCGCGCAGGGACTTGACCTCGGGGCCGGTGAGCGAGACGCCGGCCTCCAGCTTCTCCTCGATGTTGTACTCGTGGAAGGCGCGCCGGTTCGACGCGACGGGGCGATGCCCCGCGTTCTTGAGCGCGAGGCGCGCGTCGGCCTTCTCGCCCATCCTCTCGATGCGGGATTTCACGCGGAGTCCCGGCTCAGTCCGAAGCTTCCTCGACCATCCGTTTGAACTCCGGCGTGAGCTCGGGGTCGAACTGCGTGCCGGCCTTCGACTCGAGGATGTCGATGGCCTGATAGTCCGCCAGCACGGAACGATACGAGGTCGGTGACGTCATGGCGTCGAACGCTTCGCACAGGTGGATGATGCGCGAGCCGAGCGGAATTTCGTCGCCCCGGATCCCGTCGGGATAACCGCCACCGTCCCACCGTTCATGGTGATGCTTGATGAGCGGAGCGACCGGGTAGGGCCACGGGATGTCCTCGACGAGGTAGGCTCCGACGCGTGGATGCTGGCGGAGAAGGGCCAGCTCTTCGTCGGTCAGGGAGCGCTTCGCGTAGAGTGTGTCGTAGTTGAGCTCGCGCATGCCGACATCGTGCAGGATGCCGGCCACCGTGATCTGCTCGACCTCCATCGGCGGAACCCCGAGCTGCGCGGCCAGCTTCCGCGCCATGCGCCCGACGTTGAAACAGTGCGTCTTGAGCGCCGAGCGCTTCTGAAGGCCCGGCTCGAGAATCTTGTTGACGAGTCCGCGATACGCCTCGCGAAAGCGGGCCTCGCTGCGGTTGCCTGCGAGGACGTTGCGGAGAACGACATGCGCCGCGCGGAGGGCTTCGCGGACCTCGGGGTTCGGGCCGTGGCGGAAGAGCAGCGAGAACAGGACGACGCCTTCGGCCGAGCTGTCGAGGACGCTCGACTGGATGGAAACGATCTCGGACCGGCGCAAGGGGGGCGCTTCGGCATGCGCCACCTCGAGCGACCGCCAGGAAGGATCGGGCGCGAATGAAAACGGCACGGCCGTCTTCGCGAAGATCTTCTCGAGATTTTCGAGGAGAGCCGGCGCGATGTCGAGGTCGAGAGGGCGCCGCGCGGCGATCGTGATCGTCGCGCCTCCCGGCACGAAGGAAGACACGGCGGCGATCTCGACCTCCTCGTAGCTGAGACAGGTGGGAAGGTAGAGGCCGATGAACTCTGCTTCGCGCGGCGTCAGCCCTCCGCCCGCGGCCGCGGTGGCCTTCGGGGGCGAGCTGCGCGCGAGTGTGTCTTCGACGAGCCGGAGCGCACGCGCCACCGAATTCGGCAGCTGATTGCCGCTCTCGGCCTCGGGCTCGACCGGCACGGAGCCGGCTCGCCGGAAGAGGCCCGACGTCGACGTGCTGAGCTGAGCCGTGGAAAACCCCGACGTGCGTTCCAGAGAAGAGGGGAGCGCCGTCACCGTGGGCGCGTGGTCGAGGGGCCGTTCGATCTGAGGAGCCGGGTCGGAAGGAAAGATGGCGGATCCGCCGCGGGCGTCCGCGATGCGGCGCAGCTCGATGGCGAACCGCCGCAGGAGATCCGAAATCTCGATGACGTCGTCCTGCGTGAAGCCCATGCGGCCGGCCTTCTCGCGAACGTCGACGAGCCCCATGATCCGGCCGTCGAGATAGAGGGGCGCGAGGAGCATGCGCGTGGACGTGCCCTGGACCATCAGGTCCGTCAGCTTTCCCGCCGCGTTCACGTTGTTGAGGAACGTCGGCTCGCGGTGCTCGTAGATGTAATTGACGACCGTGTCGTTGCGGCCGAGCCGCTCGGCGAGGCGGTCTGTCCGGCTGAAGCCAAACTGCGCCTTCAGGCGAAAAACCGATTGCGCCGGATCGAGCGTGTAGAACGCCGCCTTCGACGGTCGCCATTTTTGGCTGAGGACCGCTAGAAAGTCCTGGTAGTACTTCTCTTCAACAGGCGCGAGCACGGCTGCCTCCGGATCAGGAAGAGAATAGCAGCCGCGATTCTGCACGCGCCGGCCCGGCGGCCGGTGTGACCGAAAAGCCGCAGGTGAGGGGGCTCCGCCACACCCTCCGTCCCGGCGGGAGGCCGTCCCCTCCGAAAACGCAGGGAAACAGGACGGTACGCGATGGCATCCGCCATGCAAACCGGCATTCGAATGCGCTCACAGAACACTCTCGCCCGGCGCGTGAGACTCGCGGGAATCGGGCTTCATTCGGGTCGACACGTCCACGTCGTCCTGCATCCGGCGGCTCCGGACCACGGGATCGTCTTCTACCGGTCCGACGTCGATTCTTTCGTCCCCGCCATCGCCGAGGAGGCCGGGCGTTTCGACCACGCGACGACGCTCGGCGAGCGCGGCCGCGACGTGACAACCGTCGAGCATCTGCTCTCGGCCGCCGTAGGAGCGGGTCTCGACAACATCCTCGTGGAGGTCGACGGCCCCGAAGTGCCCATTCTCGACGGCAGCGCGCTGCCCTGGCTCGACGCGTTCGAGACTGCGGGCCTCGTCGCGCAGGACGCTCTCGCCATTCCCTTCGCCCCGTCGCGGGTCGTCGCCGTTCCCGATTCGGGCGGCAGGAAGCTCGAGATCCGCCCGGCGAGAGACCTGCGTGTGACGTACACGATCGACTTCCCGAATCCCGCCGTCGGGCGGCAGTCGATCACGCTCGTTCTCACGCCCGGCTCCTACACCGCGCACCTGGCGCCGGCCCGCACATTCGGTTTCCTCTCGGAATACGAGGCGCTCAAGGCCCACGGCCTCGCCCGCGGCGCCCGGGAAGACAACTGCATCGTGGTGGGCGGCGACCGCGTCGAGAACGGTGATCTCCGGTTCGCCGACGAGTTCGTGCGCCACAAGGCGCTCGACCTGCTCGGAGATCTCGCCCTGGTGGGCCGCCCCGTGGTCGGCCACGTCGTCGCGCACAAGGCCGGACATGCGATGCACGCGATGCTCGCGCGCCTGCTCCGCGAGGAAATGCAGAGAGAGCAGAGAGAATTGCGCGGAGACATGCGTGAAGAATCGCTCGACGGGGCTCGCGCCGCATTTGCGGCCCCCCGGCGGTCCGCGCGGGCGCGCCCGGCCGCCCAGGCCGCGCGGATCTGACCCAAAAACGCCGAACCGCTAAAGTCCGGGGGTGCGGACACGCGCCTTCCTCCTTCTGGCCGCTCTCTTCGCCTGGGCGAACACGGCCCACGGCCTCGTCGCGGAAGACGGGCCGGTCATCCCGGGCGTCTCGACGTGGGTTGCCGGCCTCGACCTCCACGTCGACGCACACCTCTCTCCTGCACTGCCCGAGGACGTCCTACAGCGTCTCGCATCCGGACTTCCCACGACCGTCGCCTGGGAAATGCGTCTCTTCGTCTTCCGAAACCTCTGGTTCGACAGTCTCAAGGACGAGCGTCGCTATGCCGTGACGGCCACCTACCGGCCGGTCACGTCCGACTACGCGGTCGAGCGCCGGCTCGACGCCCGGCTGCTGGATACGAGGGTCGTCCCGACGCGCGACGAAGCAGCCGCGGCGCTCGCGAGAGTGCCTGGCCTGCCGTCCTTCACGATGGGTGATCACCTGCTCGGAAAGAAGCTCCTGGTCCGCGTGCGCTGCCTCTATGGGAGCGGCGTCGCGCTCGGGGTGATTCCGACGAGCGCCGAGACCGCCTGGGTGCGGTCGGGGATCTTCGAGTGGACGGCGACCGGCGCTCGTTGAACGACTCGTCTCCGCCCGCGGCGCCGCGGCGGCGCTGGGCGCGCGACAACAGGATTCTTGCCGCGATCGCGCTCGCCCTCGGCGCCGCGCTCGCGGGCGGCTACGCCGTCGTCCTCCGCACGCGCGATCTCGCACCCGTCGCGGCGACGAACCGCGTCCTCCTCTTCGTCCTCTTTTACATCGTCGTCGTCCTCATCCTCGCGCTTGCCTTCGTGCTCGTGAGGAGCATGGCGAAGCTCATTCTCGAATCGCGACGCGGCGTCTTCGGCTCGCGCTTCCGCGTTCGTGTGGTCGCCTCGTACGTCGGTCTCGCGCTTCTTCCCATCTCCCTCCTCGTCCTCCCCACGACCGGCCTCCTGCAGAAGAGCGTCGAGCGCTGGTTCGCGCCGCCCGTGGAGGAGACCGTGCGCGCCGGGCGGGAGGTCGCGGACCTCTTCCGTGCGCGCTCGGCGGCACTCGAGCGCAGGACCGCCGAGCGCCTCGCACCCCGGCTCGCCGCCGCCAGCGAGAGCGGAGTCCTCCCGCTCCTTTCGGCCGCGCGCGAGGAATCGGGCGTCGACCTGATCGAGTGGAGGCGCCCAGGCCTGCCGCCCGTTGCCGTCAGCGCCACCCGCTGGCCGCTCCGCGACGTGCACGACCCCGGAGCCGAGTGGCTGGAGGACGCGAAGGCGCGCGGCCTCGCGAGGCGGCTCGAGGCCATTCATGACGGCGGACAGGTAGCCCGCACGGTGGTGTTCTTGCCCTCCGGGCTGCTCGTCGTCGGCACGTTCGACCCGCCCGCAGAGGCCGAGCCGCTGCGCCAGCTCTCCCGCGCGACATCCGCCTACGCGATGCTGAAGGCCGAGCGCGCGCAGCTCGAAGCCGTGCAGGTTCTCTTCTTCCTTCTCCTCGCGCTCCTCGTCCTCCTCGCCGCCGTCTGGGTGGGACTGCTCCTCGCCCACCGCGTGACGCGTCCCATCGCGGCGCTGGCCGCGTCGGCCCGGCGTGTCGGAGCGGGCGACTTCGACGCGCTCGTGGAAGTCGAGGGCGGCGACGAGATTTCCGCCCTTTCGCGCGCCTTCAACGCGATGACCTCGGAGCTGCGCAAGAGCCGCAGCGAACTGGTCGCGGCGAACGCCGAGATGGCCGCGACGAATCAGCGCGTCGACGAGGAGCGCCGCCGCGTGCGGACGATTCTCGCCCGCCTCGACGCTGGAGTCGTCGCCTTTGGCGACGACGGCACACTGTTCTTCCTCAACGAGACGGCACGGCGCCTGCTCGGCCACGAGGAGGAGACGCCGTTCACCCGCGCGCAGGACCTCTTCGCCGCACCGGCCCTCGCACCTCTGGCCGAGTTTCTCGCTCGCGCGCGCGGGGCAGCGGCCGCGCGCGAGGCGACGCTGAAGATCGGCCTCCGCGTCCTCGAAGCCCGCGTGACGCAGGTCCCCGCCGGCTCGGCCGACGCCGGCGCCTGGGTCGTGACGCTCGAGGACACGACCGCGCTCGTCGCGGCCGAGCGGGCAGCAGCGTGGGAGGAAGCGGCGCGCCGCATGGCCCACGAGATCAAGAACCCGCTCACACCCATCCGCCTCGCCGCCGAGCGCATGCGCCGGCGCGCCCGCGGCGGGGACGATCCCACGCTCCTCGCCGCGGTCGTCGACGAGGGCGCCTCCACCATCATCGAGGAGGTCACCACGCTCGCCTCTCTCGTCGACACCTTCGGGCGATTCGCGCGCCTGCCGGCGGCCGATCTCGCCCCGACGGACCTCGGCGCGGTCGTCTCTCAGGTGGCGAAGCTGTACGCGGACGTGAAGAGGGGGGTGACGGTTGCGGCCGAGATCCCGGACGGCCTTCCGCTCGTCCGGGCGGACGCCGAGCAGGTGAAACGCGCTCTCATCAATCTCGTGGACAACGCGATCGCCGCGACTCCCGGAGGCGGCCGCGTGAGGATCGCCGCCGTCGTGGCGGGCGGAAACGCACGCCTCATCGTCGAGGACGAGGGTCCGGGCATTCCCGAAGCGGAGCGGAGCCGCGTCTTCGATCCCGCCTATTCCACGAAGGCCCGCGGCTCCGGCCTCGGCCTCGCGATCGTCGCGCGCATCGCTTCCGAGCACGCTGGTCGCGTGCGCGTGGAGGAGAATGTTCCCCATGGATGCCGCTTCCTGCTCGAATGGCCGGCCGCATGAGGGCATGACGACGCCATGACGGACGGACCGCGCATTCTCATCTGCGACGACGAACCGGGCATCCGGAAGACGCTCTCACAGATCCTGAGCGACGAGGGCTACTCGGTGGATGCGGTCGGCCTCGGCCAGGACGCGCTTCAGCACGCCTTCTCGGAGAGCGGCCCGCCGCCCGAGGCGATCCTTCTCGACGTCTGGCTGCCGGACGTCGACGGCCTCACGGTGCTCGACCGGTTGCGCGCCGGCGGCCTCGAGATTCCCGTCGTCATGATCTCGGGCCACGGCACCGTGGACACCGCCGTCCAGGCCGTCAAGAGAGGCGCGGATGATTTTCTGGAGAAGCCTCTATCCCTCGAGCGCGTCCTCCTGACGCTCGACAAGGTCCTCGAACGGCACCGGCTCGCGAGGGAGCGGGACGCGCTCAAGCGCGAGCTCCTCCGCCGCACCGGTGACGACGCGGCCCGGGAGACCCTCCTCGGGACCGGCGTCGCGATGCGGCGTCTCCTCGACGAGATCGCGCGCGCGGGCGCCTCGGAGGCGCGGGTTCTCATCACGGGCGAGAGCGGCGTGGGCAAGGAGCTGGTCGCGCGCTCTCTCCATCGCGCGTCCCCGCGCGCCGCGGGCCCGTTCGTCGAAGTAAACGGCGCCGCGATTCCCGAAGAGCTGATCGAGAGCGAGCTGTTCGGGCACATGAAGGGCTCGTTCACGGGCGCCGTCGAGGACCGCAAGGGGAAGTGGGAGCAGGCCGATGGCGGTACGCTGTTCCTCGACGAGATCGGCGACATGTCGCCGCGCACGCAGGCCAAGATCCTTCGCGCGATCCAGGACGGGCGCATCACGCGCGTGGGCGGCGCGAAAGCGTTCGCGACCGACGTGCGCATCGTCGCCGCCACGAATCGCGACCTCCCCGCGATGATTCGCGCCGGGACGTTTCGGGAGGACCTGTTCTTCCGGCTCGCGGTCGTCCCGCTCGTCGTGCCGCCCCTCTCGGAGCGGCCGGAAGACATCCCCCTTCTCGTCACGCACTTCGCCGAGAGCCTCGCGCTCCGTCGCGGGCGGCGCGCGAAGACGTTCGAGCCCGGGGCTCTCGAGGTGCTCGCAAGACGGCGCTGGCCGGGCAACGTGCGTGAGCTGCAGAACCTCGTCGAGCGCGTCCTCCTCATGTCGCCCGGCTCCGTCGTGCGCACGGCGGATCTCCCTCCCGAGGACCGCCCCGCCGCCGCGCGCGCGGCGTCCCAAGCGGCGTCCGACGAAGTCGTCTCATACGCAACGCTGGCCGACGCCCGCGAGGCTTTCGAAAAGCGCTATCTCGCGCGCGTCCTCGCGGACACGAAGGGCAACGTCTCGCGCGCGGCCGAGCGCCTCGGACTCGACCGCACGACGCTCCACCGCAAAATGAAGGCGCTAGGGCTGGACGCGGAGTAGGGCCGCCTGGCGACGCCTACCGTCCTCGCCGCTCGACCCGCTCGGCCTCGGGAATTCGCTCGGGCGGCGTCTCGGCCTCGGCAAGCGTGTAGAGGAGCGCCGCGACCGTCGCGACGTTCGTGTTGAGCTCCTCGCGGTCGATTTTGTCGAAGGTGTCATCCGCCGTGTGGTGGAGGTCGAAGTAATGCGCCATGTCCTGGCTCGGCGAAAAGAGCGGGACGCCGGCCGCGCGGAGAGGCCCGACGTCGGCTCCGCCGCCATCCTTCTTCGCTTCGCCCCAGCCGAAGGGCGCGAGGAACGCGCCGAGCTCCGCCATGAGCGGCGCCGCGGTCGGGCCCGCGGTCCAGCCGAAGCCATGCGCCCGGCCGGAGCCTCCGTCCACCTCGACGGCCGCGACGTGCCGCGCGAGCTCGGCCGCGTGCACCTTCGCGTACGCCCGGCCGCCCGCGAGGCCGTTCTCCTCGTTCGCGAAGAGGACGACGCGAATCGTCCGGCGCGGCCGTTTCGGGAGTTTCCCGATCAGCCGCACGGCCTCGATCGAGATCCCACAGCCCGCACCGTCGTCGATGGCGCCCATCCCGAGGTCCCACGAGTCGAGGTGGCCGCCCACGAGGACAACCTCCCCGAGCTTCTCGCGCCCGGGGATCTCGCCGATGACGTTCGCCGTCTCGACGTCCGGGAGCCTCCGCGCACCGAGGCTCATCCGCACGCGCACGCGCTTGCCCTTCACGAGATAGGAGTGCAGGAGGTCCGCATCCGGCACGGCGAGCGCGGCCGCGGGGATCTTCGGGATGTTCTCGTCGTACCGAAACGCTCCCGTGTGCGGGAATCGCGCGTTCGACGTGCCGACCGACCGGATGAGAACGGCCACGGCACCGACCTTCGCGGCTCGGGAGGCACCGTTCGACCGGATCGGCACGGTCGCGCCGTAGCCGCCGCCCGTCGCGGCGCGTTCCATGACCTGCCAGATGAAGACGATCTTCCCCTTCGCCTTCTCGCCGAGGGCGTCGACGGCTTCGAGGGACGTCGCCTCGACCACGTCGGCTTCAACGCCTTCCGGCGAGGTCCCGACGCTCCCGCCGAGCGCGCACAGGGAGAGACGGAGCGGAATCGGGAGGAGGAGTTCCCCGCTCTCCTCGCCGCGCTCCCAGTGCGGCGCCGTCACGGGCTCCGTGTGGACGTTTGAAAAGCCGCGCGCTTTGAGCGCCGCCTCGGCCCACTCGACGGCGCGGGCGTCCCCCGGCGAGCCCGCGAGACGCGGGCCCGCCGCCTCGAGGAGCTCGCGGATCGCCTCGTACGCGCCGTCCGTCGCCTTCGCGGCCGTGACCAGCGATTCGAGGTCCGCCCGCATACCGTTGGTGAGAAGAAGCGGCACGCCCCCGAGCGGCCCCGCGAGGAGCGGCCCGACGAGGAACGCCGCCGCGAGGAACACCGCCGCCAGGAGCAGAACGGCGGCGCGCTTCACGAGAGCCTCTCGAGCAGCTTGTTCTCGAGCACCTGGGGCGCGGGATCGGCCTCGAGCCTGAGGTAGTGGCCCGCCACCGCGAGGAGCGCGGCCTGCGGAACGAGGCCCACGATCTCCGACCCGACGACCGCGACGCCCTGGCGCTCGGCTTCGGACCTCACCGTCTCGAAGACGCGGTGGAGCGGGGTCTTCTCGAAGTTCGTCATGTTGATCGAGACCTGCACCTGGCCTCGCGCCTCGAGCTTCACGCCCATCGCCTTCACGTAACGGTAGCCGCCCGAGAGATGCCGGATCGCCTTCGCGATGCGGTCGGCGACCGCGAGATCGGCCGTGCCCAGGTTGATGTTGTAGGCGACGAGCGGGGCGCGCGCGCCCACCACCGTCGCGCCGCCGGAGGGGTGCGGGGCGCTCGGGCCGAAGTCCGGCGCCCAGGCCGGATCCGCCATTTTCGCCGCGAGGCCCTCGAACTCTCCCTTGCGGATGTTCGCGAGGTTCTGGCGGTCGGGGCGGGAGGCCGCGTCTTCGTAGAGATACACGGGCAGTCCATAGCGATCGGCGAGCGTTTTCCCGAGCGTTTTCGCGAGGGCCACGCAGTCCGCCGTCGTGGCGCCGCGCACGGGCACGAACGGGATCACGTCCACGGCGCCAAGGCGCGGATGGGCGCCCGCGTGCTTCCGGAGGTCGATCGCGGCCAGCGCGGCCCCGACGAGCACCGTCATCGCGGCGACGAGCGCTTCGCCCTCCCCGAGGAACGTGAGGACCGTGCGATTGTGGTCGGCATCCGAGGTGCGATCGAGGAGAACGACGCCCGGAGCAGCACTCCGGACGGCCTCTATAAGTGAGGCGATGACGTCGTCGCGGCGACCTTCGCTCACGTTGGGAATGCACTCGATCAAGGCGGCCATCGACCCTCCCCGGACGAATCGTATCCGACCGCGGGCCAACGCGGGCCGTTCTTGCTAGCATTCAGCACAATGAATTCCTACGCGGGAAGCCCCGCTCTCGCTCCCGACGCACGGGAAAAGGTCCTCCAGACGTTCCGACACACGCTGGCGCTCGCCCAGGCAGGCAAGAACGAAGAGGCCTTGCTCGGCTGCGACTTCCTGCTCAAGATGGACGCGCGCTTCGCGCCCGCGCGCTCGCTCCTCGAAATACTGCGCGGCGTGGGTCCGGGAACACGGGTCGACGTCGACCGGTTCTCCGACTACCTCGGCGTCGAAAGCGCGGGAGAGGCCCTCTCCGAGCCGGCGCATGACTTACCCGATGCGTTCCCATCCCCCCCGCCTTCGGCCGCGGTGTCCGCGCCCGGCCTCGACGATCTCGTCTTCGGCGACGAGGCGTCGTCCGGTACCGGACTTCCCGAGGCTCCTCCGTCCGTGATCGCTCCCAGGGCCGTCGCGCCCACAGCGCCCGGGGGCGACCCGTTCGGGATCGGTCTCGACGACCTGCGCATGAGCTTGCCCGCCGGCGGCCCCGGCGCGCTGGGCGCAGTTGCGGCGCCGGCTTCGGTTCCTCCTCGAGCTCCCGCGGCAGCCGCGGCCGCGCCCGCGGTGCCGGGCCCCGCGGCCCCCACCCGCCCCACGTCGGGCGTGCAGACCGACCCCCGCATCACACAGTTCCTCAAGCAGGGCGACGAGGCTCTCGCGCGCGGCAATGCCCAGGAGGCTATCGACCTCTGGAGCCGGGTCTTTCTCATCGACCTCTCCAACGAAGAGGCGAGCCGCCGCATCGACTCGGCGCGCGAGACGCAGGCCGAGTCCGCCCGGAAGATCGATCTCCTGCTTTCCGAAGGCGTCCAGTCGTACGAGGCCGGCGACCTCGCGGGAGCACGCAACAAATTCCTCGACGTGCTTGCCGCCTCCGAACACGACGCCACCGCGCGCGGCTATCTCAACCAGATCGAGGCAGCCCTGGCGACCGCGGGGGGATCCTCCGAGCCCCTGCCAGCCAGCGCCGGCGACTCCGACTTCATGAAGAATGAGATCGAAGCCCCGGCCCCGCCCTCCTTCGCGGACGATTCCGGCGTCAAGCGCGGATTTCAGCCGGACTCCGAAGGATTCGCGCCGGGCGGGGAGGGCGTTCAGCCTCAAGCCACGAGCCGAAAGACCCGGGTCGACCTCCGCGTCCTCATCGCCGGCGCGGTCGTCGCTCTCGCCGCGGTCGCCGGCGGCACGTACCTGTTCCTGAAGAAAAAGCCAGCCGCCCGCCCCGTGAACGCTGCCGCCACCCCCGCCAAGGGCGGGCCCGGCGGCAGCACGGCGCCCCTCGAGGACACGTTTCAGAAGGCCGAGGCGCTCTTCAATGCGGGCAAGATCGACGAGGCGATCGGCGTCCTCGCGAAGCTGCCCGAGTCGGACCCACGGCACAACGAAGCGCTCGTGAGGATCGAGAAGATGAAGTCCTCGGCGGCGCCGACCCCCGGACCGGCTCCTCCGAGCGCCGCCGCCCTCGACGAAATGCGGGTGGCCGGCTTCACCGCAATGGCAGGGAGCCGATACATCGACGCCCTAAAGAACCTGGATCCCGTCGTGAAGGCGCGCCCCCAGGACGTCGAGGCGGCCGCCGCCGCGCAGCGGGCGCACGAGCAGGTCGAGGCTCTGCGCAGCGCCTCGAAATCCTACAACGAGTACGACTACGACAGCGCGATCAAGCTCCTCTGGGAGCTCCGCCGGGGAGACGCGAAAAACCAGGACGTCGAGGAGTACCTCGTGAACGCGTACTACAACCTCGCCGTGCAGAGTTTCCAGGCGGGCAACATTCCGAAGGCCACGACCGCCGTCAAGGAGGCGACCGACCTCCGGCCGGGAGACGCCGAGGCGCAGCGCCTCCTGCGTTTCGCCCGCAAGTACCCGAAGGGCGCTACCGACCTCCTCTCACGGATTCTCATCAAGCACCTCACGCTTAGGCCCTGAGCCCGGACACGCATGTCCGAGCCGCCTCGCGACCCGCTCGCCGAACACCCCATCGCCCCCGACGCGTCCAGGCGGCGCTCGGGAGCGCGCGCGACACTCGAGCTGTTTCCGGCGGTCTCCGAGACGCCGATCGGTCTCCAGGAAAGAGCCGCACCGCCTTCGCGCGCGGACGCGGCGGTCTTGCCCCCTCCGCCTTCCCCGGCTTCTCTCGCCGCGTCCCTTCCCGAGGCGACACCGCGCGAACGGGCGGGTCCGGCAGCGTCCTCTTTCCGCGAACCGCCTCCTGACGCAGACACCGACGAGCCGCGGGCGGTCGCGTTCGCGCGGCGCGTGGCGGCGGGCCTCGCCGACCTGCTCATCCTCGCGCTCGTGGGCGCCGTGGAGCTCGCGGCCGGGGCGCTCCTCCTGGACCTCCGCTTCCCACCGCCCGCTTTCGTCCCGCTCGCGGCCTTTCTCCTTCTGGCCGCGCTCGTGCTCCTCGTGCTCGCCCCTTTCGTCTGGGGCACGACGCCCGGCATGGCTCTCGCCGATCTCAGGATACGAGCCGAGGACGGCGGCTCCCCAACGCTGGTGGCCGCATTCCTGCGCTTCGTCGGCTTCCTTCTGACCGGAGCGCTCGCGGGCGTGCCCCTTCTTGTCGCCGCCTTCGATCGGCGCGGCCGGACGCTCGCGGATCTCGTGTCCCGGACGACGATCGAGCCTGTCGAAAGCTCCGGCGCACCCGAGCCCTCCGGCCTCTAGGAACTGCCGTGCGCCTCGCGCTCTGCCAGATCGACACGACCGTCGGGGACTTCGCCGGCAACACCGCGCGCATCACCCATGGACTCGCGCGGGCCGAGGACGCCGGCGCGGACCTGGCGGTCTTCCCCGAGCTCGCGATCTGCGGCTACCCTCCGGGAGACCTTCTCGAGCGCCCGTCTTTCGTCCGTGAGGGCGCGCGCGCTCTCGCGTCCCTTGCGCGCCGCTCGCGTCGGACGGCTCTTCTCGTCGGAACGTTCGTGAAGAACCGGAGCCGCGTCGGCAAGCCGTTCCACAACGTCGCGGCGCTCCTCGACGGCGGCCGTGTGCGGGCCCTCGCGAAGAAGACGCTCCTGCCGACCTACGATGTTTTCGACGAGGGCCGGTGGTTCGAGCCGGGCGACGGCTGCGCGGTGGTGCCGTTTCGCGGAGAGCGTCTCGGGCTGCCCGTGTGCGAAGACCTCTGGAACGACAAGGACTTCTGGCGCGCCCGCCGGCTCTATCGCGACGACCCGGGCGAGGCCCTCGTCAGGCGCGGCGCGACACTCGTTGTCACGATTTCCGCGTCGCCCTTCTCGGAAGGAAAGCCGAGTCTGAGGCGCCGGATGCTCGCCCGCTATGCGCGCGACGGCCGGGTCCCCGTGGCATCACTCAACCTCGTGGGCGGCAACGACGAGCTCGTGTTCGACGGCGGATCGATGGTGCTCGACGGCCGCGGGCGCATCGCGGCCCGGGCCGCGCTCTTCGAAGAGGACTTCCTGGTCGTGGACGTCTTCCGTAACGGCCAGCGGCCCGCGCGCGTCGTCCCCGTCTCGGGAACCGAGGCCCGCGACCTCCCGGATGACGTCAGCGGTGATCCGCTCGAGTCACTCCGCCGAGCGCTCGTGCTCGGCATACGCGACTATGCCGCCAAGTGCAGTTTCCGGACGGCCGTCCTCGGCCTCTCGGGTGGAATCGACTCCGCTCTCGTCGCGGCTCTCGCCGTCGAGGCCCTGGGCGCCGGAAACGTGAGCGGCCTCGCGATGCCATCGCCCTACTCCTCCGAGGGTTCGATTGCCGACGCGCTCGCACTCGCCGCGAATCTCGGCATCCGGTGCGATGTCCTTCCGATCGGGCCGCTCTTCGAGGACGCGCGCCGGACGCTCGCGCCCCAATTCGGCAGCCTTCCGGAGGACGTCACGGAGGAGAACGTGCAGTCGCGCCTCCGCGGGATGCTCCTCATGGCCGTCTCGAACAAGAAGGGGCCTCTCGTGCTCACGACGGGGAACAAGAGCGAGCTCGCGGTGGGCTATTGCACCCTGTACGGCGACATGTGCGGCGGCCTCGCCCCGATCTCGGACCTTCCGAAGATGCGCGTCTACGCGCTCGCGCGGCACCTGAACGCGCGTGCCGGGCGGGCGCTCATCCCCGAGGCTTCGCTCACGAAGGCGCCGTCCGCCGAGCTCCGGCCGGGTCAGACCGACCAGGATTCCCTTCCGCCCTATCCCCTTCTCGACGCGATCCTCGAGAATCTCGTGGAGCGGAATCTCTCCCTCGCGCTGGTGGCACGCCGGACGGGCGCCCCGCTCGCGCTCGTCCGGAAGATCGCGCTGCTGGTGGACCGGGCCGAGTACAAACGCTACCAGGCTGCGCCCGGCCTGAAGGTCTCCGCGAAGGCCTTCGGGAGCGGTCGCCGGATTCCCATCGCGCAGAGGACGCCGCTCTGATGCTGAAGGCCCCCGACCCGGAACCGCACTACCCCTGGAAGGACATTCCAGGTTCGTCGCACGTCCTCCTCCTCGAAAAGGTTTTCGCGCGCGGGAGCGGCCTCGCGGTTCTCGATCTCGGTTTCGGAGCCGGCGAGTTTGCGAGGCGGATCCGCCCGGCCTGCCGTTACCTCGCGGGCGTCGAGCTCGATCCCGAGGCAGCCGCGGAGGGCGCGGGCTTCTTCGACCAGCCGGTGGTCGGCGACCTCGTCGAGGCGATTTCCCGGCCGTTTCGCGAGCCGTTCGACCTCATCGTCGCGGGCGACGTCCTCGAGCACCTGCCTCGCCCGGAGAAATTTCTCTCGGCCCTGAGGCCGCTCCTGAAAGCCGATGGGGCGCTTCTCGTCTCTCTCCCGAATGTCGCGAACGTCACTGTTCGGATCGGCCTTCTCTTCGGTCGTTTCACGTACACGCCTCGCGGTATCCTCGATCGCACCCACCTGCGCTTCTTCACGCGGGAGACCGGGCGGACCCTCCTCGAGGAGAACGGCTATCGCGTCGTGTCGGTCGACGCGACCGCGATGCCACTCGAGCTTGTCGTGCCCGCCCTCAGGCGTCCTCCCCTCGCGGGGCTCGCGCGCGCCGCCGCGCTCTCGGCCGCGCGGCTCTGGCCGACGCTCTTCGGCTATCAGTTCGTCTACGAGGCGCGGCCGGCATGACGGTGACCCGCGAAGTCCCGGCCTTCGGGACGCAACCCGCACCCTCCCGATCGGCGACGGGACGGGACTTGGAGCTTTCGATCGTCATCCCCGCCTTCAACGAGGAGGAGCGGCTGCCCGCTTCTCTCGGCGCGATCTCGGCTTACCTGGCCGCCCGCCCGTCGGCGCCCCGCGTCGAGGTGCTCGTCGTCGACGACGGCTCCGGGGACGCGACCGCGACACGCGCGGAGGATGCGGGGCGCCGTTACAGCCTCGACCTGCGCGTCCTGCGCCTCCCGAAGAACCGCGGCAAGGGCTTCGCGGTGCGCACGGGGTGCCTCGAGGCGAAGGGACGGTCCATCCTCGTCACGGACGCGGATCTTTCGACCCCCATCTACGAATGGGAGAAGCTCGCCGCGGCTGTAGTGCCCGTCGCGATCGGCTCGCGCGCCCTCGACGAGTCGCTCGTGAAGGAAGAGCAGCCGCTCTACCGCAAGGCGATGGGCAAGCTCTTCAACCGGCTCGTGCGCGTCGTCGTGGTCCCCGGCATCCGCGACACACAGTGCGGTTTCAAGCTCTTTTCACGCGAAGCCGCGCACAAGATCTTCTCGCGGGCAAAAGTGGACCGGTTCGCCTACGACGTCGAGGCGCTCCTTCTCGCGCGGCAGCTCGGCTATGCCATCGCGGAGGTGCCCGTCCTCTGGTTCAATTCGAAAGACTCGCGCGTGACGCTCTTCGGCGGCGCACAGGCTTACTGGGACGTCCTCCGGATCCGCTTCACGACGCGCGCCTGATGGTTAGACCATGGTCATTGACCATGGTACGATCTCGTCATGTCCACCGAACCGACCCTCGCGATCTCCCGCTTCAAAGCCACCTGTCTCGCCGTCCTCGAGGAGGTCCGACGCACGGGCCATCCCGTGACGGTGACGCGCTTCGGCAAGCCCGTCGCGCGCGTCGTCCCGCCCGCGCCGGCTCACCCGAAGAAGCGCGTTCTCGGTGCGTATGCGGGTCAGGCCGAGATCCTGGGCGACATCGTGGGTCCCGTTCTCCCTCCGGAGGCGTGGGAAGTGCTTCGCAAGTGAAGCTCCTTCTCGACACGCATGTCTGGATCTGGGTGCTTCTCTTCCCGAAAAAAGTGGGCCGCCGTGTCGCCCGCGAGCTCGCTTCGTTGAGGAACGAGATCTGGATCTCACCGGTGTCGGTCTGGGAGGCGCTGCTGCTGGCCGAAAGGGGGCGAGTGCACTTTCAGCAGGAGCCCTCGCGGTTTCTGGAAATGGCAATCGCAGCGCAGGGCTATCGCGAAGCTCCGCTCACGCACGAGGTCGCCCTCGAGAGCCGCCGACTCTCCCTCTCGACGGAAGATCCCGCCGACCGGTTCCTCGCCGCGACCGCGAGTGTCTACGACCTCACCCTCGTCACCGCCGACGAGCGGCTCCTCGGGCTGAAAGAAATCAAGGTCCTGCCAAACCGATAGCGGGCGTCAGTACAGCGGGAACGCGGACGTCAACTCGCGGACCTTCGCGTGAACGCGCGCCTTCACGCCCTCGTCCTCCGGCGCGGCGAGGACCTCCGCGATGAGGCCGCCGATCGTCTTCATCTCGGCTTCGGTCATCCCGCGCGTCGTGACGGCCGGGGTGCCGATCCGAAGCCCCGACGTCACCATCGGCGGGTTCGGGTCGAACGGGATCGCGTTCTTGTTCACCGTGATCCCGGCCGCATCGAGAGCCTTCTCGGCGACCTTGCCGGTGAGGTTCTTCTTTCCCACGTCCACGAGGAAGAGGTGATTGTCGGTCCCGCCCGACACGAGGCGGAATCCCTCCGCCGCGACGCTCGCCGCGAGCGCCTTCGCGTTCGCGACAACCTGCCGCTGGTAGGCCGCGAACTCCGGTGTCGCGGCCTCCTTGAAGGCGACCGCCTTCCCGGCGATGACGTGTTCGAGCGGCCCGCCCTGGATTCCCGGAAAGACGGCCTTGTCGATCTCCTTCGCCCACTCCGGCGTGCAGAGGATGAGTCCCGCGCGCGGACCGCGGAGCGTCTTGTGCGTCGTCGTCGTGACGAAGTGCGCGTGGCCCACCGGAGAGGGATGGACCCCGGCCGCGACGAGTCCCGCGATGTGCGCCATGTCGACCATTAGGAGCGCGCCGACGGAATCCGCGATCGCCCGGAAGCGGGGGAAGTCGAGCGTGCGCGAATAGGCGGACGCTCCCGCGATGATGAGCTTCGGCTTCTCGGCCTTCGCGGTCGCCTCGAGTGCGTCCCAGTCGATGAGCTCGGTCTCCTTCGACACGCCGTACGAGACGACGCGATAGAGCTTGCCCGAGATCGAGAGCGGGTGGCCGTGCGTGAGGTGGCCCCCATGAGCGAGGGACATCCCGAGAATCGTGTCGCCAGGCTTGAGGCACGCGATGTAGACGGCGGTGTTCGCCTGGGAGCCCGCGTGCGGCTGGACGTTCACATGGATCGCGTCGGGGTTTCCCGGCGAGAAGAGGGCCTTCGCGCGCGCGATCGCGAGCGACTCGGCCTCGTCCACGTGGACGCAGCCGCCGTAATAGCGCTTCCCCGGATACCCCTCCGCGTACTTGTTCGTGAGCGTCGAGCCCGTGGCCTCGAGGACGGCCCGCGACGTGAAGTTCTCGGACGCGATGAGCTCGATGCCCTCGTTCTGGCGTGCCGTCTCGGCGGCGATGATCCGCGCGATCTCGGGATCGGCTTCGGCGAGGGAACGGTTCAGGAGCGCGGCGGGGCGGACGGCGGTGGGCATCTGGTCCTCCAGGTGCGCGGATCGTATCGCGCCGATGGCTCAGGGCCCGCCGGGCGCGCGCCGCGGATATGCCGACACCATCCCGTCGTACTCGGCGAGCGCGTAGCTGTCGGTCATGCCCGCGAGGTGGTCGGCGATCGAGCGGAGAAAGAGAGGCTTTCTCGTGTAGTTCGAGGCGATCTCGGCGTCGAGGCGCTTCAGCGGCACATCCCTCAGGTACGAGACGCCGGCGAGATCGCGATACCGGAGGAGGACATAGTCCGGGAGAAGCCGCGGGTTCCTGTACCAAGCCGCGAAGAGCGTCGTGACGACGAGCTGCGCACGCCCGTCGTGCTGCGCCACGCGGTGGCTGTGGATGACGTGCTGATAGATGAATTCCTTCAGCTCCTGATAGAAGCGGTCGCCTGCCTTCGACGGCGCGACGAGAGAGACCGGCAGCTTGCGGCGCTGGGCGTAGAACTCGTCGGGCGTCGTGATCTTCTTCGCGTCGAGCCACTTCCCGATCGAGGCGCGCGAGGCCGTGATGAGGTCCGTGACGAGGAGGTGGATCATCCCGCGGATGAGCATGGCTTCCTTCACCGTCGTGTCTCTCGTGGCGGTGTAGGCCGGCCCGAGCGCCTCGACGACCGCGCGCGCGACCGGCAGCGCGAGAACCTTGTCGAAATCCACGATCTTGAGGCCGTCCTCGAGGTCGTGCGCCTGCTGGGCGAACTCGTCGGCCCACCCCACCGCCTGGCACTCGAGGTGGCCGCCGGACGAGAGGTTCAGCCCCTCCGCGTCGATGTCGGGAAACGGGAAGTCCCTCCGCCAGGTCGTGTGCTTGAGGATGCCTTCGCGCGTGTCGTTCGTGAGGTTGAGACCGGGATGCTCGTAACGCTTCTCGAGAACGTCGACGACACGAACCGACTGGTAGTTGTGTTTGAAGGCTCCGACCTGCGCGGCGATCCGCGGCTCGATCGCGATCGACGCCTCGCCGCCCGTGAGGATGCGGTTGAGCACTTTCTCGCCCGAATGCCCGAACGGCGTGTGTCCGAGGTCGTGCCCGAGCGCGCACGCCTCGGCGAGGTCCTCGTTGATCCCGAGAGCGCGCGCCATCGTCCGCGCGATCTGCGTGACCTCGAGCGTGTGCGTGAGGCGCGTGCGGTAATGGTCGCCCTCGAACGGGATGAAGACCTGCGTCTTGTGCTTGAGCCGGCGGAACGCGCGCGAGTGGACGATGCGGTCGCGGTCGCGCTGGTACTCCGTCCGGTAGTCGTAGGTTTTCCCTTCCTCGGCGACCGGATACCGCCTGACGGCACGCGACGCACGCGACGCATAGACCGCGAGCCGCGCGTCTTCCTGGGCCTCGAGGTCTTTCTTCGTGAGAGAGGGGACGAGAGGCACGACGAGAGAAGGCACGCTCACGCGGGAGATCTTAGCCGCAGCACCTCGCCGACGAGATAGAGCGAACCGGCGACGAGGATGGGCCCGGCCCCCGCCGCCCCTTCGAGCCTGACGAGCCCTTCGGCGACGGAGGGCGCCGTCTCGAGCTCCGGCCGCCCGACGCGGACCCGCAGCTTCTCCGGCGTCTCGGCCCGTTCCGACATTGGAGCCACAAGCACGATGCGGCGGGCACGCGCGGCAAGGGGCGCGAACACCGCGGCCAGATCCTTGTCCGCCAGGCCGCCGAACAGGAGGTCGACGCGGCCCGAGAGGCCGCTCGCGTCGAGATGCGCGGCGAGCGCGCGGGCCCCGGCCGGATTGTGGGCGCCGTCGAGAAGGAGCGTTCGGAACCCCGGCCGTTCGAGAGTCTGCAGCCGGCCCGGCCACTTCACGGCCGCGAGGCCGCGCGCCACCGCCTCGTCGTCGAGGGGTGCGACCGCGCGCGCCGCCGCGAGCGCAAGAGCGAGATTCTGAAGCTGGTGGGCGCCGGGCAGCGGCCCGCCCGGGGCCGCCATGTCAAGCGGAGGAATCTCCACGAGCCGCGCCCCGATCCGCCGCGCTTCCCGGTGAAGGACGGCGCGCGGGCCGGGCCCGGTGCCCGACGCTCCGACGAGTGCGGGCTGACCCTTCCTGAAAATGCCCGCCTTCTCCCGCGCGACGTCTTCCCGCGTCGGGCCGAGGACGTCGAGATGGTCGTCGTCGACGTTCGTCACGACCGACACGTCGGGCGTAAGGACGTTCGTGGCGTCGAGCCGGCCCCCGATCCCGACCTCCACGACGGCGACCCGGACCCGCGCGCGGCGGAACAGCTCGAAGGCGGCAACCGTGAGCGCCTCGAAGTAGGTCGGGCCGCGCAGGCCGGGTGCCGCGACGCGGGACACGAAGGCAAGGACGTCGTCGAGCGCGGCGGGCGAAACATCCCGGTCGAGAAGGCGCACGCGTTCCGTCACGGACACGAGATGAGGGGACGTGTAGAGCCCGCACGGAACGCCCGCGGCCGTGAGGATTGAAGAGATATAGGCCGCCGTGGAGCCCTTGCCGTTCGTCCCGCCAATGAGAATGGAGGAAAAAGAAGATTGGGGATTTCCTAGAGCGGTTAGGAGGGAAAGGGTCCGCGAGAGTCCTGGCCGCATGCGCTGCGGGCCGAGGGCCTCGAGCCAAGCCAGCCCGGGCCCGGAGTGGTCCCTGCTCAAGCGAGCTCCCTCTTCACCTTCTAAGAAAATCCGAAAACTGCGTCAATCGAGCCACACCATCAACTGGCGTGGAGCAGCCGCAGGATCCGGGCGACCGTCGCGCGCATTTCGGCGCGCGGCACGACGAGATCCACGAAGCCGTGCTCCTGCAGGAACTCGGCCCGCTGGAAGCCCTCGGGAAGCGTCTGGCGGATCGTCTGCTCGATGACGCGCGGACCCGCGAAGCCGATCAGCGCCCTTGGTTCGGCCAGCGTCACGTCGCCGAGCATGGCGAAGGAGGCGGTCACGCCGCCCGTGGTCGGGTCGGTGAGGATCGCGACGTGCGGCACGCGCGCGGCGCCGAGGCGCGCGAGCGCGGCCGAGACCTTGCCCATCTGCATCAGGGAGAGAATTCCCTCCTGCATGCGCGCGCCGCCCGAGGCCGAGACGATGACGAGCGGCGTCCGCTCGACGAGCGCCATCTCGGCGGCGCGGGTCAGGACCTCGCCCACGACGGAGCCCATCGAGCCCCCCATGAAGGCGTAGTCGAGGATCGCGACGATCGCCGGGACGTCGTCGATCAGGCCCTTCGCCGCCAGGATGGCGTCCGGCCGGCCGGTCTTCGCCTCCGAGTCCTTGAGCCGATCGCGGTAGCGCTTGCTGTCTTTGAACTTCAGGGGATCAGTCGGCCGGACCTCGGTGAAGAGCGGCTGCCCGCCCCCGTCCCCGAGGAGCAGCCTGAGGCGCTCGACCGCCGGGAGGCGGAAGTGGAATCCGCACTTCGGACACACGCGCAGGTTGCGCTCCACTTCCTTGACGTAGAGCGCCTCCTTGCACCCGTCGCACTTCAGAAAGAGACCCTCGCCCAGCGAGGACGTCGTCTTCGGATCCCGTGGGACCCGGGGGGCTTTGTCCTTTCGGAACCACATGGCGTGAACCGGGGATCTTAGCGCGCCCGCGCCGGCCCGATGGAAACGAGCGGCCGGCCGCCGGCGTCTGGCGTCACGCATGCCGAGACTCCGAAGAGCGCCGACAGGAGGGGCCCGGTGAGCGTGTCCACGATCGCCCCCGCGGCGAGCACACGCCCGCCCGACAGGAGCACTGCGTCGTCCGCGCCCTGAGACGCGACGTCCAGCTCGTGCGTGGAGAAGACGACGGCCCCGCCCGCCTCCGCGCGGCGCCGCATCGCGTCGATGACGAGGAACCGGTGGCGCGGATCCAGGTTCGCGGCCGGCTCATCGAGAAGGAGGACCTCGGGCTCGCCGGCCAGGACGCGCGCCAGGAGGATGCGCTGCCTCTCGCCGCCGCTCATCGCGCCGAGGTCGATTTCCCCGAGCCGGACGGCGTCCATCTCCGAGAGCGCCGCGTCGACGGCCGCGCGGTCGCGCGCGGAGGGCGCGCCGAATGCCGTGCGCCACGGCGTGCGGCCCAGGAGGACGAGATCGCGGGCGAGAATGGGAAAAAGCGGCTCGAAGCCCTGTGGGAGATAACCGAGCGTGCGCGCGGCCTCGCGACGCGGGACGCCCGTGAGAGGGCGCCCGCCGAGCCGCACCGTGCCGCGGCGCGCCGGCACGATTCCCGCGAGCGCCTTCAGGAGAGTGGATTTTCCGGCCCCGTTCTCGCCGAGAAGCGCCGTGACGCGGCCCGCCGGAAACGCGTGCGAGATCTCGGCGATGACGTCGCGCGCTCCGTATCCCGCGGCGAGAGCCTCGGCGGCGAGCGGGAACGTCACGGCCTGGCCCTCAGGAGGACGAGGAACGCCGGTGCTCCGAGGAGGGCCGTGATCGCGCCCACCGAGATTTCGGCGGGTGCGAAGACCGACCGCGCGACCACGTCCGAGACGACCAGGAGAACCGCGCCCCCGAGAAAGGACAGGAGAAGCAGCGCACGGTGCGAGCGGGTGACGCGGCGCACGGCGTGAGGCACGAGAAGACCCACGAATCCGATGATGCCGGCGTACGCGACAGCCGCCGCGGCGAGGAGCGACGCCGCGACGTAGGCCGTTCGCTTCGCGGTCTCCACGCGGATTCCGAGCGTCGCGGCCGTTTCCTCTCCGAGCGTGAGCGCGTCGAAGGCGCGCGAAAGCGGCAGGAGGAGGGCCAGCGAGAGGGCCGTGTAGACGGACAACGCGAGGACCGCGCCCGGCGTCGCGCCCGCGAGCGAGCCGAGCATCCAGAAGACGAACGTCTGCGTGCGCGAGGGGTCGCCGAAGGAGAGAAGGAAGAGAAGGATCGCCGAGGCGAGCGCGTTCACGACGACACCGGAGAGAAGGAGCCGGCCGCGGTCCAGCCGGCCGCCCGCCGACGCCCCGATGCCCACGACGAGGACCGCCGCCAGCGCGCCGAGAAACGCCGCGAAGGGCAACGCGAGCGCGTCGAAGATTCCTGCCCGTACTCCGGCGGACGCGCCGAGCCCGAGAAGCGACCCCACGAGCGTCCCGCACGCCGCGCCGCCGGAGACGCCGAGAAGGTACGGATCGGCAAGCGGGTTTCCGAGGAGCGCCTGAAGAGCGGCGCCCGAGAGGGCCAGCGCACCGCCCACGAGCACGGCCAGGAGCGCGCGCGGAAGCCGGAGCTCGCGGACGATCGAGACGGTCCCCGCGTCCCCCCGGCCCGCGAGGGCGCGGAGCACGTCGTGAGGCGCGAGAGACACGCTCCCGAGGAGCAGGGAGGCGAGCAGCGCGGCGAGAAGCGCGGCGAGGAGCAAGACGCCCCACGCCCACGCCGGGCGGCGGGGATTCACGGCACGCGTACCGCCGCGAGGCGCTCCAGGGCCTCGACGAGACGAGGGCCCGGGCGCTCGAGCAGGCCGCCTGGCATAACGACAATGCGGCCCTCTCTGACCGCGGGAACGAGGCGCCAGCGCGCGTCGGCGAACGCGCGCGCGAAGGCTCCGGCGTTCTCAGGCGTGTCGGGACGAACGACGAGGTCGGGATTCCAGGACGCGAGAGTCTCGAACGAGACGCGGGGCCAGTCGCCCGCGGATTTCGGCACGACGTTCGAGAACCCGGCGCGAGAGAGGACGTCCCCCACGAACGTGCCCTCTCCGGCGACGACCGGAGGATCGGGCCAGATGAGAGCGACCGCCCGGCTCCGCGGGCGCGCGCGGCCGAGCGCCTCTGCCGCGGCGATGCGCCTCGTGAGGGAGGCCACGAGGGACGCGGCGCGCTCGTCCTCACCCAGCGCGTGCCCGACCCGGGTGACGTCCAGGAGAACGCCGTCGAGCGTCGTGCCGGCCGTCACGACGACCGGAAGTCCCAGAGCCTCGAGCCTCTCGAACGCCGCGCGATCCGTGCCGTCCTTCGAGACGACGACGAGATCGGGCGCGAGCGACACGACGCGCTCGAGGTCCGGGGCGAAACCTCCGACACGCGTCTTTCCCGCGGCCTCAGGGAGGTCGGCCGCAAAATCAGGAACGCCGACGACGCGCGATCCGGCGCCGAGCGCGAACAGAATTTCGGCCGCGGACGGAGCGAGCGCAACGATGCGCCGGGGCTGTGCCGCCAGGCGGGTCGGAACCGGAGGGGCGAGAAGAGCGAGACCGACGGAGAGGAGGCCGAGTCGTCCGCTCAGGGTTCCTCGGCTTCCTCGAGGTCGTTCGGAATTCCCAGCCGGAGGCACGCCGCCCCGTACATCTGACGCGCAGCCTTCTGCGCGTTCTGCAGGTCCGCGAGACGTTCCTTGACCTTCGCGAGCTCGGCCTGGATGTCGCCTTCGAGCTGGTCGATCTCGGCCTTCGTCACATTCAGGGTGTTCTCGTAGAACTTTCTCTGGTCGTCGGAAAGGCTCATGCGTTCTCCTAGAAAATCGGGCTCGTCGGGGTCAAGGCTTCACGGTGATGGAAAAGGTCTTCCACATCTTCACCTTCACGCCATCCTTCGTCGCCGGCTGGATTGTCGCACTCTTCAGCGAGCGTACCGCGGCGTCGTCGACGAACTTGTAGCTCGACGGCTTGAGAATACGGACCTCCTGAATGCCGCCGCTCTCGTCGACGAGCGCGATGAGAAGCGGCGTCCCGATCGATCCGTCGCCAGAACGCTTGACCTGCCGCGCCTGACGGGGAAGGTTGCTCATGCTTCCGAGGCGCACGATTCGAGGCTCGACGACGCCCTCGCCGGGAGCCACGAGGTCGCCTTCCTTCACCGGTCCTCTCGACGCGGCGGGGACTACGGGCGCCTTGTCGGGCACGGAGACCTCGACGGGAGGGGGTGCCGCGGATTTCGGCGCCTCGACCGCGGTTTCGGCGGGCTTCGGTTCGGGGGCGCGGATGACCGGAACGGACGCCGAGGCGGACTCGGGGCCTTTCAGAGCCGCCACCGGGACCTCGGAAGGACGCGGAGGTTCCGCGACTTTCACGGGCGCGAGCCCGACGACTCCCGCGGGCGTCACGGACGCCGTCGCGGACTTCGCAGCGGTTCCAGGCTGCTTCGCCGCCTCGCGGATCGCCTTCTCGCGCTCCGCGGTAACACGGCGCGCCTCTGCCTCGACCGCCTTGGGGTCGACGACCTTCGCCGACTCGGGCGGCACCGCCACCGGAGCCAGCGGCTGCTCGGACGTCGCGGAAGCCGCGGACGCGGCGCCCCCCGCCGCGGAGTCGGCCTTCGGCACGCTGGTCGTCACGGGCGGCCTGGCGCCCAGCCAGCGATCCTTCGTGACGTAGAGGCCACCGGCCAGGAGCGCCGCAGCCGCGATTCCGATTCCGGCCACGAGGCCCGCACGGCTCTTCCGGGATTCGCCCGCCGCCGGCAGCCCAGCCGCGCTCTCGCCGACCGCGCGGCGCGCGGCGGGCTCCGGACGCGCGGCGGGCTCCGGACGCCGCTCGGGCACGGGAATCGAGGGCCGCGCGAACTCGCCTGTCTGCGCCTTCGCGATCACGAGCCCCTTCCCTTTCTTCGGGGGAATCCCGGGCGCGGGGACCGGGCCGACCGGCCCGGGCATGTCGCGGGCCTTGTCGAAGGCTGCGTCGATCTCGTCGTCGGACGCCTGAGGCGCCTCCCGAAGCCGGTGCATGTAGATCGCAAGATCCGCCGGCCCGGGCGACGGCTGATACGTGTATAGCACCGCGTGGAGGTCCTTCTCGAACTCGGACGCGTTCTGGTAGCGCTCCTGCGGATTCTTCGCGAGCGCCTTGAGGACGATCTGGTCCACGCGCTTGGGCACCCCGGCGCCGCGGGACGAGGGCATCGCGACCTCGCCCTCGCGCACGCTCTCGAGAACGGACATGTCCGTCTCACCCTCGAAAAGAGGTGCTCCTGTGAGCATTTCGAAGAGCACCGAACCGAGGGAGAAGATGTCGCTCCGCCGGTCGAGCCTCTTGCCCCAGGCCTGCTCGGGCGACATGTACTGCAGCTTTCCCTTGAGCGCCCCCGACATCGTCGTCGACACCTTGCTCGCGGCCTTCGCGATGCCGAAGTCGCAGAGCTTGATGTCGCCTTCCTCGCTGATGAGGATGTTCTGCGGCGAGACGTCGCGGTGCACGAGATTCAGCTCGCTGCCGTCCGGCGCCGGGCGGCGGTGCGCGTAGTCGAGCGCGTTCGCGATCTTCGACGCGATGAAAAGGGCGAGCTCGGCGGGCAGCGGAAAGCCTCTTTCCTTCGCGAGCTTCAGGAGCGTGCGCAGGTCCTTACCCTCGACGTACTCCATGGCGATGTAGTGCCACGCGTCGACCTTGCCGAGGTCGTAGATGTGAGTGATGTTGTTGTGGTTGAGCTGGGCCGCGAGCTTCGCCTCGTCCACGAACATCGTGACGAAGTCGGCATTCGTCGCCATATGCGGCACGATGCGCTTGATGGCGACAATCTTCTCGAAGCCCTGTTCGCCGCTCATGCGCGCTTTGAAGACCTCGGCCATGCCGCCCGCGCCGATCTTCTCAAGAAGCTGGTAGCGCCCGAACGCGCCTGGAGACGAAGCCGGGCGCACGGCCGGCACCGGACGCGTCGCGTCGACGGGCCGGGGCATCGGCGGCGGTGCCGGCGGGACGGAAGGGGGAAGAAGCGGGGACGTCTTCATGCGCACGGTCTCTCCCGAGACTTCGCGCGAGATCTCTTTCGGCTCTCGGGGGCGCGCCGGAGGCGCAGGCGCGGACGTCTTCGGGGGCGGCATGATTCCCGAAAGCGTGTCGTGGAGGAGTCTGTCAACGGAAGACGAGGACGATGCGCTCCGGGCCGCGGACTCGGAGGAGCGCGGCGCAGGCTGTGGCCGCGCGCTGAGGCTCGCCATCGCCTCGGCCACGTTCACGCGTGCGGTCCGCTCGACAGGCCGGTCGAGCCGCCCGCCCGGCACCTCGGCCGCGGGAAACGGGGCGGACACTCCGCTCGGCGTCTTCTTCGGCGGCATGAGACCCGAAAGCGTGTCGTGGAGCCGCTTCTCGACCGACGGAACCGGCACCGCCATCTCGCGCGACGCCGGACGGGGCGGAGGCGCCTCGTCGAGCCCCGTCAGCACGTCCGAGAAGATGTCGTCGGCGGAGAGGAGCGGCGCGCCGGGATCGGATGGCGGCCCCGAAAATGACGGCATCTCGATCGTGGGCCTGAGCCCCAGCGCCATCGCGACCTCCGCCTGGAAGACGTCCTCGGAGAACGGCTTCTCGAGGATGCTCGTCGCACCCACGCGCTGCGCGTCGGCGCGCTTGTTCCGGCCCTTGTAGCCCGACATCATGAGGAGCACGGGGGGCGTCGGACCCATGGCCTGCATGCCCTTGATCACGTCGGGCGTGCGGAGCTTCGGAAGGACGGAAGAAATGAGCACGAGGTCGGGACGCGACTTGCGGTAGAGCTCGAGGCCTTCCTCGCCGTCGCGCGCCATGACGAGCTCCACTGTCTGCGACTGACCCGCCAGGTACTGGCGGATTCGCTCGAGATAGCGCGGCTCATATTCGATCAATAGAAACTTCATGCCGAGATTGAGGGCGGGGCGAATCGCCACCGCCGCGTGCGCAACTCCTTCCGGAAGAATCTATTATCGACGGGGTGGACGCCGTGTCAACGAACGAGACCGAGCGAGTAGCGGTCCGGCGCATCTTCAGCGCGTCTCTCGGCTGCAAAGTCAGCCGGATCGACGCGGCGTCGCTCGCGGGCGCGGGCGGAGGCGAGGTTCTCGAAGGACCCGGCAGCGCGGATGTCCTCCTCGTCCACGGGTGCGCGGTGACGGATCGCGCCGAGCGCGACGGGCGGCGCCTCGTGCGCCGCCTCCGGCGCGCGAACCCCCGCGCGACCCTCGTCGTCTCCGGGTGCTTCGCCGAGCGCGCGGCGAGTGCCCTGGCCCTGATGCCGGAAGTCGACCTCGTCGTCTCGCTGGCCGCGCGCGATGCGCTCCCCGAAATTCTCGACGCGTATGCGGCCGGCCTCCTGCCCAAACGGATCGTGACCACGGCGGACACCGCCCGCGCCGCGCTCTTCGCGATGCCCGCGTCGGGGCGACCCCTCGAGGCGCTCGTCGATCCCGAGAGGACGCGCGCCTTTCTCAAGATCCAGGACGGTTGCACGCGCCGGTGCGCATTCTGTGTCGTCCCGTCTTTGCGCGGCGCCGAGCGAAGCGCGCGCCCCGAAGACGTCGTCGACGCGATTCGCCGTCTCGGAGACGGCGGCGTCCCCGAGGTCGTCCTGGCGGGTGTCCATCTCGCCGCGTTCGGCCACGACCGCGGGACGCGCCTCGTCGATCTCCTCGCGCGCCTGGATGCCGATCCGCCCGCCTGCCGCATCCGGCTCTCGTCGCTCGAGCCCATGGAGGCCGGCGAGGACCTCGTGGACCTCGTCGCCTCGTCGCGGGTCGTCGTCCCGCACCTCCATCTGCCCCTTCAGTCGGGTTCGTTCTCCGTCCTCAAGCGGATGCGTCGCGGCATTGTGCCCGCGCGTTACCGCGCCCTCGCCGAGCGCGCGGTGCGTGCGAATCCACGGCTTCACCTCGCGACCGACCTGATCGCCGGATTCCCCGATGAAACGGACGCCGACTTCGACGAGACGTACCGCTTCGTCGAGGATCTACCATTCGCGTCGCTCCACGTCTTCCCGTTCTCTCCGCGCGGGGGCACCGACGCCGCCGACTGGCATCGGGGAAATCCCCTCGCTTCGGGCGTCCTGACCGCGCGCACGCGCGCGTTGCGGCGCCTCGGCGCAGCCAAGTCGCGCGCGTTCTCGAGGCGCGCAGCCGGCACGACGGCCGAGATCGTCACGTTGCGTGGAAGCCGCGGCCTGACGGACCACTACCTCGAGGTCTCGCTCGCTCTGCCGGAGGAAGACCGCGTGCCCGGCCGCCGCCTTCTCACGCGCCTCGTCTCCGGCGCGGCAGGAATGCCCCTCGAGGCGCATCCCTGCTAAACTGCGGGCCCCCGAAAACGCCTGAGGTGAGACATGTCCGGTCACAGTAAGTGGAGCACGATCAAGCACAAGAAGGGCGCCGCCGACGCCAAGCGCGGCAACCTCTTCACGAAGCTGATCAAGGAAATCACGATGTCCGCCAAGGTGGGCGGCGGCGTGATCGATTCGAACCCGCGCCTGCGCTCGGCGGTCCTCGCCGCGAAGAGAGCCTCAATGCCCTCCGACAACATCGACCGGGCGATCAAGCGCGGCACCGGCGAGCTCGAGGGCGTCACCTACGAGGAGCTCACGTACGAGGGCTACGGCCCCGGCGGCGCCGCGATCCTCATCGAGGTCATGACGGACAACAAGAACCGGACGGCCTCCGAGGTCCGCCACCTGCTCACTAAGTACGGCGGCAACATGGCTGCGTCCGGTGCCGTTGCCTTCCAGTTCTCGAAAAAGGGCTACATCGCCATCGAGAAGAGCGCCGTCAAGGAAGACACACTGATGGAGCTCGCGCTCGAGTCGGGCGCCGAAGACTTCAAGACCGAGGATTCGGACGTCTTCGAGGTCTACACGGACCCGATGTCCTTCGAGACCGTGAAGGCCGCGATCGAGGCGAAGAACATCGCCGTCCAGACGGCCGAGATCCAGATGGTCCCGCAGAACACTGTCGCCGTGGAGGACAAGGCTCCCGCGCTCATCAAGCTCCTCGAGATGGTCGAGGACAACGACGACGTCCAGAAGGTCTGGTCGAATGGCGACATCGACGACAAGTACCTGACGGAAGAATGATCGCGGGAGTGAGCGCGGCTTGAGCCACACCCCCCGATGAAGATCCTCGGGGTCGATCCCGGAAGCCGCGCGGCCGGCTGGGCCGTCGTGGACTTCTCGGGGACTCCCGTCCTCGTCGGCGCCGGAGTCCTGCGCCCTCCTCTCAAGGGGACCTTTGCGGAGCGCCTCGCCTTTCTGCACGCCGCTCTCGGCCGCGTGATCGCCGCCGAACGACCCGATGCCGCGGCCGTGGAACGCGTCTTTTCGGGCGTGAATCCCCAGAGCCTCATCGCCCTCGGAGAGGCACGCGGGGTCCTGCTGCTCGCGCTGGCGCAGGCGGGCATTCCGACGGCCGAGGTGACGCCCGCGGAGATCAAGCGCGCCGTGGCGGGCTCGGGAGGCGCCGAGAAGGAGCAGGTGCGCCGCATGGTCGCCGCGCTCCTCGGACGCCGGCTCGCCCTCGACGCCGCCGACGCGGCTGCCGCAGCCTTGACGCATGGTTTCGTCGCCGCCCGGCGCGGCGCGCGCTTCGCGGCGGCCCCCAGCGCGCAGACGCCTCCGCGCGCTTCCGTGAGGCGCCGACCGGCCGGCTAGGCAGCCGGTTGAGCGGATCCCTCGCGGGCTGCTATCGTGAAAGGGCGCTGATGTCGTTTCAAGGTTCCCTCAACGAGCTTCCGCTCTCCGATATCGTCCAGCTCGTGGCCGTCTCCGGCAAGACGGGCATGTTCTCGATGACGCGTGCCTCCGAGAAGGGCCACGTCTATTTGCAGAACGGGCACATTACCCACGCGAAGCTCGGCGAGGTCGAGGGCGAAGACGCAATCTACGCACTCGCGCTGTGGAACCAGGGCACATTCCAGTTTTCGCCCGGCGTCGAGAGCGAGGCCCGCACGATCAGCCGTTCGAACACGAGTCTGCTCCTCGAGGCGGCCCGGCGGAGCGACGAATGGAAGATCCTTTCTCGAAAGATTCCCGGAACCGACTCGGTTCCCGTGCTCGTGTCCCGCGAAGGTACGAACGGACCGGTCACGCTGACACCGGTCGAATGGAGAGTCGTCACGAAGGCCGACGGCCAGCGCTCGATCGAGGAGATCGCGCGGGCCCTCAAGACGTCCGCGTTCGACGTCGCGAAGACGCTCTACGGCCTCGTGACGGCCGAGCTCGTCGAGATCGGCAGGCCACGCGCGACCGGGAGAACGGCTCCGGAACCGAAGGCACCGCTGGCACCGGTCACCCCGTCCGCGATGCCGCCGCTCACCGGACAGTCGATCCCGAACGTCTCGACTCACAGTGGAGCCTTCCAGGCCCTCTCGAAGGGCGACGAGAAGCGCAGCCTTCAGATCCTTTGCACGAAGGTGAAGCAGGAAGCCGAAGCGGCGGCGGGCGCGCCGGGAGAGGCGACGATCGACCGTCCCTACAGGACGGCGCTCCAGGAACTCGACCGCGGGCGCGGACTCGAGGTGGCCCGGGACTTGATCCGAACGCTCGAGGAGACCATCGAGAGGCTTCGAGGCCCAGCGGCCGCGCGCGGGTTCCGCGAGAAGATGAACCCCCTCCTCTGACGTAACTCCTTGGCATCGTTTGCCTCCGGGCGCGAGACGCGCTAGAATCTGACAGCGATTTCTGCCTTTTTTGGACAACCACTCGAGGCACTTTCCCGCACAGGCCGGCATGAGCCCCTCGCGGCCGGGCGGACCAAAGGAGATTCGATGCGACGGATGCGGACCCGACTCCTCCTCGGCGCGATCGCGTGCCTGGTCCTCGCGCCTCCCCTCGCGGCGCAAGTGGCTCCCTCGGTCTCGGGCGAGACCGGGCTCTTCCAGGTGTTGAACGCCGACATGCTGCCGCAGGGACAGTTTTCTCTCGGGCTGTCCTGGGGACTGTGGAACCGGACGGCCCCGTCTGTCCCCTACGCGGCCACGTTGCCAGACGAACCGCTCCGTTACGACCTGCAACGGATCGGGATGTCCGTCGGGTATGGCTTCCTTCCCCGCTGGGAGGCCTCCCTGACCACAGGATCCAACCGGTACAGCGCGTCCGACTACAACTGGCAGGGCCTCGTGAACGGCCATTACCGCGCCGGCAGCTTCACGCACTCCGAGATGGACAAAGTCCGGCTCGGCACGAAGATCCTCCTCAACACCCAGGAACCCGTGCTCGTGGTGCTCTTCGGCGGCGTCGCGTTTCCGACGCAGTCCAAGAACGACGTCAACGCGCTCGGCACCTATCGTGCGGACTACGATCTCGGCCTCTCGTTCAACATCGGATGGGTCACCTTCCAGACGGCCTATCAGCTCAACGGAAAGCTCGGCACGCCCACCCAGTTCGTCCCCACGGGGGACACGGGCTACGACATCTCGAACACGTGGACGTCGGCCCTCGCCATCGCGGTGCCCGTGATTCCGAACGTGTTCAAGGCGATCGGCGAGATCAACCGGATCCACTACGATGGCGGCGACACGCAGCCTCCGGACTTTTCCGAGGTCACGCTTGGAGGCCGGTTCGCCTTCGGCAAATCGGGGTTCACGGCCTCAGGCGCCGTGCGCGTGAACATCGACCGCTGGGCGAAATACGGCAGCAGCCCCTCGAGCATCGGGGGCCTCGTGCAGGTCGCGTACCTTCCGCCGCCGGCGATCAAGGAACGGCCGCGCGCCACGATGCCCCGCGAGACCGAGCCGCCCGCGACCGAGCCCGTCCCGCCCGCTCCCGCGCCAGTCATGGCCCCCGCCATGGCCACCGAGCCGGCCGTCGTGACAGCTCCCGCCCCGCGCCCATCGACCTCGACCACCGACGAGATCCTTTACGACGCCGCCAAGAGCCGCCTCACGAACATCGCGAAGGCGATCCTCGACGGCGTTGCCCTGCGCCTCAAGAACAACCTGGCCGCCACCTGCACGGTTTCGGCGTCGACCGACGTCAGGGAAAAGGGCGGCGATCACGCGGCTCTCGCGAAGGCTCGCGGCGAAGCGGCCCGCGACTACCTCATGAAACGACACGGGATCGACGGCTCGCGCATCGCGACAGAGGTCAAGGGAGACGCCGATTCGGCCGACGCGACGCGCAATCGCCGCGCCGTCGTGACCGTTACGTTCCCCTGATCCCACCAAAGTCCCCCACGGCGGCGTTAGACTGATGCCGCCGTGGATTCAAACTCAGGACTCTTCTCCACCGGAACGTTCTCGACGGGCTCGAATCCCTCCGGGGGCGGTGTGTTCCGCTCGCGCGCCCTCGTCGTGCTCGCGACCGCCGCCGTCGTCGGTCTTCTCTGGGCAGGAAAGGTCCTGTTCGTCATGTTCTTCTTCGCCCTTTTCCTGTCTTTCGCGCTCCAGCCGTTCGTGACGCTCCTCGAGCGGCTGCGCTTCCCGCGCTCGTTGGCCGTGCTCTCCGTCATCCTGTTTCTCTCGGCCCTCGTCGTGTTCTTCGTCGTCAACGCGATGTCTCAAGTCGAGGCCTTCACGCGGGACCTCCCGATGTACGAAACGCGCATCCGGATCTTCACGGCGAAGGCGCAGGGCGTGTTCGCGCAGATCGAGGAGCGCACGCGTCTCCTCCTGCCCGAGGCCGATCGCTCGACGCGCTCCGTGCGGCTCGAGTCGGACGCATTCGACTCTCTCTCGAAGGTTGCCGTCCAGGTCCGGACGCTGGTCTCGCTCCTTCTCTACACGGCCGCGGTCCCGATGCTTTCCTTCTTCATGCTCAAGGACCGCGAGAAGTACGGCGGAGCCGTCACGAAGATCCTGCGCATCAAGGGCGGCCGCGCCGCCCAGGACTTTGCCGTCGGGGTCGCGCGCGTACTCTCGGGATACGTCCTCGGCGAGCTCTTCGTCGTCCTCATCACGGCGTGCATCACGACCGCCGGCCTCCTCGTCCTCAGAGTGCCCTATGGGTACGTCCTCGGCCCGCTCGCGGGCGTATGCGTGCTCGTGCCCTACGTCGGTGTCATCTTCTCGACGACGCCCGCATTCGTCCTCTCGCTCCTTGCCTCGAACGACGCGACGCTGCCCGTGAAGGTTCTCATTTTCTATTCGGTGGTGCAGTTCCTGGAAGGAAACGTCCTGACACCGTTCATCGTCGGCAGCCGCGTGCGTCTCCACCCCCTCGCCGTCCTCTTCGCGTTCCTCTTCTGGGGAATCCTGTGGGGCGTCCCGGGGGCGATCCTCGCGGTCCCGCTCACCGCGACGATCAAGGTCGTCACCGAACGCTTCGAGCGCTTCGCCCCGTGGGCCGCGCTCCTCGGGGAACGAACACCCGATCCGATGCCTCCGGAAGAGCCCGAGGCGTTGCTCGCCGGCCACCGCGAGGCGTAAGGAACCGCGTACGCTAGAGCGTTCGTTTGAGGAGGGCTGTCTCGGCGGGCGTGAGCTGGCTCTCGACCTCCGGGTGCTCCTCGGCAAGTGACTTGGCGTCCGTCAGATCCTGAAACCGTTTGGATTGAGCGCGGCTCGTGGGACGCTCTCATAGCCCTTCACGGCGACGTCGATATCGAGAGTCGTCCGGGGCTCGCTGCGCCACAGCTGTACCGCGACGCCGCCGATCAGCGCGTACTCGAGCCCGCTCCCCTCGAGGATTCGAAAGAGCTCGCGAAAGGCCCCGTCCTTGCTCGTGACCACGGCGCCTCCCTTCAGATCGTGAAAACGCACGTCGAGCGCCACGCTGATCCGGAGTGCCTGCTCCACGGAGTCCGGCCCCACCCCACGTCCCGCGCTCATCGACAGAATCTTACGCGCTACCCGACCAGGTTCCGGCGCCGCACGGCGAGGAGGCCACCGAAGAGCCCGGCCGCGACGCCAAACCCGACGAGCATCAGGCACGAGGACAGGGGCAGGAAGCGCACCGCGAAGACGCCGAGGAGCGCGTTCTTCGTCGCGGCGATCCACGCGAGAACCGCGCGCGTGACGATCCACAGCAGCCCAAGCGCGACGAGGGCGCCGAGAAATCCCTGCACGAGTCCGCCGAGAAGGAACGGCCCGCGGATGAGGAGCTCGGGCGCGCCGACGAGCCGTAGGATCTCGATCTCGTCCCGGTGGAGGAGAATCGTGAGCCGGACGACGTTCGCGATCGTGAAGGCCGCCCCGAGCGTGAGGAGGACGGCGAGGACGAGGCCCGTCAGCCGCGCGAGCGCGACGGCGCCGCGCAGGCGCCGGATCCATTCGACATCGAACTGCACCTCTTCGGTCGCGCGGTGCGCGGCGAGGAGCCCGAGGAAGGGCGGAAGCGCCTCGGACGACACCGCCGCGGGGTCGAGTTCCATCTCGATCGAGGCCGGGAAAGGGTTTCCCGGGAGAGACCGGGCCGCCGGCCCGAGGGACTTCCACCACGTCGAGAAGCGCGCGCGCGCGTCGTCCGGCGAGACGTGCCGGGACTTCGTGACGAGGCGGGTGGCGCGGACGAGGCGCTCGAGATCGGCGCGGTCGGCCTCCGTCGCCGAGGACTTGAGGAACACCGTCACGGTGGATTCGTCGCGCACCGTCTCGACGACGCTCTTCAGGTTCTCGGCCACGAGGAAGAACGCGCCCACGAGCCCGATCGAAATCGCGATGAGGGCTACGGAGAGGCTCGTCATGCGCCTCGCGCGGAGAAGCCCTTCGAACGCCTCCGAGACGAGCGCGGCAAGCGCCGCCGGGCGATTCACGTCGCCTCCTCGCCCCGCTTCGTGGCGGCCTGGGGCGGAAGGGCGGCCTCGACGAGACCTTCCACGACGTGCCCGCGATCGAGCGTCACGCAGCGGCGCCCGGCGGCCCGAATGAGGTCGAGGTCGTGCGTCGCGACGAGCACGGTCGCGCCACGCACGCTCACGTCTTGCAGCAGCTTCATGACCTCGCCCGCGAGGCGGTGATCGAGATTGCCCGTGGGTTCGTCCGCGATGAGGAGCACGGGATCGTTCACGAGAGCGCGAGCGAGCGCGACGCGCTGCTGTTCGCCGCCGGAAAGCTCCTCGGGAAGCGCGGACATACGGTGGTGGAGCTCGACGAGGCGCAGCGTCTGATAGGCCTTTCGGCGGCGTTCGGCCGCGGGCACGCCGAGGAACTTCTGCACGTACGTGACGTTCTCGAGCACCGTTCGCCGGGGCAGGAGCTTGTAGTCCTGAAAGACGATCCCCATCGAGCGGCGAAGGGTCGGAACGCGCGAGGCCGGCATGCCGCTCACGTTCATTCCGTTCACGATGATCTGGCCCTCCGACGGCTTTTCGGCGTGGAAGATGAGCCGGAGGAGCGTCGACTTTCCCGCGCCGGACGGCCCCGTCAGGAAGAGGAACTCGCCCTTCTTCGCCTTGAACGTCACGTCGCGCAGGACTCTTCGGCCCTGGTATTCCTTGGCGACGCGATAGAACTCGATCAGGGTTCAGTCCTTGTCGAGGGCGTCCCGGAGGAGCCGGTTCACGACGCCCGGGTTGCCCTTTCCCTGAAGCGCCTTCATCACTTGCCCGACGAACCATCCGAACGTCGCCGCCTTGCCCGCGCGGTACGTGGCGACCTGACCCGGATGGTCTCCGACGACGCGCGCGACCGCGTCCCGAATCGGGCCCTCGTCGCTGATCTGGACGAGCCCCTTCTCCTTCACGAGATCGTCGACCGGCAGGCCGGTCGCAATGAGATCTCCCAGCAGCTCCTTCGCGATCTTTCCCGAAATCGTCCCGTCGTCGATGCGCTGGACGAGGGCCGCGAGCGTTCCGGGCGCTACGGGCATGCGCCCCGCGTAGCGGTCGGCGTCGGACATCCTCGCGAGGAGCTCCGAGAGAAGCCAGTTCGCGAGCGCCTTCGGATTCTTCGGATACGCCGCGACAGCAGCCTCGTAGAAGTCCGCGAGGGGGCGCGACAGGCACAAGAGCACGGCGTCGGCCACCGGCAGGCCGTAAGAGGCCCCGAACCGCGAGACGCGCGCCTCCGGGAGCTCGGGCATCGTCGCGGCGACGTCCTTGATCCACGCGGCGTCCACGACGAGCGTGCCGAGATCGGGGTCCGGGAAGTAGCGATAGTCCATCGCCTCTTCCTTGCTTCGCATCGTCTTCGTCGAGCCGGTCGCGGGCTCGAAGAGACGCGTTTCCTGACGGAGCGGCGTCCCCGCTTCGAGCGACGCCACCTGCCTCTCGATCTCATGCTCGATGGCCTTCTTCACGTGCAGGAAGGAGTTGAGATTCTTGATCTCGACCCGTGTGCCGAGCGCCGCCGTGCCCTTTGGCCGGACAGACACGTTCGCGTCGCAGCGGAGCGAGCCCTCCTCCATGTTGCCGTCCGAGGCGTCCACCCAGCGGACCAGGCGCCGCAGGAGCACGAGATACGCGTACGCCTCGTCCGCCGACGAGAGGTCGGGTTCGGTCACGATCTCGACGAGAGGCGTGCCGGAGCGATTCAGGTCCACGAGCGAGGAGCCCGTGGGCACGTCCTCCCACGGAAACTCGTGCATCGACTTGCCCGCGTCCTCCTCGAGATGGATGCGGTTCAGCCGCACGTTCTTCGTGCCCGAGGCGTCCGTAACGGCCACGGCACCTCGCGTCGCGAGCGGCCGGTCGTACTGCGAGATCTGGTAGCCCTTCGGCAGATCCGGGTAGAAGTAGTTCTTTCGCGCGAAAACCGACGCATTCTCGATCGTGCAGCCCGTCGCGAGCGCGACGCGCATCGCGAGAGAGACCATCTCCCGGTTCAGGGCCGGGAGGGCGCCCGGATACCCGAGGCAGACGGGGCACACCGCGCTGTTCGGCGGCGCGCCGAACACGACGGGACACGCGCAGAACGCCTTGCTCTTCGTCCGGAGCTGGCAGTGCACCTCGAGCCCGATCACGGGCTCGAAATCGGACACGGGCATGGCCCGAGTGTAGCGGAGGCGGCGCCCGGGGCCCGCGCTCAGCGCCGGCCCTGCGCGATCTTCGCGGCTTCGGGCAGCGCCCGGAGGCGCAGCATCGCGAGCACGCCGAGGAAGGGCCCGGGCGCGAGGACGACGAAGACCCACCGCCAGGAGAGAGCCGGGAGGACCGCCGGGACGAGGTCGATCGAGAGCGCCGTCAGGAGGAAGCCGAGGGACGTCTGGAGCGTGAGCGCCGTCCCCATGTAGACAGGATCGCCGAGCTCCGTGACGGCCGCCGAGAACTGCGCCGAGTCCGCGACGACCGTCGCGCCCCAGACGGCCGCGACCGCGAGAACGAGACCCGGCGGCCCGCCGTAACAGAACCCGATCGCGACGCAGCACGCGCCGCTCAAAGCCATCGCGACCGACGTCACGAGCGTGCGGCCCACGCGGTCCGCCGCCAGGCCCGCGACGACGCAGCCCGCGGCCCCGCAACCGATCACGAGGAACGAGGCCGCTTCCGCGGCTCCGGGCGCGACGCCTCGGAGCGCGAGGCTCGACCGGAGCATGACGGGGATCCAGGTCCACATCGCGTAGAGCTCCCACATGTGTCCGAAGTACCCGAACGTCGCGAGGCGCACGCCGCGGTTCCGGAAGACCTTCGTGACCTGCGACAGGTCGAAGCGCGCGGCCGGGAGCGCGAACGGGCCTTCCCGGACGAAGAGCGCGACGAGGACAGCGCCGACGACCGCGAGGCCCGAGACCGCGAGGAGGCTCGTCCGCCACGCGGAGCCGAAGACGGCGTTTACGAGGTACGGGAAGCCTTTGCCGAGCGTCAGGGCACCGACGAGAGCGCCGAGCGCGAGACCGCGCCGGGCACGGAACCACGTCGCGAGAATCTTCATGCCCGGGGGATAGACGCCCGCGAGAGCGAAGCCCGTCAGGAAGCGCAGGGCGAGCGCGGACGCCGGCCCATGTGCGAAGAGCGCGAGCACCGCGTTCGCGCCCGCGCCGAGAAGGCTCGCACCGATCACGAGCTGCCGCGGCGGGTACACGTCCGGAAGGTTCAGGACGGCGCTCGCGAGCGTGCCCGCGACGAAGCCGAGCTGCACGGAGAGCGTGAGCCACGTGGCCGCGGAGGCGGAGAGCCCCCACTCGGCTTTCAGGAGCGGCGCGACGGCCGAGGCCGAGAACCAGAGGGACATCCCGAAAAGCTCGGCCAGAGAGAGAAGAACGAGGACGCTCCATCGGCCCGGCGGGTCGGGCGCCCGCGCGGCAAGCGGAGCCGCAGCGCTCACGCGCTCATCCCGCTGTCGGGATGACCTTGCCCGGATTCAGGATGCCGTTCGGGTCGAGGGCGGCCTTGATCGCGCGCAGAGCGGCGAGAAACGCCGGCGGACGGTAGAGGTGGAGCACGTCTCTGGATGTGATCCCGACGCCGTGCTCCCCCGTCACCGTGCCACCGAGGCGGACGGTCTCGGCATAGACCTCCGTCGCCGTCCTTTCGAAGAGGGCGGGCTCGATCGGGTCCTTCCCTTCGCGAAAGAGGTGGACGTGAAGGTTGCCGTCGGCCGCGTGCCCGAAGGCGACAGACTTGAGGCCCGCGGCGCCCGAGATGCGGCGGATCGCCGTGACGAGAGGCACGAGCTCTGTGCGCGGCACCGCGAGGTCGAGCTCGGCCGAGACGCTCATCTCGTGGACCGCCTCCGCGATTCCCCGGCGCACGTCCCAGAGCGCGCGCCGCTTCGCCTCGTCCGTCGCGAGGACGACGTCCAGCGCGGCGCACTCGAGTGCGATCTCACCCGCGAGAGTCACGTCGCGCTCGACTTCCTCTTCGGAGGGGCCGTCGAATTCCAGGAGGAGACGCGCCTCCGCCTCGGGAAACGGCACGCCGATGCCCTTCTTCTTCGAGGAGAGCTCGATGGACGGCTTGTCGACGAACTCGCAGGCCGACAGCACGAGGCCGCGCCGGTGCAGCTCGACGACGCAGCGGGCGGCGTCCTCGAGGGTCGGAAACGGCGCGACGAGCGTCGCCCAGTGAGGCGGCTTCGGAATGAGGCGCAGCCACGCCTTCGTGACGACACCGAGCGTTCCCTCGCTTCCGACGATGAGCGACGTGAGGTCGTAGCCGGCGACGTCCTTGCGCGTCTTGCCGCCGGTCACCGCGACGCCTCCGTCCGCGAACACGACCTCGAGGCCCATGACCCACCGGCCCGTGACGCCGTACTTCGCCGCGTGCGGTCCGCCCGCGTTCTCGGCGATGTTGCCGCCGATCATGCAGGAGCCGCGGGATGCGGGATCGGGCGGGTAGTAGAGACCCTTCGCCTCGACCGCTTCGTGCAGCGTCTGCGTGATGACGCCCGACTCGACGACCGCGACGAAATTGTCCGTGTCGATCTCGAGGATGGTGTTCATGCGCTCGAGGGACAGCGCGAGGCCGCCCGCGAGGGGAAGAGCCCCACCCGTCAGGCACGTGCGACCGCCCTGCGGCGTCACGGGGATCCGGAGCTCGTTGCACAAAGCCAGAAGTCGGGAGACCTCGAGCGTCGTTTTCGGTTTCACCGCGGCCGCCGGATAGTGGACGAAGTCCTCCGTCCAGTCGTGTGAATAGGGCTCGAGATCGTCCTTCGCGACGAGGAGATTCCGCTCCCCCACGATCGCGGCGAACCGGGCGAGCTCGGCAGCGGAGAGTTCCCGGCGCTCCATGGCCGGGGATCTTAAGATGCGCGCATGACACGTGTTGCTTTTCTCGGTCTCGGCGCGATGGGCGCTCCCATGGCCCGCCGCATTCTCGCGGCCGGCTTCCCCCTGACCGTGTGGAACCGCAACCCGGAGCGCGGCGGGAAGATCGCCGCCGCTGGCGCGACGCTCGCCCCGACCGCCCGCGAAGCCGCGGCCGCAGCGGACGTCGTCTGCACGATGCTCTCCGATCCCGCGGCGCTCGAGGCCGTCGCGGACGGGCCGGACGGTCTCGTCGCCGGCCTCGCGCCTGGAAAAATCTGGCTCGATTTCTCGACCGTCACGCCCGACGCTTCGCGGCGCGCCGCCGGGAAGGCTCGGAAAAAAGGCGCCGACTTCTGCGACGTGCCCGTAGCGGGGAGCGTCAAGCCCGCGACCGACGGCACGCTGAAGCTCCTCGCGGGCGGCGATCCGAATGTCCTCGCGAAAGCGAAGCCCATCCTCGACGCGGTGAGCAGCGAAACCCTGCGGTTCGGGGACGTCGGTCAGGGCTCGGCCATGAAGCTCGTCAACAACCTCATGTACGGCGTCACGATCGCAGCCTTCGGCGAAGCGCTCTCTCTCTCGACGTCCCTCGGCCTGCCTCCGGAGGAGACGCTGTCATGGCTCCTCTCGATTCCGTCCGTCTCGCCCTATCTCAAGGCCAAGATGGATTTTCTCGCCCAGGGCGGCGAGCCAGCAGCCTTCCAGCTCGCTCTCATGGAGAAGGACCTCCGCCTCGTGGTCGAGGCCGGCGGCGGCCCTGCCTCGGCGCCGGTCGTCGACGCCGCGCGGGGCGACTACGAGCGCGCGCGGAAGGCCGGCCTCGGCGCGAAGGACTTCTCGCACGTCCTGTCGTTCCTGAAAGGCCAGACGCGCTAGCGGAATCGTTCGTTTTTGGAACAAGTCCGGGAATGAGTTAGCTCGCCGCGTTTCGCGACACACCCAGTATCGGAGGTCGCATGAAGCCCGTTTCTGGTGCTCGTGGTCTGCGCCGGCTCCTTTTCGCCAGCGTCTTCATTGCGCTTCTCCGGGCGGTGTCTTCCCGGGAGGCCGCGGCAGCGCCGCCGCCGCCACCCATGGCCGACCTCGCTCTCATGAAGTCGGCGCCTTCCGGCACGACGTTGGGCTCTCAATTGACCTACACGATCACGGTAAGGAACCTCGGGCCGTCGGACGCATCGAACGTCGTCGTGACCGACGATCTCCCGGCGTCTCTCTCCTTCGACTCCTGCTCCTCGGACGGCGGTGGAGTGTGCGGCGGCACCGGAAACACGCGCACCGTGACTTTTCCGGCTCTCGCGAACGGCGCCTCCGCCACGATCTTCCTGACCGGGACCGTGAAGTGCTCGGCTGGTATCGGAACGATCTCGAACACCGCGACCGTGGCGGCGACGTCTCCCGGAGACCCGGACCTCGCGAACAACAGCGCGGGCGCCGACACCTCGATCATTCCCCTTCCACCTCCACCTCCTCCGCCGATTCCCATCGACGCTCCCACCGCCGTCGGCGCGGGGTCGCCCGGTCACGTCGCGAGTGCTCCCAACCAGCCGAACACCGTCTATACGTGGTCGATCGGGAACGGAACGATTACCGCGGGGCAGGGCACGAGCCGGATCACGTTCACGGCGGGAATTCCCGGAACCCTCACGCTCGGCGTCTCGGCGCCGATCGTCGGGACGTGCTTCACGACCCAGGGTTTCGCGAGCGTCTCGGTTGTCGAGGCCGGCAGCGCCAGCCTCTTCTACGCGGTGGCGCCGTGCCGGATCATCGACACCCGTGGTCCCGGCGGACCGCTCGGCGGACCGGCTCTGGAGCCTTCTGGGCGCCCGGACCGGATCTTCACGGTGACAGGATCCTGCGCCGTTCCGCCAGAGGCCACCTCCTTGTCGGTGAACATGACGGTGACGAACGCGGCGGCGGCGGGCTCCCTCCAGGTCTACCAGGGGGACGGCTCTCCCGGGGCTGCCGAAGCCATCAGCTTTCCCGCGGGACCGTCGCGGGCGAACAACGCGCTCGTGAGGCTCGCGACGGACGGGTCGGGAACGATCCGGGTGCGCAACAATTCACCCGGTACGGTGGACTTCATTCTCGATGTGGGCGGCTACTTCCAATGAGGACGCAGCGGTCCGAAGAGAAGCGGCCGGTCACGCCTTCCGGTAGCGGTTCCGGATCGTCGGGATGAGGTAGTCCGAGAACGCCGCGTCGAGCCCGTACTTCGGCGCAAAGCCCCAGTCCGCACGTGCCGCGGCGTCGTCGACGTCGCCGGGCCACGAGTCGACGATGCCCTGACGCTTCAAGTCCGGCACGAAGCTGATGTCCGCGGAAGGGAACGCCTTCGCGACAAGGCACCGGATCTCTCCGGCGGACGGTGCGAAGGCCCCCACGTTGTAGACCTGCCGGGTCAGGGAGCCCGCGGTCGCGGCCGCGAGCCGGAGAAGAGCCTCGACGCCGTCGGGCATCGCCATGAACGGGATTCGCGTGTCCTCGCGGACGAAGCAGGCGTAGGGATTCCCCTCCGCGGCGGCGTGAATCATCTCGGGCACGTAGTCGGACGTGCCACCGGACGGGACCGTGACCGCCGAAATGAGGCCTGGAAACCGGACGCAGCGGAAGTCGACGCGCCCTTTCACCTCTTCGGACGAGAGCTGCTTGTAGTGGCGCGAGTAGTAGCGCCCGAGGTGCTCGGCGTAGAGCTTGTTGCAGCCGTACATCGTCGTCGGCTGGTTGAAGTCGTCCTCCTTGACGCGGCCGGTGCGCGCCTTCGTCGCGAGGTCCGGCAATCCGTACGCCGCGATCGAGGACGGGTACAGGAAGGTGACGGGGCGCCCGTGCGACTGCCTCTCGTTCTGCGCGAACTCGAGCAGCTGAAGCGTTCCCTCGACGTTCACCTGGTGCGCCGTGACGGGCGTGAACTCGCTTCGCGTCGAGAGAAGGGCCGCGAGATGGAAGATGAGGTCGATCTCGAACTCCGAAAGGATGCGCTCGAGAACCGTCCGGTCGAGGATCGAACCGATGAACTCCCGGGCGACGAGGCGGCCCAGCTCGGGATCGAGAGGCTTGAGGTCGAGCGTCAGGATGGGTCGCGAACCATCGGCGGCGAGGCGCGTGATGAGGCCGTGGCCTATCTCGCCGCCCGCTCCCGTGATGAGGACGACGGGGCGTCTCATGCGACGGTGACGTCCTTGCTCAGGTAGACGTTCTGGATCGCGTGGAGAAGCGCGATGCCTTCGGCCCGGGGCCGCTGGAAGGCCTTGCGGCCCGAGATGAGGCCCATGCCGCCCGCTCGCTTGTTGATCACGGCCGTCGCGACCGCCTGCCCCGTGTCGTCCTTGCCGCCCGACGCGCCTCCGGAATTGATGAGACCCGCGCGCCCCATGTACGAGTTCACGACCTGCCAGCGCGTCCACTCGATCGGATGGCTCGGAACGAGCTTCTGATAGATCTCGTCCTTCGGCTTGTTCGAAAACGCGAGCGCGCGGTATCCGCCGTCGTTCTCGGGCTGCTTCTGCTTGATGATGTCCGCCTCGATCGTGACGCCGATGTGGTTCGCCTGCGACGTGAGATCGGCCGCAACGTGAAAGTCCTGCTCCTTCGTCTTGAAGGCCGGGTTCCTGAGGTAGCACCACAGGACCGTGAACATCCCGAGCTCGTGGGCGTGCTGGAATGCCTGAGACGTCTCCGTGATCTGGCGGCGCGAGTTCTCCGCGCCGAAATAGATCGTGGCGCCCACCCCGACGGCTCCCATCTCGAAGGCCTGCTTGACCGATCCGTACACCGTCTCGTCGTACGTCGCCGGATACGTGAGCAGCTCGTTGTGGTTCAGCTTCACGATGAATGGGATGCGGTGGGCGTATTCGCGCGCCACCGCGCCGAGGACGCCGAGCGTCGAGGCGACCGCGTTGCATCCCCCCTCGTGCGCGAGCCGCACGATGTTGACCGGGTCGAAGTACTCCGGGTTCGGCGAAAACGAGGCCGCACCGGAATGCTCGATGCCCTGGTCCACGGGAAGAATCGACAGATAGCCCGTGTTCGCGAGGCGGCCCGTACCGAACATCCAGCTCAGGTTCCGGAGGACGGCCGACGGCCGGTCGGACGGAACGAAGACGCGGTCCACAAAATCCGGGCCCGGGAGGTGCAGCATCGACGCCGCGATTCCGGTCGCCTTGTAGTCGAGGAGTGACGCGCGCTCGCCGAGCTGCTTGCGGATCGTGTCGATCATCGAGAACCTCCCTCGCGACCCTCAATCGTAGTCGATTCGACCCGAATTCGTCCGCGCGTGGCATTCTCGGGCCATGCCGCCGGCCCCGCCCGCTTCGCCCCTCGAGAAGCCGACGATTGTCTCGAATTTCGTCAGCGTGACGTTCGGACTCTGGTTTCCGTTCTTCCGCTGGATGGCCCGCACCCTTCCTCCCGTCTTCGTGGCGCGCCTCGCGGAAGCCACGGCCGAACGGGCGATCTGGGAGCGCGAGGATGTCCGGGAGGCGATCCTCGACAACGTCGCGGCCGTCCTCGACCTCCCGCGGAACGCGCGGGCGGTCGAACGGACGGGGCGTGAGATGGTGTCGCGGCATTCCCGCCTCTGGATCGATCTTCTCCGCTACGCGGGACGAAGGGACGTGGACCCCCGGTCGCTCCTCGGGTCGCGTTCCGGCGACGAGCGTCTCGTCACGGCGTCGCGCGAGGGCCGGGGCGCGATCCTCCTGACCGCGCACGTCGGCAACTTCGAGCTCGGGGGGCTCTTCCTCGCCCAGCTCGGGCTGAAGGTGGCGGTCGTGTACGTGCCCGACCCGTCGCCCGTCATCGAGAAACACCGCGAAGACGCGCGGCGAATGCTCGGCGTCCGCGGGCTCCCGGTCGACACGTCGCCGTTTGCCTTCCTTCCCGTCCGCAAGGCGCTCGAGGAAAACCTCTGCGTCGCGATCCAGGGCGACCGCGACGTTTCGGGCACCGGCAGGCGAATGCCGTTCTTCGGAAGGTCGTCCTCGTTTCCCGTGGGACCCTTTCGCCTCGCGCAGGCTTCGGGAGCGCCGATCTTCCCCGTCTTCGTCCTCCAGGAGGACGACGGGAGATACCGGACGATCGTCGAGGAGGCGATCCTCGTGCCGAACGCACGAGGCGAGGAGGGCGACGCGGCCGTCGAAGCCGCCCTCTCGCTCTTCGTCGCTTCGATGGAGCGCACGATCCGCGAATACCCGTCCCAGTGGTATCTCTTCACGCGTTTCTGGGATACCGCGACGTGAAGCGCGCGTCTGCCCTCGCGGCCGCCGTGGTCCTCCTCTTCGCCTGCGCGCCGCGGCGGCCCGAGACCGCGCCCTCGGCTTCCGCAAGAGACGTCGCTCCGGAAGTCCACGGCCGCGTCAGCCGGCTCGGAACGTCGTGGCTCACCGAAGAGTCGGGGATCCTCGTTGGGCGTTTTGTCGGCGCGCCCTACGACCTCGGACATTCCTTTGGCCGCCTCACACGCCCGTGGGTTCGCTCGCAGGAGACGCATCTCGAGGAGCTCTTCACGGTCCTCATCCCCGGCGGCCTCAGGAGGTCGCTCATCCGGCAGCTCTCGGCCTACCGCCTCCGCGGGCTCCCCGACGACATTCCGAATGATCTCCTCGTCGCGATTGCGGGGCTCGCGGACGGCTACGAGCCCGTGCCTCCGCCCTCCGGCTGGAACGCCTACCGCCGGCTTCTGGACATGCACGCGCTGCACGACGTCTCGCAGCGCTTCGTGGACGCGCCCGCGCTCGCCGCGGCCTGTACCGGCTTCCTCGCGAGAGGCGCCGACGGCTCGCTCCTCCTTGCGCGGAACTTCGATTTCGAGGGCGGCGACATCTTCGACCGACAGAAGCTCGTCTCGGTCATCGCGCCCGCGGACGGGATTCCGTACCTCTCCGTCGGATTCTCCGGGATGCTCGGCGTCGTTTCGGGCTTCAACCGCGAGGGGATCGGCGTCGCGATCAACGCGCTCGCCGGCGGCGAGACGGCGGCCTCGGGCACCCCGATGACGCTTCTCCTCGCCGAGGTTCTCGCGAAAGAGAGCACGTTCGAGGGCGCGGTGGCGCGCCTCTCTTCCGCGAGGGTCTTCGTCTCCGACCTGATTCTCCTCGGGGACGCGAAGAGCGGGCGCTTCGCGGTCGTCGAGAAGAGCCCGTCTGCTTTCGCGGTCCGCGAGAGCGCGGGCGTACCCCTTGCCGTCACGAACGAAGCCGAAGACCCGAGATTGAGGCGCGGCGCCCGCACGCTGCCGCCGGAATCGACGTCGCGTAAGAGGCGTTCCCGCCTCGACGTCCTCTTGAGAGAGCGCGGCGCCTCTCTCGACGTGCCGGCTGCGATCGCCATCCTGCGCGACCGGAGGGGCACGGACGGCCGGGAGCTCGGCCCCGGGAATCGCAACGCCATCGACGCTTCGATCGCGGCGCACTCGATCGTCTTCGACCTCACGCACCGGCGGGCCTGGGTGGCCGCCTCGCCTCACACGCTCGGGCCGTACGTTCCAATCGACCTCGAGGCCATCCTCGGGAGCCCCGGCGGTCCGCCACCCATGGGCATTCCGTTTCCGGCAGACGCGTGGCTCGCGGAGGGTTACAGCCGCTATCGGGAGGCCCGCGAGGCGCTCGGTCTCGTTCGAAGGCACGAGCGAGACCGCGCGAACGATTGGCTCGAGTCGGCACTCCGGGAAGCCGAACGTGCGCACGAGCGCGCGCCGGACTTCGCCGAGGCGACGGCGAAGCTCGGCGAACTGGAGGCCCGGCGTGGAAATCGCGCGCGCGCCCGCGCGCTCCTCGAAGAGGCCCTCGCGCATGACCCGGGTCCCGCTCCCCTGCGCGCCGCCGTCGAGCGGTGGCGCGAGGCCTGCGCCGCGGGCGTCGGTGCTCCCTTGCCGAAAGAGCCGATTCCCACGGTCCCACAGCCCGACGAGCTGCTTTCGGAAAATAGAAAACGCTAGAAAGACGAGGACTCCAGGGCTACGGCAGCGACGGCACCCGTAACGTCTCGCGTCACGTAGAGTCGGATCTTCTTAGAAGGTGAGGAGGAAAAAGGCGCGCTTTTCACTATTCGAGCGACGTCGCGGGCAATTTCGAACGCGCCCGCCGCGCCGAAACGTTCGACGCGTGGCGCTTTCTCCGATTGTCCTTCTAAGAAATCTTCGTAATCCGGCGTGCAGAGCGTGATGGGTGCTCGAGGCACGTCGCCCCCCGATCGCGCTCCCATGTCCTTCACCCATTCGAAGAAACGCGCCGCCGCCCGCCGCGCATCCGGCTCGAAAAACATGCAGCCATCGAGAAATCGAATTCGCTCTCTTCCCTCTTCTCCATTCGAAGAAATCTCCCGTGCTTCGAGGAGCACCGCGGCCCCCGTCTCGACGAGATCGACGCCCGCCGCTCGGGGTCCGAGAACAGCACGTTCTTCCTCCCACGCCTCGCGCATCGCGTCGTCGACGCCTTCCGCGGCGACGACGAGGATCCGGTCCGCGTCCCCCGCGGCCACGCGGCGCGCGCCGAGGATCAACGCTTCGAGACCGGCCGTCCGTCCCGTGACGATCGCCTCCGAGACTCCACCGAAGCCGAGGGCGATGGCCAGCTCGCCGTTCACGGTGTTGTGAACGGTGGCCGCGAACACCGAGGGAGCGAGATCCTCCACCCGCGCCGCCGAGGCGAGGCGGGCCGCGTGCCCGGTGATCGCGGAGCGGCACCCGTGCCGCGTGCCGACGACGACGCCCGAGCGCGCGTTCGGTCCCGCTTCCCGGCCGAGGCCGGCCGCGGCAAAGGCGCGCGTCCCGGCGAGATAGCCCGCCCGCCCGAAGCGGTCCATCCGGCGTAGACGATTCGCGTCCTCCGACGCGCTGCCGCCGCCATCCGTTCCGTCCGCTGCCGCCACGAGAAGGACGTGTCTCACGCACTCTCCAGCACGAGGGCGGCGTTCGTGCCCCCGAACGCGGCCGATGTCGAGAGCGCGACGGTGACCGGGCGAGCGGGCACGAGCCGCCGGCCCGAGACGACGGTGAGCGGCGAATCGGCACGCGACGCCACGTGCCCAGCCGTCGGCGGCACGAGCTGCCGCGAGAGGACGAGAACCGAAAGAACGGCCTCCAGCGCTCCCGCCGCCCCCAGCGTGTGTCCGATCGCGCCCTTGATCCCGTTCACGGGCACGGTCCGTGCGAGAGCCCCGAGGACATGCGCCAGAGCGGCCTCTTCCATCGCGTCGTTGAACGTCGTCCCGGTCCCGTGGGCGCTCACGAAGCCCACGTCGGACGCGGTTCGTCCCGCGCGCCCGAGAGCCGCCTGGATGGCGCGCACGAGGCCGCGCCCCTCGGGATCGGGCCTGGTCATGTGATGGGCGTCGGACGCGGAACCGTACCCCGCCACGCGCGCGAGGATCACCGCGCCGCGCCGTCGCGCGTGCTCCTCCTCCTCGAGAAGGAGGAATCCAGCCCCATCGCCCAGGGTGAGACCGTCGCGCGCGATGTCGAACGGCCGCGCGGCCGTCGTGCTGAGCGCACGCAGCGCGTCGAAGCCCGAGAAGACGAAGGGAGAGATGGCGTCTGCGCCGCCGGCGAGAACCAGGTCCGCGTCTCCATTCCGAATCCACTCCGCTCCGAAGCCGACCGCGGCGGCGCCCGACGCGCAGGCGATGGAGACCGTGGAAACGGGGCCGCCGGCGCCATATCGCCGGGCAAGGTCGCGGGCGAGCGCGCCGGTCTCGCCGCGGGACAGCAGCTCGGATCCGGCGGCTCGCGATCTCAGCCATTCCGTGAGGGGCCCGTTGCCGGCGAGGGTCGTGCCGACGACGATTCCCGAACGCGCGCCTCCGAACGGAGGACGGGCCCGAGCGTCGAGCGCGTCGAGAGTTTCGTCCGCCGCCGCACACGCGAAAATCATCTCGCGTTCCGTTCCCCGGCCTTCGCCTTCGACGTCGACGTCGACGTCGACGTCGATGAGGGCCGCGTGGCGCGCGCGGAAGCGTCCCGTGTCGAATCGCGTGACCTCACGAATCGCCGACCGCCCGGACAGCGCGCCCTCCCAGAACGCTTCCACCCCCCGGCCGAACGCGGTCCGAGCCCCCATTCCCGTCACGACGACCCGACGCGCGGTTCCCATGTCGTCTCTATAATCGCTCCCCTCGCCCCCCGCGCGGCGCCGTCCGCTCCGGAAGCACATTTCAATCCATGAAAATCGTCATCGCGTCCGACGCGAAGCAACCGAACGAGATTTACCGCGGCGCTCTGCTTGCGGCCGGCGCGCTGCCCGAAGAGGTCGTCGTCGTGCTCCCGGGCGACGCGGATCCCGGCGCGTTCGACGGCCTGCTTCTCGCGGGTGGCAGGGACGTGGACCCCGCGCGCTACGGCGAATCCCCGAACGCACCCGGTCTCGAGCTACATCCCGAGAGAGATACCCTGGACTTCGCTCTCTTCGGGGCCGCGGAGAGACTCGAGGTCCCGGTCTTCGGGATCTGCCGCGGGCTTCAGGTCGTCAACGCCGCGCTCGGCGGCACCCTGTGGCAGGATCTCGAGACCCAGCGCCCGCGCGGCCTCGCGCACGACGCCGAGCCGCACTCGGCGCACGCACACATCGTGAGGGCGCGGCCAGGCGGATCCGGCTCGCGATTCGCCGCGGCGGTCGCCGCCCTCGACGGCCTCCCCGTAAACTCGCGCCACCACCAGGGCGTGAAGGACCTGGCTCCTGGCCTCCTCGCGCTGGCCGCTTCACCGGACGACCTCGTCGAGGCGCTCGAACGGCGCGAGGGCTCCTTCCTCGCCTGCGTACAGTGGCATCCTGAGAATCTCGTTGCGAAACGGAAGCAGAAGGCGCTTTTCGAGGCCTTCCTCGACGCCTGCCGCTCGCACGCGTCTCTCAACCTCGCATTCGTCCATCGCCCTCAATGACAGGAGACTTCATGAATTGCTCGTTCTCTTCCCGATTCGCCTGGCCCGCACAGCTCGCCTTCCTCGCTTTCGCCCTCCGCGGGAGCTCCGCGCTCGCGGTCGAGACACCGAAGCAGCAGGCGCCCGATCTGCCTCCCTTCGAGGTCGTGAAGCCCTTCGCGGCCGACAACTCGTGGTTCGGCCGGTTCGGGCCGACGAACTGCTCGTGGATCGAAGCCGGCGACGGCGTTTTCGTGATCGATACGGGAGCGACGGCCGTGGACGCGAGGAACCTCAAGGCCGAGATCGCACGGACGACGAAGAACAAGCCCATCAAGTGGATCGCCATGACCCACCTGCACTCCGACTCGAACGACGCGTTCTCGTCGTTCCTTCCGACGGACGCCACGATCTTCGTGAACGCCCACGCCACGGGCCTCCTCGGAGGTGCGGTCGCGCAGGGGAGCGGCAAGACCCCGAGCATCGTCGGCATCAGCGACCGCGTCGCGTTCGTTTCTGGCAAGCGCGCCTTCGAAATCGGAATTCCGTCCGGGAACGCGCATACCGCATACGACCTGTACGTCTTCGACACGTCGACGCGAACCGTGTACACGGGCGATCTCGTAACCACCGATCGATGCCCGATGCTCTCGGATCCCGACAGTGACTTGAAGGGCTGGATCGGGATCCTCGAGCGGCTCGACTCGCTGGGCGCGCAAGGCCTCGTTCCGACTCGCGGCAATCCGACGTCCGCCGCCGCCACGGAAATCGAGAAGACCCGCCGCTACCTCAAGTCGATGCTCGCTTTCCTCACCGAAAAGAAGAAGCAGAACGCTCCCGAAGCGCGCGTGTCGGGCGAGCTCGCCGCCGAAAAGCTGAGCGACTACTGTCCCCGCGAGCTGAGCGCGATCAACGCGCTTTCGGTCTACCGCCGGATCCAGAGCGACGGGACGACGGTTCCGGGGGGCGCCTCCGGGGGCCCCGCGCCGAAGAAGAAGTAGTTGCGGGGGCTCCCGCCTTCGCCTCGACTGTCGTCTGGATGCCGCCGCGGGGCGTGAAGACGCCCCGGACGGCCATCCGGCGCGGTTCGAGCGCGCGGACGAGATCCCCGAGGAAACGGTTCACGACGTTCTCGTTGAAGATGCCGAGGCTCCGATAGGCGTTCACGTACTCCTTCAGAGACTTCAGCTCGACACATCGGCGGTCGGGAACGTACGTCACGGTGAGCGTGGCGAAGTCCGGCAGACCGGTCTTCGGGCAGATCGACGTGAACTCGGGAATCGTGATGACGACCTCGTAGTCCGCGGGGTACTGAGAGGGCCAGGTCTCGAGCCCCGGAAGCGCGTCACGCACTCCCGATGCCGCGTGGCGGTCCGTGTAGCGGGGCATGCCGGAAGAATAGCGCGGTGGGTGTCTTCGGCACGCGTTGTGCGAAGATCCCATTCCTCATGGGATTCACGCCGGAAAAGCGCGCCGCACTCCTCAAAGACATCCGCCAGCTCCTCCTCATGGCCGCTGTCATCCTGACGGGACGGTCGGTCCTGGCCGACTGGTATGTCGTTCCGACAGGCTCCATGAAGCCCACGATCCTCGAGGGCGACCGCGTCTTCGTCTGGAAGTCGGCATACCAGTTCCGCGTTCCCTTCTCGAAGATTCGTCTTTTCGAGACCGGGACGCCGAAGCGTGGAGATGTCGTCGTCATTCGGAACCCGGACGGCGGCAGCGTCCCCTTCGTCAAGCGCCTCGTCGGACTCCCGGGCGACGTCGTCGAGCTCCGGAACGAGACGCTCTACGTCAACAAGAAGGCGCAAGTCACCGAATTTCTTCCCGAGCTGAAATCGGAAGACGGCGAGACGATCCTCCTCGGCACCGAGCTCCTCGACGGACGGCCACACCCCTTGCGCGTCTTGCCCGACCGGCCCGCGTTCCGAACCTTCGGTCCGATCACGGTGCCGGAGGGAGAGATCTTCCTGATGGGCGACAACCGCGACGAGAGCCGCGACGCGCGCTTCTTCGGCACGCGGCCCATCCGGGATCTGCTCGGCCGCGGGGTGGGCGTCATGTGGAGCTGGAACCAGAAGTTCTTCAAGGGCCCGCGCTGGTCGCGAATCGGCCGTCCGTTCATCACGGACGCTCACGGCGCGACCCCGAACTGACCCCCCTCTTCCTCAGCGAACGGCCACGGCCGCCGCGAACGCCGGGAGCACCGCGCGCCCGATCTCGATCGCGGTCCTCTCGTCCGCGCTCGCGACGACAAGGACGATCCTCCCGTCCCGGATGCGCGCCCCTGCGACCGAGAAGCCCAGCCGCGACGAGGCGGCCAGCAGCTCCGTCGCCTTCGCACGCGCCGCGATCGCCGACAGAGGACGCGTCACGACGACCGACACGAGCCCGTCCGGGCTCTCGTCTCCGCGCCGCCTGAGGATGATGTGGAAGGTCGTCTCGCCCGCGTGATCGCACTCGTGCGCCGAGACCGGAGCGTATCCCGGTAGGCTCGCCGCCGCTGCTCGCGCGGCCGCGGCGAGAGACGCGTCGACGCCTCTCGTGAACGCCTCGGCGGACGCGGCCTCGCGCGGCCAGCTCGCAGCCCGCGCACAGTTCTTGTGGTCGAGCGCCGCGAGATCCGCCGCGCCGTCGTCGAGAATCGCGACGACCGCGGCCTTCGAGGCCTCGGGCGCGGCCGCCCGCGACAAGACGAGCCAGCCGGTCAGGCCGGCACCGGCGATGAGGGAAGCCGCGAGAAGGAGCGACGCCGGCACGGCTCGCCGTATCGGCGTCCGGGTGACGAGCGCGCGAACCTCGTCTTCGAATCCTTCGCGAGGGCCGGGCGTGAGCGCCGCCACACGCCGGAGCGAGGCGCGGAGCTTCTCGCGCGCCCCGGCCTCGGCCGCACACTCGGGGCAGCGATCAAGGTGCTCGAGGATCTCGTGAGAAAGGTCGACGGAGAGCTCTCCGATCGAATAGGAGTCCAGTCGCCGCCGCACCCTGGCGCAGGCGTAGTCGCGAAGTTGAACAGTCGCGGTCACGGGGTTCCTCCCTCGGCGGCTGGCCGGCTTCCGAGCACCGCGGCCGCCGCCGCGGACCCGCGCACCTTCTCCCGAAGCGCGCTCCGGGCCCGGGAGAGGCGGGACATCACCGTGCCGATCGGCACCTTGAGAAGGTTCGCGATTTCCTTGTACGTGAACTCCTCCACGTCGGAGAGGAGGAGGATCCGGCGATGCTCTTCGGAGAGGGCCTCGAGCGCGGCCGACACCTCCTCGTCGCGGATCTCCGTCGGTGTCGTCTCTTCGGCCGCGAGCGTGTCGGCGAGAAGGGCCTCGCCTTCGGCGCCGAGCGTGACCGGCAGCTTTTTGCGCATCCGCTGGTGGTCCACGTTCCAGAGAATCCGGTAGAGCCAGGCCCGGCAGTTCGTCCCGCGCTCGAACCTTTCGAACGACTTCCACGCCTGCAGGAAGACTTCCTGCGCGAGATCCTCGGCCTCGGCGGGACGCCGCGTCAGCCGCAGCGCCGCACGATAGATTTCGCGGAAATGCGGCCAAGCCTCGCGGTCGAAGTCTTCGCGAACGCGGTCGGTCGGAGCGGGGCGGCGCGCAAAGAAGGCCATCGTCAGATCATTCTTCCGCAAGGAGATGCGGCCGGGAGGCAAGATTATTCCGCCTTGGGGCTTGCCCGGAACTCAAACTAGACTTAATCTAAGAAGAGATGGAATCGAGAGTGGAAGTCCCGACGGACACGAGAGCCATGCTGTCGGCACGGCTTCGGGACAAAAATCTCAGGGTCACGCAGCAGCGCGTCGCCGTGCTCGAGTACCTGCTCGCGACGCCAAAGCATCCCACTGCCGAAGAAGTCGGCGCGGCCGTGAACCGCCTCGTGCCGACCGCGTCGCGCGCTTCGATCTACAACGTCCTCCATTCCCTGAAGATCAGCGGCCTGATCGAGGAGCTCGTCTTCGACGACGCGGTCGCGCGCTACGACGCGAACCTCGACGCGCACCACCACTTCGTCTGCACGCACTGCGGCGCCGTGCACGACATTCCCTGGGACGCCGTCCCGCCGGTTCCGAAGCTCCGCCTCCCGAGCGGCCACGTCGTCGAGAGCGCCGACGTCACGCTGCGTGGGACCTGCCCGGGCTGCGCCTCCCGGGCCTGAACCCGCCATTGGATCACCAGGTCTTGAAGGGCTTCTTGACGAGGTTCGCGTTGAAATAGCGCGGATCGGACGAGACTTCCTCGCGCACCCACGCGGGAAGGGCCGGCTTCGTGCCGGCCGCCTCAAGCTCGACCTCGGCGACGACGAGGCCGTCGTTCTCGCCGTGGAACTCGTCGACTTCCCACACGAACCCTTCGTAAGCGCTGACCCAGCGGGTCTTTTCGATGAACGGCCGCTCGCAGAGCGCGTCGAGCATCGCCGAGGCGTCGGCAATCGGGATCGGATACTCGAACTCCGTGCGCGTGACGCCCGTGTTCCCGCCCTTGATCGTCAGGAATCCCTTCTCGCCGGCGATCCGCACGCGGACGGTGCACTCCTTCCCGCTCGAGAGGTAGCCTTGAACGACCCGCGTGCCCGTAGCGCCGATCTTCCAGCCGGTGCCGGCGACGAGGTACTTCCGTTCGATCTCCTCAGCCATGGGACTCCGAGCTGCCCGTCAGCTCCGCTTCGCCGTCGGCACGTAGTCGCGGCGCGGCGAGCCCGTGTAGATCTGGCGCGGCCGGGCGATCTTCTGGTCGGGATCGGACAGCAGCTCCTGCCATTGGGCGAGCCAGCCGACCGTGCGCGGAATCGCGAACAGCACGGTGAAGAAGTCGGAGTGGAACCCGAGCGCCTCGTAGATGAGGCCCGAGTAGAAGTCTACGTTCGGGTACAGCTTTCTCTTGACGAAGTAGTCGTCCTGCAGCGCGATGCGTTCCATCTCGAGGGCAATCCCGAGGAGCGGGTTCTTGCCCGTGACCTCGAACACCTGATCCGCGAGCTTCTTGATGACCGTGGCCCGGGGATCGTAGTTCTTGTAGACGCGGTGGCCGAAGCCCATGAGCTTCTTCTCGCCGGCGCCTTCCTTCACTTCCTTGACGAAGGCCGGGACGTGCTGGATGTCGCCGATCTCCCGAAGCATGCGCAGGACGGCCTCGTTCGCGCCGCCGTGAAGAGGGCCGTAGAGCGCCGCCGTTGCGGCCGCGACCGACGAGTACGGGTCGGTCTGTGCCGAGCCCACCGAGCGCATCGCGTTCGTCGAACAGTTCTGCTCGTGATCGGCATGGAGGATGAAAAGGACGTCGAGCGCCCGCTCGAGGACCGGATTCACCTCATATCGCGGCTCGGCCATTTTTTTCATCATCGACAGGAAATTGCCGCTGTAGGAGAGGTCGTTGTCCGGATAAACGTACGGGAAGCCGATGGAATGTCGGTAAGCGAAGGCGGCGATCGTCGGCATCTTCGCGATGAGCCGGACGATGTGGTGGTTCCGCGCCTTGACGTCGAAAATCTGCTTGGCGTCCGGGTAGAAGGTCGAAAGAGCCCCGACCGTCGACAGGAGCATCCCCATCGGGTGCGCGTCGTGCCGGAAGCCCTCCATGAGTTTCTTCGTGTTCTCGTGGAGATACGTGTGCGTCGTGATGTGGTGTGTGAAATCCTTCAGCTCGGCGGCCTTCGGCAGCTCGCCCTTGAGAAGGAGCCAGGCCACTTCGAGAAACGTCGACTTCTCGGCGAGCTGCTCGATCGGGTATCCCCGATATTCCAGGATCCCCTTGTCGCCGTCGATGTACGTGATCGCCGACCGGCACGACGCCGTGTTCGTGAAGGCTGGGTCGTACGTCATCAGGCCGAAGTCGTTCTCGCCGGTTTTGATCTTGCGGAGGTCGAGCGCGCGGATCGTGCCGTCTTCGACCGGCAGCTCGTACGTCTTTCCGGTGCGGTTGTCGGTAATCGTGATCGAGTTCTTTTCGGCCATGTCGGGACATTCTATCCCCGCCGAACGCCCAGCATGCGACGGCGACGGGCTTGCATAGAATGCTCATCGTGAACTTCAAGCGCCACATTGGCGAGGCACTGACCCTCGTCGCAGCCGCCGTCCTCTGTGCCCTCGTCGCGAACTCTCTCGCGTCCCGCGAACGCAAGCTCGCGCTCGCCGGCAACTACCCGAATGCGCTGAAAGTTCCGGAGAACAAGACCCCGCCGACCATCCCGACGACGGGCGCTCCAACCCAGGCCACAGCGGACGTCCCCGCTCCCACCAGATTACCCATCGAAGAAAAGCGCCCGAGCCCAGCCCCAGCGCCTGCTCCGAAGGCCACCGCGCCTCCTCAAGGATCCGAAGCAAAGACTTCCTCTTCCTCCCCCGCCAACCTGCTCCGCCGCTTCCCGCCCCACCACAAGCCTTACGTGGAGATTTCCGGCGACGACGTGGAGTGGCTCTTCGCCCGCGGCGCGCTCGTCCTCGACGCGCGCCGGACGAAGGATTTCGACGGGGGCCACATCGCGGGCGCGAAGAGCTTTCCCGTGTGGGAGAGCGACATCGACGCGCGCGTGACGGCTCTGGTCGGCGAGGGCCGCGACGGGTCGATTCCTGTCGTCTTGTACTGCTCCGGCGGCGACTGCGAGGATTCGCACATGCTCGCCCAGAAGCTGTTCGGGGCTGGCTTCGAGAACCTCCTCGTATACCGCGACGGATGGCCGGACTGGCAGAAGCGCGGCGGCAAGAGCGCGGCCGGGCCCGAGCCGTGACGTCGAACGTTAAGCTGAAAGAGGCGCTCGCCTCGCCCTGGCTGACCGTCCGTGTCCAGATCGCGCTCGGACTCTTTTTCATCGTTGCGGCGCTACCCAAGATCGTCGATCCGCCATCGTTCGCGCATATGATTTACAACTACCGCGTCGTGCCGGGCGCCTTCGTCAACGCGTTCGCCCTCGTGATGCCGTGGTTCGAGCTCCTGGCCGGCCTCGCCCTCATTCTCGGCATCTGGACCCGGACGTCGGCCGCGCTCGTCGGCACGCTCCTCCTCGTCTTCATCGCCGCGATCTCCCTGAACCTCGCGCGCGCGAACGCCATCGACTGCGGCTGCTTCGACGTGTCGGCAGCGAACCGGACGGTGGAAGAGCGCCTCGCCGACATGCGCCTCGTCGTCCTGCGCGACGTCGGGATGCTCGTCATGGTCGCGCAGATTCTGTCGGCGAAGGGACGACGGGCCGCCGTGGCTCCCGCCGCCTCCTAGCAGGCTGCTGAAAAAGTCGGATGAGTTAGCTTTCGAAGTCTTGAAGAGAGCGAAGTGCGGAAGCACCTTGTTGGGATGCGTGGAGACAGAGAGCAGCAGCCCGACCTCGTTGTGACGATGACGCCCGAGGAGCTCGTGCCTCGGGACCACCCGATCCGCAGAGTGAAGGCGCTTGCGGACGAAGCG
>JBBRRY010000009.1:0-90728 GCA_038245905.1 Thermoanaerobaculia bacterium | reverse complement strand
TGTTGATGTTCGGGCAGAACCCGTTAACCCTGAGCTTGCGCGCCACGCGTGTTCTCTCGCCTGATCCGTCCACCGAGAAAGCCGGCATTCCCCAAGCCGAACTGACCTTGGCGTACCCCGGTTCGGGACGGACCCAACGGGCCTCCTTGACCGTCTCGAACATGTTCAACGGGTCGGTCGATCCGATCGTATTGGAGTCCACAGCCCCCGACGGTAGGAGGTTCACGGTCACCCCCGGAACGTCGGGGTTCGAGTTCTGTGCATCGTCGAGATGCGCCCTCACGTTCCGCTCACCCCAGGAGTCGACGACGAGCGGGATCCTGAACCCGCCTCGTCCGGAAACGTAGGCGCCGAGGTAGAGCTGCCCGGGGGCCGCCCCGAACCCGCACCCCGTGATCTCGTACCGTCCGCCCGGCGTGAACGTGGCGCCTTTCTTCCCGTTCACGGTGCTGATGAAAGACACCGGCTGTCCGTTGCGGAGGCACGTCTCGACCTGGCTCTTGACGCCGAGGCCGGCGAGGTTGCGCGGGGTCGCGGTCGCTTGCGCGAGAACGAAAAAGAGCACAGGAGGCCGACGATGAAGAACGCCGCGTGGCCAACGTGTTTGGTGTTCGTGGGCGCCGCAGGGCTGGCTCTGTCCGGCGCGGCGCTCGGACAAAGCGCCAAGATGATGCCCCGCGGAGTGGCGCCAACGGCGGCGCCTGTGCCGGACCTGGCCTTCAAGGAGCTGCAGATTTTCTACCCGGCCCTCAACCTGGGGATCTGGCCGCAGGTGGGAATCTCGCCGTCCCCGCGCCCTGAGTCAGACGCGGAAGAAGTCCGGCCTCCAGGTCTGGATCCGCTTCTTGATCTCCTCGCCCGAGAGTCTCTCGTCGAGCGCCGCCTTCACGAGCACCGGCACCTCGGCGTCCGAGGCGAAGCGGAGGCCGACGAGCTGGCGGACCTCCAGCTCCTCGATGCGCGCACGGAGCGGGCCGTCGAGCAGCGTCGCGAGGCGGAGCCGCTCCTCCAAACGGATGATGCGGTCCTGGACCTTCAGCGGATACGTCCGCACAAGCAACGTGAGGGCGATCGCCGCGGCCCAGACGATTACGTTCCAGGCCGCCCATGCCGAGAAGCCTCCCGACAAGCTCTTGATGAAGCCCCACAGCGCGACGAAGAACGAGATCGCGACCACCGGAAACGCGAAGAAGTGATACCACGGGTCGAAACGGCGATGGGTCGCGTATACCTGAACACTTTTTTCGGCCATGAGCTCCTCTTTTCCCCTCGGGAGGTTACTCGTCTAGACTATCTAGTGCCGAGGCAACGGCCTCGAGCCCCCTCAATCTACCGGAAGAAGGAGACCGTCCCCCATGTCCCGACTCCGCCGCTTCGCACCCGTCGTCGCGCTCGCCGTTCTCGCCCTCGCCCCTGCCGCGCGGGCCGAGAAGGAGACATTCACATTCGACAAGCCTCACACCGAGTTCGGCTTCAAGGTGCGCCACTTCGTCTCGAAGGTCGGCGGCCGCTTCACGAAATTCGACGGTACGATCGTCCTCGACCGCGCCAAGCCGGCCGAGAGCGCGGTGAACCTGAAAATCGACGCCGCAAGCCTCGACACAGGAAACCCGACCCGCGACAAGCACCTCAACTCGCCGGACTTCTTCGACACGGCGAAGTTCCCGGAGATCACCTTCAAGTCGACGAAGGTCGTCGCGAAGGACAAGGATGCGTACGACGTAACGGGCGATCTCACGATGAGAGGCGTCACGAAGCCGGTCGTCCTCACGGTCACGGCGAACGGATTCGCGAGCGACGGCCGCGGCGGTCAGAAGGTCGGATTCGACGTCGTCGGAAAGGTCAACCGCAAGGATTTCGGCGTGAACTGGAACAGCCTCGTCGACGGGAACGCGATGCTCTCGGACGACGTCGACATTCTGATCACCGTGGAGGCCAACAGGAAGAAGGCCGAGTCTCCCTCCCCCGCTCCCGCGGCTCCCGCCACGAAGTAGCGCCTTCGCTCCCAAAAGCTTAGGATTCCGCATGATTCAGACGGCCGAACCCTCGACCGCCCCCCTCCCGCCGCATGTCGTGCGTCCGTCCGCGGTCGCCGGTTTTCTCCTCGTCCACGTCGCGGCCGTCCTCGGCGTCGTCCTCCTCGGCTTCTCCTGGACGGGTATCGCGCTCTGCGTTGCGTCGTATTACCTCCGGATGTTCGCGATCACGGCGGGCTTCCATCGCTACTTCTCGCACCGCGCGTATCGCCTTTCGCGCGTGCCGCAATTCCTGCTGGCCCTCCTCGGACAGACGTCCGCGCAAAAGGGCGTCCTCTGGTGGGCCTCGAACCACCGGCACCACCACAAGTACTCCGACCGGCCCGAGGACATTCACAGCCCCGTCCAGAACGGTTTCTGGTGGAGCCACATCGGCTGGATCCTGTCGGGCCAGTACGACGAGACCGACTATTCGCGAATTCCGGACCTCGCGAAGTTTCCCGAGCTGCGCTGGCTGGATCGGAACCAATACTTCGCGACGATGGTCTACGCGACCGTCCTGTACCTGACCTTCGGCTGGACGGGCCTCGTGTACGGTTACTTCCTGTCGACGGTCCTCCTGTGGCACGGCACGTTCACGATCAACTCGGTCATGCACCTGTTCGGGCGCCGCGTGTTTCCAACCGCGGATCAGAGCCGCAACAGCATGATCTTCGCGCTCGTCACGATGGGCGAGGGCTGGCACAACAATCATCACTTCTACCCGAGCTCGGCCGCGCAGGGTTTCACGTGGTGGCAGGTGGACATGAGCTTCTCCCTCCTCTGGCTCGGCGAGAAGATCGGCCTCGTCAAGGGTCTCCGCCGCGCGCCTTCGGTCGCCGTCATGGAAGCTTTGGCGCTCGCCCGCACGAAGCTCGACGCGACCGTCCAGACCGTCACCCAGTCAATGAGCGACGATCCGCTCGATCAGCTCGCGGCCCGGTGGGACGGAATCCGGGACGCGGCCCGCGTCACGGCCCACCAGGCGTTTGCCGATCTCGAGGCCGCGCGCCTCCGTGCGGTGCAGCGCCTCGAAGTCCTGCAGGCCGACTACGCCGCGGCGCGTACGCGCGCGGAAGCCGCCGCCTCCCATCGCCTTCTCGAGCTCCGGGTGGAGATCGAGAATACGCGCCGCGAGCTCCACGAAACGCTGGTGCACCTCGTCGAGGCCGCCGAGAGCCTCGGCCTGACCGCCGCCGTTCCCGCCTAAAGCCACCCGAGTGAGCGCCCTCGCGACCAGCCCCTTCGCCGCCTACTCCGCACACGTCGCCGCGCGCGCGGCGACGACGGCCCGCGCCCTCCAGGAAACAGGCTTCGACCGGCTCCTGATTCACTCGGGGACTCCCTTCACGTATTTCGCGGACGACAACGACGCGCCCTTTCACTCCACGCCGGCGTTCACGCACTGGGCGCCCGTGGAGGGCCCGAATCACATTCTCGACGTCGCGCCGGGCCGGCGACCGCGCCTCGTGAGGGTCCAGCTTCGCGACTTCTGGTACGCGCCTCCCGCCCCCGCGCCGGACTTCGTCCGTGCCGAGTTCGACGTCGTCGAGGTCGCGACGCCCGCCGCGGCGTGGAAGGAAATCGGCGCTCCTGGCCCGCATGCCGCATTCGTGGGCGCGGCAGCCGAAGAGGCCCAGGAGCACGGGATCGTTCCTTCCGGCTTGAATCCGAAGGCGCTCGTCGCGCGCCTCGACTGGGAACGGACGTACAAGAGCGACTGGGAGGTCGACGCGCTGCTCGCGGCCACGGCGAAGGCCGCCCCCGCGCATCGCGCGGCCGAGGCTGCATTCCGCGCGGGGGCTCCTGAGATCGAGATCCACCACGCCTACCTCGCCGCTCTCGGCGACGTGGAAGAGGCGCTCCCCTACACCTCGATCGTCGGCCTCGACCACCACGCGGCGACGCTCCACTACCACGGCAAGAGCGGGCGCGCGTCCACGAAGGCCCGTGTGTTCCTCATCGACGCGGGGGCGACCGCGCGCGGCTACGCGTCCGACATCACGCGCACGTACGTCGCGCCCGGCGCCGATCTTGCTTTCGTCCGCCTCCTCGACGGCATGAAGACGTTGCAGGCGAGCCTGTGCCGGGCGAGCCGGCCGGGCAGGTCGTATGTCGACCTGCACCTCGAGTCCCACCGCGGCGTCGGGGCGCTCCTTGAAGAAACCGGCGTCCTCCGGATCCCGGCCGAGGAAGCATTCGAGAAGGGCCTCACGGTCCCGTTCCTGCCGCACGGCCTCGGCCACCTCCTCGGCATCCAGGTCCACGACGTCGCGGGACGCCAGGTCGACCGGGAAGGCACGATCGCGCCGCCGCCCGCGCGCCACCCGGCGCTTCGCACGACGCGTGTCATCGAGGAGCGCATGGTCTTCACGATCGAGCCGGGGCTCTACTTCATCCCGATGCTCCTCGAGCCCTTCCGCGAGGGGCCCCACCGCGCGGCGTTCGATTGGACCCTCGTGGACCGCCTCATCCCGTCGGGCGGCATCCGGATCGAGGACAACGTGTTCGTCGGCGGGGACGTGAACCGCAACCTGACGCGGGAATTTCTGCCCGACTGATCCTTCGGATAGTATTTCTCGTCTTGGCGCACGACGAAGGCGAGCTTCAGGGACCAGACTTCGGGAAAGGAGTTCCGAGCGAGGACCTCCGGGAGGGCGTTCCGCTTCTCGGACACGCCGCGGGAGAGGCCATCGTCCTCGTCCGGAGCGGCGCAGATTTCTTCGCGGTGGGCGCGACCTGTACCCACTACTCGACGTCGCTCGCAGGTGGCATCGTCACGGACGGCACGCTCCGCTGCCCGCTCCACCACGCGTGTTTCGACCTCTCAACAGGAGAAGCCGTGCGCGCGCCCGCCTTCGCGCCGGTCGCGTGTTACCGGGTGGAGGTCGTGGGTGAGCGCGTGAGGGTCGGGCCGCGCAAGCCGGAGCCGGCGGCCCGGACCCTTGCGGAGGAGGGACTGGCCTCCGTCGTGATCGTCGGCGCGGGCGCCGCGGCCTACGCGGCGGCGGACACGCTTCTGAGGGAAGGATTTCGCGGAACGGTCCGGCTCCTCGGGGCGGAGGAAACGGGGCCTGTCGATCGCCCGAATCTCTCGAAGGAGTACCTCACGGGAGACGCGCCCGAGGAGTGGATGCCGCTCGCAATGCCCGCCGGGCTCGAAGTGCAGACGGGAACGCGGGTCGTGGAAATCGACGTCACGGGGCGGCGCGCCCATCTCGCGGACGGCTCGGCCGTTTCCTGGGACGCGCTTCTCCTCGCGACGGGCGTCGAAGTCGTGAGGCTCGACATCCCCGGGTCGGATCTTCCGCACGTCCATACGCTCAGGACCCTCGCCGACAGCAAGGCGATCATCGCGGACGCCGCGAAGGCGAGGCGCGCGGTCGTCGTCGGGGCCGGGTTCATCGGCCTCGAGGCGGCGTCGTCGCTCCGCAAGCTCGGAGTCTCCGTGGACGTCGTCGCACCGGCTCCTCCGTTTCAGAAAGTCCTCGGGCCGGAAGTCGGGGCGTTCCTCATGCGCCTCCACGAGGAGCACGGCGTCGTCTTTCACCTCGGGGAGCGCCTCGACTCGATCTCGCCAACCGCCGTCCGCCTGAAGAGCGGCATGGAGCTTCCGGCCGACCTCGTCGTCGTCGGCATCGGAGTCCGCCCCGCGACCGGCCTCGCGGAAGAAGCAGGGCTCCGCACGGACCGGGGAATCCTCGTCGACGAGCGGCTCGAGACGAGCACGAAGGGCATCTTCGCGGCCGGGGACGTCGCGCGCTGGCCCGATTCGAGATTCGGCGGGACCCTTCGCGTCGAACATTGGGTCGTGGCTGAACGGATGGGGGCGGCCGCCGCGCGCTCCATCCTCGGAAAGCCCGGGGCTTTCCGCGACGTGCCCTTCTTCTGGAGCGCGCACTACGACGTTTTTCTCGCCTACGTCGGTCACGCCGAGAAGTGGGACAGGATTGACGTCCACGGCAGTCTCGCCGCGAAGGACGCCACGCTCGCTTACCGAGAAAACGAACGTACACTCGCGGTTGTCACGATCGGACGCGACCGGATCGGTCTCGAGGCCGAGCTTGCGTTCGAGCGCGAAGATCTCGCCGCCCTCGACACGTTCGGGAGAACGAGGTAGCGCGATGCGCGTCCTCGGCGCCCTGCCACTCCTGCTCGTCGCCGCGTCCCTCCTCTCTCCAGCCCGGTCGTCCGTGGCGGCAAGACGTTCGCGGTGTGCTCCGACCCCGCGCGCAAGCAACAGCCGTGGATCGTCCTCCTGCCGTCGCTGACGAGCACGGATTCGGCGCGGAAGTGACCTCGCGCATCTCGCGCGCCGGGAGGGAGCCGGCCCCGGAAACGACGCACGGGAGGATCCACGCGGTCGTCGCGCGCATTCCCCCCGGGCGCGTCGCGACGTACGGGCAGGTCGCGCGGCTGGCGGGTCTTCCCGGCCACGCGCGACTCGTCGGCTACGCGCTGAGCGCTCTCCCCGAGGGAAGCCGGCTGCCGTGGCACCGCGTCGTCAACGCGCAGGGGCGGATCAGCATGCGCTCCGCGGGCTCCGGGATGGACGTCCTCCAGCGCCTCCTCCTCAAGCGGGAGCGCGTGAGCTTCACCCGCAAGGGCGTCATCGCGCTGGAGAAGTTCCGCTGGCGCCCCCGGGCGTGACCGCGCGCCGCTACGCGGTGCTCTTGCATCACCCGACGGCAAGCGTGGCTCCGAGCGAGAAGACGACGGTTAGAAGGTAGAAGCCGCCCACCACGAGGAGCGCGACCGCGAGAACGCCCATCGGGAGCAGCCAGACGGGCGCGCTACCGTAGGAGGTCCCCGTTCCCTCGCCGCCGCCCTTCGTGGCGTAGAACGGGAGCTGGCGTCTCCAAGTGACCTCGAGGCCGAGGCCGAGCGCGAGGCACGCGGCCGCGACCATCCATGCCCTCGCGTCGAGCGCGAGTGCGATCCGGCGAGCGCCGTCCGAGAGGAAGACGCCGAGGAGGATGCCGCCAGCGAGCCGCATCCCGCCATCCTGGCGCGGGAAGGCCGTCAGGCCGCCCCCTCCAGCATCCCCGGCAGCGTCGCGGAGTCGACGAGGCCCTTCACGCCGTACATCGCGGGCAGGATTTTCTCGGGCGGGTGCGCGCGCCGCAGCCGCGCGACGAGCTCCGTCCCCGCGCGGTAAGCCGGAAGGTACATCCGCCCGAGCAGCGGATGCCGTCCCCACGCGCCCGAGAGCTTGTCCGCGCGCTCTTTCGACACGAGGCACTCGCGGCGCAGAGTCTCGGCGACGTCCGTCTGCGGCAGCTTCTCCTTCCACGTGAGGTACGAGGAGTGGTTCTTCGCGTCGTCCTGCAGGAGCGCGAGGAGGAGGCCGAGCTCGAGGTCGCGGTCGGGGAGCTGCTCCGGCGCCGTGATGCCGTGCGCGACGAGGACGCCGTTGTTCGCGATGCCCTCGAAGAGGACCGCCGCGCGCGTGTTCATCGTGAGGACCGACGCCTCGAATCCGACGAGCCCGCGCACGAAGAGGTCCTGCAGGTACGCGAACGTCGTGACGTGACCCGGCACGACCTCGTGGCTCACGAGCTGCTGGAACTCGGGCACCGAGATCTGGAGCGACGCGTTCAGCTCGTACGTCGCCTCGTACTCGGGCGAGCCGTCGGCCTTCCGCGCGTGGCCGAGGTAGTTCATCGAGCCCGAGAACCACGCGTTCTCGATCGCGAGGAACTTCACGTTTGCTCGCGGAACGCGGTGCAGCTCTTTCGGGAGGTACGGCAGGAGGTTCTTCGCCGAAAGCGCGTCGTAGTGGGCGATGAAGGCGTCGCCGAGCGCCGGGATCGACTTGCCCGGGACGAGGCGCTCGCCGCGCCATCCATCCACGGCCTTGAGGAGCGAGTCGGAATCGCTCGAGGCGTGCCCCGCGTGCTTGAGCAGGTCCGCCACGCGGCGGCGCTTCTCTTCCGGCTTCGACGGCTCGGGCGGCGCGCCAGTGATTGTCTTGACGCAGCGCTCGTATGGCACCTCGGGCCCCTTGCCGAGGATCTCCATCCCGAGGTCCCACATGACCTCGCTGCACAGGCCGAGGCCCTCGAGGTATGCGCCGCGCGGGCCGCCGGCCTTGCGGGCGCCCTCGATCACGCGCTTGATCGCGCCCTTCACGTCCACGGCCCCGAGGTAAGCCTCGATCGAAGCCTTGTCGGGCGTCTTTGCGCCCACCCCGCCATTCGCGCGGAGCGGAGCGGCGGAGGCGTGCGTGTATGCGTCCGGCAGCGGCTCATCCGAGAACCAGCAGTCCGCGATGAAGCGGCCCGTCCCGGACGGGTTCATGACGTCGCCGCCCCAGAGCGTGTCGATTCCGATGAGCGCTTCGGCGGTCGCGGCGTCGAGTCCACTGAGAGGCATGTTCAGTTCTCCCGGACCTTTCGGGTCGAGTCGATCCAGAGGTAGAGGCAGAGACCGACGAAGAACAGGATCGAAACCGTCTGCGAGACGGCCTCGTTCCCGTAGAACGGCGTCCGCACGTTGTCCTCGCCGTACCAGGAGAAGAGTCTGAAGGATGCGCCGAGGACGCCGCCGAGTGCGCCGCCCGCCATGAGCCCGGACGCGATGATCACGGCCCGCTCACGCATCGTGCGTCCGGTGGCGCCGCCGGCCCTCTCGGACTTCCGGATCACGAAGTGCGAGATCATCCCGCCCACGAGCGCGGGCGTGTTCAGCTCGAGGGGCAGGTACATCCCGAGCGCGAAGATCAGGGCCGGCACGCGCAGCATCTCCATGACGACCGCGATCGCGGCGCCCGTCCCGAACAGGAACCACGCGATCGGCTGGCGGTTCATGAACGTCTCGACGATGGCCTTCATGATCGAGGCCTGCGGCGCCGCGAGGACCTCGCGCAAATCACCCGGCGCCGCCTCGCCGAACTGGTAGACCTTCGCGAGGAGGACGATCGTGATGCCCACCGCGATCGCGGATGCGAGGACTCCCCAGAATTTCACGCGCTCCTGCGCGGCGGGCGTCGAGCCGAGCCAGTAGCCCGTCTTGAGGTCCGTGATCATCTGCCCGGACACGGAGAGGGCCGTGCAGACCATGCCGGCAAGCGCCATCACGAAGAACATGCCCGTCGTGCCCGAGACGCCGAAGCGCAGGAGGATGACGGACGACACGATGATCGTGAGCATCGTCATCCCCGAGACGGGGTTGCGGGCCGTCGTCGCGATCGCGTTCGCGGCGACCGAGGCGAAGAAGAAGGAGAAGACGAGCGCGAGGGCGAGGGCGATCAGGGCCGCCGCGAGCGTCGAGCCGAGAGAGCCGAAAAACACTCCGACGGCCACGGCCGAGACGATCGTCCCGAGGAGGATCGCCATCAGCGGGATATCCCGATCCGTCCGCTCGCCCGCTGCGCTCCCGCCGCTCCGGAACGCCTTCGCGGCAATCGAGAACGAGCCCGCGACGATCTTCAGCGACTTCAGGATCCCGAAGATTCCGGCCGTCGCGATCGCACCAACGCCCACGTACCGGACGTAGCCCCTGTAGATCTGTTCGGCGGTCATCTGCGCGATCGGCTTGATGGCGGGGTACACGGCGTCCGGCAGGTGCCGCCCGACCATCCAGATGAGGGGCACGAGGACGAAGTTCGCGACGACGCCGCCCGCGCAGAGAATGAGCGACGAGCGCAGCCCCATGACGTAGCCGAGGCCGAGGATGAAAGCGATCGCGTCGAACTTCACGACGACCTTCGCCTTCTCGGCGGCGTCCTTCATGACCGGCAGAAACTGGAAGTCGACGTACTCCTTCCAGACGTGGAACGTCGTCACGAAGAAGTCGTAGACACCCGAGATGACCGTCGCCTGCAGGAGCAGCTTCGCCTGCGCGCCGCCCTTCTCGCCCGTCACGAGGACTTCCGTGATCGCGGTGGCTTCCGGGAACGGGAACTTCCCGTGCATCTCGCGCACGAAGTAGCGGCGGAGCGGGATGATGAAGAGGATCCCGAGGCACCCGCCCGCGAGGCAGATGAAGATCGTCTGGGCCGGGTGCGGGTTGAGCTTGAGCGTGTAGAGCGCGGGGAGCGTGAAGATCGCGCCCGCGACGATTCCGCCCGCGACGCCGCCGATCGTCGTGACGATCACGTTCTCGAGAAGGTGCGAGCGGCGCGTGTAGACGCGCGCGAGGCCGATCGCGAGGATCGAGATCGGGATCGCGGCCTCCATGACCTGCCCGACTTTGAGGCCCGAGTACGCAGACGCGACCGTGAAGACGACGCAGAAGAAGAGGCCCCACGCGACCGAGCGCCATGTGATCTCGGGCGGCGCCTCGGTGGAGGGGACGACAGGTGCGTACGTCTCGCCCGGCTCGAGCGGCTCGTAGGCGTTCTCGGGCAGCGACTTCGATTCGGGTGCGTCCATCTGTCCTCCGGCAGGGCGGGATCTTGTCAGACTCCGAGCGTCCTCTTCAGGTCCGAAAGCTCGCCCGAAATCGCGGCCAGCCGCTCCTCGAGCGCGGCGATGCGCGACGCGAGCGTGTCGGGCGCCGAAGGCGGTCGAGCCCCCTCGACGGGCCCGGCCACGAGATGCGTCCAACGCGTCTCCTTCTGGCCCGGCCTCCTCGGCAGCTCGGCCACGAGCGGCTCGAGTCCTGCGGCCAGCTTCTGGAGGGCGGATTCGACCTCGCCCGTCGTCGCGAACGGGTGCAGGCGGTCGCTGCGTCCCCGCAGCTCACCCGGCGTCTGCTCGCCTCGCAGGAGGAGGAGTGTCATGACCGCCTTCGCGGGCGCGTCGAGCTGCCACCGTCTGTCCACATTCTGCTCCCACTTCTCGGCCCGCGAAAAACCGGTCTTCCAGACGAAGACCTGTTCGCGCAGGCGATCGAGCGCGGCCTCGACGTCGGCCGCCGAGAGCTCCATGACGGGATCGCGGTTCGACTTCTGGTTGCAGGCGGCGACGAGCGCGTGGAGAGTGAGCGGGTAGTACTCCGGCGTCGCCTGCTGCTTCTCGAGGAGCGCTCCGAGGACCCGAATCTCAACCGGATCGAGCGGTCGCGGCAGCCGGGCGGGCGGGGTGTCTTCGATGAGGGTCATGCGGGAAGGGATTATGCGGGGGAGGAACGGGAGGGCATGAGGAAAAGGTCGAACGCCGATAGTGTCGCTCGCGCGGCCAGGCGTCCGGTCGACGCGCTCGCGGACGCGCTATCATCGACCTCTCGAAAAAGGAGTCCGCGATGCGTCCTGACAGCCGATTCGGGCGAGAACGCGCATGAATCCCTCGTCCCTCTTCGAGGTTCAGAGCGTTACGGGCATGTCGCTGCTCGCGTTCGCCGGCGTCTTGCTCTTCATTCTCGTCATCTCGTTCCGGTCCCGCGCCATCGTGTTCTGCCAGTACCTCAAGGCGATGACCGGCGTCGAGCTGAAGCCAAAGCAGGTGCGCGCCGTTTTCAAGGATCGCGGTCAGGACGGCGTGCGCGAGATGTTCCTCGACCTCATCATCAAGGAAGACCTCCGGCAGACGGGACCTCTTCAAATCCCCGCCGAGCTGCGTGTGGACAAGCCCGGAAAGCCGAAGTCGAAGGGCTGACACGCCCCGTCGATCCCGTAGACTTCGTCCCCATGGACGAGCCCCTCGGCGACTTCCCGCCCGACACGTTCCGCGAGATGGGGCACGCCGCCGTCGAGCGGCTCGCGAAGTACTTCGAGACGCTCGAGAAGCGGCCCGTCCTCGCGCGGACGAAGCCGGGCGAGGTCCTCGCGCAGCTGCCCCGCCGCGCGCCCGAGGATCCCGAGTCGTGGGAGGCCATCGAGCGGGACCTGGACCGGCTCGTCGAACCAAACCTCACGCACTGGCAGCATCCGGGCTACCTCGCCTACTTTGCGAACACGGGCACGGCTCCGGGGATCGTGGGGGACTTCCTGGCGGCGGGGTACAACCAGGTCGGCATCCTCTGGCGCACGTCTCCCGTCCTCACGGAGCTCGAGCAGGTCGTCGTCCGGTGGCTGCTCGACCTCGTCGGGCTGCCGTGGGGGCCCGAGGGCTTCGACGGCCAGCTTGCCGACACGGCCTCGACGGCGTCTCTGATCGCGCTCACGGCGGCCCGCGAGGAGGCGTATCCGGACGTCCGCAAGACGGGCCTCGCGGGCCGGCCCGCGGGCGTCGTCTATTGCTCGGAGCTGGCCCATTCCTCGATCGACAAGGCGTGCGTGGTCCTCGGCTTCGGCACCGCCGGCCTCCGGAGAATTCCCGTTGACGCCGAATTCCGGTTGGATGCAGCGGCTCTCGAGATCGAGATCGCGAAGGATCGGGCGGCGGGGCGCGTTCCCGTGGCCGTCGTCGCGACGGCCGGCACGACCACCGTGACGTCGGTCGATCCGCTTCTCGCGCTCGTCGAAATCTGCGAACGCGAAAACGTCTGGCTTCACGTGGACGCGGCCTACGCGGGCTCGGCCGCCGCGCTGCCGGAGATGCGCTCCCTGTTCGCGGGGTGGGAGCGCGCGGATTCGGTCCTCTTCAACCCGCACAAGTGGATGCTCGTACCGCTCGAATGCACCGGGCTGTTCTTCCGCCGGATGGAACGCGTGCGGCGCGCCTTCTCTGTCGTGCCGAGCTATCTCGAGACGCCCGAGGGACAGACGGTGCGCGAATACATGGACTACGGCATCCAGCTCGGCCGCAGGTTCCGCGCCCTCAAGATGTGGATGACGCTCCGCGCCTTCGGCGCCTCGGGCGTGAGGGCCCGCCTGCGCGCCCACCTCGTCCTCGCGCGGGCGCTTCGCGGCGTCCTCGAGCGCGAGCCCGGCGTCACGATCGCGGCGCCCACCCCGTTCTCGGTGGTCGCCTTCCGCTGGGCATCGGGGGAAATGTCGCCCGCGGAGTCCGATGCGGCGAACGCGCGGATCCTCACGCGGATCAACGAAGACGGCCGCGCCTTCATCTCGCATGCGATCGTCTCCGGCCGCTATACCCTCCGCGTCGCCATCGGCAACGTCCGCACGGAACGCCGCCACCTCCAGACGTTTCTCCAGGTCTTCCGGGAGGCCGTGGCCGCCGAACTCTCGCGAAAACCGTGACGTCACACCGCTCGTAGAGGGATTCGGTAAAGTGTCGCCTCCATGGAACCCCTAAACAAATCCGCCGACCTGTCCGCCCTCCGTATCGAACGTGAGAGCGGGCCCGGAGGGCGGCGTTTCCTCTACCCCGCACTCGCGACCCTGTGCGTCGGGCTCGTGGCCATCGCGTTCGTCGTCAAGTCGCGTGGCGGCGTGGCGCTCCGGCCCCCGGAGGTCACGACGACTCGCGCGTCCGTCGTGACGCCGACGCAGGCCTCGACCGTCCTCACGGCGTCCGGCTATATCGTCGCGCGTTCGAAGGCCGAGATCTCCCCAAAATCCGTCGGCCGCATCGCCTGGATCAACCTCGAGGAAGGCCAACGGGTGAAAAAGGGCGAGCTCGTCGCGCGGCTCGAGGCGCAGGAGCTGGACGCGCAGAAGCGCTCCTCACTGGCGCAGCGGGACCAGACGCTCGCCCAGCTTCAGAACGCCCGCCGCGATCGCAAGCGCGCCCGCCAGATGCTCGACGAGAAGATCGGAACCGAACAGGCGTTCGACACGGCGGACTCGCAGGTGAAGGCTTTCGAAGCGCAGGTCTCGTCTTTCGAGGCCCAGGCGCGCTACTACGAGGAGCAGATCAAGAACGCCGAGATCCGCGCGCCGATCGACGGCGTCGTCACGGTCAAGAAGGCGTTCCTCGGCGAGACCGTCGCACCGCAGGGCTTCGGGGGAGCAGGATCGGCGGGCGCTACGTTCGCCGTCATCGTCGACCTCTCCTCGTTGGAGATGGAAGCCGACATCAACGAGCAGAACGTGGGCAAGCTGGTTCTCGGACAACCCGCCGAAGTCGCTCTCGACGCGTATCCGGACAAGCCCTACAAGGCGCGTCTCCGCCAGATCGTGCCGACGGCCGACCGCCAGAAGGGCTCGGTCAAGGTCAAGATCGAGATCCAGGGCAGGGACGCGAAGGTCCTCCCCGAAATGTCGTGCCGCGTCGTCTTCCTGAATCCGCAGGCGAAGGTCGACGAGACCGCGAAGGCGAAAGTCATGGTGCCCGGGCCTTCCGTCGTCGAGATCGACGGGGTGAAGGGCGTCCTCCTCGTCGCAAACGAAAAGGCCACGTTCAAACCGCTCGCGTTCGGACCCGCCGTGGGCGCGCAGGTGACGGTGACGTCGGGCCTTTCGGGCGGCGAGGAGATCGTCGCGGACGCCGCGTCTGCCGGACACGCCTGGCGCGCCGAGCAGAAAATCCGCACGAAGAAAGACTGATCCCGGGAAGGAGAATCATGAGCTCCGTTTCGTCTGGCACAACCGCAACAACCGGAACGACTCTCATTCGCATCGACGCGCTCGTGAAGCAGTACACGCGCGACACGCAGGTTCTCACCGTGCTCGACAATTTGTCGCTCACGGTGGACGAGGGCGATTTCGTGGCGCTCATGGGCCCCTCGGGCTCGGGCAAGACCACGCTCCTCAACCTGATCGCGGGGATTGACCGCCCCACGTCGGGCACGATCCTCGTCGGGGACCAGCAGGTCTCCTCGATGAGCGAAGCCGCGCTCGCGAAATGGCGGAGCGCGAACGTCGGATTCATCTTCCAGCTCTACAATCTCGTGCCGGTTCTCACGGCGTTCGAGAACGTGGAGCTGCCGCTCCTCCTCACGAACCTGAACCGGGCCCGCCGCCGAAGGCAGGCCGAGCTCGCGCTCTCGGTCGTGGGTCTTGCGGACCGCATGGACCACTATCCGCGACAGCTCTCGGGCGGGCAGGAGCAGCGCGTCGCGATCGCGCGCGCGATCGCGACCGATCCGAAGCTCCTCGTGGCGGACGAGCCGACGGGCGACCTCGACTCCCGGAACGGGGAGGAGATCCTCATTCTCATGGAGCGCCTCAACTCCGAATTCAAGAAGACGATCGTCATGGTCACGCACGACCCGAAGGCCGCGTCGCGCGCCCACCGCCTCGTGCACCTCGACAAAGGCGTCCTGAAAGAAGACGTTCACGCCGAGCGCGGGAAGGCCGTGGGAATGGCGGCGGCGATTTCGGCCTCGTCCACCTGAGACGCCGGAGGCCAGGCAGATGAAGTTCTTCCCGTTCGTCTTCAAAAACCTTTTCCGGAAGAAAACGCGTTCGCTGCTCACCGTGGGTTCGATCGTCCTTCCCCTCCTCGTGATCTGCATCATGGGGACGCTTCTCAGGACTCTCGAAAGTGACCCGACGGGCGGCAAGGGGATGTTCCGGCTCATCGTCCGGCACAAGGTCTCGCTCACGAACTGGGTCCTCGAGTCCTACATGCCGAAGATCGCGCAGCTGCCCGGCGTGACGGACGTGGTGCGGATGAACTGGTTCGGGGGGGCGTACGTCGACCAGAAGCCCGAGAACATGTTCGCGCGCTTCTCGACGTCGGACCCCGAGACGCTCCTGAAGGTGTTCGACGAGGCCTCGATCGTCCAGGGCTCGGCGGAGGACTGGATCGCCGACCGCACGGGGCTCCTCGCGGGCGAGCTCCTCATGAAGAAGTACGGATGGAAGCTCGGCCAGAAGATCACCCTCAAGGGCGACATCTACCCCGTCAACCTCGAGCTCACGATCCGCGCCTCGTACAAAGGGCCGGACGAGACGGGCGTCTACTTCCACCACCAGTACATCGAAGAGGCGCTCCCCCGGGTCAAGGGCTTCGTGGGCTGGTACTGGGTCAAGGCCGGCTCCCTCGCCGCCGTCGAGCGCCTGCCGAAAGAAGTCGACGCGATGTTCGACAACAGCTCCGTCCCGACGCACACGGAGACGGAGAAGGAGATGCAGAACGGCTTCGTCTCGATGCTCGGGAACGTGAAGCTCATGATCACGGGGATCTCAGTCGTCATCGTCTTCGTCATCCTCCTCATCGCGGGAAACACGATGGCGATGACGGCGCGCGAGCGCGTCACGGAGATCGCCGTGCTCCGGACGCTCGGCTACCCGAAAGGAACGATTCTCGCGCTGATGCTCGGCGAGAGTGTCCTTCTCGCTCTGGTCGGCGGGACACTCGGAGCGCTCCTCTTCGTCGGCCTCTTTCCCGGATTCCGCCAGGGTCTGCTCTATTCGCCGATGGGCGGATTTGCGGCAGGGATGCGCCTCTTCCCGGAGATCGTCGGGCTCGCGTTCGGAATCTCGGTCCTCGTGGGAATCCTCGCGGGCCTCGTCCCGGCGATCCGTTCCGCGCAGCGCTCGATCACGGACGGACTGAGGCAGGTCGGCTGATGCGCTTCCTGCCCCTCGTCCTCAAGAACCTCCTGCGCAAGAAGACGCGCTCGGGTCTGACGGTGGGCTCGATCCTGCTCCCCTTTTTCGTGATCTGTCTCCTCGGGACGTTCGTCGCGATGCTCGACGCGGACCCCTCTCAGGGCCGCGGGATGTACCGCCTCGCCGTGCGGCACAAGGTCTCGATCGCGAACGTCCTGCCCGCTTCGCACCTCCTGAAGATCCGCGAGCTGCCCGGCGTGAAGGCCGTGACGCCCTTCAACTGGTTCGGCGGCCGGTACGTGGACTTCTCGTCCTTCAACATCTTCCAGCGCTTCGCGGTCGACCCGGAGGTCTTCTTCGACGTCTTCGACGCCTCCGGAGTCGTCGACGGCTCGATCGCGGCCTGGAAGGGCGACCGAAGCGGACTTCTCGTGGGGGACCTCCTCATGAAGAAGTACGGCTGGCGGCTCGGCCAGCAGATCACGCTCGTCGGGGACATCTGGCCGGGCGTCTACACGTTCACGATCCGCGCCGTCTACCGGGGCCAGAACGAGGCATCCGTCTTCTTCGACCAGAAGGTCATCGACGAAGCCTTGCCCGCCCGCGCGGGCCGCTACACGATGATCTGGGTGAAGGCCGTGGATGCGGCGGCGACGCGCGACCTCATTCCGCGCATCAACGCGCTCTTCGAGAACTCCTCCTCCCCGGCGCGCGGGGAGACCGAGAAGGAGTTCCAGAACAACTACATCGCCCTCCTCGGAAACGTGAAGCTTTTCTTCCGGAGCCTCACCGCGGTCATCGCATCGGTGGTCCTCCTGATCGCGGCGAACACGATGGCGATGGCGACGCGGGAGAGGGTGACGGAGCTCGCCGTCCTGCGCGCGATCGGCTTCCCGAGGCGGACGATCTTCGGCCTCCTCCTCGGCGAGAGCATGCTCCTCGCGATCTTCGGTGCCGTCGCCGGCCTCGCCCTCTATCTCCTTCTTTTTCCGAAGCTCCGCGCCGTCGTCCTCTACTCGCCGCTCGCGGGCCTCGCGTCCGCCCTCAGGATCTACCCCGACGTCCTCGCCGCCGCTTTCCTCGTCACGGTCCTCGTCGGGATCCTCGCCGGGCTCGTGCCCGCCATCCGCTCCGTCCGACGCCCGATCGCGGACGGTCTCAGGCTCGTCGCGTAAGAAGGAGCACCGATGCTCGGAATCCCCTTGAAGTACAACATCCGGAATCTCTTCGTGAGGAAAGTCACGACGGGCCTCACCGTGCTCGGCATCGGTCTCGTCGTCGCGGTCTTTCTCTGCGTCATGGCGCTCGGCGAGGGCCTCACGCGCGTCTTCACGGCCTCGGGTTCGGAGAACAATGTCCTCGTGCTCCGCCAGAACTCGCAGTCGGAGCTGCAGTCCGGGATTTCGCGCGACCAGATGCCGCTCATTCTCACGCTCCCGGGGATTGCGCCCGATGCGGACGGCAAGCCGCTGGCGTCGGCCGAGCTCGTGGTCGTCCTGAACCTCGAGAAGCGTGAGGGCGGATCCTCGAACGTGACGATTCGCGGCATCGGCGAGAAGGGCATGAAGCTCCGGCCGGGTCTCACGCTCGTCGAGGGCCGCTGGTTCACTCCCGGACAGTCCGAGGTCGTCGCCTCACGCAGCGTCTCGAGCCGCTTCAAGAACTGCACGATGGGCCAGACGATCAAGTTCGGCGCGTACCGCTGGACCGTCGTGGGCCTCTTCGACGCCGGCGGCACCGCCCCCGACAGCGAGATCTGGACGGACGTCGAGGGGATGATCACGGACTTCAAGCGCAACGGCTATTCGTCCGTTCTCGCGCGGACCGCTGGCCGCGCGGCGCGCGACCAGTTCCAGGCGGGCCTCGCCGGCGACGCGCGCCTCGCTCTCGAGGGCAAGGTCGAGCGCAAGTACTACGACGACCAGACCTCGACCGCCGCACCGATCAAGTTTCTGGGGTTCTTCGTCGGAATCGTCATGGCGATCGGGGCGTGCTTCGGTGCGATGAACACGATGTACGCGGCCGTGGCCGCCCGGACGCGCGAAATTGCGACCCTCCGCGCCCTTGGCTTCTCCCGGCTCTCCGTGATGCTGTCGTTCGTCTTCGAGTCCCTGTGCCTCGCGCTCCTCGGAGGCATTCTCGGATGCGCTCTCGGATGGCTCGCCGTGAAGCTCGCCTTATCAGGCGTCACGGGAACGACGAACTTCGCGACGTTCTCGGAGGTCGTCTTCGCGTTTCGGCTCACGCCCGCGCTCCTCGTGACCGGCATCGGCTTCTCGCTCGTCATGGGCTTCTTCGGCGGCCTCTTCCCCGCGAGCCGGGCCGCGTTCACGAAGATCACGAATGCACTCCGGCAGGTGGGTTGAGGAGGCTCGAATGGCGGACTGGCTGGTAAAGACAGAACCCGGGGATTTTTCTTTTGAAGATCTCCGAAAGGAGAACGAGACGGTCTGGACGGGCGTGAAAAACCCCGTCGCGCTGAGACATCTCCGCTCGATGAAGAAGGGCGACCGCGTGATCGTCTACCACACGGGCAACGAGAAGTCCGCGGTCGGCGAGGCCGCCGTCTCCGCCTTCGAAGAAGATCCGAAGAACCCGGCGGAACCGCGAGTCGTCCTTCGCGCGGGGAGACCCCTCCCCCGTCCTCTTTCACTCAAAGAAATCAAGTCTTGTCCCCTCTTCTCCGACTCCCCCCTCGTCCGGATCGGCCGGCTTTCTGTCGTCCCCCTCACGCCCGCTCAGTTCGCGTTCCTCGCGAAGCGCTGATGTTTTTTTCGCGCGCGCAGGAGGTCGCCCTCGCGGCGCTGCCTCTCCTCGACCGGCGCGGCCCGGCCGGCGAAGGCCGCGGCGTGAAGGAGCTCGCTGCCGCTGCGGGTGTCCCGGCGCCGTTTCTCTCGAAGGTCCTCGGCCGCCTCGTGGACCGGGGTCTCCTCAGGAGCCGTCGCGGGCGGGGAGGCGGTTTCGTCCTCGGCCGGCCGGCCTCGGAGATCACGCTCGCGGACCTCGTCCTCGCCCTCGAGAAGAAGGGCGACCTCGAGACGGCCTTCCCAGAGCCGCCGGGCGAGGCGGCCCGCCTCCTCGCGTCCGTCCGCCGCGAGTTCCTCGAACGCCTGCGCACGACGCGCCTCGGGGACCTCGCCGCACCCTCCGCCCGGGACTGACGAAGCGGCCCGCCGCCGACTCTGGCAGGATGAGGGAAGAGGTTCTCATGTCACATCCGGTCAAGGACCCCGTCAACTGGCTCTACCCCCCGATCGATCCGAACCGCACGGGAATGCTCGAGGTCTCGGACGTCCACACGCTGTACTGGGAAGAGAGCGGAAACCCGAAGGGCAAGCCCGCCGTGTTCCTCCATGGCGGCCCGGGCGGCGGTTCGGACCCGAAAGTGCGCCGCTTCTTCCACCCCGGGAAGTACCGCATCGTCGCCTTCGACCAGCGCGGCTGCGGCAAGTCGACACCGTACGCGAGTCTCGAGGCGAACACGACGTGGGACCTCGTCTCCGACATCGAGAAGCTCCGCACCCATCTCGGGATCGCGAGCTGGCAGGTCTTCGGCGGCTCGTGGGGCTCGACCCTCGCGCTCGCATACGCCGAGAAGCACCCGGACCGCGTGACGGAGCTCGTCCTCCGCGGGATCTTTCTCCTGCGCAAAAAGGAGATCGACTGGTTTTACCAGGAAGGCGCGTCGATCATCTTCCCGGACGCGTGGGAGCCGTATCTCGCGCACATTCCCGAGGCCGAGCGCGGCGACCTCGTCACCGCGTACCACAAGAGGCTCACGCACGCGGACCACGCCGTGAGGCTCGCCGCCGCGAAGACATGGAGCGGCTGGGAGGGCGCGACGTCGAAGCTCCTTCCGGACGCCTCGTTCGCGGGGCACTACGAAGAGGACGAGTTCGCGCTCGCTTTTGCGCGCATCGAGGCCCACTACTTCGCGAACAAGGGTTTCTTGGAGGCGGACGGCCAGCTCCTCCGCGACGCCGGAAAGATCCGGCACATCCCGGGCGTGATCGTGCAGGGGCGCTACGACGTCGTCTGTCCGATCTTCAGCGCCTGGGCGCTCCACCGCACGTGGCCCGAGGCGGACTTCGTCGTCTCGCCCGACGCGGGCCACAGCGCCTGGGAGCCGCCGAACACGCGCGCGCTCGTCGCCGCGACGGACAAGTTCGCCTGAAAGACCTGCGCGCCTTCCTCGACGTCCTCCGGAGGGAGAACGACCTCGCCGTCGTCGAGGCCGAGGCGGACCCGTACCTCGAGATTCCCGAAATCCACCGCCGCGTGATCGAGGAGGGCGGGCCCGCCCTCCTCTTCAAGCGTCCGAAGGGCGCGAACTTTCCCGTCGTGACGAACCTCTTCGGCACGGCGAAGCGTCTCGAGCTCGCGTTCGGAAGAAAGCCGCGGCAATTCGTCGAGACGGCGGCCCGCGCCGCCACGGAGCTTCTGCCTCCAACTCCAGAGAAGCTCTGGGCGTTCCGCTCGTTTATCGGAAGCGCCCTCCGCGTCGGGACGACGCGCGCGACCCGCGCGCCCGTGACCGACGTCGTCGAGGACCAGCCGGACCTCACACGGCTTCCCGCGCTCACGCAGTGGCCGGAAGACGGCGGGCCCTTCCTGACGCTGCCCCTCGTCTACACGGAACTTCCTTCGGATGGCCCGGCAGGCCGCCGTCACGACGGGCAGTCGAATCTCGGGATGTACCGCATCCAGATCCACGGCCCGAGGACGACGGGCATCCACTGGCAAATCGGGAAGGGCGGCGGATTCCACTACCACGAGGCCGAGGCGCGCGGCGAAGCGCTGCCCGTCACGATTTTCCTGGGAGGCCCGCCGGCCCTCATCCTCGCGGCGATCGCGCCGCTGCCCGAAGGGCTCTCCGAGCTGCTCGTCGCGTCGCTCCTCCTCGGGAAGAAGCTCCCGATGACCAGGGTGGCGGGCCACGCGCACCGGCTCGTGGCGGACGCGGAATTCGCCTTCACCGGATCCGTGGCTCCGGGAACCCGGATGCCCGAGGGCCCCTTCGGCGACCACTACGGCTACTACTCGCTGAAACACGATTATCCGGTCTTCGACGTGGCGCGCGCTTACAGGCGGCGCGATGCGATCTTTCCGGCCACGGTCGTCGGCAAGCCCCGGCAGGAGGATTTCTACATCGGCGACTTCCTCCAGGAGCTTCTCTCCCCGCTGTTTCCTCTCGTGATGCCCTCGGTCGTCGATCTCTGGAGCTACGGGGACACAGGATTCCACTCGCTCGCGGCCGCCGTCGTGAGAGACCGCTATCGCCGCGAAGCGATGAGCTCGGCCTTCCGGATCCTCGGCGAAGGCCAGCTCGCGCTGACGAAGTTTCTCCTCGTGACCGACACTCGCCGCGACCTGCGCGACTTCCGCGGCCTCCTCGAGCACGTGCTCGCGCGCTGCCGGTTCGAATCGGACCTCTTCCTTTTCGGCAACCTCGCGATGGACACACTCGACTACACGGGCCCGAAGGTGAACGAAGGCAGCAAGGGCGTTCTCCTCGGCCTCGGGGACGCGATCCGCGATCTGCCGCGGGAATTCCGCGGCGCGCTGCCCGCGGGGGCGCGCGCGGCGGTGATCTTCTGCGCCGGTGTCCTCGTCGTCGACGGACCGTCTTTCGCCGACGACCGCTCCTTCGCCGAGCGCCTCAGCACCGACCCTTCGATCGGGGAATGGCCTCTCGTCGTCCTCGCGGACGATGCGGCGGCGGCCGCGAAGGACGACCGTTCGTTCCTGTGGCACGTCTTCACGCGATTCGAGCCCGCGGCGGACGTGCACGGCCGCCGAAGCCTCGTTCGGAATCACGTCGCCTTTACGCCACCCGTCGTGATCGACGCCCGGACCAAACCGTGGATGCCGAAGGTCGTGGAGGCGGATCCCGGCACCGTGGCCCTTGTCGACAAGCGCTGGCGCGAGTATTTCCCGGGCCGCTGACCGAAAGGTACACTTGCCGTAGAGACGATGGCGGTACCTCTCGGAGTCGGAGACGTCCTCGCGGAAGCCGGCGACCTGACGGTCCGCCGGCTGAGTCGCGCTTCGACATGGCAGAAGACATACGGCGGCACGATCGAGAGGGCCCTCCTTTCGACAGGCGCCGTGACCGAGGAAGTCCTCACGGCAGCGCTCTCGCAAGCCTACGGCCTCCCCGGGGTTTCGCGCGCGACGCTCGCGAGCTCGGACCCCGACATCGTCGACTGCCTTCCCGCGAAGGAGAGGAGACGCTTTCGCGCGTTCCCGTTCGCCCTCTCGGGTAAGCGCCTCAGGGTCGCCACCTGCGATCCGCGCAATCTCGTGCTCCTGAAGAATCTCGCGGCCTCCACGGGCTTCGACGTGGACCTCCACGTGACGCCGGACCCGGTTCTCGAAGACCTGATCGAGAGCTTCGAGGGTCGGGCGGCGGGAGCCGCGCCGGTCCCCCCGGTGACCGCTTCCTCCTCTGGCGTCGCCTCCGTCTCGCTCGTGCCGAGCGCTCCGGCGAGCGACCCAGCGGCGCCGAGAGCGGTTCTCGACGATTCCATCGACCGCCTCGGCCGCGCGCTCCTCGCCGAGTCCCTGCGCTTCGGCGCGACAGAATTCGAGCTCGGGACGAACACGCACGGCGCGTTTCTCCGCACGTTCGACGCCGATCACCCTGCCATCACCCGCCGGCTCTCGGCCGCTTTTCTCAGTCCTCTCGCCGCCTGGTTCCAGGAATGCTGCCGCCGCACCGAGGGTTTCGTCATCGAAGCGAATGGACCGGAAGGCCCCATGTGGCGCCGCATCGAGCTCCTGGCCGCGGACACCCACGGCGTACGCGTCCGGTTGCACCCCTTCGAGGAGACCGTGAACGCGCGGCTCCCAAAGGCGGTCGACGTCTCCTGCCGGCACGAGAACACGGAAGGGTTCGTGTTTTGCCCGCACTGCGGCGACGTCCTCTGACGCCCGGCTCTTGCGGCTAAGCCTGGCTCGATCCGCCTGAGGGGGCCGAAGGAGTCTTTCCGCCGCCGGAGCTGCCGCGGCCGCGCCCCCTGCGCCTCCTGCGCCGCCCGCCCCCGCCCTCGACGCGCGCGCCCTCGGAAGGCGGGCCGCCGGCGGGCTGCGTGGGGCGCGGTGGATTCTGCTGGGGGCGAGGCCCCGCCGGCGTGCCCGCCGCACGTGCCGCCTGGGGCTGCTGCATCCGGCCCCCGCTCGCGTTTCCTCCCGTCTGGTTCGCCACGCTGCTCACCGCTCCGCCGCGGCCGCGCCGGCGCCTACGGCCCGCCCGAACGGCCTCGCCTTGCGGGGGCTGTCCCGGTGGGTTTCCGGCCGCCGCCCGCTCGCGGCGCTCCCGCTCGCGCTGGGCCTGGCGGCGCGCTTCTTCCTGTTGCTTCTGGCGCTGCCGCTCGCGTGCCCGGCGCTCGTCCTCGACGCGCTTGGCCGCGAGGGCGGCCTCGTGCTTCTTCCGCCATTCGGATTCGATTTCTTCGCTCTCCGCGCGCTCCTCCTCGGTCAGGAGGTGCGCAACCGTGACGAGAATCTCGGCGCGCCCCGCCTGGCCGCGGATGCATGCGACGATCTGCTCCCGCACTTCGGCCTTCGCGTCGGCGACGACGGCGGGAAGGCGGCTCGCATCCGAGAGAAACATCCGCGTGAAGGCGACCCGGCACGTCGCGCCGATTTCGGCATTGGAAAGAGAGAGCCAGTAATGGTCGCGCTCGTGCTCGAGGCCGTGAGAGGCGACGGCGAAGCCCGGCAGGGCCTCGGTAACCAGGGCGCTCAGGAGGTCGATATGTTTCTCGCCGATTTCCTGCGTCTGCTCCATCGAGACGACGCGGTCGCGGAACATGCGTACGGAGCCCATCGCGGAGAGGATCTCATACGTCGAGGCCTCCCGCCGCGAGGACCCGGCGCGCGTGCTCCTCCGGCGTGAAGACCGAGCGGCGATGCGCGGCTCCGGCCGAGAGGCGCGGGCCCAGGGCTTCCCGGACGAAGCGGATCATCGCGGCGGCAAGGGCGTCCGCGTCGCCGGGCGGAACGAGGAGGCCGCTCCTGCCGTCCTCGACGATGCCAAGAAGCCCGTCCACCGCCGTGCCGATCACGGGCCGCGAGAACGCCAGCGCGTCGGCGGCGATTCCCGATCCGGTCGCGTGACGGTAGGGACAGACGACGGCGTCGCACGCGGCGAACCACTGGGCGCGCTCCTCCTCCGGCTGGTACCGGAGCTCGAGCCGGACGCCCTCCGGAGCCCGGACCGGCAGGTCGCACGCTTCGCCCCAGGGCTCGCCCGCGAACACGAGGAGCGCGGTGGGGATTTCCGTCCGGACGGCGCGAAAGGCGTCGAGGAGGACCTCCCAGCCCTTGTAAGGCCTGAGGAGCCCGCTGAAAAGGAAGACCGGAACGTCGATCGGCACTCCAAGCCGGGCGCGCGCGGTCGCGCGGTCCGGAATCACGGCCCGGGGCTCCGAGGGATGCGGCACGATCGAGACGGCAGCATCGGGGCGCACCCGCACGATCTCGCCCGCGTTTCGCGCGTTCTGGACCACGTACCGGTCGGCGCGCCCGAGGACCGCGCGCGTGAGCGCGTCCGCGAACAGATGCGGCTCGTGGTCGAACACGTTGTGACAGAGGAGAAGCGTCGTCACGCGGCCGCTCCCGCGAGACAACCCGGCGAAGAGGAGGAGCACGTGCGGTGCGAAATACGCTGTCCACCATGGGACGACGACGAGGGAACATCCGGAGAGGAGGATTTGCTTTGAAGCTGAATAGAAGGAGAGAGGATTGAGGCCGTCGAGGACGGGGCGCGCGGGCAGAGACAGCCCCGCCGGAAGCTGCTCCCCCGTTCCCTCTTCCTCTTCAAAGAAATTCTCGGTTCTCTTCCCTGGATAAAAGAACCCCGGATACATCCTTCGAAACGTGAACACCAGCGGAACGACTCCGAGCGCCTTCATGGCGACCGCAAGGCGCTGAGTCTGGTCCGCGATCCCGCTCCGCCAGGGAGGAATCGGGCCGACGAGGGCTACGACAGGAGGCGGCATGGACGCCGCGATTATCGACGGACGGTCACGATCCCGCCAGAGACGTCCACGAGAAGGAATCCCGCGTCCCGTCCGATCTCGTCATACACGCCGACCGACACGCGCCCCTCCGGGGAGCCGAGAACGACGGGAACGTCGTAGGTGAAGTGACCTCCCTTCGCCTTCGCGAGCTCGGCGCGCGGGATCTCGAAGGGCCGCCTCTGTTGCACGACGTCCGAAAAGCTTCCATCCGCGGCGGCGGAAGCGACGAACACGGAAAATACGCCGCTCTCCCCACCCGCCGACGGCGCGAGCACGAGCCCGCCGATCGGAACGCGGATCGGCAGGGATACGGTCGTGCGGCCCTTCTTCGTCTCCGACGTGGTCTTCGCGAGAGAAATCCCGAGACGCGACGAGGCGTCCGGGCGGAACAGATTCGAGAGAACGCGATCCCGGATCCGGGTCTCGGGAGACTTTTCCACGACGAAACGGCGCGCGCGGACCGTGAGCCGCCGGTCCGTCGTCTTCACGTCCACGGCAAGGTCGCGCCCCGGTTTACCGGGAGTCGCGGCGACGCCGATCGAATAGGAGAAATCGAGATCGTTGAGAATGTGCGGAACGAGCTCTCCGATTTCCCGGAAGCCGACGGCGAGGCGTCCGCCGGTCCTGTCGGCCAGGGTGTCGAGCGCGACCCGTTCGTTCATCACGATCATGTCTCCGCGGGCGCCGCCGACGGCGGCGTTGAGAGTGGGATTCGCGGACGGGCGATTCGCGGCCGAGATCTCGCCTTTTGCTGCGTCCGGCCACCCGGCTGGATAGACCGGATAAAGGGTCACGCCGTTCGCGTTCGCGGCCGCCGCCACCGATTCGACGAGCGTCCGTCCGCTGAATTCGTTCGCGCCGCTGGGAAGGTCGGCGTACTGCGCCCGCTCACCGAGGAGGAACTCGAGTCCCGCCAGATCGGAGAAACGGTGGCTCGTGAAGACGAGGATCTTCCGTCCCGAAAGGCCTCCGAGCGTCGCGAGGAGAGCCTTGAGGGCGGAGGCTTTCGCTTTCATTTCGGCGTACGCCTCGGCGGCCAGCGTGCGCTCGCTCATCTCGATGCCGCCGGAATTGCTCTCGGGCGGGAGCGACTTGAACCACGCGGCGTCGTCCGAGAGCTGGTCGACGGCGATCGCTTCCCCGGACAACCTGCGGCTTAGCGCTTCCTGCTGGTCGAGCACTCGTTCGAGTGCGGCGAGATCGGTCGTGAACGGAAGCACGGACCTCACCGAGCGATTCCAGGTCACGATCATCGCGTCGTCACCGGGCCCGAGGGCCGTCCGAAGGAGAGTCCTGAGGGGCCCGAACGTGCCCTGGCTCTTCCACTTTTCGAGAAGCTCCAGCCTGTCGAGAAAAAAGACGAGATGCCGGGGCGGTCTGTCGGCCGCGAGGAGCGGTGATACCCGGGCCGGCGGGATTCCCCCTTCGGGCGCGGCACCGGGGGCGGGACGCGGACGGGAAGCCGGCCTCCCTTCGTAGAAATTCGTGATCTCCACGGGCTTCTTGCCGATGCGTACCTCGAAATCGGAGGGTCCGAGGCCGGAGACCGGGTTTCCGTCCCTGTCGGTCACGACGACATCGAGCTCGAGGACGGACGTCTCGACCGACCCGGAGACGCGGGGGGCGTCCGCGGGTGTCTGGGCGACAGCGGCGTGCCCGGACACGAGCGCAGCGAGCAGAAGACCCCGAAATCCGGCTTTCACTCGGGACATCATCGGCCCCTCAGCAGGGCCCGTGCCAGTCGAAACGTCACACGGAGAGGAGGAACGCCTTGAGATAGTCGCCCTCGGGGCAGTCGATCGAGACGGGATGGTCTGGGCCCGCCCCGCGCCGTTCCAGAAGGCGCGCGGGACGCCGCGCATCCAGGGCCGCCGCGAAGATGACCTTCTGGAAGAGGTCCGGCGAGATGCGGCCCGAGCAGGAGCACGCGAGGAGGAGCCCTCCCGGCGCGAGAAGCTGAAACGCCAAGCGGTTGATGTCCTTGTAACCGCGGCACGCCTTGTCCACGTCGGCCTTCCTCTTCGCGAAGGCCGGCGGGTCGGTCACGATGAAGTCCCAGCGCTCGCCGGCCTGGACGCGCGCCCGGAGGTCGTCGAAGACGTCTGCCTCGCGCGTCTCCACCCGGGACTCGGCGCCGTCGACGGGCTGGCCGTTCCGCCGGTGATTCTCCCGGGCCAGCTCGAGCGCGGCGCTGGAGACGTCGACGTGGGCCACCCGCGCAGCGCCGCCGGCGAGAGCCGCGACGCCGAACGCTCCCGAGTAGGAAAACAGATTGAGGACGCTCCGACCCGCCGCGAGGGAGCGCACGAGATTGCGGTTCTCGCGCTGGTCGAGGAAGAACCCTGTTTTCTGGCCCGCGGAGACTTCGGCCACGAACGAGAGTCCATGCTCGAGGAATTCCGCCCGTTCGGGAATCCCGTCGCCCGCGAGAAGCTCGTCGTCCTGCGAAAGCCCTTCTCCCTTCCGGGACGGCAAATTGTTCTTCTGGACGACGGACGCCCCAGGAAAAGCCGCGAGGAGCGGAGGCAGCCAGAGCGAGCGTGCGCGGTCGGTCCCTTCCGTCGAGGACTGGACGACGAGAACCCCGCCGAACCGGTCCACGACCAGGCCGGGCAGGAAGTCGCCCTCGGCGTTCACGACCCGGTAGCCATCCGTCCCGGGCGCGACGAGGCGCTGCCTGAGCTCGACCGCTTCAAGCACCCGCTCCGCGATGAAGCCGGCGTCCAGCGGACGGTCCTCGAACGTCCAGAAGCGCGCGACGATCGACGCGGAGGGCGATGCGAATCCGCGCGCGAGAAAGACACCCGAAGCGTCCCGCGCCTCGACGACTCCGTCGGGCGAAGACCCTTCCTCCCGCGCGACCGCGCCCGAGAACAGCCATGGGTGGCGCCGCCGCGTCGCCGCGTCGCGCCCCTTCGCGAGGGTGAGTGTCCGCATCACGTGACGATACCCGACACGCCCGCGCGACCGGCTTGACGCGGCGCCCACTCACGACCGAGACTGGCCTCCGGGAAGAGGAACGAAATGCGCGAACGAAGCGTGGTCCCCGCGCAGGTGCTCGCGGAGGCCGCGACAGACGATCCGATGGAGCTGATGCGCCTGGGGATCGACGCCGCCCGGGCCGAGCGCTACGCCCGCGGCCTCGTACTCCTCGCCGAAGCCTACAAGCTGTTCTCCTTGGAGACCGAGGTCCTGAGCGAGGAGGTCAAAGCCGCGCGCGGCATCGAACAGCTGGGAGCCCGCAAGAGGACACCCGCCGTGTGTTTTTCGTATTACGGACTCTGTCTTGCCCTGACGACGTCCTCGCAGACGGACGAGGGCGCGCGCTTCTGCGAGGTCGCGATCCAGCTCGAGCCCCACAAGGGCGAGCACTATCTGAATCTCGCGAAGATCTGGCAGGCCGCCCGTGTGCGCTCGATGATGGTGTCGGCCCTCGAGAGAGGCCTCAAGGAGAGCCCGAGGAGCGCGATCCTGCTCGCCTTCCAGGACGAGATCGGCGTCCGGTCCGCACCGGCGATCCCGTTCCTCCGCCGCGACAACCCGCTCAACAAGGAGCTTGGAAAAATCATTCACCCTCGCCGCCGGGCAAAGCGGGCCGGCCCGAAGCTCGGCGTGCGGCGGCCCGTGGGCGACTCGGCTCCCGATCCGGACAAGCCGAAGCGCTGAGCCCTCCGTCGAAGCGTCAGCGCTTCACGGCCGAGATGCAGAGCCACACGAGGGCCGCCACGATCGCGGACGCGGGGATCGTCAGGATCCACGCGATCACGATGGAGCGGGCGACGCCCCAGCGCACCGCCGAGAAGCGACGTACCGACCCGACGCCCATGATCGCGCCGGTGATCGTGTGCGTCGTCGAGACGGGCACGCCTCCGAGCGAGGCCCCGATGAGCGTCACCGCCCCCGCGAATTCGGCGCACGAGCCGCCGATCGGCTTCAGCGTCGTGATGCGCATTCCCATCGTGCGCACGATGCGCCAGCCGCCCGTAAGCGTCCCGAGACCGATGGCCGCGTGGCAGATGAGGACGATCCAGAAGGGAATCTCCATCACTTTCAGGTAGCCCGACGAGAAGAGAAGCGCGGCGATGATCCCCATCGTCTTCTGGGCGTCGTTCATACCGTGGCCGAACGAGAAGGCGGCCGCCGACACGAGCTGGACCTTTCGAAAACCTCGGTCCAGCGGCTCCGGCCGCGCCCGCCGAAACGCCCAGGCGACGATCAGGAAGAAGACGAATCCGAGCAGGAAGCCGAGGACGGGCGATAGGATGATGAAGATCAGCGTCTTCACGAGCCCGTGAGGCATCAGCGCTCCCAGCCCCGCCTTCATGACGGCAGCGCCGGCGAAGCCCCCGATGAGGGCGTGAGAGGAGGACGAGGGCAGTCCCCACCACCACGTGAGAAGGTTCCAGACGATCGCGCCGACGAGAGCCGCGAAAACGAGAACGGGGTCGACGACGGCAGGATTCACGATGTCCTTGCCGATCGTCTTGGCGACGCGCGTCTCGAGCGAGAAGGCCGCCACGAAATTGAAAAAAGCCGCCCAGGCCACGGCCTTCTTCGGCGTCAGGACGCGCGTTCCGACGACGGTCGCGATGGAGTTCGCCGCGTCGTGGAAGCCGTTGATGAAGTCGAAGGCGAGCGCGACGAATACGACGAAGAGAACGAAGCTCATCGGCGTCGCGCGAGGCTCAGGCGGACTTCAGGACGATCTGCTCGAAGACGTTCGCGACGTCTTCGCAGCGGTCGGTGGCTTCTTCGAGGACCTCGTAGATCTCCTTCCACTTCAGGAGGGTGATCGGATCCTTCTCGGTGTCGAAAAGCCGGCCGATCGAGATGCGGTTCAGCGTGTCGGCCTCGTTTTCCAGGCGATTGATCTCGACGCAGATCTCGAGAATCGCCGCGGAATGCTTCAGATCGCCGAGCATCCCCATCGCGCGCCGGATCGCGATCGCCGACTGGACCAGAATTTCGGTCGCCTGTTTGAGGCCCGGACGCGGCCCCGGAATCTTGTAGAGCACGAAGCGGTTCGCCGCCGCGTCGATGAAGTCCAGCACGTCGTCGAGAGCCTTCACGAGCGCGTGAATGTCCTCCCGGTCGATCGGCGTGATCCACGTGCGCGAGAGCAGCCCGAACGTCTGGTGCGCGACCTGATCGCCTTCGTGCTCGAGGTGCTTGATGTGCGCGACCTTCAGCTCCACGTCGGTGAAATCCGCGGCGAGCTCGTCGAGCGCGGTCGCCGCTTCGAGGATGATCTCGGCGGCACGAGCGAACTGCGGAAGGAAAGTCTCCTCGCGGGGGAACAGCTGAAACATGGCGCGGCAGAGAATATCAGACGGAATTTACGCCGATTTCACGTCTCCTTTACATCGGACTCCGTGGCAGGATGGGCGCATGACGCGACCCGCCCGGACACTTCTCGCCCTTGTCCTCGCCGCCCCCACACTCCTCACGGGCCGGGCGCCCACGCCAGCACGGCCCCCGAAACCGAAGCTCGCTGTCGTGATCTCCGTCGACGGACTCGGCTGGGCGCGCCTCGAAGGCTACCGGCCGCTCTACACGGCGGGCCTCAAGCGCCTCCTCGACGAGGGCTTTGCGCTTCGCGGCGCGCGCTACCAGCACCTCAACACCGAGACCGGGCCCGGCCATGCTTCGCTCGGCACCGGTGCGCCTCCGCGCGTGACGGGCATAGTCCTGAACAGCTGGTTCGAATACGGGCCGGACGGCGCGCTTCAGAACGTCTACTGCACGGACCAGAAGGACGCCGCTTCGGGACGAAAAATCGCGGGCCCCGGCAATCTGCGCGTTCCGACGCTCGGCGACCGGCTCGTCGAGGGCGTCAAGGGAGCGCGCGTCGTGTCCGTCTCCGCGAAGGACCGCGGCGCGATCTTCCTCGCCGGGAAGAACCCCGCGCACGCCGTTTACTGGTGGGACGGCGATACCGGGCGCTTCCAGACGTCCGCCGCGTACCGCCCGCCGTCCGCGGCGGCGGCGATCGTGAAAAAGTTCAACGACACACGAGCGGGCGGCGTGCTTCCGGCCCGCTTCGGCCTCGTCTGGGAGAAGCTGCCCGAGCCGGCGCCCGTGCACGGCGCCAAGCCCGTCCCGACGGCCGCGCCCGTGAACGTGATCGCGCGCTTTCAGGTCCCGACGCTCGGCCTGGGCTTCGGCCACGACCTTTCGGGGTATGGGCGAGTCCCGGCCGGCGGTCCGAGCGGGTACTTCGGCGGGATCTACCGCAGCCCCCTGATCGACGTCTTGACGGCCGACCTCGCGCTCGCCTTTCTCAACGACCCCGGCTACGGACTCGGGCACGGCGACGTCCCGGACCTCCTCGCGATCTCGTTCTCGGGCCACGACCCCATCGCGCACGACTACGGAGACGAGAGCGAGGAGTCGCGCGATTCCCTGCGCCGGCTCGACCTCCAGATCGGCCGCGTCCTCGATGCGCTCGACGCGGCCTTTCCGAAAGGCACCGTCCTCGTCGCCCTTTCGGCGGACCACGGCTTCCCCGTGATGCCGGAAGTCGCGAAGGCGCTCGACAAGACGGCGACCGGCGGCCGCCTCGAGACGGGCCGCGACACGCTCCACAACGATCGCGAGCGCCTGAACCGCCTCTTGGACGACACGCTCTGTCTCGACCGCTCCGCGAGGGTCGTCGGCGGCATGGACGGCTGGAACCTCTTCTACAGCCGCGCCGCGTTCCCCTACAAGACCGTCGTGGGGGCTTGCGGGCCCGCCGGAGCGCCCGTGACCGCCGCGGACGTCGACCGCGTTCTTCCGAAGATCATCCGGTACGTATGGGACGAAGAAGTCGAAGACGTGCTCCTCGTCTCCCAGCAGGCCTCGTGGCCGGCGACGCCCGCGGCATCGTTCGTGCGCAACGACTTCGACCGTGAGCGTTCGGGCGACGCCTTCGTGATCCCGCGCTGGGGCGTCATGAACTCGTACAACCCCGGCCGGGGCGCGATGCATGGCACGCAGTACGAGTACGACATCCACGTGCCGCTCGTGTTCTGGGGCGCAGGCGTCACGGCCGGAGCCTCCGACGCTCCGGCGACGCCCTACGACCTCGCGCCTACGGTCGGACGCTGGCTCGGTGTGACGCTCCCCGACGCCGTCGGCAAGCCGCTCGACCTCCCCAGGTGAACTTCGACCCACCGCCAGAGCACAAGAGGCGTCCGCGCTACGCGGGCACCCACCCGAAGAAATTCGAGGAGAAGTACAAGGAACACGACGCGGCGCGGTATCCGGACGCGCGCACGAAAGTGATCGCCTCCGGGAAGACGCCCGCCGGCAGCCACGTTCCCGTCCTCGTCGCCGAGGTTCTCGAGGCGCTCGCCCCCGCCCCCGGCGACGTGGCCGTGGACGCGACGCTCGGATATGGCGGCCACGCTTCGGAGCTTTTGAAGAGGATCCTGCCCGGCGGCCGGCTCCTCGGCCTCGACGTCGACCCCATCGAGCTGCCGAGGGCCGAGGCGCGGCTGAAGGCCCTCGCGAGGGAGCGCGGAGAGACCGACGCAGTGCGCTGCGTGAGGCGGAACTACGCAGGCCTCCGCAAGCTCCTCGCCGAAGACGCTCGTGGCGCGGCCGGCGCCGACGTCATCCTCGCCGACCTCGGCGTCTCCTCGATGCAGCTCGACGACCCGAGCCGCGGCTTCTCGTGGAAGCACGACGCGCCGCTCGACCTCCGGATGAACCCCACGCGCGGCCTCCCCGCCGGAGCTCTTCTGCTTCGGATGAAGAGAGAAGAGATAGAAGATTTTCTTAGAAGGTTGGGAGACGAGCCCAAAGCGGCGGGAATCGCCGCAGCATTGCATGAGACGAATGAAGCGCGCCGCGGCTCCGGCCCTATTCACCTTCTAAAAAATCCCCCTCTTCTCCGAACTTCGGACGTTGCGGCTGCCGTCGAGCTCGCCTACCGAGGAACGACCTCGCGTGACGCGTCCGAAGCAAAGAAATCCTCCCTTCAGCGGACCTTCCAGGCGATCCGCATCCTCGTCAACGACGAGCTGACGGCGCTCGAGGCGTTCCTCCGCGACCTGCCCCACTGCCTCGCTCTCGGCGGGCGCGTCGCGATCGTGACGTTCCACTCGGGCGAGGACCGGCTCGTGAAAAAGGCGTTCAAGGCGGGCCTCGAAAGCGGCCTCTACGCGCGCGTCGCGGACGAAGTCGTCCGCGCGGCGCCCGAAGAGCGCCGCGCGAACCCCCGCTCCTCCGCCGCCAAGCTGCGCTGGGCGGTCCGGGCCGTCGGCCCGCATCGGGGTTAAGGTAAGGGTCGAATGACGCCGCCGACCGCATTGCCCCAAAGTCGCCCCGCCGGACTGCGGGGCATGCAGCTCCTCCAGTCCCCGGCATGGAACAAGGGGACGGCCTTCACGGCCGCCGAGCGGACGCGGCTCGGCCTCCATGGCCTGCTCCCGCACCAGATCGAGACGATCGACGAGCAGCTCGTTCGCGCCTACGAGGCCTATCTCGAGAAGCGCACGCCCCTCGGACGGCACATCCAGCTCCGGGCCCTTCAGGACACGAACGAAATCCTCTTCTACCGGCTCCTCCTCGCCCACATCGAGGAGATGATGCCGATCGTCTACACGCCGGTCGTCGCCGAGGCGTGCCAGCAGTTCAGCCATATCTACCGCCGCCCACGCGGCCTCTTCGTCCCGTTCGAGCTCCGCGGCTCGATTCCCGAGCTCCTCCGGAACCGGCCGAATCCGGACGTCGACGTCGTCGTCGTGACGGACGGCGAGCGCATCCTCGGCATCGGAGACCAGGGGGTCGGCGGCCTCGGCATCCCGATCGGAAAGCTGACGCTCTACACGCTCATCGGCGGCGTCCCGCCGGCGCGGACGCTTCCGATCGTCCTCGACGTGGGCACGAACAACGAGGTGCTGCTGCGCGACCCGCAGTACCTCGGCTACCGCCAGAAGCGCGTGACGGGCGAGGCCTACGTGGAGTTCGTGGACCGCTTCGTCGAAGGCATCCGCCGGGAGCTGCCCGGCGCGCTCCTCCAGTGGGAGGACTTCGCGACGCCGAACGCGCGGCCGCTTCTGAACCGGTACCGCGACTCGCTCCTCACGTTCAACGACGACATCCAGGGCACGGCAGCCGTCGCGCTCGGGGCGCTCCTCGCGGGGGCTCGCGTCGCGGGCCGCAACCTCCGCGACCAGACGATCGTTTTTCTGGGGGGTGGGTCGGCCGCGATCGGCGTCGCCGACTACCTCCGGGCCGCGATGGTGTCCGAGGGCCTGTCGGACACGGAAGCGCGCCGCCGCTTCTGGATCGTCGACCTCGCGGGGCTCCTCGTGGACACGCGGACCGACCTCGCACCCGAGCAGCGCGTCTACGCGCGCGCCGCCGAGGACGCCGCGGGCTGGCCGCGCACGCACAGTGGCTCGGTCGGTCTAGCGGACGTGATCCAGAGGGTCGAGGCAACGACTCTCATCGGCCTCTCCACCGCCGCCGGCGCGTTCACCGAGGCGATCGTCCGCGAGATGGCCCGGAAGACGCCGCGACCCGTCATCTTTCCGCTCTCGAACCCGACCGCGCGGGCGGAGGCCAGACCCGAAGACCTGATCCGGTGGACCGACGGGCGCGCGCTCGTGGCCACCGGCTCGCCCTGCCCCCCCGCCGTCCTCGGCGGGCGCGCCTGGATCATCTCCCAGTGCAACAACATCTTCATCTTCCCGGCGGTCGGTCTCGGCATCGTCGCCGCAGGCGCGAGGCGCGTGTCGGACGGGATGCTGATCGCCGCGGCCCGGCGCCTTTCGGAGATGTCTCCGGCGCTGAAGGACCCCGCCGCGTCGCTCCTGCCCCCGCTCGGCGACCTGCGTTCTGTCGCCGTCGAAGTGGCCGTCGTCGTTGCGGAGGCGGCCGTCCGCGAGGGACTCGCGCCGGCCGCTTCGCCCGAAGAGCTCCGTGATCGGATCGCCCTCCGCCAGTGGTTCCCCGCCTACGACGAGGACACCTGACGCCTACGGCTTCTGCCTCGTCATGTCCGGCGGCACGGGCGTCTTCTGCTCCTTCCACGCGCCCGGCTTCTCGAGCTCCTTGACGAGAACCTCGACGCCCTTCTCGAGCGACGGATCGCCGCCCTTCACCCGCGAGCCCGCGTCGTCGAAGACCTCGATGTCGGGTGCGACGCCCTCGTTCTCGACGGCCCACTGGCCATCGCGGTCGTAGAGCCGGAACGTCGGCACCTGCACGGCCCCGCCATCCATGAGCGCCGGATTTCCCGAGAGGCCGATGAGACCGCCCCACGTGCGCTTGCCGATGATCGGGCCGAGGGCGTTCACGCGGAAGAAGTACGGCAGCGCGTCGCCGCCCGAGGCGGAGTAGCTGTTGACGAGCATCGCCTTCGGGCCGTCGTGCGCGAAGCCGGGCGTGCGGGCGCTCTCGAGGCCGCGTCGCGCCCAGAAGGCGAGCGTCTTGCGCGAGAAGTACTCGATCATGCGGTCGGGGATGAAGCCGCCGCCGTTGTAGCGGTCGTCGATCAGGAGCGCGGGCTTCGACGCCTGCGAGTAGAAGAGCTTCTGCAGCATCCTGTTTCCGGAGACCGCGGTGTCCGGGAGATGGATGTAGCCGACGCGTCCGCCCGAGAGCTTGTCGACCATCGCCATCCGGCTCTTCACCCAGTCGAGGTAGCGGAGATTCTGCTCGGACGTGATCGTCCGGACCACGACCGTCCGCGCGCCCTCCTTCGACGGCTTGTCCGACACGAGAAGCGAGACAAGGCGGTTGCCTTTGCCCTCCAGGAGCCTGTATGCATTGTCCATGGTCGTCAGGTCGTGCCCGTCGATCCCGAGGAGGAAGCTCCCTTCCTTCACCTCGACGCCGGGCTCCGTGAGCGGCGAACGCCAGCCGTCATCCCAGTTCTCGCCTGGAAAGACCTTCGCGATCCGGTACCGGCCCGACGCGTCGGACGCGAGCTCGGCGCCGAGCATGCCACCCGCGACGCGCGGGACCTTCGGCTCGTCACCCGCGGCCACGTACGTGTGCCCGGACTCCAGCTCGCCCATGATCTCCCCGAACAGGAAGTCGAGGTCCGCCCGGTGCGCGACGTACGGGACGAGCGCGCCATACCGCTTCTTCATCGCGGCCCAGTCCACCCCGTGCATCTTCTCGTCGTAGAACCAGTCGCGCACGATCCTGAGGCCGTCGTCCCACATCTGCTTCGTCTCGGCGGCGGCGTCGAGCTTCATCCTCAGGCCCGAGAGGTCGAGCTTCCCGTCACCCGCCTTCAACGGCGCCTTCGCGTCCGTCACGAACCAGTCGGAGCCGGCGCGATAGAGGACCTTCTTGCCGTCGCGGGAGAGCTCCCAGCGGAGGACGCCGTCGATGGCCTTCTCCTCCTTCCGCTCCTTGAGGTCGTAGCGGTAGAGGGCGCGTCCGGCGCCGGCGGCGGCGCCGGGTCCGTCGCCGGCTCCGTCGCCGTCCCCGCCGCGCACGTACCAGACCGAGTCCGCCGCCGCGGCGAGATCCGGAACACTGCCAGGGTTGATCCCGGGCAGCGCCTGTGTGCGAAGCGCAAAGCCCGCGGCGTCGACCGCCGTCACCGGAACGTCCTTTTTGTCGGCCTTGTCGGCCTTGTCCTTCTCGGCCTTTTCCTTTTCCTTCGACTCGACGCCCTTCTCCTCGTCGTTCTTCGGCGGGAAAAGGGACGGCGTGCCGGAGGCGAGCGCCGCGACGAAGACGCGAGTCGCCCGTGGGTACACGTAGTTGAATTCGTAGGCGGAAAACACGAGCGGGAAGTCGCGCTCGGAGAGGAAGAAGAGGTACTTGCCGTCGGCCGAGAACGTGGGCGCGTGGTCGGGCGTCAGCCCGTCGCCGAGGAGGAACGACTTCCTCGATTCGAGTGACCACAGGGCGATCCCGGGGAGGCGCGTCGGATGGCTCTTCTCGTAGGCGAGCCACTTCGAGTCGGGCGACCACGTGTACGTGTCGAGGTCCTCCCGCGTGCCCGTATCGACATCGATCGCCGCGCCCATCTCGACGTCGAGGACGCGCAGCCGGTGCTTCCGATCGCCGTACACGAGCTTCTTCCCGTCCGGGCTCCACGCCGGGGTGAACTTCCAGGGCGCGCCGTCCCGCGTGAGCTGCTTCGGCACGCCCGAACCGTCGGCGGCCCGGACGTAGATCTCGTACTCACCTGTCGTGTCCGACAGGTACGCGACGCTCCTCCCGTCGGGCGACCACGCGGGCGCGCGCTCGCGCACGCCCGCGGTGTCCGTCAGAGCGCGGGTCTGACCGTCTTTCGCCGGCACGCTGAAAAGGTCGCCGCGCGCCTCGAAAATCACGCGGGCGCCGCTCGGCGACAGGCTCGCCCCCGACACGTTCTCCTTCACGTCCTTCCACGCCGTCCCGAGGGGAGCGCGGTCCGACGCGAGCGCGATCGGGATCTTCACGGCCTTCTCGGACTTCAGGTCGAGGCGCCAGACGTACCCGCCGTTCATGAAGACGATCGCGCTCCCGTCCGAAGCGAGTGACGGCCAGAGGACGTCGAAGTCGGTGAAGCTCGTCACCTTCCGCGTCTTCCTCGACTTCACGTCGTACCCGAACAGGTTGAGCGTGCGGTCACGGTCCGACGTGAAGAAGATCGTCTCCCCGTTCCACATCGGGAAGTTGTCGGTGCCCTTCCAGTCCGTGATGCGCGTCGAGGCCTTCGACGCGAAGTCGTAGACGTACACGTCCTGCGCGCGGCCGCCGATTGTCCGCTTCCACGTCCGGAACTCGCGGTCCACGGGGCAATAGGCCAACTTCATCCCGTCGGGTGAGAAGGAGGCCGAGCCACCTTCCGGGATCTCGAGAGGCGTCTCGAGGCCGCCCTTCGGGTCGACGACGAAGTACCGGCCCATCCGGTTGTTCCACGGGACGCGGTTCATCCGGACGAGGATCTTCCCGTCCTTCGTCCATCCGAGAACCCAGTCGTCGAAGCCGCCGCGCGGCGGCATCGGACCGACGTCGTTGTAGAACGTCAGCTGTCTCGGCTCGCCGCCCCAGGACGGCATGACGTAGACCTGCCGCGTCCCGGAGTACTCGCCCGAGAAGGCGATCCACTTACCGTCCGGCGAGATCTTCGGGAAGACCTCCTGCCCGATGTGCGACGTCAGGCGAAGAGCCGGGCCGCCCGCAATCGGCGCGCGCCAGAGATCCCCCGCGTACGTGAAGGCGACGAAGTCGCCCCAGGCATCTGGGTAACGGAGGAGTCGGGCCTCGGGGGGGCCGTCCGCGCGGACGGAGGAGGCGGCGACGAAGCACACGAACAGCGGCACTACGAAGAGGCGCAAGCGGTTGTTCATCGCGGGAAGGATACGATCACGCGGCGGGAAGGTTGCTTCCAAGAAATCCCCTCCGAACATCGGACGTCACCCGAGCCGTCGAACCAGTTTTTCTGCTTGCGCGCTGGCACTTCCTGATACAGATTCCGAGAGCCAGTCTCAGGCAACAGGAGGCACACATGCGACTCAAACCATGTCTTGTGAAGCGTTTTCTCTGGATGTCCGCCGGACCGCTCGCGGTCGCGACGGTTCTGGTCGCTGGACCTCCATCGATGGCGGCCGAGGACGCCCGCTTCATCCCGGCGAAATGTCCCGCGGAGAAGGCCGCGGCGCCCATCGCAGCTCCGACCGCTCGTCCGCAAGTGAAAGTGCGCGTCGTTTCCATCCCGCTCCCGGAGGAATGTCCCGCGGACGACAACGAGGGGCTGAACGCCATGAAGGCCTTCATCGACCCGGCCACGGGCGAGCTGCGCGCGCCCACGGCTGAAGAGGCTGCAGCGCTGTCCCGCGCGATCGCGCCACGGGGTGTGCGCCAAGCCCAGGCCGCGAGGGAGCCCTTGGTCCTCGGCAACGGCATCGTGAGCTACGAACTCGGCGAGGACGGAATGCAGGACGTCATCGTGCGCACCGGCGCCGACGGAAAGGCGGTATTCCTCTGCACGCCCCGTTCCGAGACGCCCAAGGCGCTCATGCATCCGCTGGCTCCGAAAAAGAGCGAAATGTCGAAAGAGGAGAAGTAGGCCATGAAAAACCCGAAGAATGGTCTCTTCCTCGCACTTCTCGCGCTGGCGTGCTTCGCCCTCGTTCTCGTTCCCGCGCCGATCGCCTCCGCAGCCGCGACGATCACGATCGTGAACGTCAACGGGCCCGGCGTGGGGTTCAACGATCCGACGCCGCTTCCCGCCGTCGGCGGCAACCCGGGGACGACCCTTGGCGCACAGCGTCTCAACGCATTCACGTTCGCGGCCGGCATCTGGGGCTCGACGCTCGACAGCAACGTGGAGATCTTCATTCAGGCGAGCTTCGTCCCGCTGACTTGCACTGCGACCTCGGCCGTGCTTGGCTCGGCGGGGGCGATCCAGGTCGTTCTTGACAGCGGCGGCGGAGGTGTCCCGCCCTTCCCGGGCCTCGAGGCGAACACCCTCTATGGAACCGCCCTGGCCAACAAGCGCCTCGGCTTCGACGCCATCCCGGGGCCCACCGGTACGAACGCCGACGACATCCGGGCCAGGTTCAACAGCAACATCGGTTTGCCGGGGTGTCTGACGGGCGTTAACTGGTACTACGGATTCGACCTCAACCACGGGTCCAACATCGACCTCGTGACCGTGCTCCTGCACGAGTTCGCCCACGGTCTCAACTTCCAGTCGTTTGCAAACGTCTCGACCGGAGCCTTGTTAGCCGGCTTTGACGACGTCTACGAAAAGAGAATCCTCGACCTCACGAGCGGCAAGACCTGGCCCGAGATGACGGACGCGGAGCGCAAAGCCTCGGCCATCAACTCGCGCAAGGTCGTCTGGAACGGCGCGACCGTCACCGCGGCCGTCCCGGGCGTGCTTTCCCTGGGCGTGCCGTTCCTGCGCGTCAACTCGCCAGCCGGCATCGCGGGCGCCTACGACGTGGGCACGGCCTCTTTCGGAGCAGCCCTCACGGGCGCCGGCGTCACGGGCAACGTGGTCCAGGCTCTCGACCCGGCCGACGGCGCCGGGCCCACGACGTTTGACGCCTGCTCGCCGATGACGAACGCGGCGGCCGTCGCCGGCAACATCGCGCTCGTGGACCGCGGGACGTGCGGATTCGTCGTCAAGGTCAAGAACGCCCAGAACGCCGGCGCCATCGCGGTCATCGTGGCGGACAACGCCGCGGGCGCTCCGCCGGCGGGTCTTGGCGGGGCGGACCCGACGATCACGATTCCTTCGGTGCGGATCACCCTGGCCGACGGCAACACGCTCAAGGCCAACCTCGCCGGGCTCAACGCGACGCTTCTGCTCGACCTCTCGGTACGGGCGGGCACGGATCCGGTCGGGGGGCGCGCGCTCCTCTACACGCCGAACCCGGTGCAGCCGGGATCCACGATCTCGCACTGGGACACGAGCGCGTTTCCGAACCAGCTCATGGAGCCCTCGATCAACAGCGACCTGACGCACTCCGTGAAACCCCCGCAGGACCTGACGCTGCCGCTGCTCCGCGACATTGGCTGGTTCCCGGACGCCGACCTCGACGGTGTGCCCGATAACGTCGACTGCGAGCCCAATTCGAACTTCGCGCCTACCGTCGTCATCGACGGCTGCGACTCGGGCGTTCCCAACACGTTCTTCACGACCGGCTGCACGATCTCGGACCTGGTCCAGCACTGCGCGGCGGACGCCAAGAATCACGGCGGCTTCGTCAGCTGCGTGGCGCATCTGACCAACGACCTCAAGAGCGCCGGGATCATCAACGGCAACCAGAAGGGCGCCATCCAGAGCTGCGCCGCCAAGGCAAAGTGACGATCCTCTGGAGGTAACGCCTCCGTTCTCCATTGCGTGGGGCCGGCCTTTGGGCCGGCCCCGATCTTTTTTTGCCTCACCGACGCCGTGTCAGCCCTTCACGTTCTGCGCTTCGCGCCAGCGCGAACGAGAAACGCGCAGACGGCGAGGATCGCGAGGAGGGTCAGCGCCTCGCCCGGGAAACCCGCGACGAGCGGCGGGCGGCCCTTCGGCGCGATGCGCAGCGCCACGAGCGCCGCCACGAGAACCCCCGCGAGGCCTTCGCCCGCGACGAGGCCGGACGCCGCGAGGACCCCCGCGTCGCTGTCCGACGGCGGCAGGCCCTTGCGGGCCCTCTCGACGAGGCCCCGCGCGCAGCCGCCGACGAAGATCGGCGCCATGGAGGCGAGCGGCAGGTAAACGCCGATCGCGAACGCGAGTCCCGAGATCCCGCAGAGGATGACCGCGACGGAGAGCCCGGCGCCCGACAGGACGAGGCCCCACGGAAGCGCGCCCGACAGGACGCCCTCGATGATCGTCTTCATGAGCGTGGCCTGGGGAGCGGGAATCTCCTTCGTCCCGAACGTGTAGGCGCTTCCGAGCAGCAGCACGGTCGCCGCGACGCCCCAGCAGGCGAAAGACGCGCCGATGAGCTGCCCGAGCTGCTGCTTGGCGGGCGTCGCACCCACGAGCCAGCCTGTCTTGAGATCCTGCGAGATGTCGCCCGCCTTCGACGCCGCGATCGCGACGATCGTGCCGACCGTGAGGACGGCCGCTCGGGCGTTCCCGTCCGTCCAGCCTGCCGCTGCGAAGAGCGACGCCACGGCGATGAGCGTGACGAGCGTGATACCCGACGTGGGCTGCGAGGACACGCCCACGATCCCGACGATGCGGGCCGCGACCGCGACGAACAGGACGCCGAAGACACCGACACCCGCGGCGCACACGGCGCGCGGCAGCGGACCCATGCCGCCCGAGAAGATACCCGGCACGAGCGCGGCCGCGAGGATGACGAACGCGATGCCCCCGAAGACGAAGCCTCCGGGCAGGTCGCGATCGGTGCGGACGACGGGGCCCGCGCCTCCACCCTTCCGGCGCACGCCCTTCACGACCGCCAGGAACGCACCCGCCATCGTCGGGAAGTTTCGGAGGACCGTCAGGATGCCGGCCGCCGCGACCGCTCCCGCGCCGATGTACCGCACGTAGCGCGACCAGATCTCCCCCGTCGACATCGCGGACACGAGCTTCACGGTCTCGGGAAAGAGAGGAGCCGTGAGCCCCTGTCCGAGGAACGCGATGAGCGGAATGAGGACGAGCGACGAGACGATCGAGCCGGCGACGAGGACCCCAGACTGCCGGTAACCGAGGATGTACCCGACCGCGAGCAGCGCCGGGGCGAGCTCCACGGCGAGCTCCGCCTTCGGCAGGAAGGGAAGGGCCATTCCGACCTCGCCCGGCATCACGAAGAAGAGCGCGATCACGATCTTCACGAGCGCACCCACGGCCATGCCCCGAAAGATCCATACGCTACCGCTCGAATCCGCCACCGTCGCGCGCAGCACCTCCGCGCACGCGGTCCCCTCGGGATACGGCAGCTCGTCGTGGGCGTCGACGATGAGGAGCCGGCGGAGAGGAATCATGGCGGAGAGGCCGAGCACAGCGCCGAGGAAACACAGCGCGACGACCTGCAGATACGGGGGCGCGACGCCCCAGAGGAAAAGTGCGGGAATCGTGAAGATCGTCCCGGTCGCGAGCGACGTCGACGCCGAGCCGATCGTCTGCGAGATGTTCGCCTCGAGGATCGAGCCCTTCCGGCCAAGGAGGCGGAAGACGGCGACCGTGAGCACGGCGGCCGGAATCGAGGCCGACACGGTGAGCCCGACCCGGAGGCCGAGGTACGCGTTCGCGGCGCCGAACACGAGACCGAGGACGATGCCCGTGACCACGGCCTTCGCCGTGAACTCGGGGAGAGATTCCTCGACGGGCGAGATGCGCTCGGTCGCGGGCACGTTTCCTCGAACTCTATCAGCCGCGTGCGGCGGCGAGCGCTTTCTCGAGGCGCCTGAAATGCTCGAGCATCTCGGTCTGGATCCGGTCCGTCTTCTCGTGCAGGTGCGCGATCTCGAGCTCCGCCTTGATGTTCACCTCGTACTCGATGTCCGATCGCACGTGGTCCTTCTCCGCCTGGCGGTTCTGACTGATGAGCACGAAGCAGGACAGGAAGATCGCTTCGAGCGAGACGATCATCGTGAGGAGGCCGAAGGGGTACGGGTCGAACGCCTCTACGCCCAGCGGAAGCGTGTTGACCGCGATCCACACGAGGAACCAGAGCGCGTTCAGGATCAGGAAGGGCATCCGGCCGCTGAAGTCGCTGATCCAGTCCGCGACCTTCTGCAAGCGGCTGAGGTTCGCCTCGGCCTCGATGTTCGCGTTGCGGGACACGCGGGCCTTCAGAAGATCGTCCGCCTTGCGCGTCATCTGACCCATCCCGGCGAAGAGACGCAGTGCGACTTCGGGGCTCCGCTGAAACAGCGGGAGAAGGTGCGCGCGGCTGAGCTCGAGGAGCTCCGTTTCCGCGAGGGCCACCACGCTCGCAGAGCGCGCGCCGCCGTCGAGGAGCGCCAGCTCGCCGAAGATGTCGCCGGGGTCCGCCACCGACAGCACGATCTTCTGGCCGGCCGTGTCCTTGAGGAACAGCTCGACCCGGCCGCTTCTCACGACGAAGAGGGATTCGCCGGGGTCTCCGATGGAAAAAAGCGTCTCGCCGGCCTCCAGGGCTCTCCGGTCGACGAGCTCCGCGAGACCCGCGCGGTCCCCGGCGCTCAGGTGCGCGAAGAGATCGATTCCCCCGAGCTCTTCCGGGTCACACGACATTTCTCCTCCTGAAGGGGACGGGAGAGTCTACGGCGCTCAGCGTCCGCGCCGGAGGAGAGACCCACGGTCAGTCCTTCTTCCTGTCCTCGGCGTCTTCATCTTCGTCGGCCTCGGCGAAGAACCACGCGTCCGCGCAAGCCTTGCTGCAGAACGCGAGGCTTCCAGAGCGAACGGCGCAGGACCTGCAAAATTCCTTGGAGCAGTAAGGGCAGTCCTGGATGAGCATCCGCTCGGACATCTGCTGACATCTTTCGCAGAAGACGTAAGGTGAAGGGTCCTCGTCCTGCTCGCGCCGGCGCACGGAGGAATCATAGGCCCCGTGAGAAGGCTGGTGGCGGCGGGCGGAATCGAACCGCCGACAAAGGGCTTATGAGACCCCTGCTCTGGCCAATCTGAGCTACGCCGCCCCGAAAAAGGCTCGCCCGGGGGCCCGGGCGGAGGGCGGATGATAGCGCAGGATGCAGGAGCCGCTCGAGGAACGATTCGCCCGCCACGTCGAGGAGGAGCGCCTCCTGCCGGGCTCCTCGACGCTTCTCGTGGCGCATTCGGGCGGCGGCGATTCGACGGCGCTCCTCATCCTCGTCTCTGAGTGGGCCCTGCCGCGCGGCGTCGCGGTCGTGTCGGCGCACGTTGCGCACGGCCTGAGGGGCACGGCCGGCGACGAGGACGCCCGCTTCTGCGCGCGTTTCGCGGCCGCGCTCGAGATCCCATTCGCGTTTCGCCCCGTGGACGTGCCGACTTCGCGAAAGAAGGGCGAGAGCCTCGAGGCCGCCGCGCGGCGTCTTCGGTATGCGGCACTTCTCGCGCTCTCCCACGACCTCGAAGACGCCCCGGTCCTCACGGGCCACACGCGCGACGACCAGGCCGAAACCGTCCTCCTCCATCTCGAGCGGAAGCTGGGCCGAGGGCGAGGCGGCATCCGGGCGCGGCGCGAAGACGGCGTGATCCGGCCGCTGCTCCCGTTCTCGCGCGCCGAGCTCCGGCAATTCCTCGAAGAGCGCGGTTCGCCGTTCCGCGAGGACGAAACGAACGAAAACGAGGGGTTCGCGCGCAACCGCATCCGCCGCACGGTGCTTCCGGACCTCGAACGGAAGTTCCCGGGAACCTCCCGGAGGCTCGCCCGCGCCGGAGAGGCCGTCACGCGCCACCTCGACGCGCTCGACCTGCGTCTGGACGAAAAGATGGCGGAAGAGAAGATTTCTTCGAATGGTAATTGGCCGCGTGCGTTTTTCACCCGCCTCTCGCGCGAGGAGGCCGGCCGGCTGCTCGTCCGCGCCGCAGGAGCGGGCGGAAGGGTCCCTGGAAAAGCCCAGATCACGAAGGTCCTGCTCCGTCTCGAGAAAGGCGACAAGACCTTCGGGGAGGAGTTTGCCGGGGGACGCATCCAGGTCGACCCGCGTCGCGTGCGATTCGTTCCGGGCTTACGATGACCCCATGAAGCCCCACCGACTCGCCCTGCGCCGCCTCTCGTTGATTGCTGCGGCCCTCCCCTCTCTCTTCCTTTTCAAAGAAATCTTTCTTTCTTCTCCCTCTTCAGCAGAAATCTCTTCCTCTTCCTCGATATTCGACACCCGTTTCACCGGACGCACGATGCGCGTCGACCTCTTCCACACGGGCGGTCCAAAGGGAGAGATCGTGGCGCTCGACCGCGCCGTCGACGACGGGCCGTGGCCGGGAAGCCGCACGCGCCTCCTCGACGAGACGAATCTCGGCAGCCATTTCGTCGAGGCGCGGGACCTCCGGACGAATCGCGTCGTCTTCTCGCGCGGCTACTCCTCGCTCTACAGCGAATGGGAGCAGACGGAAGAGGCCCGGCGAGTCGCCCGCACGTTCCCGGAGTCTCTCCGGATCCCATGGCCGCGGGAGAAAGTCCGGGTCGTCCTCGAGCGCCGCGACAAGGACAACGTCTTCCACGAGCTGTTCCAGGCCGTGATCGACCCCGCCGGGCCGGAATCGAACCCCGCGCCCCGCCCGCCCCTCGGGAAGGTCTGGACCGTCTTCGAGAACGGGCCCGCCGCCTCGAAGCTCGACCTCCTGATCCTCGGCGAGGGCTACGCCGAGAAAGACCTGACGAAGTTCCACGCCGACGTGAAGAGGCTCGTGGACATTCTCTTCACGTACGAGCCTTTCAAGAGCCGCAGGGCCGACTTCAACGTCCGTGCGCTCGATCTCGCCGCGAGCGAGAGCGGCGTTTTCCGCCCGGACTCTCGCATCTTCCGGCGGACGCCGCTGTCCGTCCAGTACGGCATCTTCGGCTCGGAGCGCTACATGCTCACGTACGACGACCGCGCCCTTCGCGAAGCGGCATCGGCGGCGCCGTACGACTTCCTCGAGATTCTCGTGAACGACGCGCGGTACGGCGGCGGCGGCATCTACAACTTCCAGGCGACAGCTTCGGTGGACACGGGCTTTTCGGAATACGTCTTCGTGCACGAGTTCGGCCATCACTTCGCGGGCCTCGCCGACGAGTACTACGGCTCGGACGTGGCCTACGAGACCGGCGGCCCGAAGCCGGAGCCCTGGGAGCCGAACGTGACGGCGGACCCGGCGGCATTCAAATGGGCGGATCTCGTCGAGAAGGGGACGCCGCGGCCGACGCCGTGGGAGAAGGACGCCTTCGAGAAACAGACGCGCGGCATTCAGGCCGAGCGCAAGCGTCTCATCGCATCGGGCGCGCCCCCATCGGCGCTCGACGATCTCTTCCGCCGGCAGATGGGTCTCGACTCGAAGCTGCTGTCCTCGATGCCCTGGTCCGGCAAGGTTGGCGCATTCGAGGGTGCCTCCTACGAGGCGAAGGGACTCTACCGGCCATCGGCCGACTGCATCATGTTCACGCGCGACCCCGGGGGCTTCTGCCCCGTCTGCCGGCGGGCCATCGGGCGCGTCATCGACGAGTATTCGCGGCCCTGATCCTCCCCGTTCCCGGGGCAGCCCCCTGCTAGACTTCCACGCCTGTGGCTCTGATCTACGACGAGCTCTACGGCCCCCAGGAGATCGCCCGGCGCGTCGCGGACGTGGGCCGGAGGATCGCCCAGGACTATCCGGACGGAGACATCGTCCTCATCGCGGTCCTCAAGGGCGCGGGTTTCTTCGTGGCGGACCTGGCCCGGGCCGTCCCCCGGAAGGTGCGCTGCGAGTACATCGACGTCCTCCGGGAGGGCGCACACGAGAAGGTGGTCAATTATCACTTCCTGGCGCCGTTCGACGTCGCTCACTCCCATCTCATCGTCCTCAAGGACGTCGTGAGGAGCGGGGTCGTGGAAAGCTGGCTCCAGAACCAGCTTCGGGAAGAAAAGCCCCGCTCGATCCGTTTCGCCTGTGTGGTGGACCACCCGCAGGACCGGAAGAGCCCGCTCCGCGCGGACTACGTCCTTTTCCCCGCCGAGGAAAGCGTCCTCGTCGGATATGGCATGGAATTCGAAGGCGAGGGCGGGAACCTCCCGTTCATCGCCCAGGTCCGAACCGAAGGCGAGGCGCCGTTCGAGTCCGCAGCGGACCGACCCGCCCCCACGAGATGAACCACATCCTCCAAACCGGCGTATGAGAGTCGAGGGCACAAGGTGAATACAACCGTCAAGAACATCCTCCTCTGGATGGTCATCCTCGTGGTGATCCTCCTCCTGTTCCGGGTGGTGGACGTGGGACGAACCACGACCTCCACCGTCGGATTCAGCGAGTTCCTCGAGATGGTCAAGAAGGGCGATCTCGACCGCGTCACGATCCGCGGGCAGGAGATCCGGGGCTACAAGAAGGGCTCCCCCGAGGGCCGCGAGCCGGGCGTCCGCACGTATGCGCCCGCCTACAACGAGCTGACGTCCGACCTCATGAAGGCGAACGTGAAGATCACCGCCGAGGAGCCGGGCCAAGGCTCGTTTCTCGTGATCCTGCTGCAGTGGGCGCCCATCCTATTCCTCATCGGTCTCTGGATTTTCATCATGCGGCAGATGCAGTCGGGCGGGAACCGCGCGATGCAGTTCGGAAAATCGCGCGCGAAGCTCCTGACGCCGAATCAGAAGAAGGCCACGTTCAAGGATGTCGCGGGGTGCGAAGAGGCGAAGGAAGAGCTCTCCGAGATCATCGACTTCCTGAAGGAGCCCGCGAAGTTCCAGAAGCTCGGCGGCAAGATCCCGAAGGGCGTCATCATGATGGGACCCCCCGGTACCGGCAAGACTCTGCTCGCGCGGGCCGTGGCGGGCGAGGCGAATGTCCCGTTCTTCTCGATCTCCGGCTCGGACTTCGTCGAGATGTTCGTGGGCGTGGGCGCTTCGCGCGTCCGCGACCTCTTCGAGCAGGGCAAGAAGAACGCCCCCTGCATCATCTTCATCGACGAGATCGACGCCGTCGGCCGGCACCGCGGCGCGGGCCTGGGCGGCGGGCACGACGAGCGCGAACAGACGCTGAACGCGCTCCTCGTCGAGATGGACGGATTCGAGGGCAACGACGGGGTCATCCTCGTGGCGGCCACGAACCGCCCCGACGTCCTCGACCCCGCGCTCCTCAGGCCCGGACGCTTCGACCGGCGTGTCGTCGTCGACCGTCCGGACGTGAAGGGCCGCGAGGGAATCCTCAAGGTCCACACGCGCACGATCCCGATGTCCGACGACGTCGACCTCTCGGTCGTGGCGCGGGGGACGCCGGGCTTCGCCGGCGCCGACCTCGCGAACCTCGTGAACGAGGCCGCGCTCGCGGCCGCCCGCGTCGACAAGAAGAAAGTCGACATGGTCGACTTCAACTACGCCAAGGACAAGGTCCTCATGGGCGCCGAGCGGAAGTCGATGGTCATGTCGGACGACGAGAAGCGCGTCACGGCGTACCACGAGGGCGGCCACGCGCTGATCGCCTCTTTCGAGGAGCACACGGATCCGCTCCACAAGGTCACGATCATTCCGCGAGGCCGCGCGCTGGGCCTCACGCAGCAGCTTCCGCTCGAGGACAAGTACACCTACTCGAAGGAGTACATCGAGGCCGAGCTCGCCGTCATGATGGGCGGGCGCCTCGCCGAGGAGGTCTGCATCGGGCGCATCACGACCGGGGCCTCGAACGACTTCGAGAAGGCCACCGAGATGGCGCGGCGCATGGTGTGCGAGTGGGGCATGAGCGAGCTGGGGCCGATGTCCTTCGGCCGGCCCGAAGGAGAGGTCTTCCTCGGCCGCGACTTCTCGCGGCAGCCCGACTACTCCGAGGACACGGCGCGAAAGATCGACGACGAGGTCAACCGCATCGTGACCACCTCGTACGCGCGCGGAAAGAAGATCATCGTCGAGCACCGCGCCGCGCTCGAAGAGATCGCGAAGGTGCTCCTCGAGAAGGAGTCTCTCGACGGCGAAGAGATCTACTCCATCATCAAGCGCGTCACCGGCCACGAGGTCGCGAAAAGGCCACCCGTGAAGCCCGAGCCCCCGAAGCCCACGGCTCCCGCCACGGTCGCGGCGAAAGAGGACGAGGGCAAGGCGGGCGCGCCCGGATTGGTGCCCCTCCCCGTCTAAGGCCTCGCTCGCGGCGACCGATGAAGACAGTCATCGTGGCGGCGGAACATCAGACCAAAGGCCGGCTCCTCACCGCACTGGCACGCGCTGCGATTGCCGCCGAATTCGGCGCGTCCTGGCCCTTCCTGCTCCGTCCGGTCTGGCTCGACGCACCGGCGGCCACCTTCGTCACCCTTACCCTTCACGGGCAGCTGCGCGGCTGCATCGGCTCACTCGAAGCGCATCGCTCCCTGTACGACGACGTGACCCACAACGCCCATGCCGCCGCCTTTGGCGACCCGCGCTTTCCACCCCTGGCGGCCGACGAATTACCCGCCGTATGCGTCGAGGTTTCCGTGCTGACCCCGCCGCAGCCGCTCGAGTTCAGCAGCGAGGCCGATGCCCTGCTCCGCCTTCGTCCCGGCATCGACGGTGTCATCATTCAATACGGCACGCAGCGCGCCACCTTTCTGCCGCAGGTCTGGGAACAACTGCCGGAGCCACACGACTTCATGGCGCATCTCAAGAGAAAGGCCGGGCTTCCCGCCAACCTCCGGGCCGGTGACCTGCGCCTGGCGGTTTATCAAGTCGAGACATTTCGGGCGGACCTTTAACATCTTTGATCTTGAGCCCGAAGCCGGCCTGAATGGGTCGGGAGACCCCCGGTTGAAACATGTGCGAGAGGAGAGGTAGTGATGCGACTTTTCAGCTTCGTTCCCTTCGCCGGCGAACGGATCCGCGTCGGGGTGCTCTCCGACGAAGGCCGGGTCGTCGATCTCGGAGCGGAGGCGCGCCGGCAGAACAGTCCTCTGTCGTTCGATCCTCTCGACATGCTTTCGCTGATCGCGGCGGAAGAGAAATCTCTCGTCGAGGTCCAGGCTCTCGTCGGCCGCTCCGACGGCGACGGGCCACGCGTCGAGGACGTTCACCTCACCGCACCGATCCCCGTCCCCCGCCGCAACGTCCATTGCGTCGGGTGGAACTACGTCGAGCACTTCGAAGAAGGGAAATCGCTCCGGGATTCCGGCCAGGCTCTCCCCGAGCATCCCGTCTTCTTCACGAAGGGGACGAACGCCGTCAATGGCCCGTACGACCCCATTCCGTACGACCCCCGAGTGTCGACGGCGATCGACTGGGAAGTCGAGCTTGCGGTCATCGTCGGCCGGCGCGGGAAAAACCTCTCCGAGGAAGAGGCGATGGATCACGTATTCGGATACTGCGTCCTCAACGACACTACTGCCCGCGACATACAGCAGAAAAAGCACGGCGGTCAGTGGTGGAAGGGCAAGAGCCTGGACGGGCACGCGCCAATGGGGCCCTGGATCGTCACGGCGGACGGCTTCGACTGGTCCTCGCGCCGCCTCGTCTCGCGGGTTAACGACGTCGTGAAGCAGGACGGAAACACGAGCCAGATGTACTTCAAGGTTCCGCGTCTCCTCGCCGAGCTTTCGCTCGGCCTGACGCTCGAGTCCGGGGACATCCTCTCGACGGGAACGCCTCCGGGCATCGGTCACGCCCGCAAACCGCCCGAATATCTCAAGCCCGGGGACGTGCTCGAGTCGGAGATCGAGGGTATCGGCGTCCTGAGAAACCCGATCCTGGTGGCGTAGCCGTCCGACGGGCGTCGGCGGTCCTTTTCGTTCAGCGTGTTGCATAAAATGCAGCACTTTCTTATGCTTTGTGCATGCGCACGACCTTTGACCTCCCCGAGCAGCTCCTCGAAGACGCGCGGAAGGCCGCGCGCCTCGCCACGAAACGCGAGACCGTCGTCGCCGGCCTCCACGAGCTCGTCCGGAAAGCGAAGCGCGAAGACCTGCGCCGCCTCGCGGGCCGCGTGGACCTTCAGATCGACCTGAAGAAGGCGCGCCAGCGGCCTTCGTGAGCGACCTCCTCGTCGACTCCTCGGTCTGGGTCGAGTTCTTCAGGGGAAACCCGCGCGTCGTCTCCCGGATCGACGCGGCGCTCGAGACCGACCGTGTCGCCGTCTGCGGGCCGATCCTCGCGGAGGTCCTTTCAGGAGCGCGTACGCGCGTCGAGTTCGAGCGGCTCAAAGCCGCGTTCGAGGGTGTCGACGTCCTCTCCGACCCGCCGGACTCCTGGCCGCGGATCGCCGAAGCGCGCTTCGCGCTCGCGCGCCGCGGCACGCAGGCCGCGCTCGTCGACCTCCTGATCGCGCTGACTGCCGCCGAGTCCCGGCACACGCTCCTCACGCGGGACTCAGACTTCACCCGCATCGCGACGGTCCTTCCCGTGGACATCGCCCGCGCCTGACGGGCGCCGATCCGGTCTACACGAGCGCCGACACCCGTGCCCACTCGGCCTTCGAGCGCAGGACGCAGTCCTCGATGGCGAGGCCGTCGAAGAAGTTGCCCGTCACGGCGAGGCGCGAGCCCGCGACGGCGCGGTCGATTGCGGCTACGGACTCCGCGTGCGCGCGGGCAGGCGCGGGGAGGACGACGGCGGACTCCGCGATGTCGACGAAGGCCTCGCGCGAGGCGCCGAGGACCTGCTCGATGCGCGCGAGCTTCTCCTCCCGCGCGTGGCCGGGCTTGAAGTGGAACGCGAAGGCACGCAGACGCCCGCCGGGCACGGGGTCGCGCGTGACCGCCGAGTGAAAGAGGTCGTTCACCGGCACGAGGAACGCCATCTCGGGAAGAGCCGTCTTCTCCCGCGGGAGCGCGACCGCCACGGTCTCGACGCGTACCGAGCCGATGGACGAGAGCGCCGCCACGAGCGCGCTCTTGCCGTCCCCGAGGAGCGCCGCGGCCGCGGGCGGGGGCACGGCGAGCGCGGCCGTGCGCGCGGTGACGGCCGCGCCGTCCTCGAGCGTCACGGTGAATCCCGCGCCATCCCGGCGCAGGCTCTTCACCGGCGCGCCCGTCCGCACCTCGACGTTCGGCCTTAGCGCGAGCGCGTCGGCGACCACCGAGAGACCGCCTTCCAGCGTGAAGCTCTTCACGACGTCCTTGCGCCGCGCGCGCGTCTTGAACAACGAGCCCGGCCCGTGCGCCGGGAAGCCGTCAGCGTTCTGCGACGGAACGGCCGCGAGAAATGGCGAGAGGACGTTCGCATAGTTGCGCCTCCCGACGATGCCGCCGTACGCCTCGGCCGTCGTCCGGCCGTCCTTAGAGCGGAAGAGTCCGAACGGCGCCGTGAGAAGGAGCTCCACGGGGTCGAACTTCAGGAAGACGGAGAGGGGCCCCATCATCGAGATGCGGCCGTCCTTCAGGAGGGCGAAGCGCTTACGCGCCTCGCCGCGCGCGCGGATCCCGCCCATGAGACCGCAGGCCTCGACGAGCTCGAGAAACGCCCCGTAAGAGTTGTAGGCCGTGTGCGCACCCGCCTCGTACCAGAAGCCGTCCGCGAGGCGCCGCGTGTTCAGGCAGCCGCCGACGCGTGTCCCCGCTTCGAACACGAGCACGGAACGGCCCGCCGCCGCCGCGTGGTGCGCGAAGGCGAGACCCGCGATCCCGCCTCCCGCGACGACGACGTCGCGTTCTTCCATGCCCGGATAATAGCGGGATGACCTCCGTCCTGAAGTTCGGCTCGGGCCGCACGCTCGCCCTCGGGCCGCTCCCCGGCGTCATGGCGATCCTGAACGTCACGCCGGACTCCTTCAGCGACGGCGGCCGCTTCGCGAGCGCGGAGGAGGCGGCGGAAGAGGGCGCGCGATACGCGGACCTCGGCGCGGCAATCGTAGACGTGGGGGGGGAGAGCACACGCCCCGGGGGCAGCGCTTACGGAGAGGGCGCGAAAGAGATTTCCTCGAGTGAAGAGATCGACCGCGTGCTTCCCATCCTCTCTTCCCTTCGAAGAAATCTTCCGTCTCTTCCTCTCTCGATTGACACGCGGCGCGTCGAGGTGGCCCGCGCGGCGCTCGACGCGGGCGCGGACATGGTCAACGTCGTCACCGGACTCGACGTCTCCGCAGATCTCCTCGATCTCGTTGCGAGCCGCGGCGCCGCGATCGTGCTGAACCATTGCCGCGGAACTCCCTCTTCCACCTTCAAAGAATCCTCTTTCCAGAACGTGACACGAGAAGCGGCCATGGACCTGGAGACGGCGCGCGCCCGCGCGATCTCTTCCGGAATTTCCGAGCAGAGAATCTTCCTCGACCCGGGTCTCGGATTCGGCAAGACGCCCGAACAGAACTTTGCGCTCCTCGGCGCGCTGGACCGACTCGCGTCTCCCGGCGTCCCGCTCGTCGTCGGTGCGTCCCGCAAGGCGTTCCTCGGGACGATCGCGGGGGCGGCCGTGCACGAACGCCTGCCCGAGTCGCTCGCGGCGGCGGCTCTCTGTGCCGAATCGGCGCGGACGCGCCCCGTCCTCGTCCGCGTCCACGACGTCGAAGAGACGCTCCGGTTCCTCGCGGCACTCGCGAGAATCGGCGAAGCCGCGGGGCACCGCGTCACGTAACATCGGCCCTCGATGCGCCCTCTCTTCGGCACCGACGGCATCCGCGGCGAAGCCGGCGTTCCGCCGCTCGACGCGGCCACGGTCTCGAAAGTGGGAGCCGCGCTCTCAACGTCTCTCGGACGGCATGGCGCCTCGGTCCTCGTCGGATGTGATACGCGGGAATCCTCCGAGGGCATCGTGGCCGCCCTCACAGGAGGGATCATCGCGGAAGGCGGCTCGGTGCGTTTCGCCGGCGTTGTCCCGACACCGGCCGTGGCCTGGCTGACGCGAAAGCTCGGCGCCGACGCCGGAGTCTCGATCTCGGCCTCTCACAATCCCTGGCGGGACAACGGGATCAAGATCTTTTCCGGCGAGGGCCGCAAGCTCCCCGACGACGTCGAGGCCGCGATCGAGCGGCGGATCGAGGCCGCGGCCTCTGCGGCGCCCGCGGGCGCCGCCCGCGAGGCGACCCTCGCTCCGGCCTACGTGACACACCTCGCGGGCAGCCTTCCCCACCGCCTCGACGGCCTGCGTGTCGTCGTCGACGCCGCGCACGGTGCTGCCTTCGAGGTCGCGCCCGCCGCGTTTCGCGCCTCGGGCGCCGAAGTCGTCACGCGGAACATCGCGCCCGACGGGCGGAACATCAACGAAGGCTGCGGCGCGATGCATCCCGCGGGCATGGCGCGCGCCGTCGTCGAGACGAGCGCCGATCTCGGGATCGCGCTCGACGGCGACGCGGACCGCATCATCGTGGCCGACGACAAAGGGACGCTCCTCGACGGCGACGACGTCCTGTATCTCTGGACTCTCGAGCTCGAGCGCGAGGGCCGCAAGCCCGCGGCCGTCGTGGGCACGGTCATGTCGAACTGGGGGCTCGAGAGTGCGCTGAGACGCCGGGGGGTCCGCCTCATCCGCGCGGCCGTCGGCGACCGCTACGTCGTCGAGGAGATGGAGAAGACCGGCGCGATCCTGGGCGGCGAGCAATCGGGGCACCTCATCCGGGCCGATCTCACGACGACGGGCGATGGCACGCTGACGGGACTGCATCTCGCGGCGCTGCTCGCCGCCTCGGGGAAGAAGCTCTCGGAGCAGCCCCGCTTCGTCCACACGCCGCAGGTCCTCGTGAACGTGAGGGTCCGAGAGCGCCTCCCCTTCGACGAGATCCCGGGCTTCGCCGACGCGCGGCGCGCGGCCGAGGAGCGGATGTCGGGCAATGGGCGGATCCTCCTGCGCTACTCGGGCACCGAGGCCCTTGCACGCGTCATGGTCGAGGGTGCGGACAGCGTGCTCGTCGACGCCGTCGCCTCGGATCTCGCCGCGCAGATCCGGGCGCGCCTCGGCACCTGACGCCATGACCCAGTTCTTCCCCCTCGAGCCCTCGGACGAAGAGCTGCACGCCGTTCTCGACGAGGCCGTCCGGCGCGTCGTCCTTCACGTCGGCTCTCTTTCTTCCAAGCCCGCCGACGGGACCGCAGGGGCTGAGGTCCTCGCACGTGCGCTGATCGAACGGGAGCCACCCGAGGACGGCACGCCCGCGGGACCGCTCCTCGACTTGCTGTTCGAGAAGGCGATTCCCGCGAGCTTCAACAATGCCGGGCCGGGATTTCTCGCGTACATCCCCGGAGGCGGGCAGCCTTACGCCGCGGCCGCGGACCTCATCTCGTCGGCCGTGAACCGCTACGTGGGCGTCTTCGCTCCGGCACCGGCCCTCGTCCAGCTCGAGACGAACGTGATCCGCTGGTTCGCGCGCGCCGTGGGCTATCCAGAGAGCGCCGGCGGATTCCTGACGTCGGGCGGATCTCTTGCAAACTTCTCCGCGCTCGTCGCGGCCCGCCACGAGAAGCTGCCCGAGAATTTTCTCAAGGGCACGCTTTACGTGTCCGACCAGGGCCACCACTGCGTCCGCAAGGCCGCGCTCCTCGCGGGCTTTCCCCCAGCGAACGTGCGCGAGATTCCGTCCGATGCAGCGTTCCGCATGCGTCTCGACGCCCTCCGGGACCGAGTGGCCGAGGACCGTGCCTCCGGGTTCACGCCGTTCCTCGTCGTCGAGAGCGCGGGCACGACGAACACCGGCGCCGTCGACGATCTCGCCGCGCTCGCAGACTTCGCGGAAGACGAGGGTCTCTGGCTGCACGCCGATGCCGCCTACGGAGGTTTCTTCGCGCTGACCACGCGGGGTCGTGCGGCCCTCCTCGGCCTCGCGCGCGCCGACTCGATCGTGCTCGATCCGCACAAGGGCCTCTTCATGCCTTACGGAGCCGGCTGTCTCCTCGTGAAGGACCCAGGCGCGCTCCGCCGCTCACACAGCGTCTCCGCGCACTACATGCCTGGCATGCAGGACGACCCGGACTCCGTTGACTTCTGCGAGATCTCGCCCGAGCTCTCGCGCAACTTCCGGGGACTCGGCGTGTGGCTCCCGATCAAGTTGTGCGGCCTCGCGGCCTTCCGCGCGTCGCTCGACGAGAAGCTCGACCTCGCAAGGGAGGCGGCCGAAGGCGTGCGGGGGATCCCCGGCATGACGATCGTGGCCGAGCCGCAGCTGTCGCTCTTTGCGTTCCGCCTCACAGGCGCCGGCGCCTCGCGCGCCGAACTGAATCGCATGAACCGGGATCTCATGGACCGAGTGAACGCCCGGCAGCGGGTCCTCCTGACGGGCACGCTCCTCGGCGAGGACTTCGCGATTCGCATGTGCATCCTGAGCTTCCGGACCCACGCCGATCGCATCCGCATGGCCGTCGAGGACCTCCGGGAGGCGGCGCGGAAGATCCTCGCGGACGCCGGAAGGAATAATCCGGGCGCGGAACGCATTTCGTAGTGTGAGCATGACCCCCATGAGACGCCGCGATTTCCTCGCCCTCACCCTCCCGATCCTCGTCGGCGCCGGCGTGCTCGCCGCGATCGGCTCGTCGGGCGCCGAAAAGAGCCCAGTCCAGAAAGGATCCGCCATGCCGGATACCGCCGCCCCCGGCGATCGGGTCGTCAAGACCGAAGCCGAGTGGAAGAAGCTCCTCACACCCGAGCAGTTCCACGTCACCAGAAAGAAGGGCACCGAGCGCGCGTTCACGGGCCCGAACTGGGACAACCATTCGAAGGGAACGTACGCCTGCGTTTGCTGTGATCTGCCGCTCTTCGACGCCGGCGCGAAATTCGAGTCCGGCACCGGCTGGCCCAGCTTCTGGCAGCCGATCGCGCCGAACGCGGTGAAGACGGAAGAGGACCGGAGCTTCTTCAGCGTCCGCACAGAGGTGATGTGCCGCCGCTGCGACGCCCACCTCGGCCACGTCTTCGACGACGGGCCGAAGCCCACGGGTCTGCGCTACTGCATGAACGGGACCGCGATGAAGTTCATCGCGAAGTAGCTCACGAGCCGGTGCCTCCGCCTCCGGTCAACGGGTGCGCCACGATCACGAATTCCAGGACGGGCCGCCCGCCCAAGAGATGCTCCTGGATGATCCGCTCGAGAACGGGCGGGTCACAGGCGCGGTACCAGACACCCTCGGGATAAACCACCGCGATGGGCCCGCCGGCGCAGATCCTGAGGCAGTTCGCTTTCGTGCGTTGCACGTGGCCGCTCGTCGAAAGGCCCAGCTCCGTGAGGCGTCCTTTCAGGAAGGCCCAGGCCTCGTTCGCACGATCTCTCTCGCAGCACTTGGGCTTCGTCTGCTCGCAGCAGAGAAAAATGTGCCGCTCGCCCTTCGGGATGCCGAGATCCTCCGCGATCCCGTGCAGGTCGTCCGGCGGCACGTCTCTGGAATCGGTGGCCATGAAGCCTCCGCGGGAAGGATAAGCTCACCTTCATGAGAATCTTCATCACGGGTGCCACCGGCCACCTCGGATTCCGCGTCGCGCACGCCTTCCGGCGCGCGGGACATCACGTTCTGGGCCTGACGCGGTCTGAGGCGGGGGCGACCCGCCTCGACCGGCACGAGATCCGGCCCGTCCTCGGAACCATCCAGGATCCCGGCTCATGGAAGGGCGCCCAGGACGCGTCCGTCCTCGTCCACGTGGCTTCTGACTCTAAGGCCGACGTGTGGGCCGCGGACCGCGACGCCGTCGAGGGCCTTCTCGCGCTCGCCGGCAAGGGCGCGTCTCCCAAGACGCTCCTCTACACGAGCGGCGTCTGGGTTTACGGCCCGACGGGCGACCGCCTCGCCGACGAGACGACTCCCCTCGCGCCGCTCGCGATGAGCCTGCCGCGCGTGGAGATCGAAAAGCGCGTTCTGTCGGCCGCGGGCGTGAAGGGCATCGTTCTGCGCCCGGGCTGCGTGTACGGCTACGGCGGAAGCATCACCGCGATGTTGTTCGGTGGGGCCGCCGCGGGATCTCTCGAGATGCCCGGTGACGGCCACAACCGCTGGGCGACCGTGCATGCCGACGACTGCGCCGACGCATACGTGCGGGCGGCGTCGAGCGGTCTCGGGGGCGAGATTTTCAACGTGACGGACCGCTCACGCGCGCCCGTCCGGCGTCTCGCCGTCGCCGCCGCCCGCGCGGCCGGCTTCACGGGAGAGATCCGCTGGGTCCCGCTCGACGAGGCGCGGAAGAAGATGGGCGGCTTCGCCGACGCGCTCGCGCTCGATCAGCACGTAGACTCGAGGAAGGCCGTCGCGAGGCTCGGCTGGCAGCCCACGCACGGCGGCTTCGAGGACGAGGTCGAGACGTACTTCGCGGCGTGGGAAGCGGCGCACCTCTGAGGGCCTGAGCCTCCGCGCCTCTCAGCCGAAGCGGGCGCGGTAGTCGTCGCGGCTGGCCTCGAGGACCGAGAGAGCCTCGTCGCGGCCGTAGACGTGCGTGATCTCGACGGCCGGCGTCGACCCGCCGGGCTTCTGCTTGTATGTCAGGAAGTAGTGACGCAGCCGGTCCACGAGGGACCCCGGCATCTCCGCGACGTCCGTGAGGGCGCCGTACACAGCATCGCCCTTCAGGACCGCGAGGATCTTGTCGTCGACCTCGTCGTTGTCGAGCATCCTGAGGCCGCCGATCGGAACGGCCAGGACGAGGATCTGCGCATGCGTGATGGGCTTCTCCGTAAGGACGCAGACGTCCATCGGATCGCCGTCGCCCTTGAGACCCGAGCGGCCCGTCTTGTCCTCGCAGAGCCTGGCGACACGGGGCCCGCAGAACGTTCGCGGGACGAGACCATAGAGCGTTGGGCACACGTTCGAGAAAAGCTGCGGCCGGTCGACCTTGAGGATGCCGGTCGCCTTGTCGAGCTCGTACTTCACCGTGTCCGTCGGGACGATCTCGATGAAGGCCGTGAACGCCCCGGGAAAATCGGGGCCGGGATCCACGCCGTGCCACGGGTGGGCCGCGAACTGCGCCGGGACGTCCATGACGCAAGGTTATCCTGAGAGCGATGCACGTGGAGCTTTCTCCCGCCGACCAGGACCGGATCGCCGCGAGCGGTCTGACGACCAATGAGGTCGAGCGGCAGGCGGCTCTCCTTCGCGACCCTCCGCCCGCCGTTCGGCTCGTGCGTCCGTGCACGATCTCGGAGGGCGTCGAGAGGATCGCCGAAAGTGAATACCCCGAGCTCCTCGCCCTCGCCGACGAGGCGGCGCACGCCGGACGGCTCTCGAAGTTCGTGCCCGCGTCCGGAGCCGCAAGCCGCATGTTCGCGTTCCTGAAGTCCTCCGGCCCCGGCGACGAGGACGTGCGCCGTTTCGAGGAGAACCGGCACAGGTTCGCATTTTCGGCGGACAACGTGGATACGCTCGCCGCGCTCCCCAAGGGCCTGCTGCCTTTCCATCGCTATGGTGAAGCGTCCCGGACGCCTTTCGAGGAGCACCTCGCCGAAGCCGCGGCGACCGTCCGCGACGCGAACGGCGTCTGCCGCCTTCACGTCACCGTCTCTCCCGACCACCGCGCCGCGTTCGCGTCGGCTCTCGAGAGCGCGAGGCCGCGCCTCGAGCGCGAGACGGGCGCGCGTTTCGACGTCAGGTTCTCCGAGCAGTCGCCGTCCACCGACACCGTCGCGCTCGACGAGTCCGGGCGCCTCTTCCGGGATGCGGAGGGGCGGATCCTCTTGCGGCCCGGCGGCCACGGCGCCCTCCTCCGGAACCTGCAGGAGACCGGCGGCGACGTCGTGCTCGTGAAGAACATCGACAACGTCGTCCCCGACCACCTCCGCGCGCCGACGATTCTCTGGAAGCGGCTCCTCAGCGGCCTTCTCGTGAAGATCGAGCGTCGGCGCCCGCGGGACCGTCCGCTCCGCATCGCGGGCGTGGTGCGCAACACGGGCGAGCCGGGCGGCGGGCCGTTCTGGGTCGACGGGCCAGACGGAGAGTCGCGGCAGATCGTCGAGTCGGCGCAGGTGGACCTCGCGGATTCAGGACAGGCGGCGATCTGGGGCAGGGCGACCCACTTCAACCCGGTGGACCTCGTCTGCTCGATTCGCGACGGGGCCGGCCGGCCGTTCGAACTCTCGCGCTTCGTGGACGAGAAGGCTGTCTTCGTCGCGAAAAAAACCCACGAGGGCCGGGCGCTCCTCGCTCTCGAGAGGCCCGGGCTCTGGAACGGGGCCATGGCGCACTGGGAGACGGTCTTCGTCGAGGTGCCCGGGGAGACGTTCGCGCCAGTCAAGACGATCCTCGACCTCCTCCGCCCCGAGCATCAGCCGTCCCACGGAGATGGCTCCTAAGCCGTTTTTCTGGAATGAGATACGGGAGCACGAGACCCTCTTGACGCGCGCGGCGCTCCGGAAGCGTATCCTCGCTCCCCGCCCGAGACGCCCTCATGATTCGCCGAGACGAGCAAAGACCGAGAAAAAGACGCCCGTTGAGGCTCGTCCTGGACGAGTCGGCTGCGCCGCAGCCGGCCACGGTCTCGGCCGAAGCTGCGCCCACGCTTCCACTCCTGAACCGCGAGCTCTCCTGGCTCGCCTTCAACGAGCGCGTGCTCGAGGAAGCCTACGACGAACGCTGGCCGCTCCTCGAGCGCCTCAAGTTCCTCGCGATCAGCGAGACGAACCTCGACGAGTTCTTCATGATCCGCGTCTCGGGCCTCCTCGACCAGCTCTCCTCGGAGATCGTGGAGCCGACGGACGACGGCCTCCTTCCCGCGGAGGCCCTCGTGCGCGTCCGTGCGGCCGTCCAGGGAATGCAATTGCGGCAGACCTCGTGCCTCGTCAGCGACATCCTGCCGAAGCTCGCCGCGGCGGGAATCTCGATCCTCACCTGGAGCGACCTCAACGACATCCAGCGCGAGGCGGCCAGCGCCCACTTCCGGCGGAACGTCCTGCCCGTGCTCACACCGCTCGCGGTAGACCCGGGGCATCCTTTCCCGTTTCTATCGAACCTTTCCCTGAACCTCGCGGTCGAGGTGAAGAACCCCGAGACCGGCGAGACTAAATTCGCCCGCGTGAAGGTGCCGCAGGCCATGCCGCGCCTGCTCGCGGTTCGCGAGCTCGTGGAGGGCAAGAAGAAGGTCAAGCCCGACAAGGCCGAGTTCCTCCTCCTCGAATCGCTCATCCAGGCAAACCTCGGGGAGCTCTTTCCCGGCCTCGAGATCGCGTCGTCGCATCTCTTTCGCGTGACGCGCGACGCCGACATCGAGATCCAGGAGGACGAGGCCTCCGACCTCCTCGCGACGATCGAGCAGGAAGTGCGCCGCCGGCGGTTCGGTGCGGTCGTGCGCCTCGAAGTCGCTCCGAAGGCGCCCAAGAGGGTGAGGAAGCTCCTCCTGAAGCAGCTCGAGATCACCGAGAACGAGGTCTACGAGGTGGACGGCCCGCTCGGCGCGGGCGACCTCATGTGGCTGACCCGGCTCGACCGGAAGGAGCTGAAGGATCCGCCCTTCTCGCCCGCTGTGCCGGCGGTCTTCAACCAGCCCGACACGTCGGTCTTCGCCGCGATTCGTGCCGGCGACGTCCTTCTTCACCACCCGTACGACTCCTTCTCTCCGGTCGTGGAGATGATCGAGCGCGCCTCGGTCGACTCGAAGACCGTCGCGATCAAGATGACTCTCTATCGCACGAACGCGGACTCGGCCATCCTCCCCGCGCTCATCCGCGCGGCCGAGAATGGCAAGCAGGTCGCGGTCCTCGTGGAGCTGAAGGCGCGCTTCGACGAAGAGAAGAACATCGAGTGGGCGAAGTCGCTCGAGCAGGCCGGCGTCCACGTGGTCTACGGCGTCGTCGGCCTCAAGACGCACTGCAAGATCGCGCTCGTCGTCCGCCGCGAGAAGGACGAGATCCGCCGCTACGTACACCTCGGCACCGGCAACTACAACGCGTCGACGGCGCGCCTGTATACGGATTTCGGCCTCATGACGTGCCGCCCGGAGTTCGGCGAGGACGCGACGCGCCTCTTCAACGCCCTGACGGGTTTCGCGGGCCGGACGAGCTACGCGCGCCTCGTGACCGCGCCGAAGGACATGCACCGCACGGTCCTCGAATGGATCGGGCGCGAGACGGCGCACGCGCGCGCGGGTCGCCCCTCGGGCATCAAGGCCAAGATGAACGCCCTCGTGGACCCGAAGGTCATCGCCGCCCTTTACGAGGCCTCGCAGGCCGGCGTGCCGATCGACCTCATCGTCCGCGGCATCTGCTGCCTGAAGCCCGGCGTACCGGGCGTCTCGGAGACGATCCGCGTGCGGTCCATTCTGGGCCGGTTCCTCGAGCACAGCCGCACGTTCGTCTTCGAGAACGGGGGCGACCGGAAGGTGTGGCTCTCCTCGGCCGACTGGATGCCGCGTAACTTCTTCCGCCGCGTGGAGACGTCCTTTCCCGTGGAGGAGCTCGCGCTTGCGCAGCAGGTCGTCGACGTGATCGACACGATGCTCAAGGACAACGTCCGTGCGCGCGTGCTGAACGAAAGCGGAACGTACGAGCGGCTCCGGCCCGCAGAGGGCGAGACACCGATCGACGCGCAAACCACTTTCGTGGACGATGCGCGCCGCCGGGTCCTCAAGGCGGTCGACGCGTTCGAGCGCCGCGGCGCCGAGGCCTTCGAGAAGAGCGAAGAAACCGTCGCGGCCGAAGCCGAATGACCTTCCCTAGCGCTCGACCTCGAAGCTCGGCGGCGGCGTGAGAACGGGCTCCTGCGCGGTCAGCGTCGTCGCGACGACCGGCAGCAGGATGAGGTGGGTATTCGAGCCGTAATTCAGGTTGATCTCGTAAAAGCCGTGTGGCGAGACGGAGATGAGCATCCCGGGAACCTGCTTGAGCTCCGCCATCGGGCAGGTCACGTAGACCTTCATCGGGATGTCCATCGGCTCCTCCTGTCCTGACAAGGATACCGACTTCCGGAACGGATGCGTGTCGCCCGTCACACACGCCCGGGCGGCAAAGAGGGACGATGAGACCCTGTAAGGTTCTGCATGACGCCGACGAGATTCCTTCCTTCACTCCTCCTCGGCGCCGGCTTTTTCGTGGCCGTGTCAGCCGTGGCAGCAGCGCCCGCCGCTGCCAGGCCCGCTCCGGTCGTTCACCCGATGTCTCCGGACGTCGTCTCGAAGATGAGCGCCCTCTTCGCGAAGGCCTCGCCCGCGGTGAGGGAGTGGGTGGACGTGGAGGCTCGCAAGCTGCGACCGATGCCGAAGATCGACCTGTTCATGGTCGCGGCGGACGCGCGACAGCGGTTCACCTCCGCCGTTCCAACGCTCACTCCGGCGCAGGCGGACCTTCTCGCGGCGATGGCCCTCTACCAGACCGCGAAGGATCTCGAGAGCACGCTCGTGATTCGAGACCACCTGAAAGACTCCAAGGACTCGCTCAACGAGATGGGCAAGCAGGACGCGCTTCTGCTGCAGCAGATGATGGAAAAGAAGGCGCAGCTCGAGACCATGATCTCGAGAGTCATGCGGAGCAGTTACGACGCGGGACAGGCCGCCATCGCGGCCCTCAAGTCGAGCTGACCCTCAGGGCCCCGTTTCGTCGCCGAGGTCCTCGTCGTCTTCGCCCACGGGCTCGCCGTGATATTCCTTGAGCTTCCTCTGAAGAGTGCGCAGGCCGATGCCGAGCGACTCCGCAGCGCGGCGGCGGTTGCCGCCCGTGACCTGCAGGGCCGTGAGGATGGCCTCGCGCTCGATTTCGGCCATCGTCTTGCCGACGAGCGTCGCGACGGACGCTGGGGCGGATTCCTCGGGCGCATCCACGACCGCGACAGGAGCCGTGGCGGCCGGTTCTGAAAGCGCGACGGGGACAGGCCGGACCGCGGACCACTCACCCGAGCGAGGCTTCACGGCCGCACCGGTTCCGGCCGGTGAAGCCGCAGCGCGGCCGCGCACGGCGGCGGGGAGGTCGCTCACGTCGATGCGCGTGCCCGCGGCGAAAAGAACCGCGCTCTCGAGGACGTTCTTGAGCTCGCGCACGTTGCCCGGCCAGCCATAGCCGACGAGGGCGGCGAGAGCGGCGGGCGTCGCCCCGCCGACGGGCTTGCCGTGCTCCTTCGCGAAGAGGTCGCGAAAGCGTTCGACGAGAAGCGGAATGTCGTCCTTCCGCTCGCGGAGCGGCGGAATCTCGATCGTGACGACAGACAGGCGGTAGTAGAGGTCCTGCCGGAAACGGCCGGACTCGATCTCGGCACGAAGATCGCGGTTCGTGGCCGCCACGAGCCGGAAGTCCACCTCCCGGCTCTCGTTGCCGCCCACGGGGGTCACGCGCTTTTCCTCGAGGACCCGGAGGAACTTGACTTGCAGATCCGGCGGCATCTCGGAGACCTCGTCGAGGAACAGCGTGCCGCCATGGGCCTGCTCGATGCGCCCGACGCGCTTCACGAGCGCGCCCGTAAAGGCCCCGCGCTCGTGCCCGAAGAGCTCGGACTCGATGATCTCGCGTGGGATCGCTCCGCAGTTCAGGGCGACGAACGCGCGCCCCCTTCGCGGCGAGTTGTGATGGAGGGCGTTCGCGACGAGCTCCTTGCCCGTACCCGACTCGCCGACGACGAGGACCGTCGTCTTCGCGGGCGCGACGACGCGGAGACGTGCGAAAAGCTCCTCCATGGGCTTCGAGATCCCGAGGATCGCCTCGAAGCCGAAGCGCTTGTCCAGCCGCTCGCGGAGGTCCTTGATCTCGCCGGCCTGACGGGAACGCCGCAGCGCCGCCTCGGCCCGGAGACGGAGGTCGTCTTTTGCGAGCGGCTTCGCGACGTAGTCGACGGTCCCGAGCGTGCGCGCCGACAGCAACGTCTCGACGTCGCCGTGCGCCGTGACGAGGAGGACCGAGACGTCGGGCCGCGCCGCGGCGAGGTCCGCCGCGAGGTCGAGACCGCTCTTCCCGGGCATCTTGAGGTCGGTCACGACGAGGGCCACCGAGGGGTCCTCGATCGCCCGTTCGAGCGCGGCGTCCGCCTCGGCGAACTCCTCCACGCGGCGGCCATCGGTCTGAAGGGTCAGGGCCATGGCTCTCCGGCTGCCCGCGTCGTCGTCGACGACGAGGATGAGCGGTGGCATCGCGCTCAAGAAGGCTCTCCGAGCGCACGGTCCAGGTCGTCCTCGGTCCACACGGCGACGCCGAGAGCCCTCGCCTTGTCGAGCTTGCCCCCGGCCTCTTCGCCCGCGATGACCGCCGTCGTCTTCTTCGACACGCTGCTGCTCACCTTTCCGCCCGCCGACTCGATGGCCGCCGCTGCTGCGTCCCGGGTCCGCCGGGGGAGCGTCCCCGTGAGGACGTAGATCCCGCCGGACAGGGCTCCGCCCGGCCTTGCGGGCCCGGCCTCCTCCGTCATACGGACGCCGGCCTTCTCGAGTTTCTCGAGGAGACCCTGGTTGGGCTCGTGGGCGAACCACTCGAGGATCCCACGAGCCGTTTCCGGCCCGATCTCCGGGACGGACGTCAGGGCCTCTTCATCCGCCCCGATGAGCGCGTTCATCGAGAGGAATCGCCGCGCGAGGACCTTCGCCGTCTTTTCCCCGACCTGCCGGATCCCGAGGCCGAAGAGGAGCCGCGCGAGCCCGGCATCCTTCGAGCGGGCGATCTCGACGATCACGTTCGCGGCCGACTTCTCGCCCCAGCGCTCGAGCGGCGCGAGCTCTTCGGCCGTCAGGTCGTAGAGCGACGCGACGTCCTTCAGGAGGCCCGCCTCGCGGAGCTGCTCGATGCGCTCGTCGCCGAGCCCCTCGACGTCCATCGCCCGGCGGGTCACGAAGTGCCGGAGCGACTCGGCGACCTGCGCCGGGCAGCCCGGGTTCACGCAGCGCACCGCGACCTCGCCCTCACGCTGGACGACGGGCTCGCCGCAGGCCGGGCAGCACGCCGGCATCGCGAACGCCTTCGCGCCCTTCGGCCGCTTCTCGAGGAGGACGCGCGTGACCTTCGGGATCACATCGCCTCCCTTCTCGACGGCCACGGTATCGCCGACTCGCACGTCCTTGCGCGCGAGGTCCTCCATGTTGTGGAGCGTCGCGCGCCGGACCGTCGACCCCGCGAGGAGGACGGGCGTGAACTCCGCGACGGGCGTCAGGACGCCCGTCCGCCCGACCTGCACGACGATGTCCGTCACGACGGTCGTCGCCTCCTCGGGCGGGTACTTGTACGCGATTGCCCAGCGCGGGAACTTCGCGGTCTGCCCGAGGCGTTTCTGGTCGGCGAGAGCGTCCACCTTCACGACGACGCCGTCCGTCTCGAACGGCAGCGCGTGGCGCTTCTCCCGCCAGGCCTCGATGAACGTCAGGATCCCGTCCACGCCCGCTACCAGCTCACGATGCGGGTTAACCGGAAAAGAAATTTCTTCGAGTGTGTAGAGGGATTCGGCCTGCGTTTGCGGCTCGCCTTCTCCCTCCCAGCGCGCGATCGAGTAGAGAAAGGCGGAGAGACGGCGGCTTGCCGTGATCTTCGCGTCCAGCAGGCGCAGTGAGCCCGCAGCGGAGTTGCGCGGGTTCGCAAAAAGCGGCTCCCCCGCCTCCTCGCGTTTCTCGTTCAGCGCGGCGAAGGACTTCTTCGACATGTATACCTCGCCGCGCACCTCGAGCGCGGCCGGAATCTTCACCTTCAAAGGAAGCTTTCGCGCCGCGTCACCGTTGCGCAGATTCAGCGGAATCGCGTGGATTGTCCGCACGTTTGGCGTTACGTCCTCCCCCGTCGCACCGTCGCCCCGCGTCGCGGCCCTCGTGAGGCGGCCATTCTCGTAAACGAGGGACACGGAGAGGCCGTCGATCTTCAGCTCGCAGACGAACGCGGGGACGCGCCCGTCGAGGCGGTCCACGACGCGGTCGATCCACGCCCGCAGATCATCCGGCGCATATGCGTTCTCGAGCGAAAGGAGCGGGACTTCGTGCCGCACGTTCGGGAGCTCGCCCACCGGCGTGCCGCCCACGCGCTGCGTCGGCGAATCCGGCGTGACGAGCTCGGGATGGGCCTCCTCGAGAGCGACCAGCTCTCTGACGAGCCGATCGTATTCGGCATCGGCGAGCTCGGGCCGGTCCTCCACGTAGTAGAGGCGCGCGTGCCTCTCGATCTCCTCCCGGAGCTTGGCCGCTCGCGCCGCCGGGGTCCTCGTCTTCGCCACGGGACCGATTCTAGGCGGCAGGCGTCCGGCTGGCCCCTGCTAGCATCCCCGATCGTGATTCGTCTGCTCGCCGCACGGCCGGCCGCTCTTGTCGTACTCCTCGCCGCGGCGCGTCTCGACGCCGGTCCGCGCGTCCCGGCCGTCGCGTCCTACACGATCGAGGCGCATGTGACCGCGGAGCACGGCATCACCGGGAAGGAAACGGTGCGGTTCACGAACCGCACGCGTTTTTCGTTCGACGACCTCAGGCTCCACCTCTACCTGAACGCCTGGAAGAACGATCGCTCGACGTGGCTCATCGAGCAGGCGCGCGGCGCCGGGCGGAACGACCGTGGCATGCGCGCGAAGGACGCGAGCCGCTGGGGGTTCACGGAGATCCACCGCATCAGCCTCGAGGACGGCACCGACCTGACGTCCTCACTGAAGTACGTCTCCCCGGACGACGGGAATCCGGACGACCGGACGCTCGTTTCCGTCGTCCTGCCGAGGCCCGTCACGCCCGGCGAGACGCTCGTCTTCCACGTCGACTGGGAGGGCAAGTTTCCCCGCGCGGTCGCGCGCACCGGCTGGAAGGACGATTATCTGCTCGGCGCGCAGTGGTTCCCGAAGCTCGGGGTCGCGACCGACCAGGGCTGGAACGCGCACCAGTTTCATGCCGCGACCGAATTCTTCGCCGACTTCGGCGACTATGACGTCACGCTCGCCGTGCCCGCCGCGAACAAGGGGCACGTCGGCGGAACGGGCGTCCTCAAAGACGAGGTCGACTTCCCGGGCAATCTCGTGCGCGTCCACTTCGCCGCCGAGGACGTCCACGACTTCGCGTTCACATTCTGCCCGCGCTTCGAGGTCGTGCGCGACACGTTCAGCGCGAACGGCCTTCCGAACGTCGACATCGTGCTTCTCCTGCAGCCCGACCACCGGCCGGTCCGGGACCGGTACCTCAAGGCCGTGAAGGCGGGGCTCGCGGAATACGGCAGGCTCTATCTGCCCTATCCGTACCCCGTCATCACCGTCGTCGACCCTCCATGGGGCAGCCACACCGAGGGCATGGAATACCCGACGCTCTTCGTCGGCGGCGCCCGCGAGCTCGCGCCCGCGACCGCGCATTCTCCCGAGAGCGTGACGGTCCACGAGTTCGGGCATCAGGTGTTCTACGGGATGCTCGCTTCCAACGAGTTCGAGGAGGCGCACCTCGACGAGGGTTTCAACACCTACGCGACGCTCCGCACCCTGAAGTCGGCCTTCGGCGATCCGTCGCTCGTCGTCCGGTTCTTCGGGATCCCCGTCGTGTTCCCGTCCGTCGTCCTCCCGTATCCCGAGGCCACGAACGAGCGCGCACACCGCTGGACGCAGGCCTCGCGGTCGGACGCGACCGACGTGCCGAGCTTCCGCCAGCTCGACGGCGGCGCCGTTCGCGTGAACGCATACAACCGGACGGGTCTCCTCCTGGCCTCCGCCGAACGCACGTTCGGCGCGGAGAGATGGGCGAGGGTCATGAAGACGTACGCGACCCGCTGGGCGTTCAAGCACCCCACGTCGGCCGACTTCGTCGCGGTGGTCCGCGAGGTCGCGGGCGATGGGCCCGCGAACGCCGTCGCCGGAATCTGGAGCGTGGCCGGCCCCGTCGACTACGCCGTCACGTCGGCCTCCACGCGCCGCTCTCGCGGACGAAGCGGATATGAGGGCGAGGGCGAGGCCCGCGCCCTCGCGACGCCGAAGGACGAGGCGGGCGGATGGGAATCTCTGGCCGTCGTGCAGCAGCTCGGTGAGGCGACGTGGCCGGTCGAAGTCGAGCTTCGCTTCGAGGGAGGCGCCCGGGTGCGCCGTCCGTGGATCCCGGACTCGCGCTGGATACGCTACCGCATCACGGGGCCGAAGCTTCTCGCGGTCGACGTGGATCCGGACCGCAAGTGTCTCCTCGACGCGAACCCGCTCAACAACGGACGCCTGACCGGCGAGGCGCCCGCGGCGTCACGCCGCTGGGCCGCGCGCCTCCGCTTCTGGGCGCAAAACGCCCTCGAGTTCTTCGCTCTCCTCGGTCTCGCGGGGCTGTCGTGAGGCGCGATTCGATCGTCGCCCTCGTGGGCCGCGGCCTCGTTTCGGCGCTCGAAACCTGGAAGGCGATCCTGCTCTTCCTCGTCCTGAACGCGGTGCTCGCGGCCGCCTTCCTGCATCCGCTGGCGTCCGCGCTCCACCAGGAGCTCGCCAAGAGCCCGTGGGCGGAGCGGCTCGGCGCGGGTGGCGCGGACCTCCACACCTTTTTCACGGCGTTCACGCGCACTCGGCCCGACGTCCTCGGCGACTTCGAGAAATGGGACGAAGCCCTCACCGGCGAGAGTCGCGAGCGAAGCGAACCCAGCCCGTCCGGGAAGGCGGCGCCGCTTTCGGGCTTCTTCGGCACGACCGGCCTCTCGGGCTCCGCGGTCGCTTATGCGGCGCTCGCGGCCCTCCTCGCGGCCCTCTTCTCTGGCGGATTCGCCGGGCGATTCGGCGCCGAGCGCGACCGGTCGAGCCTCGCCGCGTTCGGAGCGGACGCCGCGCGATTCGCGGTCCCGTCGCTCCTCTTCGGCGCTCTGTCTCTCGCGGGGATCCTCGCGGCGTATCGCTGGGTCTACGCCGCGCCGGGCACGCTGTACGAGCCGGACGAGCTGCGATACGAGTGGGAAGCGACGGGGCTCCTCCTCCTGCGCCTCGGGGCGTTCCTTCTCGTCGCGGGTTATCTCCGGCTCGTCGTCACATACGCCCGCGCGGCGATGGGACAGGGCGTCACGAACCCCTTCGCGGCCTTCATGAGCGGCTTCGGATTCGTCCTCGGCCGGCCGGTGCGCACGCTCGTGATGGAGGTCTTCTTCGGCTTTCTCGGCGTCCTTCCTCTCCTCGTCTGGGCATATTTCGGCAGAGTCTGGAACGGCGGTGAGATCGCCGATTTCGCGCTGATCCTCGCCGGCCAGCAGCTCGTCGTCCTCCTTCGGATCGTCACGCGGGTCGGGCACCTCGGCGCGGCATCTCTGTACCTCAGACGGTCGAAGGAGTCCGTGTCGCCGGCTCTTCCCATGCGGTCACCATCCGAGTCCTCGCTTCCCCGATCCCCCGAAGAGTCCGCCGCCGCGCCCGCGTTGTGATGCTCCTCGGCCTTCGCTCCCGGACGCCCGACTCGTGGGCGGCGCACGTCATGTCGAAGGAGAACCTCCCGGCCTTCGTGGCGGATCACGCCGTCTGCGAGCTGCAGGCTTCGGTCCATGCCCTGTCGCTCGTTGGCACGTACCCACGGAACGCGCCGCTTGTCGACCGGCTCTCCGCGCTCGCGGCCGAGGAGCTGCGCCACTTTCGCAAGGTCTCGCGCGAGGCGCGTCGCCTCGGAGCGCCGATGAAGACGACCCGGCGCAACGACTACGTCGCCGAGCTTCGCGCGGCGTGTCGGAGAGATCGGGAGCCCGAGAAGGGCCTCGACCTCCTCCTCGTGGCCGCGCTCATCGAAGCGCGCAGCCACGAGCGGTTCGAGCGCCTCCTCGGCCACGTGGCGGATGCGCGCCTCTCGAAGATCTACGTCGAGCTCGCCGAAGCCGAGGCCCGGCACGGCCCGATCTACCTCGACCTCGCGATCGCCCATGCGGGCGAGGCGGCGACCGCCGCGCGGCTCGAGGAGATGGTCCGGATCGAAGAAAGGGCCATCACGTCCCAGCCCCGGCGGGAGATCGCCGTGCATGGCGCGGCCTAACGTTTATCGTATAATTCTCGTATTAACAAGCGACCTCTCTCCGTCACGCTCGACCCCGAGAACATCCTCTGGCTTCGCGGCCGGACGCGTGCTACGGGCCGACGAAGCGTCAGCGAGACCCTCAACCGGCTCGTCGCCGAGGCGCGCTCCGGTGGGACTGCCCCGTCCGCAATCCGCTCGGTCGTGGGAAGCGTCCGCATCAACGAATCGAAGGGCGGCTTGACGACAGCCGACGAAGCCGTCCGCGCTCTCTTCTCGACCTCGATTGAGAAGAGCGCCCGCGCTCTTCCGCGAGGCGGCCGTTCCGGTCGCGACGGTCGCCCCCGGACCCGCTGACGTGCCTGACTCGGCGCTCGTGACGGATACGCACGCACTTCTTTATTACGCGGGCCGGGACCGGCGCCTGAGCCGGAGGGCAGCCGCTCATTTTGCCGCCTGCGAGAGCCGCGAGGCGCTCACCTACGTTCCCGCAGCCGTTCTCTGGGAAAGCAGCATCCTCGTCCGTATCGGACGCGTCGCTCTCCGGCCCTCGTTTCGCGGGTTCTTCGAAGATCTCTTCAGCAATCCCGCGTATCAGCCGCTGGAGCTGACGCCCGCGCAGATCTTCCTGGCTCACGAGCTCCGTCCGAGCTCGGATCCGTTCGATGCTCTGATCTGTGCCGCCGCACGGCACCTCGAGCTGCCGCTGCTGACCCGCGATGCCGACATCGGCCGTTCCGGAATCGTCAAGACGGTCTGGTGAGGCGGACGTGGCCCTGCGCCTCCTCCCGGCGGTTCTCGCCCTCCTCACCCTGGCCGCGCACTTCCTGCGCGCGGGGCACCTCGCGCTCGTCGCCGCGGCGCTCGCTGTGGGCGTACTCCTCTTCGTGCGGCGTCCGTGGGCGGCGCGGGCCGTGGCGGGCACTCTCGTTCTCGGTGTCTTAGAGTGGGTTCGGACGCTGGCGCTTCTCGCGGCCGAGCGCCGCGCGGCCGGCGCGCCCCATCTCCGCATGACGCTCATTCTCGCGGGCGTCGCACTCGCGACAGCGCTCTCGCTCCTCGCCTTCCGTTCGCGCGCCGTGAAAGAGCACTTCCGGCTCGTCTGACGGCGAGGCCGCCCGGCTCAGGCGAACAGGACACAGCGCATCGAGAGGGAGCCGAGGTCGAAGCCCGCGAGCGGGAAGCTCACGGCGTCCGCGGCATCCGCGGCGCCCGCCGCGTAAAGGATCGGGAGCCAGTGCTCGGCCGTCGGGTGCGCGCGCCGGCCATCCGGCGTGTCGAGCGCCCGGACGAGCCACGGTTCGTCACGCGCCTCGAGGGCGCGCGCGACGTCCGCGTCGAAGCGCGCGGCCCAGTCGGGCGTCGTCAAATCGGCGCGGCGCATCCGGCCGAAGGCGTCCCTAAGGTCGTGCGTGAGGTTGCCGCTCGCGAGAATCAGCACGCCCTCGTCGCGCAAGGGAGCGAGCGCGCGGCCGAGCGCGAGGTGTTCGGCCGCACTCGCGCGGACGTCCAGCGAGAGCTGCACGACGGGCACGTCCGCGGCCGGGTACATCCGGTGGAGGACGGACCACGTCCCGTGGTCGAGACCGCGGCCGTCCGCCGCGGAGCCGCCCGCCAGACTTGCGGCCCGCATCGCAAGCACCGCGTCACCGCGCGCCGGATACTGCATCGCAAAGAGCTCGGGCGGGAAGCCGCCGAAGTCGTGGATCGTCGACGGCGGGTCGTCGAGGGTCGTGAACGTGCCGTCCGACTCCCAGTGCGCCGACACCGTGAGGACCGCGCGTGGACGCGGGACGAGGCGCGCGAGCGCGGCGTGGCCGCGGCTCCAGAGATTGTCCTCGATCGCGTTCATGGGCGAACCGTGGCCGATGAAGAGTATGGGCTGGCGGGACATCGTGAACCTACGTGAGCTTCCTATCGCGCGCGCCCGAGCGGGCCGCCCGGGGCGGCCTGGGTCCAACGCGACGACGGAAAACCCGCGAAGAGAACGGTCCCGTCTGCCGAGTAGCGGACCAGGTACGTGAACGGATCGACCTCGTGGGAAAGGTAACCGAAGCGTACGTCCCTGACGAGGACCTGCACGTCGCGGCCCTTCGCCTCCTCGCGCGCGGCCGGAAATCGGGCGAAGCGGCCGAACACGCCGGCGATACCGCTTTCGAGGGCGCGCTCCGCAAACGGGCCGTTCGTCTTCTCGATCACGCGGGGCGCGAGGTCGTCACGCGAACGGTAGACGCCGCCGAGGTGACGGACGAGATTCAGGAGGCCCGTCCGGAACCCCGTGCGCGCCAGCTCCTCGGCATCCGGCGCGCGTGCCCTCTCCCGGCCGCGCTTTCCGAGATCCACGAACGTGGCCGTCACGGCAGACCCATCCTCGGAGAGCAGGAGCCAGCGGTCCGGCGATCCCGGCTGGGGAATGGCGGCCCGGCGCGCGGCCCCCGCCGCGAGCGCCTCTACAAGGCGGAGAGCCTCTCCATGCCGGACCGCGCACAGCCCCACGTACGCGGCCGCCGCGAGAAGGCCCGCCCGCGCCGCGATCCGCGAGCGCGGGAACGAACGTCTCGAGACGACATGAACACCGACGAGGCCGAGCGCGAGAACGCCCGACAGCGCCAGGTCGACGATAAAAGTCCAGTCGAGCGTGTACCGCGTCCACGACAGTGGTGAAAGGAACATCGTGCCCCAGGACGTGATCCAGTCGAGGAGGATATGCGACACGAGGGCCAGCCCGACGACCGCGCCGAGACGCCACAGCGCGACCCGGCGGGACGCGGATCCCGGCGGGCCGAGCCCCGGCGACAGCCGGAGCGCCGCGAGAGCCGTGAGCACCACGATCCAGGCCGGAAGCGTCACGAACGAATGCGTCAGCGCGCGGTGCTGCGTGATGTAGAACTCGGCGGAGAAGGGCGACACGAAAACGTCGGCGTCGGGGAACATGGCCGCGAGAAACCCGGCCCACACCTCGCGCCTCGCGAGCGAGCGGTCGAGATCTTCGTCTCCAGTGGACGGGAGGGAGCGGGCGAGAAGGGCGCCCGCGAGGCCGTGCGTGAGCGTGTCCATGGGCGCGCGACTTTAACCCGCTTGCCCTTCCGCTATCCTCCCGCCGGTGAGGCCCATCCTCCTTCTCACGCTGACTGCCCTGGCTCTCGCGCGACCGCTCTCCGGGCAGGAGGTGCCTCCACCCGACCCGACCATGGCGAAGGCAATGGGCGTGAAACAGGAAGTCGCCGTCGTGGCGGTCGCGACGCGCCTCGACGAGGCTCCGTCATCCGCGACCGTCCGCGTCGTCACGCGCGAGGAGATCGCCGCGATGCCGGGAGTCCGCGCGCTGCCCGACGTGCTCGCGACGATCGTCGGGTTCGACGTGAGGCGTCGTGGCCTGAACGGCGCGCAGGCCGACATCGGGATCCGGGGCTCGGATTTCAACGGCACCCTCATCCTCGTCGACGGGCAGCCGGCGACGGATCCCCAGAGCGGGCATCTCTCGGCGGACCTCGACGTGCCGCTGTACGCCGTCGACCGGATCGAGGTCCTGTCGGGCGGGGGCTCTTCGCTGTGGGGCTCGAACGCCGTTGGCGGTGTCGTGAACATCGTGACGCGCGGAGCCGAGATGGGACGCGCGAACATGCAGTGCGAGACGCGCTACGGGCACGGCAGCGACTCTCTCGACGCCGGCGGATACCGCGCGGCGATGCGCGTCACCGAGTCCATCTCGGCGGCCGTCGACTGGTTTCGGACGGAGAGCTCGGGTTTCCGGGACGACACGGAATCCGCGTCCTCTCTCCTGCGCGTGTCCGGACGCTGGGACTCGGGCCTTGGCCCCGTGACGCTCGGCCTCGGTTACGCGAGCCGCGCATTCGGCGCCTATGGCTACTACGGGACCGCTTATCCGAACCAGCAGGAATCGACGCGCACTCGCACGGCCACCCTTTCCTCCACGTTGGCCCTCGGCGGATGGACGCTGATGCCGTCCGCGTTCGTGCGCGCCCACCACGACGACTTCGTTCTCGAAAGAACCAATCCGGCCTTCTACGAGAATCTCCACGACACGCTCGCCGGGCTGTTCCGCGCCGCCGCGCGGCACGCGCTCTTCGGCGGCACGCTCGCGTTCGGCGTTGAGGCCGGCCGCGAGACCATCGCGTCGACGAATCTCGGAAGTCACGGCCGGAATCACGGTGCGGTCTTCGCGGAGCTCGCGCACGCTTGGGGCGGCGCGGAAGCGTCCGGCGGACTCCGGGGCGGACTGCGCGCCGACGCGTACGAAGGATACGGGTCGCGGCTTTCGCCCTACGCCGGGATTTCCCGCGAAGTGCTGCCCCGCTTGACGCTTCGAGCCTCGTTCGGCACGAGCTTTCGCGTCCCCTCGTTCACCGAGCTCTATTACGTGGACCCCCAGAACGTCGGCAATGCGGACCTGCTCCCCGAGAAAGCCTGGAACGTCGAAGCGGGCGCTTCGATCGTCGCTGGGGCGGTCACGTTCGACGCGGCCTGGTTCCACCGGCACGCGACCGATCTCATCGACTTCGTGCGCTCGTCCGGGAGCGAGCCCTGGCGCGCCCGAAACGTCCGCGAGGCGGTCACGGACGGCATCGAGGCCTCCCTCGACTGGTCGCGGGAGCGGCCCGCGTTCCTGACGCAGTTTCGCGTACAGGCGGCGTACACGTTCACCGACCTCGCGAGCCTTTCGGCGGCGACCGACGGCGCGACCCAGGGGAAGTACGTGCTCGACCCGCTGCACGTGAAATGGGACGTCTCCGCGGGCATCGCTCTCCCGTTGCAGCTCGTCGCCACGTCGCGCCTTTCGTATTTCGCGCGCCCGAGCTTCGAAGACGGCGTCTGGCTCGTCTCGGCGCGGCTCTCCTGGCAGGCCTATCAGGGGCGCATCCTCGAGTTCTTCGTGGACGGCGAAAACCTCGGCAATGTGCGCTACGAAGAGGTCCCCGGTGTCCCGCTCCCGCGCCGCACCCTCTTCGGCGGGTTCAATCTGACGTGGTGACGCGGTAAACTCGCATTGCGAGCCTTTCTCAGCCGCGCTCATGCCGACGATTCTTCTTCTCGACGGTGCCCGGGGGCGCCTGCCCGGCGAGCCGACGTGGCTCCGGCGCAGCGACTGGTCGCTTCGGGACGCCGCCACGGCGGACGAGGCACTGCAGGCCGTCGCCGCCAATCCTCCGGCTCTCGTCATCGTGGATTTCGAGCGGAATCCGGAAGCCGCGCTCGAGGCCATTCGCGCCTTGCGCGCCGATCCCGCGGGACGTGACATCCCCCTCCTCGTCCTGGTGCCGCCGGAGCGTGCCAGCGAGGCCATCCGCGCCGGCGCCGGCCACGTCTTCACGGCCGAAGCCGCCCCGGAGACCGTCCTCGCCGAGGTCGAACGGCTCCTCGACCTGCTCGCGCGCGCCGCTCCGCGCGTGACGGTCGATTCGCCCGTGGCGTTCTGGCGGGACGGGCGCCCCACCGAGGGGCGTCTGACCGACCTCTCCTCGTCGGGCTTCTTCACGGCCACGAGCGAGCCTCAACCCGTCGGCGCGCGCCTCGAGATCAGCTTCAAGCTCCCCCACGACCGGACGGGAAAGACCGTAACCGGCGAGGTGATCGTCGTCCGGCGCACGGACTCCCCGGAGCCCGGCTTCGGCGCGCGCTTCTTCCGCCTTCCGCAAAACGCGAGCCGCCTCATCGAAGAATTTCTCGACCGAGACGCGCGCAGGAGCAGTTCGGGGACCTAGCGAACCGACAGGTCGGTGAGGCGAATGCCCACGCGGTCGGCGTAGTCGTGAATTCGCGGCTCTCTGTAGAACTCGCCGAAATAGACGGCGACGAGGCCTGCGTTCGCGATGAGCTTGAAGCAGTTCCAGCAGGGCGACGCCGTCGTATAGATCTCGCCTCCCTCGATGCGGACGCCGTTCAGCGCAGCCTGAAGAATCGCATTTGCCTCGGCGTGGACGGTCGCGATGCAGTGGCCGTCCTCCATGAGGCAACCCGCCTCGTCGCAATGCGGCAGGCCGCGGAGCGAACCGTTGTATCCCGTGGAGAGGAGCCGCTTGTCGCGCACGACCACCGCGCCGACGTGCTTGCGGGGACACGTGGCCCGGCTCGCCACCTCTCCGGCGATATTCATGAAATAGCGATGCCAGTCGACGCGCTCGATCACGAGGCCGAAATGATACAGGCCCGCGCGCGCTTCACCGGGTCAACGGAGTCCCAGCTGCGGCGACACCATCTGCTGCGCGACGGACGAGCTCAGCGAGCCGCCGCCGAACAGGATGGCGACGCCGGCACCGAACCTCCGGTCGCGGACGATCGGACTTCCCTCGACCTGCGACGCCATGGCCGTTTCGAGATACTGGCTCCAAACGGCGAATCCCCGCCAGGAGCCCCACGTCCGGAGCGTGAGCCGGCCGCCCCACGACCACGAGTCCGAATCCCCCGCGTGGGCCGACGTCACCTGGCGCGTGTAGGAGCCGATCGGGGTCAAATTCACGGCGCGTTTGAAGAGCGCGACGTCGGGCGTGAGCATCGCGTTCCAGCTCGTCGTGAGATCGCCCGTAAGGCGGTTCTTCGACTGGTTCACGCCGCCGCTCGTCTGGAGAGACAGAATTCCGCCCTGACGTGACAACCCGAGCGTCGCCCCGCGAGTTTCCGATTCGCTCGTCGACAGGCCGTCGGTGTTCTGGAGGCCTCCGATGAGGCCGAGCGAGAACTGGAAAGCACCGACCGGCTGGGCGATCGACACGTTGAGATTCGTCGCCCGATTCGTCGACCCGGCCGACTCGGCGCTGTTCTGCTGGGCCGAGACCGAGAGCGACGTGTGGCTCGCAGCGAAACTGTAGGAGCCGGTGAGAGCGACCGCATCAGCGTGACCCGACGGCGTCGCGAACCCCGAGACGGCGCTTCCCGCGGCGCCGGAGTCGCCCGTGTGCGCGTAGTTCGCCGAGAGCGAAAGCGCGCCGAACGAACGCGACAGGGCGGCGTCGTAAACCGTGCGCCCCGCCGTGAGAGCCGGGTTCGCCGGAGCGCCGAAGCCGTCGCTCACGAGCCGCACACCGGCCGTCACGTTGAAGCCGGCGGGGGCCATTGCGATCCCGACGGCGTACGCCCAGTCGGCGGAGAGAGGATTCTTCGTCGTGTCACTCGTGAACGCGCTGCGCACGACCTCGGCCTTCAGGACCGCTCCGATGGACGGCGCGAGACCGAATTCCGCCTGGAAGGAAAGGAGGTTCCCCTTCTTCGGCGCCGAGCCGAAGTACGCGGGCTGCGCCGGAGGCTGCGTCCCGGTGGCGCCGAGCCCGGGAGCGCCGGCACCCGCCTCACCGAAGTTCGGGAGAAGGGACGGAGGCACGCGATAGAGCGGATCGTGAACGTCCTCGACATACTGGTAGAGCAGGCGAAGCTTCACACGGTCCGTTCCGAGATGCGGCATCAGCGAGACACCATAGAGGTTCTGGCGGAACTCGTTCACGCCGCTGGCGGAAGGAAGGCCGTCGTCGATGTTCCCGAAGGCGCGCAGCGAGAACTGCTTCAGGTCGAGCCCGATTTCGACTCCCCGCCGCGTGGAGGAGGTCTGAATGAGCGTCGACGGCGCGAACGTCTCGGCCGGCCCGTTCCCGAGAGAGCCCGACACGATGCCGGCCTTCGCGTTCACGACGACCGCGGGCGGCGAGACGTGCGGCGGCAGATTCTTCGGGTCGATGTTCTGGGCGAGCGTGCCGTTGAAGGACGTCTGGACTCCGGACCCGGAGTCCGTGATCGAGCCCTCGAAATGCGGCGCCCCGGTGAAGTTCGTCTGGTTCGTGGTCTCTCCCTCGCGGTCGACCGGCTCGCCATGCGTGCGCGCGATCTCGCCGGAGAACGACCAGCCAAAGGCCGCTTCCGGACGCGGTGGCGGGAGCGCCGTCCGAAACGACCAGGCCGCGGAGGACGAGGAGCCGCCCGCGGCATATTCGACGGACGCGACGTGGTCTCCGCCGGAGAGGTTCGCGACCGTCTGATAGCGGTACAGACCACCGTCTGCCGTCACGAGCTGCGTTACGAGGACGCCGTCGATCGCGAACGAGGTGAGCTTGAAATCGTGGGCCGCGGGCTGGAACGTCAGGACCGGCAGGCGCTCCGGCGTCTCCCCGAGCGGCGTCACGTTCGTGAAGCCGGGTGGCGGAGCTTTCGTCGCCGGGGCCTCGGAAGGAGCCGCGGATGGCACCTGAGCGCTCGCCGCCAAGCCGACGGCGAGAGAGACGGCGAGAGAGACGGCGCGGCAGGCGGCGAAAGACGGGGCGCACCATTTCATCGCGCGACTCCCGGCACGGCGGCGAGAACTGTCGCGCCCAGCGGCCTGCCGTCACGATCGATCGCCGTCACCCGCCAGAGGAGAGGGCCTCCCTTCGGCATCGCCCCGGCAGGTAGGAGAAGGCCGGGCTTCGGGAGAATTTCAGTTCTCACGCGGTGCGGCCCTTCGGCGGTCTCGAGATAGATCGCGTGGATGTAGAGAGCGCCGGCGATTTCCTTCCACGTGAAGCGCGCGCCACCTTCGACTCCCGAGGACTGCCCCCCAAGGTCGGCTAGAGCCGAATCCGCGCCTCCGATCGAGAAGCGGCCGGTCGAGGACGTCACGGTCCAGCCGTCGGCGACGTCGAGAGTGCCTTCGCTCGTGGGCGACGCCGTCGCGCCCCCCATCTGACGGTCCAGAAGCGACCGTCCGGAGGCGGTGAAGCCACGCACGACCCACTCGTAGTCGCCGTCGGGAAGCTCGTTCCAGAAGGCGGCGGGAGGGCCCCAGAACGTGTCGCTCGTAAACGCCCACCGATAGCGCGCTCCGGGAGCTCCCCGCCGCCTCAAGCCCACGCCGTAACGCGCGACGCCCGGCGCCGGGATCCACGCGAAGGTCGGAACCGAAAACGCCGGCGCGAAGACCGCGCCCGCCGTCGGCGCGACGAGACGAAGCGTCGTGAGGCCCTCGTCGACGTAAATCTGCACGGAGGGCGACGAGAGCGTGTTGGGAGCGAGGATCGCGAGCGCAATCTCGTGGTTGCCCGCGAGGAGCGTCGGCAGGCTCACCGAATTCGTGACCGAGGTCGGGGAGCCGTTCTGGAGCGGGACGGTGGCCGTCTCGACGAGGACGCCGTCGTAGAGCCAGCCCACGAGGACGTTCCCCGTGCCGCTGCCGAAGATCACGCCCTGCGCGCGCAGGTTGTCGCCGCGGCCGACGAGCGTCCCCGACGGGGGATAAACGACGGAGAGGCGGGTCACGGACGTCGTCGCGAGGAGCGAGTTGACGGCCGTCACGGCCACGGGCGCCGTCGCGGTGGCCACGAAGCCGGTCGAATCGGGAGTCGCGCGGAACGTGCGGTCCTCGAAGACGATGGCGGGGATCCCCGACTTCGCGAACTGTTCGCCGGTCGCGAGGACCGTATTGCTGACCGATGCCGTCCCGCGCGGCGGGAGCGCGAGGCCCACGGTCTCTTCCGTCGTGTCGAAGACGGCGCCGTTACGGTCGCGCCGGACGAATGTGTCGCCCGTGATGACGAGGGGCTCGTCTCCGAGATTCCGGAATTCGTAGCGCACGGCCACGGCCTGGCCGGGCGACGCAAGTACGGTGGGTGGAACGGCCACGACCGAGAAGCCGCCGGTCGGCGGCAGCACGACGAGCGGCAACGTCAGCGTCTTCGAGATCAGCAAGGGACGCCGCGCGCGCAAGTTCGAGCCTGGAGTCTCGTCCGCCCGGAACGTGAGCGTGTACGTACCCGGACGCGTCCCGCGCGGAACAGAGAGCGTGGCGGCCTGCGGAACGTTCGGGGCCAGGAGCGGCTGAGCCGGCGTCAGGCTGGCTCCCGCGGGCAGGTCGAGCGGCGTGATCGTGGCGGTCCCGGCGAACGACCCCGACGGATCGAGGACGAAGGAAAGCGTCGCGGTTCGGCCCGCGGCGACCTGGGGCGCCGCCGGCGTGATCCGGACGTTGAAGTCCGAGGCGCCGACGCTCACCCGTACGTTCACCTGCCGCGTCACTGTGACACCCGCGCCGCCGTTCGCGCCCGACGCCGTGAAGAGGAGCGTCACGGCGCCGGCCGGCGCGTCGTCCGCGGCGCGGATCTCGATCGGATACAGGATGCGTTGCTGGAGAGGGAACGATGCCGGGACGACGCTGATCCCCGACGACCCCGTGACCGTCACGTCCACGCCGCCCGACCACCCGTTGAGCGGGATTAGCGTGACCTGCGCCTGCGCCTTGCCGCCGGCCGGGAGATTGATGACCGTGGGCGTGACGTTGAGCGTGAAGTCCGGCGTCGTCTGGATCGAGATCGGAACGCTCACGGAGTGAGGCGCGAGCCCCGGCGACGTGCCGTTGAACAGCAGGCTCACGAATCCGGCCGCCGCTCCCGGCAGTGCCGAGACCGTGACGGTCCTGGATTCGCCGGGGCCGAGCGCGAAGGACTTCTGGTCCACGTCGACGCCGGAAGGGAGCGCCGGAACGACGGTCACGGTGCCCACGAAACCGTTAATCGGATTCGCCGTTATCGTAACGGGCGCGGAGCCTCCGGGCGCGAGAAGGAGCGAGGCCGGAGTCGCCGTCAGGGTGTAGTCCGGGGCCGGAACGGTGACCCGCAGCGTCGCCGAGCGGGTCAGCGGCAGCTGCGTCGACGTCGCCGAAACGGGGACGTCGAAGACGCCGAAGAGCCCGGGCGCGACCGATACGCCGAGGACGGTCGCCGTGTTCGGAGCGACGTTTGCCGCGGAGAGGGGCGTGACCGTGATCCCGCTCGGCGGCGCGATCGTCAGGTTGAACGTTCCGCCGAAACCGTTGATCGGGACGATCGACACGTTCGAAAGGCCCGCCCCCCCTGCCGAGAGGACGAGTGTCGGCGGCGCCAGGACGACCTGGAAATCGGGCGACGCCGACATGGCCACCGTGAAGCTGGCGGTATGTTGGAGCGTCCCGCCGCCCGCGATTCCGATGAAAACGCCCGAAGCGGTGCCCGTCGCGGCCGCGCCCGCCGTGACGTCGAACGTCTTGCTCCCTCCGACCGGGATCGAGAACGTGAGCGGGTTGAACGACACGCCGGGAATCGTCGTCGGCGCGGCGACGTCGACGAATCCCGCCAGGCTGCCCTGGACCGTCACGGTGACCTGCGTCGTCCCGAGCGGCGCGAGCGTCACGCCGGGCGGCTGCACGAGCAGGCTGAAGTCGGGCTTCGGATCGACCGTGAGCGAGAAGCTGCCGGTCCGCTGACCCGTCACGCCCGGAGCGGTCGCCGTGAACGTGACCGTGCTCGTCCCGACCGGAGTCGCCGGCGTCGTGATGACCTGGATCGTCGCGGGAGCGCCCGCCCCGACCGCGAACGAGGTCGAGCTGAACGTGACACCGCTCGGCGCCGGCGCCGTGACGCTGGCCGCGCCCGTGAAGCCGTTCAGCGCGTTCAACGTGACGGTGACGGGGCCCGTGTCCCCCTGGACGAGCCTCAGGGTGAGCGGTGACACCGCGAGCGAGAAGTCCTGCGGCGGCTGGACCAGGATGTTGACGTTCGCCGTGCGCGTCGTCGGTGAACCGTTCACGTTCACATTCGTGCCGCTCACGATTACGGGAATCGTCCCGGCCGGAGCGGCGGCCGACGCCGTGAACGTCACGTCGATCGGTCCGCCCGCCCCGGGGAACGTCCCCGTCGTAAGCGCCGCCGTCACGTTGGGAATCACGGGGACGGAGAGCGTCACCGGGAAATTCCACCCGTTCAGGGCGTTCATCGTGAAGGTGATCTTCCCGGTCCCGCCCTGCGCCAGAGTGAGGGTCGGGACGCTCGCGGTCAGCGTGAAGTCCGGAGGCGGCGGAACGACGATGGTCACCTTCACGCTCCGCGTGCCCGGTACTCCCGCCGCCGTTCCGTCGACGGAGGCCGTGTACGTGCCCGGCGCCGCGTTGGCGGCGACGGTGAAGGCGACGCTCGTCGGCTTTCCGACTCCGACCGCAAACGCGTTCGGGCTCGGCGTGACGCTCTGAATAGCCGGGATCGTGCAATTTGCGGCGCCGTTGAATCCGTTCAGCGGGTTCAGGGAGATCACGGTGCTGCCGGTCTGTCCCTGATTGATCGTGATCGGGTTCACGGAGGCGGCGAGCGTGAAGTCCGGCCCCCCCGACACGTTCACCGTGACCGGCACGTTGCCTGACTGTCCCGTCTTCGTGACGTTGAAGTGAACGTTCGCGGGATACGAACCCGGGACGACGCCCGCGCCCGCCGAGATCGGGAGATTCGCCGCCGGATAGGGGCCGCCCGGGGCGGGGCTGACGCTCACCATGCCCGGCAGCGTGAACCCGGCTGGCAGGCCCGTGACCGTGTAGTCGACTGTGTTGAACGCGTTGCAGATGATCGGCGGCCCGGTCGTGTTCGCTGTGAAGGCCTGGCTCGCGCCGCCCGCCTGCATCGAGATCGACGCGGTCGTAGTCGTCGCCGTCACGTTCGGGTTGATGACCGTGATTCCGACGGAATACGTCTTGTTGATCCCGGCGGCCGCGTCCAGGAGGCTGGCGGTCACGATCTGGCTGCCCACCGCCGCACCGAGGGCCTGGAACGTGAAAGGCTGCTGGAGCGTCTGGCCGGCCGCGAGCGTGTACGACTTCGGAAACCCCACGGGCGTGACGCCCGGTGGCACGGACACCGGGTTCGTCGTGACCGTCCCCGCGTAGCCGAAGTTGCTGATGATCGCGTAGGGGTTCGTCGTGCTCGCGAGCCCTCCGTTGCAGACCGAGGTCGGGAACGCCGCCGGAATGACCGAGACGTCCGGGACGAGGAGCGTCATGGGCGCGGTCGCCGTCTGAGGCCCCGCCGTTCCGTTCCACGCGGCCGCCACGATCACCGTGTAGGACCCGCCCGTCACGGCGCCGGTCCGGCTGAACGGGAACGTGAGCGTCCTCCCGAAGGGCGACGTCTCGTTCTGCGCGCCGCCCGCCGTGACGTTCGCCGGCGGCGCGCCCGCGTCCACTCCGAAGAGCAGCGGAACTCCGCTCGCGGGAACGTTCTTGCCGAAGCCGGGATCCGGCTGGACGCGCACGTTGACGTTGATCGTGGACGCACCGAGGGTGACCGTCGGCGTCGTGACCGACAGATGCAGTGTGGGCTCGACGATCTGGACCGTGAACGGCGCTGACCCGCCGCCGAAGGTCACGTCCGTGACGACCATCGTCCCCGTGGTGGCGACCGCCGAGGCTGCGACGACGATCTGGAACGTCGCCGCGGCGACCGTCAGGCGCGAGAGCTTCGTGAAGGTGATAACCGCCGGGATCGTCGAGACGCCCGCGAGGCCCGTGGTCGAGAGGGTCCCCGTGCCCGCCGCCAGGACGGGCAGCCCCGACAGGTTTGCGGTGACCGTGACGGTTTGCGTGGGGTAGAGGGCCGCCGCGTTCGGCGTGAGGACGATCGCCGCACTCGCTTCGTGCGCAAGAAGAAAGGCGCCCAGCGCCAACAGTCCGGCCCGTAGGCTCCGCGTTCCGAGGCCCCGTCTCATCGGCTTGTCCCCCTCAGGTTCCCGCAATCCTGCCATGGAAGACCCTTGTTTAGCGCTTTCGACATAGAACGCGTCATTCCGGGCGGCGAGGGGTCATTCGAGACTCCGAAAAGTGAGCTACCAGCCGACCGGCTTCCCCTTGTTCTGTTCGTCCAGCCACTTCTGGAGGGGCGCGAAGTATTCGCGAATCGCGGTGGCGTCCATTTCCTTCTGCCCCGTGAGGACCGCCATGGCCTCGGGCCAGGGACGGCTCGCGCCCATGGAGAGGGTCGCGTTCAGCCGCGCCCCGGCCTCCTTGCTCCCGTAGATCGAGCAGCGGTTCAGAGGGCCCTTGCAGCCGGCGGTCGCGGCGAGTGCGCGGTGGAACTGGAACTGCAGGATGTCCGCGAGGAAATAGCGCATGTAGGGCGTGCTGCCGGGCACGTGGAACTTCGCGCCCGGGTCGAAGTCCTGCTCGCTCCGCAGGGCCGGAGGCGCGATTCCCTGATACTTCTTCCGAAGCTCCCACCACGCCTCGTTGTATTTCTCCGGCGGGATCTGGCCCGAGAACACCTTCCAGCGCCACTGGTCGATCACGAGCCCGAAGGGAAGGAAGGCGATCTTCTCGAGCGCCTTGTCGAGGAGCAGTCCGATGTCCTTCGTCGAGTCGGGCGCCTTGTCGAGGAGCCCGAGCTTCACGAGGTACTCGGGGGTCACCGAGAGCGCGATCGTGTCGCCGACGGCCTCGTGGAAGCCGTCGTTCGCGCTGTCGCGGAAGAGGAAGGGCTGCTGGTTGTACGCGCGCTGGTAGAAGTTGTGCCCCAGCTCGTGATGGATCGTCGCGAAGTCCTCGGCCGTGATGTCGATGCACATCTTGATGCGGAGGTCGTTGTCCGCGTCCACGTCCCAGGCGCTCGCGTGGCACACGACGTCGCGATCCCGCGGCTTCACGAAGAGCGAGCGCTTCCAGAACGTCTCGGGCAGCGGCGCGAACCCGAGCGACGTGAAGAAACCCTCGCCGTACTTCACCATCTGCTGGTCGTTCGTCTTCCGGCTCTTCAGGATCTGCGTCAGGTCGTAGCCCGGATCGGCGCCCCGAGGCGCGACGAGCGGGTAAATGTTTCCCCACTCCTGCGCCCACATGTTGCCGAGGAGATGCGCGGGAATCGGCCCGTTCGCCGGCACACGGTCGCCGTATTTCTCGCGCAGCTTCGTCCTTACGTACGCGTGGAGCGAGAGGTAGAGCGGCTTCACCTGCTCCCAGATGCGATCCAGCTCCGCTGCGAACGCGTCCGGCGGCATGTCGTATTTCGAGCGCCACATGGCTCCCGTATCGGCGAAGCCCAGCTCCCTCGCGCCCTTGTTCGCGAGCGCGACGTACGTGACGAAATCCTTTCGCATCGGCTTGGAGATGGAATGCCAGCCCGTCCACGCGTCGAGAAGCTCGTCGTAGTCACGGCTCGTCGCCAGAACCTTCGAGAGGTCGCCGATGTCGCGGCACACTTCTTTGCCGTCCTTGCCCGGCCGGCAGGACTTGCCCTTTCCGTAGAGGCCCTCCATCGACGACGCGATACGCGTCAGCTGCTCGCTGTCCTTCGGGTCGGCCGGCGTCGCGAGCGTGAGCCCGTTCTTCAGGAGCTTCATCTTGCGGGCGACGTCGGGAGGCAGTGCGAGCTTGTCGAAGCGCACCGACTGCTTCGCGAGCTCGACGCCCGCGTTGATCGCGCGCTCGTCCGCTTTCGCCGCGAGGATTTCCGTGTCCTCGGTAATGAAGTTGATCTTGACCCAGTCGGCGCGCGCCGCTTCGACGGAGAGCGTGAGAAGGCGCTGCTCGGCGTTCCGGATGAAGGCCTCCGCCTCCGCGACGGTCGGCGCGGGCACCGGTTGGCCGGTGACGGAAAAGGCGAGGAGTGCGGCGGATGCGAAGACCACGGAGAACGAGCTGAAACGCTTCATGGCCCGATCGTAGCAAGGGCGCGCCCCTCTCGGAGCGCGCCGACCCGGCCTTCAATCACGGCTTCGTCACTGGTACGGGTTCGTCCCGGCGGGGCCTTCGATCTCCACCTTCACGAGTGCCAGCACCCAGCCCCCGCCTTCGGCCCACACATGCATGCTCATCGAAGGGTCGTCCGATCCCTTCGCGGGCGTCTTTCTCCACTCCCAGTTGCCCGCGTTTGGATTGGTGTCGACCACGTCGAAACTCTTCACCTTCCAGCCGTTCTTGAGACGGTATCCGGCGAACGCTTCCGGGGTGGCACGGCCGCCGAACGGCACGAGCCCGCAATCGACGACGAAGAGGATTCCGAGCGGCGGGCGGTTGAGGGTGTAGTCGGGGTACTTCCTCTGGTCAAAGACGCCGACAGGGCTGCACGGCGTGTTTCCCTCGATGCCGCCCGGAAACTGCGCGCCGGACCGTTTGGCCTTGTCGTAGTCGAGGAGCTGCGTTTCCATCTGCGGCGCCGAGCCCGGAGCCGGCTCCCGCTGCCCCAGAGCCTGCGGGATCGTGAGCTTCAGCCGCTTCTCGTTGTTGAATCGCTGCGCGAACGGCTCGTGGAGCGTGTCGTCCGGGTCCACGCGCGCGAAGTACTCTCGGACGCCGGGCGCGACGTTGACGCGCGCCCCGACGGTCTGGCTCGCGCCAGGCGCGAGGTTGACGATCGACGTCTCGAGCTCGAGGACGTCGGGCTGCGGGTTCGTCCGGAGCATGCGGATCTTCTGGCCGTTCAGGACGAATCCCGCGGCGCCGCCCCCGTTGGTCACGTTCTTCACCGTGATCTTCAGCGTCACCTGCGCCGTCCCGGCGGGGATCGGCGACGGCTCACAGACGAAGCCCGTCATCTCGACCTTGTCGAACGACTGCGGAAGCTCGCGGCCCGGCCCCTTGTAGTCCTTGGGCTGGGCGGATGCCGCGCCTGCGCACAGAGCGAGGGCGACGAGCAACAGGATGGCTTTCGGCGTCATGCGCATGGAGAGATTCCTCTTTCGGCTTTCGTCATGCGACGCGCGGGAGCGGCGGCGCGAGGTTCAATTTGAGTAGAAGACTTCAATCACAACCGTTTTCGGAAGACTGACCGACCCGGGAATCACGGCGCTGACGGTCACTCTGCCCGTGCTGGCCCCCCGCGGAACAACCATCGTGAAGTTCGCCGTCGAACTGCCCGGTGCGACCGTCACGCTCGGCGGCACTCTGATCGAATCGCTCGAGCTCGAAAGACTCACGGGCTGTCCCGAGGGACCGGCCGGCGAGTACAGCGTGATCGTGCCCTGGACCGAAACTCCCGGGATGGCATCTTCTCCGGGGGCCATGGCCACGGACTTCACGGCGTTGGCCTTGACAAGGTCGGCGACAGGCACCCTCGAGGACCCGCGCTCCAACCCGGCGACCGGCCCAGGACCCGGGGGTGCCTCGACCGGGACCGTTAGTTCGATGCGCCTCTCATTGTTCAGGCTCTGCTGGAGCGGCTCGTGGAGCGTGTTGTCGGGGTCTACGACGGCGCGATACTTGCGGACGCCGGGCCCGACGTTTACCCGAGCCCCGGCGCTCTGGGTGGCGCCAGCGGCGAGGTTGTTGATCGTCGTTTCCATCTCCAGGATCTCGGGCGTCGGCTGCGTCCGGAAAATCCTCAGCTTGAGTCCGTTCAGGACGTATCCGGCCGCGAGGTTCGAGTTCGTGACGTTCTTTACCGTGGCCCGGAGAACAACCTGGGTCGCTCCCGGCGGGATCTGCGCCGGTTCGGAGACGAAGCTCTCCATCACGATCTTGTCCAGCGGGACCTTCTGGGCGGAGGCGGAGCCTGCGGCGAGCGCGAGCGCGGCGAGCAGGGTGGCGGAATTCGTCATCGATCTCATGGGAAGACTCCTTCTCTCTTTGGCTTTCAAGATGGAACGCGCGGGCGGATGCGTTTCGGGGTCACGGGAAGACCTCCCCGACGCTCAGGGAGCCGGTTCGCGGCAGGTTCGGAACGGCCGGCGGGGCTGGATGGCCGGATCGGCAGACGTCGAGGGCGTGCTGGAGCGCTTGCCCCGCCAGCGTCTTCCGCGCTCCGCTCTCGCAGGCGTCACGCGCCCCCTTCTCGACGTCGGCCGGCGGCGCGAGGTTGGGGTACGGAACCGAGATCGGGCCCGCCGGCGGCGCGGGGATCACCACGACGCCCGGCGAAAGCGAAGAAGAAGACCATGGGCTGCTGTCCGGCCTCTTGGCGATCGTCCGCGCGGCAATCCTTGATGCACCGAATGAAGGCGTGAGGACCGCTCCAACGAGCACAAGCTCGAGCCGCGGTCGCTCGATCCGGAACTCGGCCTCGAAGCCCGGAATCCTGTTCCACGGCGTGTCGGCGCCTTCCAACGCGCCCTGCGCCCTCAAGCCGTCGCCCGAAGCCCCGTAGGCCATCGCGAAGGACTTGCCCCATGCCGTCAACGTTCCGCCACCGGAGATGCCGCCGCCCTCGAGCGTCAGCGTCGAGGCCGCCACGGCCCACGACCCGCAGCGGAGCGAGCCGACGAGCGTGAGATGCGCGGGCGACAGGAAAGAGCCGTTCTCGACCGAGTGCGCGCACGCCCCGAGAACGAATTTTCCAGCCGACAGCGCGAGGGCGTGCAGCTCGGCAGCAGCGGACGACCTGACGATCACACCGCCCACCACGACGCGGCGCGGGCCGACGTAGACGTCGAGGTCACCGGTCCCCTCGAAGCTCGATCGGATGGTCACCGCGGTCCCGGTCGCCCCCTGGCCGGCTGCGATTCCGACCGAGCGGGCGTTGTGCCCGACGGCGACTGCGCCGCCCGTCGCTCCGTCGCCGGCGCCGACCACACCGCCGGTCGCACCCGTTCCCACGGCCACCCCACCACCTCGCGAACCCTCTCCCACCGAGACCGCGCCGCCCGTCGATCCCGGTCCCACCGAGACCACGCTGCCTTTCGCCCCCTCTCCGACGGCCACGGGGCCCGTCGCACCCGGCCCCACCGCCACCGCGCCGGCCTTCGCGCCCTCCCCGACCGCCACGACGCCCCCAAGGGCGCCGGGGCCGACCGCGATGCCTGCCGCCTTCGAGCCGGCTCCCGACGCCGCGAGGCCCTTGGGCAGCACGACGCGTGCGTTCCGCAGCGTCCACCGGAGGAAGGGGCTCGCCACGGGCCAGATCGAGACTGTGCCCGTGATCGTGTCGAACTCCACGCCCTGGGTGAGCGCGCCACTTTCCAGCCTCACGTGAAAGCCTGCGGCCTCGGCCTCGAAGGCATCGGCCCAGGCAACCCGCGCGGCGCCGACGCTCGCGAGGGCGAGAAGAGCTGCGGCGACACACCCGCGCTCACTTCGCATAGCTCGTTCCCTTCGGCCCTTCGACCTTCACGTAGACCTCGACGAGGACTTCGCCGCCGGGTCCGGCCCAGAGCCTCCCCTTCAGGAACGGCTGGTCCGAGCCGGGCGCGGGCTTCTCGAGGTCGAAGCCCGCCTTCGACTGGCCCACGACCACGATGTGCGTGTCCTTCACCTTCCAGCCGTTCTTCAGGCGGAAGCCCGCGTACGCCGGGTGCGTGGACTTCGTTCCGAGAGCGCTCGGGCATCGAAGAGAGAAGAGAACGCCGCCCGACCGCGCGACGCCGGTCGTCGCCCGGCAGCCGGCGGACGCGTCCGCAACCTCGGGCTCGGGCAGCGTCGCGCCGGCCTGCCGCGCGTCCTCCCACGTGATCTCGCGTTCCTCGAGCGCCGGCGGCGGCGCGCCGGCGGCGAGAGCCGCCGGCGTCATAAATAACAGGGCGGCGAGAAGCAGACGCGTGGCCACGCCGGCGCCTAGTCGCGGTACGAGACGGTGAACGTGAAGTCGGACGGGAACGTCGCGTCCGGCACGATCCGCCAGCGCCCCTGCGGCAGTGTGATCGTCTGGGCCCCCGACGAATAGCTGAGAGGATTGAAGTAGTTGCCGGTGTGCGTCGGCCGCCACGAGACCGTCACGTCGCTCTGGCCGCTCAGACCCTTGATGACGAACTGGAACTGGAAGTCCTCGGCGTACGTGCACTTCGGCACGTTTCCGTTTGTTCGAGAATCCAACCAATTTGCCGCGGCCGTCGCCTGCACCTGTGCGCTCCGGACCTCGAACTCCTGGCTCGGGTTGTTCTGGAACGCCGACGGCGTGTCCGGGCACCCGAGACTGGCGGAATAGCCCTGGTCCCGCACGGCCCGCGGCGTCGGCGTCCGGGTCGGCGTCGGTGTCGAGCCCGTTCCCGCTCCCCCTCCCCCATAGATGCTTCCGATGCGCCCTCCCCCGCCAGTCGGTGCGGTCGGATGGGTGACGAGGAGCGTGGCGGTCGCCGAGCGATAGCGATGCGGCGTGTAGAGTTTGAGCGTCTGGTTCGAATCGATGGCCGCGGGCGGGATCTGGAGCTTCGCGA
>JBBRRY010000008.1:0-96204 GCA_038245905.1 Thermoanaerobaculia bacterium | reverse complement strand
TGCCGTGATCTCCTCGAACGTGCCGTCGCCGCGGTTTCGGAAGAGCCGCGTCGGGCCGAATGCGTCCGTCACGGCCAGGTCGGGAAACCCGTCGCCGTCGACGTCGCCCGCGGCGACGCCCGTCGCGGCGATTCCCGAAGGACCCTCGAGCGAGGACGCCGCTGCCGCGAGCCCCGCGCGCTCGGTCACGTCCGTGAAATGCCCCTGCCCGTCGTTGCGGTACAGGATCGAGCGCACGCCGTCGCCCACGAAGAGGTCCTCGGCACCGTCCTGATCGAAGTCGAGCGCGGCCACGCCCGAGCCCGGCCAGATGCCGTCGATGAGACGGTTCGTGAGCTTCTTCGGAGGATCGCCGCGGGGGGCGCCGAGGCCGGATGCGAGCGTCGCGTCATGGAAGCGGGGATTTGGTTCTATGCGTTCGGAGGAAGAGGAAGAGGAAGAAAGATTTGCTGAGAAGGTAAGAGGCATACCCGCGGCCGAATTCGAGTCGGGAAGCAGCAGCGAAACCAGCGCCGATCTCTCGACGCGCGCCCCGTCGGCGCGAAATCCATCCACGACGAAGACAGCCGACCCCCGCAGCTCCCATACTTCTAAGAAATCTTTGTCTTTCTCTTTCTTCCTCTCTATCTCCGGCTTCCCCTCGACATCGAACGACACCAGGGCAAGCCGATCGAGGTCCTTCCAGGCCCAGGCCCGGATGGCGGCGATGCCTTCCGGGTCCCCCGGCTGCGCGCTTTTCGCGCGCAGCGCCGCGCGCGTCGTCTCCAGCGCGTCGCGGTAGCACCCGAGCCGGTGCATCCACGGGATGAACTCTGCCCGGAGGCGAGGGAGCGAGGCATTCTGGAACAGCCAGACGCCGAGGGCGATCGAACCCGCGGCCACGGCCACCGCCCAGCGCCTCCGCCGGGACATCTACGCCGTGGCTCGCGCGCGCCCGGGCTGGACGGCGGCGATGAAGCGTAGCTTCGGGTTCTCGCGCTCGGCGCGCTCGAGATGCCACTTGCTCTGGAAGAGTACGAGCGGCCGGCCCTCGAGATCGACGAGGCACGCGACGCTCGGCGGGTCGTCGAACTTCCTGCGGTCGAAGTCCTCGCCCTCGACCCAGCGCGCGAGCGTGAACGGCAGCCGCGCGTAGGAGATCTCGGCGCCGTATTCCGACCGGAGCCGGTGCTGGATGACCTCGAACTGCAGGACGCCGACGGCTCCGAGGACGGGGTCCCGCTCCATACGCTCGGCGTCGTGGAAGACCTGAACGGCGCCTTCCTCCGAGAGCTGGTCGAGGCCCTTCTTGAGCTGTTTCCTCTTCGCGGGGTCGAGCATGACGACGCGGTTGAAGAACTCAGGCGAGAAGCGCGGGATCCCCTCGAACTCGACGCCCGGTCCCTCGGCGAGCGAGTCGCCGATACGGAGGTTGCCCGCGTCCCAGAGCCCGAGAATGTCGCCGGCCCAGGCCTCCTCGACGAGCGTTCTCTCCTGCGCGAGGAACTGGAGCGGCTTCGCGAGCTTCAGCGTCCGGCCCGTGCGCGGGTTCAGGACTTCCATGCCTCGCGTGAACTTCCCCGACACGATGCGCACGAACGCGATGCGGTCGCGGTGAGCGGGATCCATGTTCGCCTGGATCTTGAAGACGAAGCCCGAGAACTCCGGCTGGAGCGGGTCCACGACGCCGGTCGTCGTCTTGCGCGGGAGAGGCGCGGGAGCCAGCTCCAAAAAGCGCTTTAGGAACGGCTCGACGCCGAAGTCGTTACTCGCGCTGCCGAAAAAGACTGGCGTGATGCGGCCTGCCAGGAACGCCGCCTGATCGAAGGCGTGTCCGGACTCGAGGAGTTCAAGCTCTTCCATGAGCGTCGCGTGTGCGGCCGCGCCGAGCGACTCGATGAACGCCGGATCGTCGAGGGTGGCGACCTGAACCGGGGCGACCCTCTCTCCTTTCGCAGAATCTCCTCTTTCGTATTTCAGCAGCGTCTTCCCCCAGCGGTCGTAGACGCCTTGGAAATCCGGCCCGGAGCCGATCGGCCACGTCACGGGGTGGCATGGGATTCCGAGGATGCGCTCGATCTCGTCCATGAGGTCGAGCGGATCCTGGCCCGCGCGATCGAGCTTGTTCATGAACGTGACGATCGGGATCCGCCTCATACGGCAGACCTCGAAGAGCTTGATCGTTTGCGGCTCGACGCCCTTTGCGCTGTCGATGAGCATCACGGCGGCGTCCGCGGCCGCGAGCGTCCGGTACGTGTCTTCCGAGAAGTCGTTGTGACCGGGCGTGTCGAGGAGGTTCACGTGATGGCCCGCGTACGGGAACTGCAGCACGCTCGTCGTGATCGAGATGCCGCGCTGGCGCTCGAGCTCCATCCAGTCGCTCGTCGTGTGGCGGCTTGCGTTCCTGCGGGTCTTGACCGAGCCCGCGAGATGGATGGCGCCTCCGTAGAGAAGGAGCTTCTCCGTGAGCGTGGTCTTGCCCGCGTCGGGGTGCGAAATGATCGCGAAGGTGCGCCGGCGGGCGACCTCGGTGGCGAGGGTGCGTGAGGCGTCGGACATCCTCAGTGCTTCGGCCTCTCCGGGGCCTTGAGGGTCGGGGCCTCCGTCTCGGACAGGGCGAAGGCATATTCGTCCGCGAGCTGCGCGACGGCCGCCTTGACGAGATCCGCGCCGCCATGGCCCGAATGCTGCTCGATTCGGAGAAGGACGGGCCCTCCCGTCGAGGCGGCCTGAAGGAAGGCGGCGAACTTGCGCGCATGCATCGGGTCGACCCGGTCGTCGCTGTCGGCCGAGAGGACGAGCACGGACGGGTACCTCGTGCCCGCCTTCACGTGGTGGTACGGCGAATAGGCGAGGAGAGCCTTGAACTGGGCGGCGTCTTCCGCCGAACCGTACTCGGAGATCCACGTCTTGCCGGAACCGAAGAGGTGATACCGCACCATGTCGAGAAGCGGCACCCCGCAGAGGCTGACCTTGAAGAGGTCCGGGCGCTGCGTGACGAGCGCGCCCATCAGGAGGCCGCCGTTCGACCCGCCCCGGAGGACGAGGCGCTCCCTCGACGTCCACTTTTCCTTCTCGAGATATTCGGCCGCCGCGATGAAGTCGTCGAAGACGTTCTGCTTCTTGAAGAGCATCCCGGCCTCGTGCCACGCCTCGCCATATTCGCTCCCGCCCCGGAGGTTCGGGACGGCGTAGAAGCCGCCCTTCTCGAGCCACGGAATGACGGACGCGCTGAACGCGGGTGTGAGCGCGACCTGGAATCCGCCGTAGCCCTCGAGGAGGCCGCGCGTGGACCCGTCCCGCTTCATGTCCTTGCGGTGCACGATGAACATCGAGACGCGCGTCCCGTCTTTCGAGGGATAGAACACCTGCGAGACGGTGTACGGCGCGAGGTCGGCGGGCACCTTCACCTGGAAGTACAGGGACGTCGCGCCCGTCTTCACGGAGGTCTTGAAGATCGAGGTCGGCGTCGTATACGACGTGAACGAAAAATACGCCTCGTCCTCGTCGTCGCGGCCCGTGGGGCCGCCGACCGTTCCGAGGCCGGAAAGAGCGACTTCGCGTACGAGCTTTCCGTCCGTCTCCCGGATCTCGAGGACGCTCACGGCGCTCCGGAGGTAGTTGAGCGCGAGCCGGCCGCCGTGGACGCCGAACCCCTCGAGAGTGGCATCCCTCCGTTCCGGGACGATCTCCTTCCACACGGCCCGTTCCGGCTTCGCGGGGTCGACGGCGAAGACGCGGCCCTTCGGAGCCCCGTCATCGGTCTTCACGAAGATCTTTCCGTCGAACGCCTCGGCGTCGAAGTGGGCCTTGATCCCGACCGCGAGGGGCGTCCAGGCCGTTGACTGGGGAGCGGCCGCGAGGTCCCGGAACCAGACCTCCTGGGAGGCCCAGCCATGCGAAACCACGAGGAAGAGGAAGCGCCCGTCGCGCGTGAGGAAGCCGTGCTGGAACGCCGTCGGGTCGCCGAGCTTCTCCTTCACGATCGTGTCGGTCTTCGGGTCCGTCCCGATCCGATGCAGGCGCACATCCGCCCAGCCCGGCCGCTCGGAAACCGGGATCTTCGGGTCGACGGGGAGCTTCGTGTAGTAGAAGGCGGTGCCATCGGGCGTCCACGAAGCCGACGCGTACTTGGCGCCCTCGATGACGTCGACGTCCGACACCTTCCCGGTCGCGACCTCCATGACGTAGAGCGTCGCCTCGTCCGAGTTGTTCACCTTCCTGCCGTAGGCGACGCGTGCGCCATCCCATGCGACGCTCCACGCGCCGAGAGAAGCGCTGCCGTCCGCGCTCCAGGTGTTCGGGTCGAAGAGGACGTGCTCCTCTCCGCCTTCACCGTCCTTCCAGTAAACGACGCTCTTCTCCTTGTTCGCGTGGCGCCGCGTGAAGAAGTAACGCGCTCCGCGATGCTGGGGGGCCGAAACGCTGTCGATGTAAAGCAGCTCCTTGAGTCGCGCCGCGATCGCGTCGCGCCCCGGAAGGGCGGCGAGGCGCTGGCGAGTGAAGCCGTCCTGCGCGGCCATCCACGCCTGCACCTCGGTGCTCTTCTCGTCCTCGAGCCAGCGGTAGGGGTCCGGGACCGCCGTGCCATGGAGGACTTCCGCGGCCGTCGTCGTGCGCGTGATCGGATACGCCGGCCGTGCGAGCTCGGCCCCGCGGGCACGGGACGGCCGCATGAGGACGAGAGCAAGAACGAGAGCCAGGACCGGAAGGCCGAGGGCGAGGCCCGGAGAAGGCTTCTTCATGATGGAAACGTAGCATGACCCGGCGTCCGGCGTAGACTTCGAGGCGATATGACCCCGGACCAGGACTCCTCCCGCGCCTGCTTTCTGTGCGGCTTCCCGGCCTCGGTAGGTGGCGAGGAGTCGCTGTTTGCGTCCCCTCTCCGCGGCCATTCGGTGGATTGCGAGGAGTGCGGCCCCTACGCGGTCACAGCCGAGGCGATCCACCGGCTCGAGGTACGGCCGATTTCCCGGCCCGGCGTGCGCTTCGAGATTTTCCGGCTCCGCTCGAACGGGCAGACGCACCGGCCGACCGTCGACCTGAAGATGGTCGAGCATTTCTGCACGGGCTACACGCCGATGCGCGGCTGACCGCCTGACCAGGGCCCCGGGCGCTGCGCTAAAATTCCTCCCCATGAGCAAGGAACACCCCGACCATCACGATGCGGAGCTTGCGTTCCGCTCCTACGAATTGCGCCGCGAGCCCGTCATGCGCGAGTCGCGTAACGCGATCAACCGAGACTTCTGGCCAAAATCGTTCGCCGAGGTCCTCGCCGTCACGAAAGGCGACCACCCGCTAAACGCGGCCTGGCGCCAGACGACGACGTACTGGGAGATGGTTTACGGCACCGTGAAGCACGGCATCGTGAACGCGGACTACTTCATGGAGTCGAGCGGCGAAGGCATGTTCCTATTCGCCCGCATGGCCCCGTACCTCGATGAGTTCCGCCGCGAGGTGTCCCCGGTCGCATTCCAGAACGCGGAATGGGTGGCGAAGAACACGGCGGTCGGCCAGAGGCTGTTCGCGATGTTCTCGGCGCGCGTTCAGAAGATGATGGCCGCGAAATAGCACGCGCGCGCGTTTCGTGAGGGCCGCGCGCGAGGCGCCGGCGGCACGTGCGACGATGGCGCGGATGGCGCGCCGCATCGAACCCTCCCGCAAGTCGCCGGCCGAGAGGCTCGAAGACCTGCTCACCGGATACCGCGACGCCCCGTTCCCCGGCGGCGCCGCGAAGTACCTCGAGCGCGCGATTTCCTCGAGCGACTCGATGCCGAACGCCGTGAAGTTTTTCGCGTGGGCGCTCCTCGTGTCCGCGTCGTCCGCCCTCGGCACGCCCGAGGGCGAGGACCGCGCGCTCGAGGCTCTCGTCGAAGCCGAGCGTTACCTCCCGGCGGCCGGGGACGAGCTCGGGGCGATCCTCACCCGGGAGCGCGACGAGCTGAAGTGGCTCGAGACCGGGATCTCGCTCCTGGCCGACCGGGCGGCCTTCGACGAGGCGCTGCGCCTGTGTGACGTGGCGCTTGCGCTCGGCTACGGGCGCGCGTACGAGGCCAAGAAGAATTCGCTTCTTCGCATGACCTAGGGATCACGCGCCGCGGCGCGGGCGGCAGAAGACGAGCGACGTGTCCCGCGCGTAGAGCACGGGAACCGCCCAGTCCATCGGCTCGGCACCCTTCGCATAGGACACGGCGACACGCGCCTCCCGCGCGGCCGCGCCCAGGGTGTGACTCTTCGCGAGTCCCCAGTAGAGATGCCGGGCGAAGGCCGTCGCGGACGAATCGAGGACCTTGTACTGGTTCGCGAGCACGGCCGGAACGCCGCCCGCGAGGAGAGCCGGCGCGACGCCGCGCAGGAAGTCCGTGCGGCCGCCGCGGCCCGTCTCGCACGCGTTCAAGAAGACGAGCTTCAAGCCGCGCCCCGAGAAGAGGCGCAGGACGTGATCCGTGTCCACCGCAAGTGCGCGTCCGCGTGCGTCCACGAGGAACAGGCTGCCGGTCTTCTCCTTTTCGTCGAACGCGCCGTGTCCCACGAAATGAAGCACGTCCGCGCCGCCCTCCGAGAGCTTCTTGTGCAGGGCCGCGGGCGTCGCGGACGCGAGCACCTCGAGCTTCACGTGCCCGGACCGGACGAGCGGCGCGAGGGCCGCCCGAATCGCGGCGGTCTCCTGACGCGCGGCCACGGGGGCCGCGTCCCGTGGCTCGGCAAGGGCGAGGAGGACACGGAGCGGACCGCGTCTCGGATCAGGCGCCGCCGCGGGCGGTGCCCCGAAGACGCCTCGCACGAGAATCGCGTCGTCGGCGAGGAAGCGGCGGCGCGACGCGTCCCACGCGAGCTCCCACGGCTTGTCGGCGATCCAGTCGAGCCCTGGAGTGAAGACGAGCTCCAGAGTCCCCTTCGTTCCTGCGCGCGCCTCGTCCCACAGCCGCCGGACAGTGCCCGGGAAGAGCGCCTCGAAGAGCACGCTGCCGTAGGCGCGGAGCTCCTTCGCAGCGGGAAGGGGACGAGTTCCGCCGCCCTCCAGGGCAGCAAGAATTCTCTCGTGCATCTCGATGATGCTCCGCATGCGCTCGCCCCCGGCGCCGCCCCTGGTCTCGAAGGGCTCGACGACGCGCGCGCCCCCGAAGCTCGCGAGGAGGTGCGCGGGCGCTCCGCCCCGTCCGCCGACAAGGACCAGCTCGAATCGGCGCACGCCGCGCGCCGAGCGTGAGGAGGACGAAGACGAAGAGGAAGAGGAAGATTTTGCTGAAGATTGGGGAGAAGACCGGGGAGAAGACGCGCCGCGCGCGTGCTTAGAAGGGGGTTGACGCCCCGCCGGCCCTCGCGAGCGGCGGCTCTCTTCACCTTCTAAGAAGATCTTTATCTTTTTCCTCGTCTCTTCTTGAGCAAAAAGATTCAGATGATGAACGAGGGCGCCGTGCCCGAAGCGCACGGTGTGCACTTCGGGCACGGGGGGCGCGGCGCCGAGGGCGAGGCCGCCTTCCGTGGGGACCACGAGATCGTTCGGGTCCTCGAAGAAGACTCCCGCAGCCGCATCGAGGAGCCGGCGAGCCGCGCTCCCCCGGGGCTCGAAGCGTGCGACAGCCGCGCCCGCCTCGTAGTGCCGTGCCCCGGATTCGTTCAGCTTCTCGAGAAACTCTCCGGCGGGGTCCATCGCGGCGATGCCGGGCAGCGTGCCGCCCGCGCGGCGGGCCATCCACACGAGAGCCTCCGACACAAAATCAAACCCGAACGCGAGCGCGTTGCCGGGAAACATCTCGCCGAGATTCGCGAGCCAGGCGGCGAGGGAGTGCCAGCGCGCAGGCGAGGCGAGAGGCGTGCCCTCGTTCGGCGATGCGGCGAAGAAGACCCGCCCGAGAAGGACGCCCGGAGCGACGCCAGGAGCGACGCGAGGGCTTTGCCCGGCGAGCGCGCGGAGGACGAGGCCGCCGCGGGAATGCGTAACCGCGTCGAGAAGCGCGGGCCCGCGCGGCAAGTGCGCGCGGAGGTCCCGGGCATTTGCGTCCGGTGCGGTTCCCACCGTGAGGTGGTTGAACGCGAAAAGGCGGCCGTCGTAACGGCGCGAAAGGGCCGCGAAGAGGGCCGGATCGGCCGCGAGATCCTGGAACGCCGCGGCCGCGTGCGAGAACGTGCCGTGCACGAAGAGGAGGCTTCGCGCGGGCGGCGGCGGGAGCGTGAGCTTGCGGACGCGCGTCGTGACGAGGCGGCCGTCCCGGACCGCGAGCGCAACGAGGCCGAGCGGCGTCCTCGAAGCGAGGAAGCGTTTCTTCTCCCAGATACGCGCGAGGACCGGAAGCAGCACGCCCGCCCCGGCGCCCAGGACCCGCAGGAAGAACACGCGGACCAGGGCGCCGGGCCCGCTCCGCGCGGTGGGCGGAGCCGGGAGGCGCACGTCGATGGGGCGGATGCCTTGCCCGCTTCCGCGCGCCGTATGGAATGTCAGAGCGCCGGATGGATGGCGCGCCACTACGACCCATCCTGCGGCAGGGGACGGCTCGTCGATTTCCGCGGTGAGAAGGCCGTCTGAGGCCGGTGCCCCCCGGCGCGGGCGCGCCGAACGGGAGTCCACGAGGGCCAAGCGCGCGTCGAGGAGCACGCGAGAGACGAAGGGATCGGTCACGGTCGAGAGCGCGCGCGTTTTCGATGCGACCGGCGTAAGGATTTCCCACCCAGGGCTCGCCGTTACGCGGAGGCGCGGGGGGACCGGCGCGGCCATGGCCCGGAGTCTAGCCGTGCCGCGCGTCGCTCATGAGAACTCGACGACCATGGGAGCGTGGTCACTCGTTCCGAATTCGCGATGGACGCGGGCCGCCTTCGCGGACTTCGCGAATCTCTCGCTCGCGAGGATGAAGTCGATCCGCCAGCCGATGTTCCGCTCCTTGAGCTGGCGCCACGGCGCCCAGTACGTGAAGAGGTTTTCGTTGTCGGGGTCGAGCGCGCGTCCGACGTCCACGAGGCCCTCGGAGAGGACCTTTCCGAGGAGGCCGCGTTCGTCGGGCCGCTGGCCGATCGCGTTCGCCTTGCGCTCCTTCGGGTGGACGTCGCGGTCGGTGAGCGCGACGTTCAGGTCGCCGCAGACGAGGAGGTCCTTTCCCGCAGCCCTCGCCTCGCGCGCCCAGCGCCCCATCGCCTCGAGAAAGGCGAGCTTCGCCGCGAAGTCCTTTCCGCCGTTCGGGACGTATACGGAGGCCACCGAAAAGTGCGGCGTCGCGGCTTCGACGATGCGTGTCTCGTGGTCGAAGTCCGGGTGGGAGAAGAGCACCTTGTCGTGGAACGTCTCTGTCCTGAGGAGGAGCCCGACGCCCGAGTATCCCTTGTGCCCATGCCAGTAGACGCTGTAGCCCGCGGGCGCCGCGAGGGAGAGCGGCATCTGGTCGGGCGCGGCCTTCAGCTCCTGCAGGCAGAGGATGTCGGGCTTCTCACGCTCGATCCATTCGACGACCTGCAGCTCGCGGGCGCGGATTCCGTTGACGTTCCAGGTGACGACTTTCATCGGGGAGGAATGTTACGTCTCCAGCCTCTCCTGGAAGCCGCGCGCGAGCTCGGGAGCGCGCGCCTCGTCCTCGTGCTTGAAGAAGACGTAGGCCGAGTCCCACTCCACTACGGCGAGGCGCGCTGCCCAGGCGTCGAGGTCCGCGTCGGCGTAGTCCTCGCGGCGGAGCCGGAGGTAGCCCCATTTCGCCGTCGCGACGAGCGGCGTCGTGCCCTTCTCGTCGTCCGCCACGCAAAGGGCCGCGCCGGCGGCGCGAAGGAGCGCGAAGACCTCGTCGTCGAGCCACGTGGCGTTCCGAAACTCGAAGGCGGCCTCGACATCAGACGGCAGGAGCGCGAGGAACGTGTCGAGACGCGGGAGGTCCTTCTTGAGGTTCGGCGGCAGCCCGAACAGGATCGGTCCTTTGCACGCGCCGAGCTGCCGCGCCGACCCGGTGAGGAAGCGGACTTCTTCGGCGGCGTCCTTGAGGCGCTTGATGTGCGTAATGCGCTGCGGCGCCTTGAGCGCGAACCGAAACGTCTTCGGGACCTGCGCGGCCCATCCCGCGAGCAGCTCTGGCTTCGGCATCCGGTAGAAGGTGTTGTTGATCTCCACCGCGGGAAGCTTCGTCGCGTAGAAAGCCAGGCGCTCGTTCGCGGGAAGATCCTCGGGGTAGAACGCGCCGCTCCAGCCGTCGTAGCTGAACCCGCTCGTGCCCGTGAAGACGCGCATGCGGATGATTCTAGGCCGTGGAGCAGGCCGGATTCGCCGCCGGCACGGCTCGCGCGACGAGCGCCGTGATGTTGTCGGGTCCGCCGGCCTCGTTCGCGGCGTCGACGAGATGCCGCACAGCGAGGTCGGGCGGCTGCGACTCGAGAACGCCGGCCACACGCGCGTCGTCGACGACACCGTGAAGACCGTCCGTGGCCAGCAGCAGCGTCGATCCCGCGGGCCAGGGCCGCCAGAAGAGATCGACCTCGATGTCGTCCTTGGACCCCATCGAGCGTGTGATGAGGTGGCGAAAGGGCAGCGCGGCAGACGCCGCTTCCTCCGTGACGAGCCCGCGGCGGATCTCCTCGGCAAGGTACGAGTGGTCGCGGCTGACCTGTTCGAGGTTCCCGTTCTGAAGAAGGTAGGCCCGGCTGTCTCCCACGTTGCCGAAGAGCACCCACGGTCCGAGGACGACCGCGGCCACCAGGGTCGTGCCCATCGGCGGAAGCGGAGCGGCGTCGGCGCGCGGGCCCGCCTTCTCGGGCGCCGCGAGGATTCCGGCCCGTCTGACGGCGGTGTTCGCCGTGATCATCGCGCGTCGAAACCTCTCGGCGGGTTCTCCGGGCGCCGTATAGAACGTCGTGAAAAGCACTTCGACCGCGAGCTTGCTCGCGACCTCGCCGCGGGCATGACCCCCCATCCCGTCCGCGACCGCGAAGAGCGCGCCGCGCTTCCAAAGCGTCGCCTCGGGGCCCGTGAGCGCGGAGAGGGTCTTCGGATCTCCGGCGAAGTCCTCGTTGCCCGCGCGGACGCGGCCCCTGTCCGACAGGCTCGCCCAGTCGAGGGGCCCTTTGGCGGCGGAACCGGGTCGCATGCGCCGGAATGGTAACGCGGGCCGATCTGCTAACGTTTCGCCATGCGAACGGGCCTCGTACTACTCGTGTTCGTGGGGGGCGGCGTCGGGTCGGTGGCGCGCCATCTCCTCGCGACGGCAATTCAACGGAATGCGCCCGAAGGGTTTCCGTTCGGGACGTTTTTCGTGAACCTGATCGGATGCTTCGCGATCGGGGTGGTGGGCGCGCTTGGACTCGAGCGCGCGGCGCTTTCTCCGGAGGCACGCACGTTCCTCATGGTCGGAATCCTCGGAGGGTTCACGACGTTCTCGTCCTTCACATGGGAGACGATCGGCCTTCTGAGCGTCAAGGACGTGCTCCGGGCCGGCCTTTACGTGGGAGGCTCGGTCGTGCTGGGCCTGCTCGGGACCGTGCTCGGCCGGGCGATCGGGAGGGTCGGCGCATGAAAGAGACCGCGACCGCGAAGCTCCTGCGCATCCACATCGGCGAGGCGGACCGGCTGCGCAACCGGCCTCTTTTCGAGGCGCTTGTGCTTGAGGCGCGCGAGGCGGGGCTCGCGGGGGCGACCGTGCTGCGCGGGGTCGAGTCTTATGGAGCGTCGAGCGTGGTGCACCGCGCGCGTCTCGTCGAGCTCTCCGCCGACCTGCCCATCGTCGTCGAGATCGTAGACGCGGAAGAGAAGGTTCGCGGATTCCTCGAACGCATCGACCCTTTCCTCACGGAGGCGGGCTGCGGGGTCCTCATGACGCTCGAGAACGTCGAAATCGTCCGGTATGCCGCGCGGGCGAAGCGCTGAGCGCCGAGAGCGGAGAGACGAGAGTTACTTCGCCGCGATGCCCTCGATCTTCCGGATGCGCGCGTTGACCGAGTCCACGACGTAGAGGTTCCCCTTCCCGTCGAGGCCGAGGCCGGTCGGGAAGTTCAGGCGGGCCTTCGCGGCGGGGCCGCCGTCTCCGGCGAATCCTGGCGTCCCGTCACCCGCGACGGTGGTCAGGATCCCCGTCTTCGCGTCGAGGCGGCGGATCGCATGGTTCTGGGTGTCGGCGACGAACACGTTGCCCGCTGCGTCGACCGCCAGCGAGGCCGGCTGGTTCATTTCGGCGGCGCCGGCGGGCCCACCGTCCCCCAGGTACCGGTTCATGCCGTTCCCCACGGCAACCTCGACCCGGCCGGTTTTCGTGTCGAGGCGGAGGACGCGGTTGTTTCCCGTGGCGCAGAAGAAGATGTTGCCCGCGCGGTCGACGCGCGGCGCGTTTACCCAGGCCATACCCGTCTCCCGCGCGGCGCCCGGCTGGCCGAAGACCATGTCGCCGCTACCCGCGAGCGTCTCGATCCGGCCGGTCGTGAGGTCCAGACGACGGATGCGCGCGTTCATCGTGTCGGCGATCACGAGCCGGCCGTCCCGGTCGAACGTGATTCCTCCGGGCCGGGCGAGAGCGGATTCGAGCGCCGGCCCGTCGCCTGTGAACTGGTTCTTCCGGATCCCGGCGATCGTCGTGATGATCTTCGTCTTCGCGTCGACCCGCCGGAGGACGTAGTTCGCGGCGTCCGCGATGTACAGATTGCCCTCCCGGTCGAAGGCGACCTCCGAAGGTGACTTCAGCGCCGCCGACGTGGCGGGACCGCCGTCTCCCGCGAAGCTCGACCGGCCGTTGCCGGCGAGCGTCTCGAGCACGCCCGTTTTTTTCAGGATGCGCCGCACGCGGGAGGCATTGCCCTCCGAGAAGACGAGGTTCCCTCCGGAATCCGGGACGACGTTGGCGAGCGAGTCGAGAGCGAGCGCGAGAGAGGACGTCGCCGCGACGCTGCCGTCGGGGGAGAACGCGTGGGTTCCGTCTCCTGCGATCGTGGTGATCTTCTGGGCCGCCGCTGGAGTCGCGACGCCAAGGCCGAGAGCGAGGAGGGGAGCGAGCCAGGTCCTTTTCACTCCCGGAATACTACAAGGCGGGCGACACGCCCCGGGCGAAGGCGTCCCCGAGCTTGTGGAACCACGGTCGCCGGTTCCAGTCCGAAAGGGTGATCTCGCGGGCCTGGCCGAGGTCCGCGGCAAACTGCCGCTCCAGAGTCTCCGCGACGGCGGCGTCGAGCACGACGATGTTGCATTCGGCGTTGAAATGGAACGAGCGGAAGTCCATGTTCGTCGATCCGATCATCGAGGCCCATCCGTCGACGACGACCGTCTTGGCATGGAGGATCGAGCCGTCGTACTCGAAGATCCGCACCCCGCGCTCGAGCAGATACCGGAAGACGCCGTGCCCCGCGTGCCTCACGAGCGGCACGTCGCTCGTCCCGGGCAGGAGGAGCCGAACATCGACGCCGCGGGCGGCGGCCCTTGCGAGGAGCGGCAGCGCGCCCCTGCGCGGGGCGAAGTACGCGTTCGTCAGCCAGAACGTGCGCCGGGCGGCGGCACCCATCGCGGCGAGGACCGAGGCGGTCTCTTCGTGTCCGCGGCCGGGGCTCGAATCGAGGACGAGAATCGACGCCCCGGGGGGAGCCGGCGCGCCGGCCGGCGCGAGCTCGAGGGGCGAAATTTCGAACGGCGACCCGCCGGCGCGGTCCCAGCCCTCCTGGAACACGACGGCCATCTCCCATGCGGCCGGTCCCTCGAGCCGCGCATGCGTATCGCGCCACGCGCGGCCTCCGCGGCCCTTGAGTGACGAGCCGTACTCGTCCCCGATGTTCATGCCGCCCGTGAACGCGACGCGGCGGTCCGTGACGAGGATCTTCCGGTGATCGCGGTAGGGCTGGTACCAGAGGAAGGGGAAAAGCGGGTGGTAGAGGCGCACCTCGATGTGTTTTTCCTCCATCTGGCGCCAGAACTCCGGGCGCGTGTCGCTGGAGCCGAAGGCGTCCGCGAGAACGCGCACGACGACCCCGCGCCGGGCGGCCGCTGCGAGCGCGCCCACGAAGTCGCGTCCAGTGGCGTCGTCCTTGAGGATGTACGCCTCGAGCAGGACCTCGCGCTCGGCGGCGTCGATGGCGGCGCACATCGAGGCGAACGCGGACGGACCGTCGAAAAATACGCTCACGTCGTTTCCACGATGGATCGGCGACGCGTCGATGCGCCGGAGAAGCACCTCGAACTCCCAGCCCTTGACGCCTTCTACGAGAGGCTCTGCGAGGCGCCAGACGCGCGTCGGGCCGAGGGCGCGCGGCAGCACCCGGAACGCCATCGGACGCAGGACCGGCCTGAGAAATCGCGGCGTCAAGCGCCTGTGAGCCCCCTTCGAACCGCGTAAGAACACCGATTCACTCGCTGCGCTAGCATCGCACGATGCCTCCGGACGGTTCCCGCTCCGTGCTCCACGACGAGATCTTCGAGCAACCCGCGGCCGTCGCGCAGTTCCTCGAGCGCGAGGGGCGGAACGCGGCGGCGCTCGCGGCAGGCTGGCGCCGGGCGAAGGTCCCGTTCGTCCTCATCGCGGCGCGGGGAACGTCCGACAACGCGGCGCGGTACGCGCAATACGCCTTCGGGCTCGCGTCGCGCCTCCCCGTCGTCCTAGCGGCGCCGTCCCTCGTCACGCTCTACGGCGTACCTCCGCGTTTGAACGGCGCGCTCGTGATCGGAATCTCGCAGTCCGGCCGCTCCCCGGACATCGTCGAGACGATCGCCGCCGCCCGGCGCGCCGGATCCCCGACGCTCGCCATCGTGAACGACCCCAAAAGTCCGCTTGCCAGGGCCGCGGGAGAGGTTCTGCCGCTCCATGCGGGAGAGGAGCGGAGCATCGCGGCGACGAAGACGTACACGACGGAGCTCGCGGCGGTCGCCCTCCTCGTGCTGTCGTTCGCTCGCCTGAGGAAGGATCTCGATGCGCTTTTCGGGATACCGGACGCCATGAGACGAGCGCTCCGGTCCGAGGAGGCCGCACACCGGGCGGCGCGCACTCTCGAGCGGGCGAAGCGCGCGGTCGTCCTCGCGCGGGGCGTGCACTATCCAACCGCGTTCGAGATCGCCCTCAAGCTGAAAGAGCTCGCACTTCTTTTCGCCGAGGCTTTCTCCGCGGCCGACTTCCAGCACGGGCCTATCGCAATGGCCGAAAAGGACCTCCCGGTGATCGTCGTGTCGCCGCCCGCGACGCGTCCGGAGGCCGGGATGCGCGCGATGTCCCGCGACCTCGCGCGGCGCGGCAGCCCCGTGATCCGTATCGGGCCGCGGGGGATTGGCGCGATTCCATCCCCCGTCGTACCCGAGTTCCTCGCGCCTCTCGTCTCCGTGATCCCCGGCCAGCTTCTCGCGTACCACGCCGCGCTCGCCCGGGGCCTCGACCCCGACCGGCCGCGAGGCATCCGCAAGGTGACGGAGACGCGGTGACCTCTGGCCGCCTCTGCTAAGGTCCCTCCATGCGAAACACGACTCGTGTGAAGTCTGTCCTGACGCTGGGCGCCGCCGCGGCGCTCGCGGCCTGTGCGTCGGGACGCGGCTCGATGGCCGGAGGGATCGTCGCCAAGGCAGAGGATGTCCCCGACCACTTCATGGTCCCCGTTTCCGGCCTCTCCAAGATGGAGGAGCCGAAGGAGGGTGAGGGTTGCCGGAATCCGATGGTGGACCCGCGAAACGGCACAACGTTGAACCTCATGCGCTCGAAGGATGGCGCCGGCGACTATCAGGTGCTCGGCGAACAGTACGCCCTTGCGTCCCGCTACGGCGTCGATCCCCGTCACTACCTTCGCGTCGACTGCGCGACGGGGAAGGCACTCGGGATCGTCGACCCGTAGCCGCCCGTGTCAGCGTGCCGGCGCGGGCCGCACCTCGAAGAGCTTCATAAAAGGCACGGGCCAACCCGAAGGATCGGGTCCGGCCTGCGGCGACTCCCACCGAAGAGCGAGGCGAGCGAGGGCCAATCGCGCCGCCGGGAGATCGTCGGCCTTCGGGGCGCCGTTTTCGAGGTGCAGCCGCACGAGGAACGTACGCGCTCCTTCCTCCGTCGGCGCGTACGGCGTGAGCCGGTCGGGGTGGTAGCCGCCCACGAAGTACCGTGCCGGGTCGCGATGCACGGCCTGAGCGCCGCTCGGGATCACGTTTGGCGGGTAGACCGCGAAGACGTATCGGAGGCCGAGCGCGTCGAGCTCGGCGACGGCCCTCGCGGGGTCGGTCTCGAGAAAGATGCCCATCGCGCGTGCGAAGCCGGGATGCATCGTGCCGAAGTTGTTCAGCGCCACCGCGCGCCCGGAGTACCGCACGATCTCGTGCCCATAGTCCCACGGGGCGAGAACGCCCCAGGCGGGCGGGTCGCCGGGCGGCGGCGTCACGTCGCGCAAGACGCCGGCTGCGGCCTCGCCGGCCGAGACGAGGGCGTCGGGCTCGTCCTTGAACGTGAGGCGGAGGTACGTCAGGCCGAAGACGTCGAGCGTGACGAGCACCGCGGCCGCGAAGACGGCGCGGCGGGTCCAGATGGCGACGGGAGACGCGTCGAAGGCCCATGCGACGCCTGCCGCGGCGGCGAGGAACGCGCTGGCGGGCGGGAGGAAGCGCTTCTGCGAGAGCGCGAGGACGAGAAAGAGGAGCGCCGGGACGGCGGCCAGTGCGAGCGTGGCGCGGCGCGCCGGGTCGAGCTTCCGCCACGCGCGCGCGGCGAAAAAGAGCGCGGCGAGCGCGACGGGCAACGCGGGCTGCGCGGGCGCCAGGGCCTGGAGCGCGAGCGGCGCCGCCCACATCGGTTGGAACTCGTCGATCGTCGCGAGCCACGGGTCCCGGGCGCCGACGAATCCGAGGCCCGCCGCGAGCGCGCTCCACGCGGTGCGCGGCTGCGCGGCCGCGGCCGCGGTCGCGAGGAGGAGGGCGCTGAGTGCTAGTTTCAGGCGCATCCGGTCGTGCGGTTGTTCGTGTGACGGCGCAGGAGATTTTCTTCGTATGAGAAAGAGGACGACCAGCGCGCTTCCGGCGCCCGCTCCGGCAAGAAGCAGGCTGTGCACGGGACCCAGGCGCCATGGGTCGGCGGGATCGGGCTTCACGCGAAGGCTCGCGAAGAAGGGGAGGCTCGCCGCGGCCAGGGCGAAGCCTGCGGCGAGCGAAGGAAGCGTGCGGCGCGCGCGGCCGTCTCCCGCGTCCACGAGCGCCGCGACGCACGCCGCCGCTCCGACGACCCCGGCCGACATCACGAGGCCCGTGTAGAAACCAAGGCTCACCAGCAGAAGGGCTGCCCAGACGCCCGCCAGAACGATCGAACGCCACGGCTCGCGCGGGCGCCCATGACCCTTCGAAGAAGCCGCCTCTCCTGCAGAGATTCTCGCGACGAAATAAAGCAGAAGCAGGCCGAGCAGTACCTCGGTGAGGTTGTGGTCGATCTCGCCGAAGGCGGCGCGGCGAACGACGGCGGTCGTGAGCGCGAGGGCGAACGCCGCAGCCGCCGCGCCCCCGGGGCCCCCCCCGAGGCGGCCGGCAATCGCGGCGGCGACGATCACCGCGAGAACGAGCTCGATGACGGGGAGCAAGGCGGCCGTCGTCATTCCGAGCGCAGGGTCCTCCCGCGTCGACCCTCCCGCGCGGGCGAGGAGCGCGAGAGTCGCATCGTGAAGGGGGGGCCAGAGAGCCAGTCCGCCGCCGGGAAAGTTCTCGAAGCGGTCCGTCACCGGGGGGAGGAGCGTACCCTCGGCCACCGCGCGGGTCGCACGGCGCGCGTGGAACATCGCGTCGGGGTCCTCGAAGCGGCCGCCTCTCTCCGAGACGACGGTTCCGTGCCGGTGCCACGCGAGGAGCGCGCCGAGGAGGCACGCCGCCGCGATCCGCAGACGGAGATTCATGGCGCGGATCATAAGATCCTGCTATGGCCTTCTCTTTTCTCTCCCACCTGTCCTGCACGAAATGTGGTGCGCGTTACGATGTGGGTCCTCTTCTCAACGTCTGCGCGAAGACGGGCTGCGCCGGCGCTCTCTTCGCCGACTACGCCGCGGCCGCGCTTTCGCGGGATGCCACGGCCGGACGTTCACGCACGATCTGGCGCTGGCACGAAATGATGCCGGCGCGCCGCGCCGAGGACATCGTGTCTCTCGGCGAGGGAGGCGCTCCACTCCTCCACGCGAAGCGCCTCGGGGCGAGAGAGAGGATGCCGCGGCTCTACGTCAAGGAGGAGGCGGGCAATCCGACGGGATCGTTCAAGGCGCGCGGTCTCGGCGCCGCCGTCACGATGGCGAAGGTGCTCGGAGCAAGGAAGATCGCGCTTCCGACGGCGGGGAACGCGGGTGGTGCCGCAGCCGCCTATGCGGCGGCCGCCGGGATCGAATGTCATGTCTTCATGCCGAAGGACACGCCGAAGGTGTTCAAGATCGAGTGTGAAGCCTATGGCGCGCACGTGACGCTCGTCGACGGCCTCATCGACGATTGCGGCCGGATCGTGGGTCAACGGAAGGATGCCGAAGGATGGTTCGACGTGTCGACGCTCAAGGAGCCGTACCGCGTCGAAGGCAAGAAGACGATGGGCTACGAGCTCGCCGAGGATTTCGGCTGGACCCTGCCCGACGTGGTGATCTATCCCACGGGAGGCGGAACCGGACTCATCGGGATGTGGAAGGCGTTCGAGGAGATGGAGCGTCTCGGGTGGATCGGCTCGGCGCGTCCTCGCATGATTTCCGTGCAGGCCGAGGGCTGCGCCCCGATTCCCATGGCTTTCGCCGAGGGAAAAGACGTCTCGGTCCGCTTCGAGAACGCGCAAACGTACGCGTCCGGCCTTCGCGTTCCGAAGGCCTATGCGGACTACCTGATTCTGAAGATCCTCCGGGCGTCGAAGGGTGAAGCCGTGACGGTCACGGACGACGAGATGCGCCGCGGCGCAATCGAGCTGGCGTCGTTCGAGGGTCTCTTCGCCGCGCCCGAAGGCGGGGCCGCATGGGAGGCGGTCAAGAAGCTCGTGGCGGCGGGAAAGGTCGATCGCGACGAACGCATCGTCGTCTTCGACACGGGCACCGGCTACAAGTACGTCGACTAGCGCAGCCCGAGCTTCGAGCGCGCGGAGGCCAACCGGTTGTCGATCGCCTCCTGCCGCATCGCTCCCTGGAAGCCGCCCGCTCCGAGGGCCGCTTTCGAGCCCTCCTCCAGCGTCGTCTTCATGAGGGAGAGCGCGTCCCGCGCGGTTTCCATGCCGCCCCGCTCGGCCTCGGTCTCGCCGCCGGAGCATGCCGACTCGGCGCGTGAGATCGCGGAGGAGACGCCGCCCTCGGCGTCGCTCCACCTCGATGCGTCGACCGGCATCGAGAGGAGGAGGCGCGTGGCGTCGGAGAGCGCGCGATTGGCGCTCTCGGCGGCCATGAGGCAGCCGGGTCCGCGAGACGTCGAGTTGGCCGCGCCGCTGCCGGATTGTGGGGCCGGACTGTCGTGCGGCGCCCTGCGGAAATACCAGACGGCGAGGACGATCGCGGCGACGAAGATCAGGAAATTGCGCAAGCGGCCTCCACGTTGCGCGTTCAGCCTAGCACGCACGCTGCGACAATCGACGCAATGGAGCGACCCGAATCCGACCTTGTAGACTCGTCCCGTGGCAGCGACGTTCGACGCGGACTACGTGATCGTGGGCTCCGGCTTCGGTGGCAGCGTGAGCGCGCTCCGCCTTTCCGAGAAAGGGTACCGGGTGCGCGTCCTCGAGAAGGGCACGCGTTTCGCCGCGTCCGACTTCCCGAAGTCGAACTGGAACGTGAAGCGGTACCTCTGGCTTCCCTCGGCTGGTTGCCGGGGGCTCTTCAAGATGACGTTCCTCCCGCACGTGACGGCGCTCTCCGGGGTCGGCGTGGGCGGCGGCTCTCTCGTCTACGCGAACACGCTCCCCGTCCCGGGGGACGACTTCTTCTCCGCGCCGTCGTGGGGAGATCTCGCCGACTGGAAGCGCGAGCTTCTGCCTCACTACGCGACCGCCAAGCGGATGCTCGGGGCCACGAAGGTCCCGTTCACGACGTTGCCCGACGATGTCCTCCGCGAGGTCGCGAAGGACATCGGACGCGAATCCTCCTGGTCGTCCACCGACGTGGCCGTTTTCTTCGGGGAGCCGGGCGTGACGGTGCCCGATCCCTTTTTCGGCGGCCTGGGGCCCGAGCGCGCCGGCTGCACGAGCTGCGGCGGGTGCATGGTCGGATGCCAGCACGGCGCGAAGAACACTCTCGACAAGAACTACCTCTGGCTCGCCGAGAAGCTGGGAGCGAAAGTTGAGGCGGACACGGAAGTGACCTGGGTGCGGCCGCGTGCCTGCGGCGGCTTCGAGGTCACGGCGCGGACGGGGCGCGCGCTCTTGCCGTTCCTCCGGAAGACGCGGACGATCACCGCGCGCAATATCGTCTTTGCCGGGGGCGTCCTCGGCACGGTCGAGCTCCTCCTGAAGCTTCGCGAGCGGCCAGACGGCCTCCCGGGGATCTCCGACCGGCTCGGCGACTTCGTGCGTACGAATTCCGAAGTCCTCATGGGCGTCGTGACCGAGCGGCGCGACGTGGATCTTTCCAAGGGCATCGCGATCGGCTCGATCCTCCAGACGGACGAGCACTCCCACCTCGAACCGGTTCGTTACCCCGCGGGCTCGGGATTCTTCCGCCCCCTCGCGATGCCGCACGCCCCCGGCGACACCGTGGGGACCCGGCTCCTGAATGCGGGCGCGATGTTCGTGAAGCGGCCGTTGGCCACCCTCAAGGCGGCGTTCGTTCCGGACTGGGCGAAGTACACGATGATCCTTCTCTACATGCGCACCTCCGAGGGAACTCTGCGCATGAAGCTCGGCCGAGGCATTCGCACGATGTTCCGCCGGGGCCTGACGACGGGGACCGGCAGCGGGCCGCAGGCGAAGGCGTGGGTGCCGGAGGCGACGGAGCTCGCGCGCCGCATCGAGAAGAAGCTGGACGGATACACCGAGAGCCTGGCGACCGAGACGCTGCTCGGGATTCCCACGACCGCGCACATTCTCGGCGGCTGCTGCATGGGGACATCCGCCGCGAACGGCGTCATCGACGAGGGCCACCGGATGTTCGGCTACGAGGGCCTGTACGTCATCGACGGGTCCTCCGTGTCGGCGAACCCCGGCGTGAATCCGTCGCTCACGATCACGGCGCTCGCCGAACGCGCCATGAGCAGGATCCCCTCGAATCCCGTCTCCTGAACAAAGGCCATCGCCCGGGTCAAGCCTCGATTTTCTCCTGCCGCTTCAGGCTCCACATGATGAGGATGAAGCAGACGGCCGCGACGTCGAGGAGCGCGAATCCCATCCAGAGCTGCCCGAACACGAGCTTGCCGATGCCGAAGAGCGCGGTGTAGACGAGGACGATCCCGAGGATCCAGTTCACGAACGACATCGCGCCGCCGGGGATGGGCTCGCGCCCGAAGCCGAGACGCCGCGAGACCGTTTCCCAGCCCGGCCCGCCGGGGCGCACGCGCAGGTAGAACGCGTCGAGCGTCGAATCGGGCTCGGCCTTCGTCAGGAACGTGACCGCGACCCAGACGACCGTCGTGACCGCGACGGTGAGCAGCATGACGATCGCCTGGATGCGGAACTCCTCCGCGCCGTACCCCGGGTCGGTCCTGGGGAGCGGATTCCGGATCAGCAGGATGCTCGTCACGGAGACGACCATCGAGGCGAGCATCGACGAGATTTCGCTCCACGCGTTGATGCGCCACCAGTACCAGCGAAGGATGAGGACGAGGCCGGTGCCGCTCCCGAGCGCGAGGAGGAACCGCCACGCGCCCTCGATCGTCGAGAGATTCAACGTGACGACGATGGAAGCGAGAAAAAGACCTACGGTCGTCCAGCGCGAGACTGCGACGTAATGGGCCTCGCTCGCGTCCTTTCTCAGAAATCTCTTGTACACGTCCCCAACGAGATACGACGCCCCCCAATTCAAATGAGTCCCCACGGTCGACATGTACGCCGCCGCGAAGCCGGCCAGCATGAAACCCTTCCAGCCCGACGGCAGGAGATCGACCATGGCCTGCACGTAGGCCGCTTCCTTGTCCATCTGGCCGTTCACCATCACTCCGTTCGGATAGAGGAGGACGGTCGCGAGGCCCGTGATGATCCACGGCCACGGACGGAGCGCATAGTGTCCGACGTTGAAAAACAAAGTTGCGAGGATGCCATCGCGCTCCGACCGCGCCGAGAAAATGCGCTGCGCGACGTACCCGCCGCCGCCCGGCTCGGCGCCCGGATACCACGCGGCCCACCACTGCACCGCGAGGAACGTGAAGATCGCGATCATGGGCATCCACGCCGAGCCGGCGGGCGGCAGGAACGAGATGGCGGTGTCGATCGAGCCGAAGTGCTTCTCGAGCCCCGTTTTCAGCGCGCCGATTCCGCCCACCTTCTTCACGGCGAACCACGCGAGCAGGGTTACGGCGGTCATCTTGATGACGAGCTGGACGAGGTCGGTCCAGAGGACCGCCCACATGCCCGCCGCCGCGGAATAGCCGACCGTGATGACGAAGCAGACTCCCACCGCCCAGATCGGCTGGATTCCCAGCGAGATATGGAGGATCTTTACCATCGCGAGGTTGACCCAGCCGAGGATGATGAGGTTGATGGGCAGTGCGAGGTAGAGCGCGCGGAAGCCGCGCAGGAACGTCGCGGGCCTGCCGCCGTACCGGATCTCCGCGAACTCGACGTCCGTCATGACCTTCGCGCGGCGCCAGAGGCGCGCGTAGAGGAAGACGGTCAGAGTGCCCGACATGACGAAGTTCCACCAGATCCAGTTGCCCGCGACGCCGTGCGCGGCGACGAGGCCCGTCACGACGAGCGGCGTGTCGGCGGCGAACGTCGTCGCAATCATGGCGGCGCCCGCCAGCCACCACGGCACGGCGCGCCCCGCGACGAAGTACTGCTCGAGCGACTCGCCGCCCTTCTTCGTGAAGGCGAGGCCGATGCCGATCGAGAGGACGAAGTAGGCGGCGACGATCGCCCAGTCGAGAGGAGTGATGCTCATATCTATTCCGTCCGCTCCGGACGGTCGGGCCGGGGCGCGGGAGAAGACGGAGGCCTCGGCGCCGCGACGGCCGGGACGGCAAGCGAACGCTTCCCGTTTTTTCCGGCGCTGCGCGCGGCGAAGTAGTGGTTGTCGGTGGAAATCGAAGAGAGCACCGAAGAGAAAGATGCGGCGGAGGATCTTGCGTCGATGGTGCTCTGAACGTTCCATCGCGCGTCCGTGGTCTCCCGCCAGAGGATCTCGTAACTCGCGCGCTCCTCGTCCTTGTTACCTTCCAAGAAAATCTTCGCGGAGTCCGTTACCGCTCCACCCAGCGTGACTCGCGTGGGCGGGTCCGGAGCATTGGCCATCTCCTCCAGTGTCTTGACAACGACCGCCGCCGTCGCCGCGACGAAGTCGAAGTCCATGAACTTCACGAGGTCGCCGTATTCGATCCCGTTCTCGGTACGCGGCGTCTGGTGCTCGTGGTGATAGTCCTCGAGCGGCTCGGTGAAGCGGATCGCGGGGAGACCCGCCTCGACGAAAGGCCGGTGGTCGCCGCCGCGTCCGAACCTGTCCAACCGGAAGACAAGGCGTACGATGTCCTTCCCGTTGACCTCCTCCACGAGGCGCGCCATCTGTCGTCCCGGAGAGTCGATGCCATCGAGACCGCCCTCCGAGAACACGCGCACACGGCGGTCGGCCGATCCGTTCGTTGCGCCGACGATGTCGCACGTAATCATGCCGCCCACCGTGTAACCCTGTTTCGTCAGCCATTCGAGCAGGCGCTTCGCCCCGAGGAGGCCCTGCTCCTCGCCGGCCACGGCGGCGAAAACGAGGGTTGCGCGCGCGGGCTTCGGCGCGAGGGCGCGGGCGGCGAGGATCGACACGGCCGTGCCGGACGCATCGTCGTCCGCGCCCGGGGCGTCGGCCTTCGGGTCCATGACGTCCGAGGGCATCGAGTCGTAGTGGCCCGACACGACGAACGCCGTACGTTCGAGTACGGCGTCCGTGCCGGGGAGAATCGCGTAGACGTTCTCCATCGGGACGGTCGCGTTCCTGGTGCGGGAGCCGCTCGTCTCGAATCTGTCGATGACGACGCGCATCCGCTTTCTGGACTCGTTTTGGACCGCTTCGAGGCGGCGCACAACCGTGTCGCGTCCGCATCCGATTCCGCGCCGCACGTCCGTCCGGGAGGACAGGGAATGGCGCGTGCCGCAGGAGACGAGCGCTTCGACGATGGCACGCGCGTCCTCGGCTGGAGTGGGGACCAGGGCAGCCGCGCCTCGGGGGCCTGGGCCCGCGGCGAGAAGGGCCAGAAAACCCAAACGGGGAAGGCATTTATTTCGCATACTCGGGCGCAGATGCTACGCCAAACGTCCGCTCTTCTGGCCATCCTCGCTCTCCTTCTCGTCCCCGCGCGCTCGCGCGCCGTGCAGCCCGAAGCGGAGTTTGGAAAGATCCGCGCCTCGAGCCTCCCCCCGCCGCTCCCGGGGGGAGTTCGCCGGCCGCTCACGTCGACTGCCGGCCAGAACGTGCGGGTGAACAACCCGTCGGCCGACGTCGACGGGCACACGAACAGCGAGTCGTCGGTGGCCGCCCGCGACAGCCGCGTGATCGTGGGCTTCAACGACGCCAATCTCGTCCAGGGTTCCGGTTACGGCCTGTCCGTGGACGGTGGCAGCACGTTCCAGCACGGGAGTCTCCCTGAGCTCCCGGGCGGCCAGAATCTCGGGCATCCGGCCGTGGCGTTCGGTCCGAACGGCGAGATGTACTACGCGACGCTCGCGACGGCGAGCGATGGCGCCAGCGTCATCTCCGCGTGCGTGTCCACGGACACGGCGGTCTCGTGGACATGCGCCGAAGCGAGCACCACCGCCGCAAACGTCTACGACACCCAGGACCAGAACGGGCTCGCGGTCGACAACTCATCCTCGAAGTTCCGGGGAAACGTTTACGTGTCGTGGACGGATTTCTCGACGCTCTACGGTGGCGCTTTCATTCTCGTCGCCCGCTCCGCGGATGGAGGACGTTCTTTCGGCACCGCCCAGGCGCTCTCGGCGCTCGACGGCTCGCAGGTCGTGCAGGACTCCTCGATTGCGATCGGACCGAACGGCGAGGTCTTCGTCTCGTACCGCGACGGCCATCTCGGGGGCACTGGAATCACACTGACGAAATCCGTCGACGGAGGCGTGACGTTCTCGACACCGAAAGCGGCCGTCCTCTTCACGCCGGTCGCGAGCATGCTCACGGGAGGCAACGGCGTGCGCGCCGAGAGCTTCCCGGCGACGGTCGTGGACCGGAACGGCACGTGGCATCTCGTTTACGCGGCGGTGTCCCCGGGACAGGCCGTGGATCGCTCGGACATTTTCTACGTGCGCTCCACGGATGGCGGGATCAACTTCAGCGCGCCGGTGCGCCTCAATGACGACGCGACCGCGACGAGCCAGTGGTCGCCGTCTATCGCCGCGACCGAGGACGGGCGCGTCGCCGTCAAGTGGTGGGATCGGCGCAACGACCCCGCGAACGACAGCCTGACGGACGTCTACATGACGGTCTCGGCCGACGGCGGCGTCACGTTCGGCCGCAACGTGCGCGTCACCGATCACAACTGGGTCTTCGGCCCCAGCGCGCTCGGGAGCTATCACGGCGACTACGACGGGCTCGCGGGCGATTCGGGAAACTTCCATCTTTCCTGGAGTGACGAGCGCGGCAGCGATCCCGACGTCTACTACGCGTTCTTTCCCTCGACGGTCACGGCCGGGCCGGACTTCAACGTCTCCGCGCGTCAGGTTTACGCGTCCGTCCGCGGCGGCGAGTCCGCGACGTTCGACCTCGTGACCTCCGCCGTGAACGGTTTTTCAGGCGCGCTCTCGCTCTCGGTGTCTCCGCCCGTCTCCGGTGTGACGTCTAATCTTTCTTTCGCGTTCTCGAGCACGAACGTGGCGGCGGGCCAGCCCTCGCGGCTCACCGTGTCCGCGTCTCTCGCGACGCCGCCCGGGACGTATCTCCTCGCGATCGCGGCGGCGGGGCCCGCCTCCACGCGCCAGACGAACGTGCGCCTGAACGTGCAGCCGTCCGCGCGCGCCGCCTCGCTGCCGCTCAACGTCAGCCGGTCGCCCGGCTTCACGGCCCTCGCGGGCCCGCCGCGGATCGATTCCGCGGGCACGATCCACCTCGTCCACGACGACGACACACAGAACGTGACGGGCGACGACGTGGTCTACCGGCGCTCGACGGATCGCGGCATCACCTGGTCGGTGCCTCTCAAGGTCTCCGCGAACGCGGCGGCTGCGACAAGTGGCGTCCTCGCTCTCGATGCGGCCGGAAACCCGTACGTCGCGTACACGTCGCAAAACGGATCGACGGGAGAGATCTGGGTCACGCGCTCGACGGACCACGGCGCCACGTTCCAGCCGCCGGCCAGGGTCAGCGTGGCGGGCCGCAACGCGGACCTCCCGGCGATCGCGGTGGACGCGAATCGGAATGTCGTGGTGGCCTTTTTCGACCAGGATCCGACGAGCGGCCTTCTCGCCGTGAACGCGGTCCGGTCGGTCGACGGCGGCGCGACCTTCGGAACGATGCAGCCCCTCCTGAACGAAAACAGCATCAACCCGCTCCAGCCCCTCTCGCTCGCGTTCGATTCGAAGGGAGCCGCCTACCTCGTGTGGACGACGTCCGCCGTCACCTCGGGACCCGTCTCCACCTGCCGAATGGCCATCGCGCCAAGCGGGACGACGTTTTCCGTGAGGAAGACGGTCTCGGAGACGGGCGTGGACGCCTTCGCGCCCCGCGTGGCCGTGGACAAGAGTGACGCCGTGTACCTCACGTTCTACAACCGCTACAGCACGGCGACCGGTCTGAACCGCGAGGTCATGGTCCGGAAATCCACGGACGGCGGATCGACGTTTTCCACGCCGGTCAATGTCTCGAATAACGACGGCCAGAGCATGTTCCCGTTCCTCGCTGCCGACGCCAGGAGCGGAGTGTCCATCGTCTGGCAGGACGACAGCGGCAACGACCAGACCGACGTCTTCTACGCGCACTCCGCCGATGGCGGGAAGACCTTTGGCGCGCCCTTGAACCTGTCCGCGAACCCGGGCGTCTCGACGAACCCCGCGGGCGTCGTGGACGCATTGGGCAACCTCCTCGTCATGTGGACCGACGATTCCGCCGCGAACACCGAAGTCTTCTCCGCGTGGGCTCCGACCGGCGATTCCACGCCTGCCGCCGTGATCGCGCCCGTGCTCGGAGGGAACGCGTTCGACGCCGGAGCGCCGGTGAGCTTCGTCGCGAACGTGACGCAGGTGGACCCGAACGACCCGACGACCGTGGCATGGGACTTCGGCGACGGCACGTCCGGCACGGGCAGCCCGGTCACCCACGCCTTCGGCGCTCCCGGCAGCTACGTCGTCACGTTGAAAGTCCGCGACGCCCTGGGCCTCGTCTCGACGGCGACCCTCATCGTCACCGTGCGCGCACCCGCCTTCACGGGAGGCCCCGAACAGCTCCTGCCCGTCGTCCTCGATGCGGGAGGAACGGGCGGGACTCACTACACGACCGAGCTCACGCTCGGCTCGAAAGCCTCCGTCCCCGTCACGGTTCTCCTTCAGTACACCGCCTCTGCCGGCGCCGGGAGCGGATACGCGCAACTCACGCTTGCCGCGGGAGAGCTGCGCGTCGTCCCCGACACCATCCTCTTCCTGCGGCAGAGCGCCCTCGCGATCCCGAGCGACGGCAGCTCCCAGATCGGCACGCTCCGCGCCCTCTTCCAGGGCGCCTCCTCTCCTTCCGACGTCTTCATCGGCGGCCGCACTTCGACGCCGGGCGCGGGCGGCACATTCGGCCTCTTCTACACGGGCGCGGCCAGCTCCACGACGACTGCGACGATCTTCGGCCTGCAGCAGAACGCCGCGCAGCGCTCGAACCTGGCCCTCGTCAATGCCGGCCCGGACGCCGTGACATTACGTGTGACGCTCCAGGGTCCGAACGGCGAGGCCCTTTCGAGCCCGGCGGATCAGACGCTGGCGGGCTTCGGCTGGACGCAGCTCAATCAGCCGCTGCTCGGGCAGGCGGCGTCGGGAAGAGCCGTCGTCACACGCGTCGCGGGTGCTTCACCATTTACGGCTTACGGCGTTCTCAACGACGCCGTGACGTCGGACGGCTCGTTCGTCCCGCCACTCGTGCCCGGAGACGCGACGGGAGCTGACCGGCTCGTGCCGATCGTGCTCTCGACGGCGGGGTACCAGAGCGAGCTCACGCTGACCAACCTCGCCAGTCAGCCGATGACACTCACGCTGACATACACGGGCTCGCCCCAGCTTTCCGCGGCCGGGTCGGGCTCCGTGCCGCTGACGCTTCAGCCCGGCGAACAGAAGATCCTGCCCGACTCGATGGCCTTTCTAAGAAGTCTCGGACTTCCGATTCCGACAAACAGTGTTGGTGGGTCACTCCTCGTCAAGGCGCCGCCGGGGACGCCCGCCTCTTCCCTCGCAGCCGGCGCGCGCACGTTCACGAACGCGGCGGGCGGCGGCACTTTCGGCCTGTTCTATCCGGGGCTAACTCTCGGCGAGAGCGCGACAGCGCTCGCGTACGTCAACGGACTGCAGCAGAACGCCGTCCAGCGCTCGAATCTCGCGATCGTCAATCGCGGCGACGCGGCGGACACGATCACGCTGCGCGTGACGTACTACGGTGCCGACGGCGGCGTCCTCGCGAGCCCGGATACGGCGGCGCTCGCGCCGGGGGAGTGGAAGCAGTTCAATCAGCCGCTCTCTTCGCGCGGCGCCGCGGCGGGCACGGCGAAGATCGAGAGACTCTCCGGCTCGTCGCGTTGGGCCGCGTATGGCGTTCTCAACGACCAGCACAACTCCGACGGCTCGTACATTCCGATGACCCGGTGACGGGAGACTCTGCCGCCGGCCCGGCTTTCGCATTACGATGCGATGAGGGGAGCGCGCGAGCGTGAAAGAGCTGTCCGAAGTCCTCGCTCAGGAAGGCGAGATCGTCCGCCTCGACCCGGACCACCCGGGCTTCAAGGATCCCGTCTACCGGGCCCGGCGCAACGAGATCGCCCGGCACGCACTTTCGTACAAGTCCGGCGACCCGCTCCCGCGCGTGGACTACACGCCCGAGGAGCAGGCCGTGTGGAAGCTCACGTGGGAGCGTCTCGGTCCTCTCCACGAGACGCACGCCTGCCGGGAGTGGATCGAGAGCTCGAAGGTCCTCACCCTCGACCGCATGCGCGTTCCGCAGCTCGCGGACGTGAACGTCACGCTCGAGCGCTCGGGCTTCCGGATGCTCCCCGTCGCGGGGCTCATTCAGGGCCGCGGCTTCCTCTCGGCGATGGCGCAAGGCGTCTTCCTGTCGACGCAGTACATGCGCCACCACTCGGTGCCCTTCTACACGCCGGAGCCCGACGTCATCCACGAGCTCGTCGGGCACGCGGCCAGCCTCTTTCATCCGGACATCGTCCGACTGTCACGGCTCTTCGGCGAGTCCGCGAGGCGGGCGACGGACGAGGGGATGAGGCGGCTCGAGCTCGTGTACTGGTACACGCTCGAGTTCGGGCTCGTGGAAGAGGGCGGCGCCTTCAGGACGTACGGCGCAGGCGCCCTCTCGTCGTTCGGCGAGATGGAGCGGATGACGAAGGAAGCCGAGCTCCGCCCGCTGGATTTCGCCGACGCCTCGACGCGGCCTTACGACCCCACGCAGTACCAGCCCGTCCTCTACGTTTCCCCGTCGTGGGACCGGATGGTCGCCGACGTGTCGGACTGGCTGAAGACCGTCTGACGCGTTAGAGCCTCGATGCCGGCCTCAGCGGGAGCCGCGGCGGATCGATTCGATGGACCGGTCGCGGTCGTCCTCGATCCGCTGCCGGTCGATCCGGTACTCCTCCTCGGCCTTGTCGCGTTCGGCCAGATCTACGTATTTCCCGATCCCGTCGCGGAAAAGGATCTCCCGCTCGGCGAGGCGTGACGCCGCGATACGCCGGGCCTCGCCAATCGCCTCTTTCTGGGCGTTGGAGAGCGGCGTCTCCTTGACGCCCGACTCGCGGTCGGCAGCCTCCAGCTTTTCCATTGCAAGGGCGTAGGCGGATTTCTGCTTCTTACCCATGCGGGACATCGTATACGCGCCGCTACACTCCCCGGTTGTGAGGACCGGCCACAAGCCCTACCACGCTCTGAAACATCGCGATTTCCGCCGCATGGCGATTTCGATGCTCGTGTCGCTCGTGGGCTGGGACGATGACGCTCGACTTCTTCGCGACGTTCTTCGCGGGTGCGATGTCGCTCCTCCCGATCTTCGCGGACCAGGTCCTGAAGGCGGGGCCGGCCGGCTACGGCTGGCTGCGCGCCGCGCCGGGAATCGGCGCGCTCGCCGCGTCCGTCTGGACTTCCGTGCACAGCCTGCCCCGCCGGCAGGGACGCGTCTTTCTCTGGGCCGTGGCGGCCTACGGCGCCGCGACGATCGTGTTCGGGCTCTCGCGCGGCTTCTGGCTTACGTTCGGCGCGCTCGCGCTCGTCGGGCTGTCGGACACGATTTCCACGGTCGTCCGCCAGACGGTGCGCCAGCTCGTGACGCCGGACAGTCTCCGCGGCCGGATGACGGGAGTGAACATGATCTTCTTCATGGGCGGCCCGCAGCTCGGCGAGCTCGAGGCGGGCTTCGTCGCGAGCCTCTTCGTCTCCGCGGCGGCGGGCGCCAGCTTCGCGGTCGTCTCGGGCGGAATCGGGACGATCCTCGTTGCCGCGTTCGTCGCGTGGCGCGCGGCGGGCGTGCGCGACTACGAGTGGACGGCGGGCGGCTGATCTCGTCCGCAACCGGTTTTCAGTCGCGCGGCGTGGAGGATCTCGTCCGAGTAGGCGTTCCCGATCGAGTGTGAGAATAGGGCCCTCCTACGCCGACGTCGTGCTCTTCGGCGAGGTGGCCAGCATCGTGGCGTCGGTGGGGACGTTCGCGCTCACGCGGCGCGCCGGACTGGATCCTGCCGAGATCCTCGACCGCGCGCTCGTCTTCGAAGTGGCGATGGGCCTGCCGTTCGCGATCGAGTTCCACTCCCTGCCGCTGGGAACGGGCGCGCCGCCGAAGGGCTGGTCCTCGGTCGCGGTCTGGCTCATGGCCTTTCCGCTCCTCGTTCCCTCGACGCGTGGGAAGACCGCGCTCGCGACGATCGCGACGGCGCTCATGGACCCGCTGGGCCTCCTCGTCGCGATCAGCCTCGGCCAGCAGCCGGCGCCGGGCGCCGACGCGGCGATCGCGATGTTCCTGCCGACGGCGATCGCATGCGTGATCGGGATCGTCGGCTCCCGCATCGTCTACGCCCTCACAGCGGAGGCAGGGCGCGCGGAGGAGCTTGGCAGCTACCGTCTCGTGTCGCTTCTCGGGCAAGGTGGAATGGGCGAGGTGTGGCGGGCCGAGCACCGGATGCTCGTGCGGGACGCCGCCATCAAGCTCGTGCGCGGCGGCACGGACCATTCGGGGCGCGAGCTGATGGCGCGCTTCGAGCGCGAGGCGAAGGTCACGGCCGGGCTCCGCTCGCCGCACACCGTGCAGCTCTACGACTTCGGGCGCTCGGACGACGGAGCGTTCTACTACGTGATGGAGCTCCTCGAAGGCTTCACACTCGACGAGGTCGTTCGCCGATTCGGCCCTCTGTCGCCGGGACGCGTCGTCCACGTGCTGCGCCAGGTCTGCCACTCGCTGGCCGAGGCCCATGCCGCGGGTCTGGTCCACCGCGACGTCAAGCCGGGCAACGTCTTCCTGAGCCGTTACGGAGGCGACCCCGACTTCGTGAAAGTGCTCGACTTCGGCCTCGTGAAGACGCTCGCCGCGTCGGGGGCGGACCTCACGCAGAGCGGCCTCCTCGCGGGGACGCCCGCCTACATGCCGCCGGAGATGGCGCTCGGGCGTGCCGTGGACGGCCGCACCGATCTTTACGCGCTCGGAGCCGTCGCGTACACGCTGCTCACGGGCCTGCCCGTCTTCGAGAGGGCGACCGCACTCGAGACGATTCACGACCATGCGTCGACGATCCCGATCCCGCCGTCGCGCCGGGTCACCATGCCGATTCCTCCGGGCCTGGAGCGCGTCCTCATGGACTGTCTCGCGAAGGAGCCCGACGACAGACCTCAGAGCGCCCGAGCCCTGGATGCGCGCCTCGCGGAGCTTCTCCTGCCCGAGCCCTGGAACCGGGCGGACGCCGAGCGCTGGTGGAATCGCAACGGAGGGCAGTCCGGAAGAATCGCTTCGGTCCCGGGGCCCGCGCCCGCGAGCGATCCCGAGGGAACCCGGCTCACACCGCCGGCCGCCGCCGTGGGCTGAGACCCAAGAACGCGGCACAATGCGCCGATGTGCGGCCGGTACTGGATCACGTCGCCCGCCGACGCCCTGATTTCGCGGTTTCGTGTCCGTGGTGAGCCGGCGCCGCTCCGTCCCCGATGGAACGCGGCGCCCGGACAGGACCTGCCGGTCGTGCGGCTCTCGGAATCGGGGGCGCGGGTTCTCGAGCCGATGCGATGGGGCCTCGTCCCGGCGTGGGTCCGCGACCCTTCGGACGCGGGCCGACCCATCAACGCGCGCTCCGAGACGGCGGCGACAAAGCCCAGCTTCCGCGAGTCCTTTCGCCGCCGGCGAGTCCTCGTGCCCGCGGACGGCTTCTACGAATGGAGGCGCCGCGGCCCGGAGTCGATCCCGTTCGCCTTCCGCGCGAAGTCCCGTGAGCTCTTCGCGATCGCGGGGCTGTGGGATGAGTGGCAATCGCCTGAGGGGCCTCCGCTGCGGACGTTCGCGCTCCTGACGACGGACGCGAGCGCCGACGTGGCGCCCGTGCACGACCGGATGCCAGTCATCCTCGAGAGAGGCGCCGAGGACCTCTGGCTCGACGCCGGCCCCGAGGACGCCGAGCGCCTCCAAGAGCTGCTCCACGCGCTTCCGCCGGGCGCGCTCGAGTCCTACGTGGTTTCGCCGCGGCTCAATTCGTCCCAGGTGGATGATCCGTCCGTACAGGAGCCGTCGGCGCCGCCCCTGCCCGGGCCGCCGGCTCCCGCGCGGCGCGCGAGCCGGCACCAGCGGAACCTGTTCGAGGATGAGGACTGCGACGACGTCTAGCGCCATAATCCCCGCCTCATGAAAAGAATCGTGCGGCTGGTCTTGTACGCGGCCTTCGGCCTCGCCGTCCTCGTCGGCATTGCAGTGGCGGCTCTCGCGCTTCGTCGCCCCGCGCAACGCCCGGCTTCGGCCGAACGCATTGAACGGACGCCCGCGCGCCTCGCGCGCGGCACGTATCTCGTCGAGCACGTGTGCAACTGCCTCACGTGTCACTCCGACCTCCAGGCCGATCGCTTCGGTGTCCCGCGCAAGCCGGGGACGGCCGGGCAGGGCGGCCTGCCGTTCGGCAAGGACTTCGCCGTCCCGGGCGTCGTCTGCGCCCAGAACATCACGGCCGACCCCGTGAACGGGCTCGGGAACTGGTCGGACGGGGAGGTCCTGCGCGCGATCCGCGAGGGCGTCGACAGGGATGGGAACGCGCTCTTCCCGATGATGCCGTACGAGGAATACCGGAACTTCTCCGACGAGGACGCGAAGTCGGTCGTCGTCTACCTCCGCACGCTTCCGGCGGTCGCGCACGCGGTCCCGGTCAAGAAGCTCGACTTCCCCGTGAACCTCCTGATCAAGGGCGTCCCGAAACCCCTCGAGGGGCCCGTGACCGCCCCGGCCCCGAAGGACGGGCTCGCTTACGGCCGCTACCTTGCCGTGGTCGGCGGCTGCATCGGCTGCCACACGCCCCACGACGACCACGGCAAGCCGATCAAGGGCCGGGAGTTCACGGGCGGATGGGAGATGAAGGGCCCGTGGGGGCGCAACGTGACGCCCAACCTCACGCCGCACAAGGACGGATATCTCGGCCAGGCGACGAAGGCCGAGTTCATCGGCCGCTTCAAGTCGTTCGCGTCGATCACGGCGGAGAACGCCCCGATCGCGCCGAAGGGTCGTAACACCGTCATGCCGTGGCTTTCGCTGTCAGGCCTCACGGAGGACGATCTCGGAATGCTCTACGACTTCCTCAAGACCCTTCCTCCCGTCGAGAACAAGGTGAACCCGTTCCCGGACGCTCCCGAGCCGGCGCCCGCGGCGAAAAAGGCTGCGGTGTAGGAATGCTCCTTGCAGGAATCGGGTGGGCGCTGGCGCCGCCTTGGGCGGAGCGAGCCCGCGAGTGAGACTGCGTCTCCGGGCGAGCGCGGCGGCCGCGATGCTAGCCGTCATCGTGCTCGTTGCGTGCACGAAACACGAGGAGCGCTACGTGACGCCGTGGCTGAAGGTCGATATCGGCCGGCCAGTGACCGGGAACAGCGGCGTGATCGTCGTCGGATCGAGAAAAGAGGTGTTCCACGGGAAGGTTGGTGATCGGTGGGTCCGCCTGGGCACCGGCCACGCGTCCAGTTACATGACCCTGGCCGACGATCAGGCCGTGCTCATCGACCTGAACGACCGGAAGGGCTTGCAGCTCGTGCGCGAGGACGCTGCCGCTTCTCCCCGACCCGTCCGGGAAGCCTTCGGGCGCGGCGGTGATGTGACGGTGCCTCCCGGTGGAGAAGTCATTGATGTCTTCGATTGCCGCATTCGTGCGACGGTTGGATGCCGCGAGGCGCAAATCTACCGCTACGACGTCGCGGGGACGCTGCTCGCGAGCCTTCCGGTTGCGCTTTCGGAGACGTATTCCGATTGCCAGCTAACGGGAATCAAAGGATACGACAAAGAGAGAATCCCCTACGTCTTGGCGCACTGCGGGATTCGTTCCTTAGAGGCAAAGTGTGTCGTCGTGGCGCCGCGCAAGGACGGGCTCTTCGTGTACGCCGTTGGCGCTGACCAGCCATGGATCGAATGCTCCGAGTTTTCGCGCGCTGGCGTTTCGCTCAGAGAGCCAGAGCGCTTCGTGGTGGTGGATTGACGCTCGATCCCGCTCCTGAACCGGAAATCCGGGCCTTCGTCTACGACAGGTGCCCGGACCGTGCCGTGCGTCAGTCGCCGTCCTGAAAATCGCGAAGCGCGGGAGCGGCGAGGGGCGCCGACGGCGCGGAGCCCCGGCGCGCGAGGATGTGCTTCACGATCGCGACGGCGTGCAGGCGGCCGTTCTCGATGAAGAGCTTCCCGATCTCGATGCCGGCCGCGACGACGCCCGCCACGTAAAGACCCGGTGCGCTCGTCTCCATCGTCACGGGGTCGTGTACGACGTGGAGGTCGTCGGTGATCGCGATGCCGAGAGTGCGGAGGAGGGGAAAGTCGGGGCGATAGCCCGTGAGTGCGAAGACGAAGTCGTTCGGAATCTCGTGCTTTTGTCCTGCCGTCTCGAGGACGACGACGCCCTCCTCGACCGAGACGACATGCGTCTCGAAATGCACGCGAATGGACCCTTCCTGGACGCGGTTCTCGATGTCCGGCTTCAGCCAGTACTTCACGCTTGCTCCGAAGGCTCGTCCACGGACAGCTATGGTCACGCGGGCGCCGTTGCGATGGAGGTCGAGCGCCGCCTCGACGGCCGAGTTCTTTCCGCCGACGACGAGCACGTCCGATCCCGCGTAGGCGAAGGGCTCAGTGTAGTAGTGCGAGACCTTAGGAAGATCCTCGCCTGGCACTCCGAGAAGATTTGGCGTGTCGAAGAATCCCGTTGCGACGACGACGGCACGCGCACGGTGGACCCCCCTCGTGGTCCCGACGTGGAACAGTCCGGCGGACCGCTTGAGGGAGGTCACCGTCTCGTGGTGGCGGATCAGAATCCCCTCGCGCTCGGCGACCTTTCGGTAGTACGCGAGTCCCTCCCGGCGCGTGGGCTTGCCCGCGGCGGTCACGAACGGATAGCCGCCGATCTCGAGGAGCTCGGGCGTCGAGAAGAAGACCGTGTGCGTCGGCCAGCGTACGAGCGTCTGGAGGGGCGCGGCCTTCTCGATCACGACATGTGAGAGCTGCTGCCGCGCCGCCTCGAGCGCGCAGGCGAGTCCGACGGGCCCGGCGCCGATCACGAGGACGTCGACCTGGCCCGATTCTTTCATGGACGGAGAATACGGGAGGAGGACCGCCCCCTGCGACGGACGCCCATTGTTCGCGCTGAACGCGCTGCATTCGCCGCTCTCGCGCTTCTCGCGGGCCAGGCGATTCGCGCCGACGAAACGCCGCCCCCGGGACGCATCCGGCCCCTCCAGGGAAACGTGCGGGTGACGCGCGTCATCCTGGACGCCTACGTGACGGACGGGGCGGGAGAGGCCGTTCCGGACCTCATGGCCTCCGACTTTCGCGTGCGCGCGGGGCGACAAGAGCTCGAGGTCGAGTCGGCCGAATGGATTCCCGCGGGGAAGGCCGAGGGACCGATCGACGCCGCGGACCCTTCCGCAGACGGAACGGCGCCCGCCGTGCGGTATCCCCCGGGCCGCATCCTCGTGTTCTTCCTGCAGGCCGACATCGGCCGCGATCGGGCAAAGGGGCTCATGCGCGTGCGATCGGAGATCGGCCGGTTGCTCGATACCCTGGTCCCGACAGACCGGGTTGCCGTCGTTCGCTTCGACTCGCACCTCACGCTCCTCTGCGATTTCACCGCGAGCCGGTCGGTGCTGGAGGCCGCGTTCGACGAAGGCCTGCTCCAGGGCACGGAGCCTGCGAGCGTACCGTCGCCGTTTCCGTCGCTTGCGGCGGGCCTCAACCCGGAAGCGGCACGCCGCGCCTCGAACGTCGAACGCGCGCTGGACCTCGTCGCGCGCGCTCTCATCCCGATCCCGGGGGGAAAGGCGCTTCTTTTCCTGGGGTGGGGGCTCGGAATCGAGGGCTCGCCGCGCGAGGGCCGCGACCTCACGCGCGCATTCGCGTCGATGGCCGCGGCACGGATCAATGTCTTCACACTGGACGTCTCGGACGCCGACTGGCACACGCTCGAGACGACGCTTCAGGACACCTCGAAGCTCACAGGCGGCACGTACGAGAAGACTCACATTTTCACGAGAGGGGCCGTGACGCGTCTCGCGAAGCGCCTCGGCGGCCGCTACGTCCTCGTGTGCGTGGCGCCGGACGACGGAGTCCTCCCGCTCCTCGACGTCGGCCTCCGGAGCCGGCGGGGCGAAGTCGTGTCGCGGGCGTACACTTTCACGCCATGAGATTCCGCCTCCCGCTCGCCGCCGTCGCCGTTCTCCTGCCCGTCCTCGTAAGCGCCGGCGTGGCTGCGGCCGCGTCCCCGACACCCGCCGCGAAGCCGAAGAAGGTGATCGTCCTCGTGGAGGCGAAAGGGTCGGCTCCGGAGCTCGAGCGCTTCGTCCCGCGCTTCCTCTCGAACGCGAGCGACCGCGGCCTCGGGGCGATCGTCGACGCCCGGCTCTCGGGAGCCCATCTCGCCGACGTGGGCGCCACGGGCGATGCGGGCACGGAGTTTCGCAAGGCCTGGCCCGCCGATGTGTACATCGGAATCCTGCTCGCCCCATGCGGAATTCAGCGCCGGGAGGGACGCTCCTTCGACCGGCAGACCATCGGCACGGGTGCCCCCGTGAGGGTCGAGCAGGTCGTGGTCTCGTACGAGGCGAACTGTTCGGTTTCCATCTCGGTGGTCACGGCGCCCGGCGCGGCCGCGAAGATCATCGACGTGACCGGCCGCAACGGCTCGTCCGAGGTCAGTGCGGCCGACACGGAGGCCGAGGCGCAGGCCGCCGAGGATGCCGCCGAGAGAGCGGTCAAGAAGCTCGTCTCGGCCGTGCGCTGACGTCACGCGCGTGATGGCGCATCGGACGCGGGGAGTCTTTCTCGTCGAGGCGCTCGTCTCCCTCGCGATCCTGGGGATCGTCCTGACGCTCGGGGCGGGCTTTCTCGCCCGGCGGCGCGCGCTCGAGCGGAACCGTCTCGACCACGACAGGGCCGTGCGCGCGGCCGCCAGCGAGTGGATCTACCTGCGGTCGTCTTTCCGGAACGACGTTTACCCGAAGGACCACCGGCCGTTCGCGGGGCCGGGCGCCTTCGTGGACTCTCTCGACGCGCGAAGCCCCTTCCTGAGGGTGAAGTCGACCGACGTCGACGGGCTCTACCTCGTCCATCTCGAGATCGAATATGGCCAGAAGATGGAGCGGCGGATCGTCCAGGAGGGCTATGTCTTTCGTGGGGCGGGTCCGCCGCCGTGAGAAGGAGGGGCGGCTTCTCTCTCGCCGAGCTTTCCGTCGTCCTTCTCATAGGCGTCGTGCTGATGTTCTCGCTGCTCCCCATTTCGACGGGCCTCCTCCGCCAGCAGGCGGGTCTCGGCGCGAAGCGGCTGTCGGTCGAGATGTTCCCGCTCCTCTTCGAGCGGCTCTCCGGCGATTTTGCGCGCGCGTCGTCGGTCGTTCTGTCGCCTCCATTCGCGGCCCGCGCGTTCCGGCTGGATCTAACGCCGCTCCGCGTGGAGGACCCCGAAGTTTCGTGGACCGTGGCGTCCGGCGTCGTCTCGCGGACGAACGTGAGGAAGAAGCCCGATGGAGAGGTCGTGAGCGCGACGTCGACGTGGACGCTCTCCGGGACGCTCTCTCTCGACGCCGACGAGCTCGCGATCGGCCGGCTCCTCCTGTGCTGGAACGACGGGTCGGGAGCGGAGCTGCTGCCGCTCGTCTGCGGCCGTCCGACGGAGAAGACGCCGTGAGGGATCAACCCCGTGCTCGCCGGGAGCGAGGGAGCTCGCTCATCCTGGTCCTCGCGACACTCGCAGTGTTCGGACTCATTCTCGGGGTGCTCGCATCGATCCTCATGACGGATCTTCGCGAGTCACGCCGCCGCGCGAACGACCGCTATGCGATGGAGCTCGCGCGCTCGGGCGTGGACTGGGCACGCGCCTGGCTCATGGAAAAGGGACACGTGCCGGGTGGGCCTCTGAACGTGAAAGGCGGCGAGATCGAGGTGCGCGTCGAGGAGCTGCCGACGGGCGGCCGGAGAATCGTGTCCGTGGGCCGCGTCGTCGAGGGAGCCGCGCGAGTCGCATCCAGGCGCGAAGCCGTTGTCCTCGAGGCGCCGGCACGGCCGGGGGCGCCGCCCGAACCTCCGCCTGCCGGGCCTCCGATCGCCGAGCCCCAGGCAGCAACCCCGATCCCGGACGTCAGGGGGATGCCATGAGCGTGACGTCGACGGTCGTCTCGCGGTTATCGCGAAGGACCCGCACCCGCACGGAGTCGCCGATCTTCTGCTTTTCGAGGGCCGAGACGAGATCGTCGTAGCTCGCGACATCCTTTCCGGCGATCCCGACGATGATGTCGCCGAGGATCAGCGAACCGTCCCGGTCGCGCTCCGTACCGCGGAGGCCCGCCTTCGCGGCGCCCGAACCGTCCGCCACGCCGAGGATGAGGACGCCTGTCACGCCGAGCTGCCGCGCGACGTTCTCGTGCGCCGGCGAGATGCCGAGGCGGGGCCGCACGACGCGCCCGTGCGCGATCAGCTCGGGCACGACGGCGTTCACGGTGTCGACCGGGACGGCGAATCCGATGCCCGCGCTCGCGCCGGACGGGCTTGCGATCTGGGTGTTCACTCCGATGAGCCGCCCGGCGCTGTCGAGAAGCGGGCCGCCGGAATTGCCGGGGTTGATCGCGGCGTCGGTCTGGATGACGTCCTGGATTTTCCGGCCCGTGACGGCCTCGATCGTGCGCCCGAGCGCGCTCACGATGCCCGTCGTGAGCGTCTCGTCGAGGCCGAATGGATTCCCGATCGCGAAGACCTTCTGGCCCACCTGAAGTCCCTTGCTCGTCCCGACGACGATCGGCGTCAGCTTCTCGGCCGGGGCCGAGATGAGGAGGACGGCGAGATCCTTGTCAGGCTCGACGCCGACGACCGTCGCCTTCCAGTTCGTCTGATCCGAGAGCGTCACGACCGACGAATCGGAGTTCTGAAGCACGTGGTAGTTCGTGACGACATGCCCCTGCCGGTCCCACAGGAATCCCGAGCCCGTCCCCCGCGGCACGTCGGTCATCTCGAAGAAATTGACCGCCCGCCGCGAGAGCGTCGTGATGTAGACGACGGATGGGCTCGAGCGCTTGAAGAGCTCGATCGTGGATTTCTCGTCCTCGGCGAGGTCGCCGCGCGCCGTGACGGGCCGCGCATCGGCGGGGGCGCCCTTCAGGTGGTCGGGTGCGGGCGCGACGCGCGCGTCGCCGGGCACGCGCCGCATGAGGGTGAAGACGAGCCATCCCGCCGCGAGACCGACGAGGAGCGGCAGGAGGATCGGGCCGCGCCGCCGCGGCGGCGGCGCGTACCCATATGCGGGGGGCGGAACGCTGGACACGCGGGGACGGTCCAGCTCAGGGCACGAGGCGGATGGACTCGATGACGACCTGGGTGACGGGGGCGTTGGTGAACGCGCCCCCCTTGTTCGTCGTGGGCGTCGCCTTGATCTTGTTCACGACGTCCATCCCCTCGGTCACCTTGCCGAAGACGCAGTAGCCCCAGCCGTCCTGCGACTGGGCCTTGTCGAGGAACGAGTTGTCCTTCACGTTGACGAAGAACTGCGCGGACGCGCTGTGCGGGTCGGGCGTCCGGGCCATCGCGAGAGTGCCGATCTTGTTCTGGAGGCCGTTGGCCGACTCGTTCTTGATGGGAGATTTCTTCGGCTTCTCCTTGCCGTCGGCGCCGAAGCCGCCGCCCTGGATCATGAAGCCATCCATGACGCGGTGGAACACCGTGCCGTCGTAATGCTTGTCGTTCACGTAGGAGAGGAAGTTCTTGACGGTCTCCGGAGCCTTGTCGGCGAATAGCTCCATGGTGACGCTCCCGAGGGAGGTCTTCATGACGACAGACGGGTTCTTCACGGGGGTTTCTCCCTTCAAGGTGGCGGTCGCGAGGAACGCGGCGGCGAGCGCGAGGGCAAAGTTTCTCTTCATGGAGGAAAAGGTATCACGCCCGAGGAATTCGCCGCGCGGCGAGAAAAAGGAGGACCGCGGCGACCCCCTGGACCGGCAACGCGAGGAGCAGGGCCGACTTCAGGTCTCCAGTGAAGACGCTCAGGCGCCCCACGGCGTAGGGACCGAGGGCGAGCCCGAGGAACGTCGTGTGGAGGATGTAGACGGCGGACGCCGTGGCCCGGAGGCGCGGCGGTACGAGCTCCTGAACGGTGGACGCCGCCGGGCCGATCCAGAGACCGGTCAGGATCGCCACGGGAAAACTCAGGAGGAGCGCGGCCGACGCCGAACGGAGCGAAAGCAGGATGAAGCCGAGAGGAAGTGCAAGGGCCGCGGTCAGGACGCCGACGTACAGGCGGCCGCGGGGCGTCTTCCTGTGCCATGCGTCCGCGAGGAGGCCGCCGCACGTGGCCCCGAGCCAGCCTCCTGCGGCGAGCAGGCCGCCGAGGAGCAGGCCGACCCGCGCGATGTCGAGGTGGTGGACGCGCAGGAAAAAAGGCGCGATCCAGAGGCTCGTGGAGTAGGTGCCGAACGTCACGAGGCCGAAGCCGATGTTCGAGAAGACGAGCGGCGGGTTCCGGAAGACGAGATCGAAATCCCTGCGGCTCTTCAGCCGCAGCCCCTGTGCCCACGAGAAGACCGAGTAGAGCCCGACGGCGAGCGCGATCCACTGGGGCGCCGTCCCGAGGAGCCGGGTCAGGACTGCGGCGGCGGCGGCGAGCGCCGCGGCGGCGCCGGCGTTGATCGCGAGGCCCGACGACCCCGCTCCGCTGCGCGCGAGCGTGACGAGCGTGAAGGGAGGAATCACGGTGGCCATCTCATCCACGAAAAGCCGGAAGGGATGCGGGTGGCGCACGACGGGCGGAGCGCCGAAGCCGCCGCGCTGAGGCTCGCGAAGCGTGCGCACCCACAGCGCGAGGAGGAGGCCCGGAAGGCCCACGACGAGGAACGCGGCCTGCCAGCCGTGGAGGCCGAGGGGTGCTGCGCCCGCCGGAAAAGCCGCGTCCCAGCGGTCCACGATGAGGCCGCCGATTCCGAGGCCCAGGCCCGCGCCGATGAAGATGCCACTCGAGAAGATTCCGAGGACGGCCCCGCGCTTCTCCCTCGGGAACCAGTCCGAAAGAAGCGAATAGGCCGCGGGTGCCGCGCTCGCCTCGCCCGCGCCGACGCCGAGGCGGGCGAGCGCGAGGGGCCCGAAACCACGCGCGAGGCCCGAGAGCGCGGTCATGAGGCTCCAGAACGCGGTGCCCCACGCGATGAGGCGTCGCCGGTCCCAGGCGTCCGCGAGGCGCCCGAGCGGGATCGCGAAGACCGCGAAGAAGACCGCGAAGACCGTGCCATAGAGGAATCCCAGCTGGGCGTCGGTGACCTTCAAGTCCGCTTTGATGCGCTCGGCCAGGATCACGACGATCTGGCGGTCGACGAAGTTGAGGACGTACACGAGGACGAGGACGGCGAGCACGTACCACGGATAGACGCGGCCGGGCGCGGCCTCTTCGGTCCTGATGTCGGTCATGGAGGCGCGATTCTAGGCGACCGCTCCCGGTTCGTTAGTAGAAGAAGCCCGCGGCCGTGCGCACGGCGCCGCGCATGGCGAGGATCTCGACCGGGTGGAACGAGCCCGTGCGCTTCGCGTTGCTCACGAAGGAGACGAGGTAACGGGTCCTGAGATCGCGCTCGAGCGTCGCGAGAAGCGCGGGGAGGCCCGCGGTGTTTCCGACGACGTACGTGCGGCCCCCCGTCGCGTCGGTGAAGCGCTGGAGGACGGCCCGATTCGTCGGCTGCTCTTCCCGCGTCACCGTGACAGTCGTGACGACGTTCCCGTTCCCATCCTTCACGCGCGTCGGTCTCTCGGTCTCCTGGACCCATGGCAGCGCCAGCGCGAAAATCGGGACGCCCGCCTGGCGCGCGAACGCGAGGGCCTCCTTCTCCGGCAGATCGTCTTCGAACGCGTTCCCATCCGTGACGAGAAGCAACGCCCGCGCGCCTTCTCCGCCCTGGAGCTGGTAGAGGGCGTCGACGATGGCCGCATGGAGGAGCGTCCCGGGGATCGGGTCTTCGTCGAGCGCGAGAAGGCTCTCCTCGAGCTTCTTCCGGGAGGTCGTCCAGTCGAGAACGTGCCCCACTGTGACGCCGAATCGCTGCAGGAACGCCGTGTCGCGCGGTCCGAGCATCTGGAAGAACCGGCTCGCGACCGCGCGGCGCAGCTCCGCCGTGTAGAGGAGGCTCTGGGACGTGTCGATCGAGACGCCGATCGCGAGATTCACGTCGCGCACGAGCCGCGCCTCGCGGATCTCGCAGGGTCCCCCGTCGTCTGACACACGGAAATCCGCCGCCTTGAGACCGTCCACGGGCTCGCCGTGTTTCGTGACCGCGACCATCTGCTCGACGACGTGAGCGTCTAGGGAGGCCCGGAGCCCGCGGGCGTTCAGGAGGATCGCGCGCTCGGCCGAGCGTCCGAGGGTCGTCGTCACCCGTGCCGTGAGGACGGCGGGCGAGTCCGTGAGATCGATCCGCGCGCTCCTCAAGTCCCCGTCGCCGGTCAGCGCGACGTCGCGCCCGTTCACGTCGAGCGCGACCGACCGGAGAGACTCCCCGGCGGGCGCCGCGGCGCGCACGAGGACGGTCGTGGCTCCCTTCACGCTCTGTCCGTCGAGCGGAACGACGAATTGCAGCGCGATGCGCCGGCCTCCCGGGTTCAGGAGCGTCTCGACGCGGTACAGCGGGCGGTGGTCGCGATCGAGCGCCGTCGCGATCACGGTCTTCTCCTCGGGGACCGGACCGGCGTCGAGGAAGAACTCGAACGGCGTGCCGGACGTTCGCGATCGATCGCCGGCCTGCCACCTCACGAAAACGACACTCTTGTCGCGCGCCATCGCCTCGAGGCGCACGCGGCCCCTGACCATTCCTTCCGGCACGCGCACTTCGAACATCGCCTCGTTCGGCGCGGCCCCCGCGAGACCTGCGAAAAGGCCGGCGGCGAGGGCGACTCGTATCCGTAGAGAGCGCCCGGCCTTCCCGGGACTAGTCGGTTCCGCCAGGCCCCACCATCTTCGAGGGATCGATCCACGCGTCGAACTGCTCGGACGTGACGTGGCCGGACTTCAGCGCGGCCTCCTTGAGCGTGAGGCCTTCCTGGTGCGCTTTCTTCGCGATCGCGGCGGCCTTGTCGTATCCGATGTGGGGGTTCAGGGCCGTCACGAGCATCAGAGACTTCTTCACGAGCTCGTCGATGCGCGCACGGTCAGCCGTCAGCCCTTCGGCGCAGTGGAGACGGAAGCTGCGGCATGCGTCCGTGAGGAGGCGCGTCGACTCGAGCACGTTGTGGATGATGACGGGCTTGTAGACGTGGAGCTCGAAGTTGCCCTGGCTCGCGGCGAACGCCACGGCGGCGTCGTTTCCGTAAACCTGCGCGACGACCATCGTGAGCGCTTCGGCCTGCGTCGGGTTGACCTTGCCCGGCATGATCGAGCTCCCGGGCTCGTTCTCGGGGATCCGGATCTCGCCGATCCCGCAGCGCGGGCCCGACGCGAGCCAGCGCACGTCGTTCGCGATCTTCATGAGAGACCCGGCGAGCGTGCGGAGGGCCGCCGAGGCGAAGGCCAGGGCGTCGTGTGCCGCGAGGGCCTCGAACTTGTTCGGCGCCGTGACGAAGGGATGGCCCGTCAGCTCGGCGACACGCCTCGCGACGCGCACGGCGTATTCGGGATGCGTGTTGAGCCCGGTGCCCACGGCCGTGCCGCCGATCGCGAGCTCGAGGAGGTGGGGGAGGGCCTGCCGGACGTGCTCTGCGCCGTGGTCGAGCTGCGACACCCAGCCGGAGATCTCCTGCCCGAGCGTGAGCGGAACCGCGTCCTGCAGGTGGGTGCGCCCGATCTTCACGACGTCTGCGAATTCTTTCGCCTTGGCGTCGAGGACGTCGCGCAGCCTTTTCACTTCGGGAAGGAGCCGTTCCTCGATCTCGGAGACGGCGGCGATCGACATCGCGGCCGGAAAGGTGTCGTTCGAGGACTGCGATTGGTTCACGTCGTCGTTCGGGTGAATCGGGTCCCTGGAGCCCTGGACTCCGCCCGCCAGCTCGATCGCGCGGTTCGAGATCACCTCGTTCACGTTCATGTTCGTCTGCGTGCCGCTGCCGGTCTGGAAGACGACGAGGGGAAAGTGAGCGTCGAGCTTTCCGTCGGCGACCTCCTCCGCGGCGGCGGCGATGAGCGCCGCCTTCGCCGGAGGGAGGAGCCCGAGGGCCAGGTTCACGTCGGCGGCCGCCCGCTTGAGGATCCCGAAGGCGCGGATGAACGGACGTGTGAATCGGATCTCGCCGATCTCGAAATTCTGGAGCGAACGCTGCGTCTGCGCGCCCCAGTAGCGGTCGGCCGGGACCGCGATCTCGCCCATCGTGTCCTTTTCGATGCGTGTCGGCATGGCGCCCCTCTGCTCGCCCCATCTTATCCGCGCTTCCGTTCTCTCGGCCCCCGTGAGAACATTTCACTACAATTCGGATGAACAATTTCCGCCTGACGAGGCGCCTTCTCGTGGGAGTTCTCGTCGCCGCCTGGACCTTCGCCCTGCCGGACGGGCCGGCCGTCGCCCAGGCGACGGCGGATTACGCCGTACAGGTGACCGCGGCCGTCCAGAGCACTCCCCCGAGGATCACGCTGAGCTGGCCGGCGTTCGCGGGCGCCACGCAGCACACCGTCTACCGGAAGGCGTGGGGGGTCTCGACGTGGGGCTCGGTCGCCGCGACCCTTCCGGGGACGGCGACGGGCTTCGTGGACAACGGCGTGACGGTCGGGGCGAAGTACGAGTATCAGGTCGTCCGGGCGGCGAGCGTCTCGGGCCTCGGGTACGTCGCGACCGGCATCGAGATCCCGCTCGTCGAAGATCGCGGGAAGGTCGTCCTCGTCGTCGATGCCACGATGGCGGCCCCTCTCGCGGCGGAGCTGACGCGGCTGCAGCTCGATCTAGCGGCCGACGGCTGGACCGTGCTCCGCCACGACGTCGCGCGGAACGCGACGGTGCCGTCCGTGAAGGCGCTCATCAAGGCCGACTACGACACCGATCCGACGCGGGTGAACAGCGTCTTCCTGTTCGGGCACGTGCCCGTCCCGTACTCGGGCAGCCTCGCGCCCGACGGGCACGGGGATCACGTGGGGGCCTGGCCCGCGGACCTCTACTACGGCGACATGGACGGTGTCTGGACGGACGTCTCGAACCTCGGCGGGACCGGCCGGCAGAACAACGTCGCGGGCGACGGCAAGTTCGACCAGAGCTCCGCTCCCGGTGGAACGGTCGAGCTGGGCGTCGGGCGCGTCGATCTCGCAGACATGCCCGCCTTCGCCCCGAAGATGGAGAGCGATCTCCTCAGGCAGTACCTGAACAAGGAACACGGCTTCAGAGTCAAAGCCTGGACGCTGCCCGCGCGCGGCCTGATCGACGACAACTTCGGCGCGTTCGGAGGAGAGGCGTTCGCGTCCACGGGTTGGCGCGCGTTCTCGGCCTTCTTCGGGCCCGCAAACGTCTTCGCGCTCGATTGGTTCGGGACGCTCGCGACAAACGGCTATCTCTGGGCGTATGGCTGCGGCGGCGGAAACTATCAGGGCGCCGGCGGGGTCGGCTCGACGTCGAATTTCGCGGCGACGGACACGAAGACCGCCTTCACATTCCTCTTCGGAAGCTACTTCGGCGACTGGGACGTCTCGAACGACTTCCTGCGCGCGCCGCTCGCGACGACGACCTACGGGCTCACATGCGCCTGGGCCGGCCGGCCCGCGTGGCACGTGCATCACATGGCGATGGGCGAGACGATCGGGTACGCGGCGCGCCTGACCGAGAACAATTCGGGGACTTACTTTTACGGCTACGGCCCGTCGGTCCACATCGCCCTCATGGGCGATCCCACGCTCCGTATGCACGTCGTGGCGCCCGCCGCGAACGTGACCGCGGCCGGCGGAGCCGGGAGCGCCTCGATTTCGTGGACCGCCTCCACCGACACGGTTGCCGGGTACCACGTCTATCGCGGAGCGGGTCCCGCGGGTCCGTTCACGCGGGTCACGCCGGCACTCGTCGCCGGAACATCGTTCGTCGACCCGGGCGTCGCCGGAGGCACTTACACGTATCTCGTGCGCGCCGTGCGGCTCGAGACGAGTGCAAGCGGCTCGTACTGGAATGCGAGCACGGGCGTCGCGGCGGGCGCGACGGCGACCGGACCCGGCGCGACGGCCTTTCATACGCTGACGCCCTGCCGCGCGATCGACACGCGGCGCGCGATAGGACCGCTCGGTGGGCCGCCTCTTGGCGCCGGGGCGATCAGGAGCTTCGACGTAAGGAGCATCTGCGGCGTCCCCGCGAGCGCGCGGGTCGTGTCCGCGAACGTCACGGTCACGAACACGAGCGCGGCCGGGACGCTGATCCTCTACCCCGGCGATCTCCCGGCGGCTCCGAATGCGGTGACGCTTGCCTTCCGCGCCGGACAGACGCGTGCGAACAATGCGCTTGTCGGGCTCGCGGCGGACGGGTCCGGCGCCTTCAAGATCGCGAACACTACGGCAGGCCCCCTCGACGTCATCGTGGACGTGAACGGCTGGTTCGAGTAGTGCGCGGACTCCGATGCGCCGTCCTCGCGGGCCTTTCGCTCGCGGCGCATGGCGCGCTCGCGCTCGCCGTCACGCGAGGGCCGTACCTTCAGACCGCGACGCCGTCCTCCGTCATCGTGTGCTGGCGCACGGACGTCCCCGCGGACGGACGCGTCTTCGCGGGGACGAATCCGGCCTCGCTGACCCTCGTCTTCTCGGATCCCGCCCTCGCGACCGAGCATGCGGTCGCTGTCACGGGTCTCGCACCCCGCACGCGCTACACCTACACGATCGGCACCGCCTCGGGCGTCCTCGGCCCGGGTCCGCCGGCCTCGTTCGTGACGCCGCCTCTTACCGGGGCGGCGACGCCGCTCAGGATCTGGGCCGTCGGGGACTCCGGCACCGCGGACGCGAACGCACGCGCCGTTCGCGACGCGTATCTCGCGTACGCCGGAGCCCGCCCGGCGGACTTGTGGCTCATGCTCGGCGACAACGCATACGTCGCGGGCACGGACGCCGAATACCAGGCCGCCGTCTTCGGAACGTTTCCAAACCTTCTCGCGTCGATGCCGCTCTGGCCTGCCTTCGGGAACCACGACGGCGGCTCGGCGAACGGGAGCGCGGGCACGGGCGTCTACTTCGACATCTTCCGGCTTCCGAAGGCCGCCGAGGCCGGCGGCGTCGCCTCGGGCTCGGAGGCGTACTACTCTTTCGACGCGGGCAACGTGCACTTCGTCTGCCTCGACGCATACGACGTGAGCCGGCTTCCTGGCGGCCCGATGCTCACCTGGCTCGCGGCCGATCTCGCGGCGACCGCCCAGACGTGGATCGTCGCGTACTGGCACCACCCGCCATACACGAAGGGGACGCACGACTCCGACACGGAGACGGAGCTCGTCGAGATGCGCCAGTTCGTGAATCCGGTTCTCGAGGCCGGCGGCGTCGATCTCGTCCTCTGCGGCCACTCGCACGTCTACGAGCGCTCGTACCTCATCGACGGGCACTACGGGGATTCGACGACGTTTACGGCGAGCATGAAGAAGGACGGAGGGACGGGAGACCCGGCGGCGGCCGGTGCCTACCGCAAGCCCGCGGCGCGGACGCCGCACGCGGGGACCGTCTACGTCGTCGCGGGGAGCGGCGGCCAGCTCGGGAGCGGGGCGCTGAACCACCCGGCAATGCTTCGCGGCTTCGCCGAACGCGGCTCGCTCGTGATCGACGTGAACGGGGCGCGTCTCGACGCGCGCTTCCTACGCGTCGACGGCGTCGTCCGGGATTCGTTCGCGATCGTCAAGAGCGGCTTCGCGTTCCATCCCCTCCCCCCGTGCCGTGCCTTCGACACCCGCATTGCGGCGGCCACCCTCGCGGCGGGGGAGACCCGGCGTTTTGTCGCGCCAGGGGTGTGCGGGATTCCGGCAAGCGCCGGATCCGTCTCGGCGAACGTGACCGTCACGAACACGGCTGCCGCGGGGACGCTGGTCCTTTACCCCGGCGATCTCCCGGCGGCCCCGAACGCGCTGACGCTCGCCTTCCGCACCGGACAGACGCGCGCGAACAACGCCCTCATCGGCCTCGCATCGGATGGGTCGGGTGCCTTCAAGATCGCGAGCAGCGCGACAGGCTCCCTCGACGTGATCGTGGACGTGAACGGCTGGTTTGAGTAGGGGGCAGCCACTTGTCCGCCGGCACCCACTTTTCGTCGGTTTCGGAGGTCGGCGCACCAAGAAATGTCGGACCGTTAGGGGCTGAGAATGGTGAGTGGTCTCACAGGGATCCTCATGTTGTTTCACGCATATCGCCATCGGCCGGTTTCCGGGCGACCATGAGTCATCGTGCGACGACCGAAATGGCCTGGACGCCGGGGTCCATAGCATGGCATCGAGCTTGCCTTCAACTCATTGTTGTCCACGGAAATGCGGCAAGAATCGAACAAGTCTCGCGCCGGGAGGCTCCTGCTCGCCCTGATTCCTTGCGGCGCTGCGCTGCTTTGCGTTCCGGCCGATCGGGCCGCCGCACAGTGCACGCTGAACTCCGCGCCCCTCTCTTTTGAGCCGAACCCTCCCGGTGCTTCGAGGCCGTTCGGTCTGAACTCGGCGAAGAATTACGACCTGCAGATTTACCAGGTGGGCGGGAGCCCGCGCATGCTGATGCAGGAATCGTTCGGCTATTCGATTCTCGATCTCTCGAATCCGGCCAGCCCGAGCGCCATCCTCTACCGCAACATGATCAACTCGGGCGAGGTGCCCTACGCCGGCGACGGCCAGAGCTACGTCGGTTCGATCGGCGTGTCGGCCGACGGCCAGCGTCTTGCTCTCGGGCTTAACGGGAATGCCGCACCGGACTACGACTCCGTCGCGGCCACGGCGGCCGCGAGCGGGTTCAACAACGTGACGGGCGGCTTCTCGCCGCGTAACGCGGGCGGAATGGTCGTCCAGAAGATCTCGAACCGGTACATCGCGTATGCGTTGGTCGGCTCTTCCCGGATTGCGCCGGGTTCGCTGACCGTGGCCGACATCTCGAATCTTCCCGGACCCATGGCCGCCGTGAACTTGCCCTCCGAGGTCGCGGGCCCCGGCGGCGTGTTTCTCACGCTCGCGGGAAACAACGTCGTCTATCTCAACCAGGACACGATCCGGATCGTGGATGCGTCGAATCCCGGCCCGATCGGCAGCATCTCCGGAAGCTTCGGCCTCGTCACGATCTCGAGCAGCGACCTTGGAGGGAACACGCCTACGTCGCTGAGCGCGGCGATGGATCCGACGGACCCCGCAAAGCTCTGGGTCCTCATCGAGCTTTCGAATCCCGTCGCATACGCGCTCGTTTCCGTGAAGGGCGGAGTCAAGACGGTGGTCGGCCAGCCTTTCCTGATTCCGCAGCCGTCCGGCGAGACGTGGGCGGGAGGCGGCGTTTCGGCGCTCGTCGCGAGCGGCAGCAGCCTGACGGCTCTGATGTGGGCGAAGAGGGCCGGGTCGGGCGTCCTCTACCGGTTGTTTTCCACGAACGTGGCCGCATGGGGAAGCGTGACGCCGGGCCAGGTCGACCTCGACTCGGCGACGTATCCGGCGTTCGGACTGAACTACTACATGCGCGGGCTCGCGGGCGCCGGAGACACGATCTACGCGTATGTCCCGACCGCCCTGTCCGCCTACGTGATCCCGATGACCTGCGTGACGGTGCCCGCTCCTCCCGTCGACGACATTCAGGTGCAATACGATACGTGCCCGGGGGCGAGCCCGTGCCCCCTGAGTCCCGATGACCCGGTGTTCGTCGGCACGAAGCTCCGGATCGCGCCGAGCGCCGTTTCTCTTCACGCCCTCACGGCATGGCGCTTCGATTTCGACTGGCATGCGGCCGAGGACAACGGTTCATTTCCCCGTTTGCGGAACCCCGACCTCGCGTCTCCAGCGGCTCTCCCCGCGACGATCGCTCTTTACGGGCCGTGCGACCCGCGCAACGGCGGAGTGCCGTCGACCGGAGCGGGCTGTTGGGCCTCGGCGACGGCGAACGGCGACTTCGTCGCGAGCGCGGCCGCCGGCGCGACGGCATCGCTTCGTCTCGCGCTCGAGGCCGCGAACGATCTCGGCCCTGGAAACACGAAGGCGTTTCCGATCACGTGGAAGGTGCCGTCCGTCCGGCTGCAGAATCCGAGCATTCTCCTCGGCAACCCGGTCGTGAGCGGTTCCGACGGGACGCCGCTGGCCTCGGGCTACAAGTGGTACTTCGGATCGAGCCCGGCGTCGCTGGCGCTCGACGCGACGTGCACGGCCGCGTCCTGCAACCACAATTTCGGTGCGAAGGGCACGTACTACTACTGGCTGACCGTGCCGTATCCCACCGGCTACACGAGTCCCGACTGCGGCAGCCCTTGCACCCGAAGCCTCGGAACGATTGCCGTCACCGACGTCTCGCTCGTCTTCACCGGCATCGCGACGACGGTCGTGGCGGGGACCTCGGTCTCGGTGACGGACACGTCCCGTGTGGCGTCGGGCGCCTCCGCGTGCGGATCGGGCCTCGAATACAGCCTGTGCAACGCCGGCGCGGGCACGTGCGCCGCCGGGAGCTGGTCGCCGCTCGCGATGAGCCCTCTCGGTGGCGGTCTGACGGCTACGGTTCCGGTGCCGTCGACGGCGGGCACCTACTGGCTTCGCATCCGCTATTCGTACACGTCGACGGGCTCGTGCGCGTCCCCGATCGTGACGTACTGGACGCCGTCCGTGTCCGGCGTCTCCGATCCGGCCGCCTGGCCGATCGTCGTGACGCCCGCGCCGCCCGTGATCACGGTCCGCGTGAACGGCCTCGCCCCCTGCATCGGAGCCGGCGGCGGCTGCTCCGACGGAATTCCGGTGAGCCTCGGAGACACGATCACGGTCTACGCCGTCGTCAGCGGCTCGGTCGACGCGACCCCGCCCGTCTCCACGATCTGGAACTTCGGCTCGTCGGCCTCGCCCACGGGGTGCTCCGGTACGGGATGCCAGGGCACGGCGTTCCAGTTCACGGCTCCCGGCACCTTCACGATCACGCTCGGCGGATACGCGATCGGCGCGAGCGTCACGTTCGCCGTCGCCGCGCCGCCGGTCATTGCCTCGAACGGCGGCGCCGTCTGCGCCGGTTCGTCTCTCGCGCTTTTCGCGGCGCCCACCTTCTCGGGCGCGACCCTCGCGTGGACGGGCCCGAACGGCTTCTCGTCCACGCTGCAGAACCCGACGGTGCCTTTCGCGACGCCCGCGGCTTCGGGCATGTACACGGTCGTCCGCACGTTCTCGGGGCAGACGTCCACGTCCGAGACTCCGGGCGTCGTCAATCCTTCGCCGCCCGTGCCGACGGCTGGCAACAGTGGCCCGGTCTGCCCGGGCGGAACGCTTTCCCTGACGGCCGCTCCGGTTGCGAATGCGACGTACGCCTGGACGGGCCCGAACGGGTTCACGTCCTCGCTCCAGAATCCAACGGTCCCGAACGTCACGGCCGCCGCGGCCGGAACGTACGTCGTGATCGCGACCGTCAACGGATGTTCGACGGCCGCGAGCACGGCCGTGACCGTCAACGCGCCGCCCGCCGCGCCCGTCGCGGGAACGGGAGGCCCGGTCTGCGCCGGTGGAACGCTCGCCCTGACCGCCCAGACGATCGTGAACGCGACCTATGCGTGGACGGGGCCGAACGGCTTCAGGTCGTCGCTCCAGAATCCAGCGATCGCGAACGTGTCTCCCGGTGCGAGCGGTGTCTATCTCGTCACGGCGACCGTGAACGGGTGCACGGGCCCCGGGGGCGTGATTTCGGCCGTCGTGAACGGCTCGTCCGCAGCGATTACGGCGCCCTCGAGCCTCTGTCTCCCGAACGCCGCGTCCGGGACCGCCTCGGTTTTGAACGCCGGAGCGGGCGCGACGTACGCCTGGACGGTCACGAACGGGACGATCGGCTCCGGGCAGGGGTCGCCCTCCATCGCGTTCAGCGTCTCGGCCGCCGGCATGACGACCGTCGCGGTCGTCGTCTCGGTGGCCGGCTGTGTTTCCTCCTCGTCCGTGCCCGTCCCGGTCGCCGCCACGTGCGGCGGGTTCAACACGCTCGCCCCCTGCCGCCTCCTCGACACCCGAAGCGTCCCGGCGGGAGGTCCCTCGATCGGCCCCGCCTCCGGGCGAAAGTACGTCGCGAATGGAGTGTGTGGCGTCCCGTCCGGGATGGTGGCGCTCTCGGCGAACGTCACGGTCCTGTCGCTGGATGCCGAGGGATCCGTCGTCGTCTACTCGGGCGACCTCGCCACGCCGCCGAACGCCAACACCGTTTCGATCCGGCGGGGACAGGTGCGCGCGAACAACGCGATGGTCAAGCTGGCGCCGGACGGCTCGTTCTGGATCTGGAACACGACGGCGGGAACCGTCGACGTCGTCCTCGACGTGAACGGCGTGTTCCAGTAGCGCTCTCGGAGCCCGGCCCGCACGCCGTAGACTTCCCGGCATGAAAGCGATTCGCGTTTCCGCTCCCGGTGGTCCCGAGGCTTTGCGTCTCGAAGAAATCGCTGTTCCGTCTCCGAAGGACGGCGAGGCGCTCGTCCGCGTCGAAGCGATCGGCCTCAACTTCATCGAAGTCTACTTTCGAGTCGGCCTTTACAAGCCTGCGGCGTATCCGTTCACGCCGGGGGGCGAAGTCGCAGGCGTGGTGGAAGCCGTCGGCCCTGACGTCACGTCGGTGAAGCCTGGCGACCGCGTCGCGACCTTCAACGCGCAAGGCGCGTACGCCGAGAAGACTCTCGTCGCCGCGAACCGGCTCGTCCCGATTCCGGACGACGTCTCGACGCGGCAAGCCGCCGCCGTGATGCTCCAGGGCATGACCGCCCACTACCTCGCGACGTCCACGCGGCCGCTCGGCCCCGGCGACACGTGCCTCGTCCATGCGGCAGCCGGCGGCGTCGGGCTGCTTCTTTGCGCGATCGCGAAACGCCGCGGAGCGCGCGTCATCGGCACGGTCTCGACCGAGGCCAAGGCCGCGCTCGCGCGGAAGGCCGGCGCCGACGAGGTCATCCTCTACACGCAGGTCGATTTCGTCGCCGAGACGAAACGCCTCACGGACGGGAAGGGCGTGCAGGTCGTCTACGACTCGGTCGGGAAGACGACGTTCGAGAAGGGCCTCGACGTCCTCGCGCCGCGAGGCACGATGGCTCTCTTCGGACAGTCGAGCGGTCCCGCGGGACCGCTCGACCCGCAAGTCCTGAACGCGAAGGGGTCCGTGTTCCTGACGCGGCCTTCCCTTTTCCACTACGCGGCATCGCGCGACGAGCTTCTCGCGCGCGCGGGCGACGTCCTCGCTTGGGTGAAGGACGGATCGCTGCCGGTCCGGATCGATCGCACGTTCCCGCTCGTCGAGGCCGGAGCGGCGCACCGCGCGCTCGAGGCGCGCGAGACATCGGGCAAGGTCCTGATCCTGCCGGGCTGACTCACCTTCCTTCGCGCTTCAAGGCGGCGCAAGTCGCGGACCACCTTAAGCTCACGTTGTTGTCGCGGCATTGGTACGAGGACGTGGGCGCGCGATGGACGCCGCCTTCCTGGGGAATTTGCGACCAGTAGTACGCGGCGACCTGCGAGTCGATGTAATAGGCAAACTCACGCTCGTTTCTGAAGCGCGGCGTCTCCGGCCGGCGCAGCCAGTCCGCGATCCATTGCGCGCGACCGTCGCCCTGCGAGCCGGACATCGAAAGCCAGTAAATCGCCTTCTTCCTGTCCCGAGGAACTCCTTCGCCCAGCTCGTAGAGCATGCCGAGCTCGGCCTCGGCCACTCCCAGGCGCTGTTCGGCGGCGAGCTGGAAGAGAGCGGCGGCCATTTCGGAATTCTTCTGAACGCCCGTTCCGTATTCGTAGAGGGAGCCGAGCGCAAACTGCGCCGCGCGATAGCCCTGCGCCGCGGACTGTTCGTAGAAAACGCGGGCCCTGCCGGGGTCTCTCGCCACGCCCTGTCCGTCCTCGTACATCATTCCGAGGACGTTCTGCGCCTTCGGGCTCCCGCGCCGCGCCGCCTCGGAGATGTCCGGGAGCGCGCGGCGGTAGTCCTGCGCCTGGAAGGCCCTGTCCCCTCGCTGGTAGATGGAATCGGCGAGAGGATCGACCGGCCCCGGCTTCGGGTGGGCGAGTGCCGGCGGCAGGGGGGCGCCCGCGACCAGTCGGGCTGCCGACAGGAGAAGAAGGGCCATCGGGGCCCAGAGGAACGTGCCGACGATGTTGAGCGCGAGAGAGCTCGCCTTCATGACTACGCGGATTCTCCGCGTTCCACGGCCTGACTGATCAGCCCTTCGGCCTCCGCGGTGGCGGGATCGGTGCGCAGGAGCGTCGCGACGCCAGCTTCTCCGCGCGCGGCGATCGCGCGCTCGAAGGCCTCGTCGTTCGCCCGCCAGCCGACGGCTCGGTTGCCCCCCTGCTGCTGCGCCCGCCGGAGAGCGGCATCCACGAGCGCGAGGTGGTCGCGAAACGACGCGAGATGCGGGTGCGCGCGCGAGAGCGGTTCGATCGAAAAACCCAGAGAGAGCGTCACGGACCGGGCATCCTTCCCTGTGCGCACGTTCGCGGCGACGGAGGTCCTGAGGCGCGCCGCCAGGGCGCGCGCCTCGCCCGCGAAACGGATGCGCGCGACGATCAGGAACGTCGTCTCGGTCCAGCGCGCGACGATCGTCCCGCCCCGCACGAACGGGAGGAGGGAGCGCGCCGTGTCGCGTAGGAGCGCGTCGCCCACCTCGCGCCCGCCCGCGTCGATCCGGTCGAAGTCGTCGACTTCCGCCAGCATCAGCGCGACGTAGTCGGGGGGCGGATCGCCTTCGCGAGCGGCCCTCCGCGCCGGAGCGAGCAGCATACCGATCGCGGCGTCGACGAAGCGCTGATTGTGCACGCCGGTCAGGGCGTCCGTGAGCGACGTCTCGGCCAGGAGGTCCTGCGCCGCACTCAGTTCCTCATCTTTCTTTCTGAGCTCGACTTCGAGGGCCCGCATCGAGGCGTCGGTCCGCCGCGCGAGGAATCCCCGGACGGCCCATCCGACTCCAGCACCTGCCAGAAGCGCGAGTCCACCGAGCCAGGCCGCCCCGATGGGAATCGTCACGTGAAGCCGCGAACCGCGTGCGGGAGATACGGCGCCTCGAGCGCGCCGATCTCGTCCGGCATGCGGAGGGCCCGTCCGGTGATCTCCTCGCTGACGCCGAGTGAATACATGTCGGCGGTGTCGAAGAAGTTGACGCCGGCCTCGATCGCCCGGCGAAAGAACGGCTGTGCCGCCTTCTCGTCGAGAATCCAGGGGCGCCACTCGGGCGTCCCGTAGCTCATGCAGCCGAGGCAGAGCCGCGAGACCGTGACGCCCGTGCGGCCGAGAGTCGTGTACTTCACGGCGTCACTTGAGCCAGCGAGCGAGCCAGGCGTGGACCTCGCCATACCAGTGCTTCGCGTTCTGCCCCTTGAGGACCCAATGGTTTTCGTCCGGGTAGTAGACGAGCCGCGCGGGGACGCCTTTCGCCGTGAGCGTGCCGTAGAACTCGAGGCCCTGCCCGATGGGCACGCGATAGTCGCGTTCGCCATGGAGGATGAGGACCGGCGTCCGGAAATTCTCCGCGTAGCGGTTCGGGCTCCACTTCTCGACGTTGTCGCGGTTCCGGAACGGGGAGCCGCCATAGCTGTGGTGCCGGCCGAAGGTGCTGTCGGAGGCGAACTGCGCCATGAGGTCGTAAACCCCGGCGTGGCTCACGAGGCACTTGAAGCGGTCCGTGTGGCCCGCGATCCAGTTCACGAGGAAGCCGCCATACGAGCCTCCGGCCGCGGCCAACCGCGTCTCGTCGACGTTCCCCTCGGCGACGAGGAAGTCCGTGGCCTTCATGACGTCCGTGAACGGCTTGTCGGGGTGCGCGCCAAGGATCGACTCGACCCATTTCTGTCCGAAGCTGGACGACCCGTGGAAGTTCACCATCGCGACCACATACCCCGGCGCGGCGAAGGCGTGCGGGTTCCATCGAAACGAGAAGGCGTCCCCGAACGTGCCGACAGGGCCGCCGTGGACGAGCTGGACGAGCGGGTATTTCTTCGAAGCGTCGAAGCCGGGCGGGTACACGACGAACATCTGCACGTCCTCGCCGTTTGCGCCGGCGAAGGTCTTCTCCTTCACGGCGCCGAGATCCCAGGAGGCGACGCGGGCGTCGTTGACGCTCGTGAGGGCGCGGAATCCCATGCCGTCGAGCTTCACGGAGGCCAGCTCGGGGGGATGATTCAGGTCGCTTCGCTGGAACACGATCTCGCCGCCCGCCGTCACGACGGGGCCCGAGGCCGAGCCGCCCTTCCAGATCTCCCGTGGAGCGCCTCCGGCCGTGGGCACGGCGTAGACGCTCGTCCGCGCGCGGACCTCGGCCGTGAAGACGAGCGCCTTGCCGTCCTTCGTGAACGTCCAGCCGCCTGTTCCGTTCTCCCAGCCCTCCGTCAGCAGCGTGACCTTGCCGCTCGCGACGTCGAGGAGCGCGAGGCGCGTGTAGTCCGGCCAGCCGTCGGCTTTCGCTTGCGTGCCGAAGGCAATCGTCTTTCCGTCGGGAGAAAAAACGGGATTCGTGTCGTCGACGTTCCGCGACGGCGTGAGGTTTCGCGCCTCGCCGCCCGCGGCCGGAACGAGGAAGATGTCCCAGTTGAGCGTCTCGTACGGTTCGGGGGCGCTGTTTGCCGAGAAGACGAGTGACTGACCGTCCGGTGCGATGTCGAAGGCGCCGCCCTCGTCGAGCCCGAGGATCCGGCGGCTCCCGGGCGTGAGATCGGTGACTTTCTTCGTCGCGAGGTCGACGACGAATAGGTGCGTGAACTCTTGGTCCGTGAGCCAGTGGTCCCAGTAGCGATAAAGGCGGTTCTCCGTGACGCGCGCCTTGACCTTGTCTTTCTCGCGCTTCTCGATGGCCTTCTTCGTGTCCTCGGGGGACTCGGCGCCGGCCACGACGCTCGCGAGGAAGGCGATCTTCTTTCCGTCCGGGAACCACTTCGCGCTCGCGACCGATGTCGGCATGTCCGTGACGCGCTCCGCCTCCCCGCCGTCGATGGGGAGGACGTAGAGCTCCGTCGCCGCGTCCCCGTCGCGCTTGGAGAGAAACAGGAGGCGCCGGCCGTCGGGGCTGAACGCCGGTGAGGTGTCCGACGCCTTGTTCGTCGTCAGGCGCCGCGGCGCGCCGCCGGCGAGCTCGAGCAGCCAGACATCGGCGTTCGACTTGTTCTCCTCCATGTCATACGCGGCAACCGTGTAGGCGACGCGCTTGCCGTCCGGGGAGAGGACGGGCGTTCCGACACGCGCGACGGCCCAGATCTCGTCCACGCCGAACTTCCTCTTCGCCGGCGGATCGGCGCCCGCGAAGGCGAGAGGCGAGGCGGCGAGAAGGACTGAGAGGAAGAGAAGCGGGCGCGAAGCGCGCATGGTGACCCCCGGTATTTCGTCCCGCAAGCGTAGCAGCGATAGGATCCACCGTACAAAGTCAGAAGCCGCATCGAGGAGGTCCCATGTCGAGTGTGCCCCCGCCGCCCCCTCTCCCGTACGTGCCGCCGCCCGCCATTTCGGGCGGTCTCCCCTGGGAAACGCAGGCCCTCGGGCCTCAGCCCTTCCTCGACACGGCGCTCCTCTTCATCAAGGATCCCGCGCAGGCGTGGCGCCTGACTCGGGAGACGGGCGACTACGTGCGGCCTCTTCTCTTCGGCGTGATCGTCGGCTGGGTCGGCCTCGTCTTCCGGGCGCTCTGGGGAACGATCTTCGGCGCCGGCCTCACGAGCATGCTCCCCGCGCAGTATGCGGGGCTCACGCGGATGGGAGGAGGAAGCTCCCTCATCGTCCAGGTGATTCTGGGCCCCCTGTTCGTCGCGTGCGGGCTCTTCATCGCAGCGGCGATCATCCACGTCTCGTTCATGATCGTCGGGGCGCTGACGTCGTCGAAATCGCAGTTCGAGGGCACGTTCCGTCTCCTGTGCTACGCGAGCGTCGCGAACGTCGCGAACGTCGTCCCGCTCCTCGGCGGTCTCGTGGCCGGCGTGTGGGCGGCGTACCTCGTCGTGATCGGCGCGCAGCAGATGCACAAGACGACGCAAGGCAAGGCCCTCCTCGGGATCCTCCTTCCGACGATCGTCTGCTGCGTGTGCATCGCGGTCGGCGCCATTTTCGCCGGCGCCGCGATGATGAGAGCTTTCAGCCGCTGAGCATGACACCGGGCAGGCAGCTCGGGTTCCTCTGGGGCGGCGCGGTGCTCGTCTGTGCCGCGGCCGCCCCGCTTGCGCCGATTCTCGCGAAGGGACTGCCGCCCTGCCCGTTTCACTGGCTCACGGGATTCCCGTGCGCCACGTGCGGGGGCACGCGGGCTCTCCTAGCCCTCGGCCGGCTCGAGCTCCTGGCCGCGTTCACCTGGAACCCGCTCGTGGCGATTGCGGGAATCCTGTTCGCGATCGGAGGGATCGCCGCGCTCGGACTGGCCGCCCTGGGGAGGGACGTGCGCGTCCCGAATCCGACGTGGGGCATTCGCATCGCGCTCGGGCTCGCGCTCGTCTCGAACTGGGTGTTTCTCGTGGCGGCAGGGCGCTAGCGACCGGCTCTAGGGCCTCGGCGCCGGCCGGACTCCGGAGAGCGGGATCGGCGTCGCGGTGGGCGAGGGCGCAAGGAGCGCCCTGCCGAGCGCGCTCTGCCAGGCGGGCAGCTCGATGCCGAGGTTTGCGAGCTTCTCGTTCGAGAGCGCGGCGAATTTCGGCCGGATCACCCTGCTCGCGAGTGCGTCCGCGGAGACCGGCACGACGTTCGAGGTGCTCCCAATCTGGCGCACGAGCTCCAGGGAGAGCTCGTGCCACGTGGTGAACCCGGCATTCACGCAGTGGTAGATACCCGAGGGAGCCTTCCCTTCGAGGAGGCGCCGGGTCGCGGCCGCGACGTCGTCCACGAACGCCGGAGAGACCGTGCGGTCGTAGAACGCGCTCACCGTGCGGCCCGCGCGGATGTCCACGCACATCCGGTCGATCGTGCTCTTTCCTTCCCGGATACCGAAGAGGCTCTCGACGCGCAGGACGAAGTGCCGCGGCACCGACTGGGCGTAGATCTCGCCGAGCAGCTTCGTCGCGCCGTAGACGCTGCCCGGATTGGGCCGGTCCGTCTCGCGATACGGCGACGTCGCCGTGCCGTCGAAGACGAAATCGGACGAGAAATGGAGGAACGTCGCGTTGGAAACCTCGCAGGCCTCCGCGAGAGTGCGCACGGCGAAGGCGTTCACGGCAAGTGCGGTCTTCGGATCGTCCTCGGACTCCTCGACACCGAAGACCGTCGCGTTCACGACCGCCTGCGGCCGGAGCTTTCCGACGCGCTCGAGCACCTGCTCGGGCCTGGTCACGTCCAGGGCTGCCCGCGTCAAGGCCGCGACCTCGTGGCCTCCACGGCGCAGCTCGCGCACGAGGACGCCTCCAAGCTGGCCCCCGGCACCGGTGACGAGAATCCGCAGCGGCACGGGCAAAGGTTGACATGGGCGAGAGCGGCGGGCAAGGGGCCGTATGCTGGGAGCGTGAATCCTGACGTCGTGCTGGCCGTCGAGCACCTCCGGGAAGAGGGCGTGCTGACGGAGTCCCGGGCGCGACTCTTCTCGCGCGTCGCGCGGCGCGAGCTCGTATCCGTGCGGCTCGAGATCAGGGCTGCGCTCTACGCCGGCGTGCTTCTTCTGACCGGCGGGATCGCCCTTTTCGTGAAAGAGAACCGGGAGCGGATAGGTCCGGCGGCGATCGGGCTCGCGATCGGCCTCGCGGCGGCGGCCTGCCTCGTCTGGGCCTGGCGGAGGTCCGTGCCCTTCACGTGGCGGGCGGCCGCGTCGACACATGCCGCCTTCGACTACGTGCTTCTTCTGGGCGCTCTCCTCGTCGCGACCGATCTCGCGTATCTCGAGACCCAGGTCCGCATCCTGGGGCCGGGCTGGCCCTGGCATCTTCTCGTCGTCGCGGTGTTCTACGTGCTCCTAGCGTACCGCTTCGATTCGAAGATGTTGCTCTCCCTCGCGCTCGCGTCGTTTGCCGCTTGGCGTGGGATCGCGGTGAGCCTCAAGGGGGCCTCGCTTGGCGCCGGCGACCCAGCGCGTCTTCGCACCGAGGCGCTCGCGTGCGGGGCCCTGTTCGTCGTCGTGGGCGTCGCGGCGGCTCGCCGCCAATGGAAGGCGCACTTCGAAGACGTGTACGTGAACGCCGGCCTGCTGCTCGTGTTCGGCGGCCTCCTCTCGGGCGTGTTCGGCGAGAGAGGTGACGGATGGGGCGCCTGGCTACTCGCCCTGTTTCTCGCGGCCGGAGCGACGGCTTTTGTCGCCTTGCGCGCGGGCCGAACGCTTCCTCTCGGTCTCGCGGTCGTGGCCTCGTGGTTGGGCCTCCAGAGGGTGATCTTCCAGGGGTCGAATGCGGATTCGGGCGCGGCCTTCCTCCTTGCCGCCGCGAGCGCCGCTGTGGCGCTCTTCTTCATCGTCTTCGCTCGGCGCCGGATGGGATTCCATGAAAAGTGAATGGGTCGCCTTCGAGCGCGTCGAGGAGGTTCGCGCCGCGGCAGATGGCTGGAAGAGGGCCGGAGCCGTCGACGAGAGCACCTTCGAAGAAATCTCCCGGCGATATCCGGAACAACGCCCGCTGCCGGCGCCCCTGTGGAGGCTCCTGACGGCGTTCTTCGTGACGGCGGCCCTCTTGCTCCTCACGGCGGCGTTCTTGATCGCATTCCGTCCGCCGATCGGAACCGCGCCCCTGCTCCTCTTCCTCCTTTCGGCCCTCTGCGTCGTCGCGGCGGAAGTCCAGGAGCGGTCACCCGCTCTCGCGCTCCGCGGGGGCGCCGGCGCGACAGCGTTCTGGGGAATCGTCTTCTTTCTCGCCGCCGTCTTCCTGTTCCTGGAGGAGACGCTGAAAGTGCGCGAGAGAGAAGGCATGACGCTGCTCCTTCTCGCCGCGCTTACGGCGTGTGCGTTTGCCGCCTGGCGCTGGGGGAGCCCCGTGTGGGCTTTTTTCGCTGCCGTCTTGCTGTTCCTCCTTCTCGGGCGCGCGCCCGGGGGCCGCCTCCTCTGGGTCGTCTGCGGCGTCGCGCTCACGTTTCTTTTCGAACGGTTCCTCGACCGGTCTTCGTGGGCGCCGTCCCATCGGAGATGCGCGGCCGCTCTCGTCGTCGCCGGGCTCCTGGGTGTGTACGCCGCCGTGAACCTCTACGCGCTCGACCACCGCTTCGTCGAGAACCTCCGGGGCGCCGGCCTGGAACTCCCCGGGCCGCGCTTTCGGGAGCGGATCTCGTCGATTCTAGGGACCGCGTTCCTCCCCGTCGCCGTCCTCTGGTGGGGAATTCGCTCACGCCGGACGTTCGTGCTCGACACGGGAATCCTCCTGGCCGCGCTCTCCCTGATCACGCTCCGGCACTACGTCCACATTGCGGAGACGTGGCTCGTCCTGACGTTCGCGGGCGGCGCCCTCGTTCTCCTCGCGCTCGCGCTGAACCGCTGGCTCTCGAAGGGCCCGGAAGCGGAGCGGAACGGGTTCACGGCGGAGCCTCTCTTCGCCGACGAGGCGCGCCTTCGTGCGCTGGAGCTCGTCCCGGTCGTGGCCGCGCACGCTCCGGAGGCGCGGCCACCCGTCGAGCCGGGTTTCCAGGGCGGAGGAGGCAGCTTCGGCGGGGGAGGCGCGGGCGGGTCGTTCTAGAACGGCGCGGCGCCCGTGAGTTACTCTCCTGGCCTGAGATCGGAGGACGCTTTGAAGTCTCCTTTGAAGTCCTCGTCCCTCCTCCTCGCCATACTCATGTCGATACCGACGCCCCCCGCCTCCGCCGACGAGACACCGGCCGCTCAGGCGCCGGCTCCACCCGTCGCCAGAAAAGTCGACAAGGTCCTCACGCTGCACGGCGAGACCCGATCCGACCCATACGCCTGGCTCCGGGACAAGCCAAACCCAGAGGTCGCTGCCTACCTCGAGGCCGAGAACGCATACACGGCCGCGGTGATGAAGCCCACCGAGGCGTTCCAGGGTGCGCTGTATTCCGAGCTGCTGGGACACATCAAGGAGACGGACCTGTCGGTGCCCTACCGCGAGGGCGATTGGCTGTACTACTTCCGGACGGAGAAGGGAAAGCAGTACCGGATCTACTGCCGGAAGAAGTTTCCCGACGGGTCCGAGCACGTCACGCTCGACCTGAACGAGCTCGCGAAGGGCCAGAAGTTCATGGCGCTCGGCCGGTATGCCGTGAGTGACGACGGCAACCTCCTCGCGTACTCGACCGACAACACGGGCTTCCGCCAGTACACCCTTTTCGTGAAGGACCTGCGCGCGAACGCCCTCTGGCCCGAGCGGATCGAGAAGACGACGAGCGCGGTATGGGCGGCCGACAACATGACGCTCTTCTACGCGGTCGAGGATTCCGCGAAACGCCCCTACCGCGTGTACCGGCACCGGCTGCTCGAGCCCCAGACCGCGGACGTCCTCGTTTACGAGGAGAAGGACGAGCGGTTCAACGCGGGGATCGGCCGGACGCGGAGCCGCGCGTTCCTCGTCCTTAACGTGGCCAGCCACACGACGTCCGAGGAGCGCGTGCTGAAGGCCGACGACCCCACGGGCGCGTGGACTGTCGTCGCCCCCCGGGAGCAGGAGCACGAGTACGACGTCGACCACCGCGGTGACCTCTTCTACATCCGCACGAACTCCGGCGGGCGCAACTTCCGGCTCGTGACGGCGCCCGTGGCGTCGCCGGGGAAGGCGAACTGGAAGGAGATCGTTCCCCACCGCGCGGACGTCCTCCTCGAGGAAATCGACCTCTTTGCGAACCACCTCGTCCTTCACGAGCGCACGAACGGGCTTCCGCGGATCACCGTCCGGAACCTCACGACGCAGGCCTCTCATGCGCTCGCGTTCCCAGAGCCGATCTATGCCGTCTTCTCCGAAACGAACCGGGTGTTCGACACGAACGTCCTCAGGTACGGCTACCAGTCGCTCGTAACGCCGAGCTCGGTCTTCGACTACGACATGGACGCGAAGACCGAGAAGCTGCTCAAGCAGGTGGAAGTCCCTGGTTACGACCGCAGCCTCTACGCCTCCGACCGCCTGTGGGCGACGGCGTCCGACGGCACGAAGATCCCGATCTCGATCGTGTGGCGCGCGAAGACGGCGGACGGGAAGACGCGCGGTCTCAAGGACGGGCCGTTCCCCGTGTGGCTCAGCGGCTACGGCTCCTACGGGATCTCGATTCCCGATACGTTCAACTCGAACCGCCTTCCGCTCCTCGACCGGGGCGTCGTCGTCGCGGTCGCCCACATCCGCGGCGGCGCCGAGATGGGCAAGAAGTGGCACGACGACGGGAAGATGCTCAAGAAGAAGAACACGTTCACGGACTTCATCGCGTCCGCCGAGTTCCTCGTCTCCTCGAAGATCGCGGCGAAGGACCGCCTCGCGATCTCGGGAGGGAGCGCGGGCGGCCTCCTGATGGGCGCGGTCACGAATATGCGGCCGGACCTCTTCCACGCCGTCGTCGCCCACGTTCCGTTCGTCGACGTCCTGAACACGATGAGTGATCCGACGCTGCCGCTCACGGTCGGCGAGTACGAAGAGTGGGGAAACCCGGCGAGGAAGGAAGAGTACGACGCGATCAAGGCATACAGTCCGTACGAGAACCTTCACAAGGGGCCGTATCCCGCGATGCTCGTGATGACGTCGTTCAACGACAGCCAGGTCTTCTACCACGAGCCCGCGAAATACGTGGCGCGCCTCCGGACGCTGAAAACAGACCGAAATCCGCTCCTCCTGAAGACGAACATGGCGGCGGGTCACGGTGGCGCCTCCGGCCGTTACGACAGCCTCCACGAGACGGCGTTCGAATGGGCGTTCCTTCTCGGCCAGTTCGGACTCGCGAAGTAAAGGGCCGTCGCGCGACGTGCAGCCTTTCGGAACGGGCGGGAGACCGGCGCTCCAGAGCGCGGCGTCGATCGGAGCGATCCTTGCCGTTGTCGTCCTCGTCCGGCTCCCGCTCCTGACGAAGGAAGGATCTGCCCGGGGCTGGAACGGCGACAGCGGGATCTTCGGCCTGATGTCCAAGAAGATTCACGACGGGAAGGGCTTCGACGTGTTTTTCTGGGGACAGAACTACATGGGCCCGCTGACGCCCACGCTTGCCGCGGTCATTCGCAGGACGGTTCTGGATCCGGCCGGCGTCGGAGCGGAGGGCGGGCCGATCTCGCTGCGCCTCGCCTGCATGAGCGAGATCGCCTTCGGGATCTGCCTTTACTTCCTTGCATTCGCGCGGCTCTTCGGGTGGCCGATCGCGACTGCGACCGGAATCTGGTTGGCAATCGGCCCGCCCCATTTCGTACACCTCTCGGCCGTATACCGGAGCGGATTGGGACCCGAGATGTCCTTCGCGCTGGGATCGGTACTTTTTTTCCTCGCGGCCGGCGCCCTGACCAGGCCGCGTCCTTTCCTGGATCGCCCCATAGGTCATTTCGTCCTGGGGCTCCTCGCGGGAGTCGGCTGGTGGATGAACCAGACGATCGTCTTCGTCTTCCTGCCGGTTGCGGTCCTCGCCCTCGTTCGCGCCGCGTCCTCGGGGCGCGGCTGGGCGCGCTTTTTGACGCCGGTGCTCGCGGGAGTCGTTCTCGGCTATTTCCCCGTCTGGCTGGGCCGTTTGCTGGGATGGTACGAGCCGGCCGAAGGTCCGTTCCTTACGCGGTGGCTGGCGTCCGATCTTCCGGCCCGCACCGCGCGGTTCCTCGGAACGGACGCGTGGCGGTTCGTCGGGCTCGACGGCCTGCTGCCGCCGGCGATTCTCGCCCCGGTGGCCATGGCCCTTCTGAGTCTCGTCTTCTTCCGGTATCGACGGCGCCTCGCGGGCCGTCTTCGAACCGGGCCGCTCACTCCAGAGGGTCTCGACCTGGTGGCGGCCATCGTCGGATTCGGCGCCGTGGTCTCCTTCCTCAAAGGCCTGGATGCGTTAGGGGATCGTTACCTTGCGCCGGCCCTTCCGGCCGCGATCGCGTTCCTCCTGGTCTCCTTCACGGAGGCGGCGCGGCTCCTGCGCCGTAGAATTCCGTCCGCCCTTGTCGCACTCATGCTCGGGGGGCTCGCGGTCGCGGCAACCTTCTTCCTCTGGCGGCGGGCGCGCGGTGTCGTCGACGACATTCTTCTCGAGCCCGATCTCCGGGCGCCGCTCGAGACGATCTTCGAGGAGGGCTACACCATCTGTCACGCGGGATACGACACGGCCTATACGCTCCAGTTCCTGAGCGACGAACGTGTCCGTTTCATTCCTTATCACAGCCTCGACCGCAACCGGAGGCTCTCCGGGGAGCTCCGCTTGATTCCGGGACCGCAGTGCGTCGTCACGGATGAGGGAGTCGTCCGCCGATGGCTGCCTTCAGACGCCGTCCAGGAGGGAGGCCCGGCGCTGCGCCGTGCACTAAAGCGTTGAAAGGCTCGAGCTTTCTCCTCCGTGCGACGGTGTTCGCGGCCCCGCTTCTCGCCGGTTGCGGAGCACCGTCTCCGGCGCCTGCCCGGGTGCCGGGCGTGTTTCCTCGAGTGCAGCCTCGAGAGCAGTCGCGGGCGCCGGCGCCCGGCTCCACGTGCCGCGAGTTTCGCGGCGTTTGGGTGGCCACCGTCTCGAACCTCGACTGGCCGTCGGCGCCGGGCCTTCCGCCCGCTCGCCAGAAGCAGGAGCTCGTGTTCCTTCTCGACACCCTGGCCGCGCTGCACGCGAACGCGGTGATCTTCCAGGTGCGGTCCTCCGCGGACGCGCTCTATCCGTCCGCGCTCGAGCCGTGGTCGGAGGTCCTGAGCGGCACCGAGGGAGTCCCGCCCGAGCCCTTCTGGGATCCTCTCGCCTTCGCGATCGCCGAAGCGCACGCGCGCGGGATGGAGCTCCACGCCTGGTTCAATCCGTACCGGGCGCGCACGACGTCCTCGCGCGCGCGCGCCGCGACGACGCACCTCTCGCGGAGCCGTCCGGACCTCGTGAAGACATACGGGAAACAGCTCTGGCTGGATCCGGGCGAGGAGGACGTCGCGGCGCACTCGCTCGCGGTCGTTCTCGATGTCGTGAAGCGCTACGACGTCGATGGCGTTCACCTCGACGATTATTTCTATCCCTATCCCGAGAAAGACGGGGCCGGGAACGTCCTGGAGTTTCCGGATGGGCCGAGCTTCGGGAAGTACGTGGCGTCGGGAGGCGCCCTCGGGCGGGAGGACTGGCGCCGGTGGAACGTGAACCGGTTCGTGAAGCGCCTGCACGACGAGGTGAAGGCCCTGAAGCCTTCCGTGCGTGTGGGCATCAGCCCGTTCGGCATCTGGCGGCCCGGACGCCCGGCGCAGGTGAAGGGATTCGACGCGTACGAGGAGATCTCGGCCGACGCGCGGACGTGGATCCAGCGCGGCTGGGTCGACTACCTCGCGCCGCAGCTCTACTGGCCCATCGACCCTAAAGAGCAGAGCTTTCCGGCGCTCCTCGCGTGGTGGGCGGCGCAAGCCCCCCCGCTCCGTGCCCTTTGGCCGGGTATTGCCGCGAGCCGCGTGGGAGAAGAGGGGAAGGGCTGGCCGGCGAAGGAGATCGTCGAGCAGATCCGCCGCACCCGCGCGCAGCCCGGTGTCACGGGCCACATCCTCTTCTCGGCGCGCGCCCTTCTCGAAAACCGCGCGGGTCTCGCGACGGAGCTCCTGAAGGACGTCTGGGCCGAACCGGCGTCCTTGCCGTAGGGTTCAGTCCCGGCTCCCGGTCACTTCGGGGCGCCGTCCGTGAGGACGCGCGAGCCGGATTCTGTCACGAGGACGTCGTCCTCGATGCGGATGCCGATCCCGAGATACTCCTTCGGGACGCTCTTTTCGTTGGGGCGCACGTATAGGCCGGGCTCGACCGTGAGCACCATCCCCGGCTCCAGCTTTCTCGGGGCGCCCGCGTCGTCGCGATAGCGGCCGCGATCGTGGACGTCGAGACCGAGCCAGTGCGAGGTGTGATGGAGCGCGAACCGCTGCGCGGCGTTCTTTCTCTTCAGGGTCGCGCGCCGCCCGCGGAGGAGGCCGAAGTCGATCAGCGCGTCGAGCAGGATCTCGCGAGCAGCCGCGTGCAGCGCGTCCCAGGCCACGCCGGGCTTCACGGCCGCGATGGCGCCCACTTGCGCCGCGAGGACAGCGCCGTAGAGCCGTTTCTGCGGGCGAGTGAATCGCCCCGATACAGGAAACGTGCGCGTCACGTCGGACGCATAACCCTCGACCTCGCAACCCGCGTCCACGAGGACGAGGTCGCCGGCGGCGAGGCGCCGGGAGTTCTCGATGTAGTGGAGGATCGTCGCATTGTCGCCGGACGCCACGATCGTGGGATAGGCGGGCCCGGTCGCCCCCATCGCCCGGAAGCGGCGGTCGATGGCCGCCTCGATCTGGTATTCGAAGAGACCGGGCTTCGCCAGGCGCCTGGCGTCGCGGTGCGCGGCGGCCGCGATGGTCGCGGCGCGCTGCATGAGCGCGATCTCGTCCGGCGTCTTCACGAGCCGCATCGCGTGAAGGAGATCGGTCGTGTCGCGAACGTCCGTCGGGCCGCGCTTTGGATCTCGCGCTTCGCGGCGGAAACGCGCGAGAAGGCCCGCCACCGTGCGGTCGCCCTCCGCGTGGCTCCCGAACGCGTAGTGGAGGACCCGGGCGCGCCGGAGCAGGTCGGGCAGCCGCCGCGGCAATTCGGCGATCGGATGGGCCGCTTCGGCGCCGAAATCGCGCGCCGCACCCTGGGGGCCGGAACGGCGGCCTTCCCACGTCTCTTTCGTGCGGTCCTTCGGCCGCACGAAGAGCGTGAACCTCTTCCGATCCGCGTCCAGGACGGCGACCGCGTCCGGCTCCCGAAAACCGGTCAGATAGTAGAGATCCGGATCGGGCCGGTAGCGGTAGTGCACGTCGTGACCGAACGCGGCCTCGGGCGCCGCGAAGAGCACCGCCACGCCTTCCTTCATCGCGTCGAAAAAGCGCGCGCGGCGCGCGGAGAACACGGAGGGGCGGCTCATGCCAGAGAGTCTACGCGGCGGCCCTGTCACGAGCATCGGCGGTTCGTGCGACGATATCCGGATGAAGACCGTTCCCGTGGCGAGCGCCGGCGGACCCCTGCGTATCGTCCGTCGCCTCCAGACCATCTACCCGGAGGAATCCGCGACGCGCCTGAAGAGGGCCGTGATCGAGGGTCAGGTGACGGTCGACGGGTCGGTCGTGAACGATCCCGGCGCCATCGTATCGCGCGAGGTGGCGCTGCGCTGGGACCGCAACCTCCGCAAGGAGCGGCGCGTCCAGACGTCGCTCGTCGTGCTCTACGAGGACGACGACGCGATCGCAGTCTTCAAGCCCTCCGGCCTTCTCACCCATCCGACCGAGGCGAAGGAAGTCGACACGCTGCTCAGCCGGGTCTCGGCGTACGTCCAGAGGCGTCACGGCGGGAGCGGAGAGCGGACGTTCGTGTCCGTCGTGCACCGGCTCGACAAGGAGACGTCCGGCATCCTCGTCTTCGCGCGCAGCCGGCGCGGCCTCGTGGGGATGCAGGCGCAGCTCCGCGCGCACACGATGGACCGGCGCTACCGGGCGGTCGTCGAGGGCGACATGACGGGCGACGCCGGCACGTTCGACCGGGACCTCGTCGCCGAGCCGGGCGAGCGGCGGCGCGGCGTCGCGAAGGCGGGAGAGCCGGGGATCAAGGCCGTCACCGAGTGGACCGTCCTCGAGCGGTTCGGGATCGCGACCCTCGTCGAGGCGCGCCTGAAGACCGGGCGCACGCATCAGATCCGCATCCACTTCGCGAACGCGGGCCACGTCCTCGTGGGCGACTCCGTCTACCGCGACCGGAAGCAGAAGCCGTTCCCGGTCGCGTTCCCGCGCCAGGCGCTGCACGCGGGGCACCTGGGATGGAAGACGGCCGAAGGCAAAGCGGTGTCTCTCGACGCGGATCCGCCGGGGGATTTCCTCAAGCTGCTGGAAGACTTGAGGAAGAGAAGAAAGAAGAGATAAGAAAAAGATTGCTTAGAAGGGTGAGTAGAGCCGCAGCGATGGGCTCTGCTTGGCGGCTACTCGATCTGCTCGCGGCAACCCACCCTTCTAAGAAAATCCGAATCCTTTTTACTCGAGCACGACGATCACGACGCGGCGGTTCTGGGCGCGGCCCTTCGCCGTCTTGTTGCTCTGAACGGGCTGCGTGTCGCCGTAGGAGATCGTGGAGATGCGGCCAAGCGGGAGTTTGTGGTCCCGCGCGAGGTAGCGGCGCACGGCTTCGGCGCGCTGCTGGCCGAGCTGGTCGTTGTAGTCCGCGCCGCCCGTGTCGTCGGTGTGCCCCTGGATTTCGAGGTAAACGCCCTTGTCGAGTCCCTTGATCTTGGCGGCGAACTCGTCCAGCGCCACCTTCGCGTCCTTCGTCAGCTCGAACGAGCTGACTTTGAAGCGCACACGGTCTTCGGCGAACGACTGCTGGAAGACGATCTTGCCCTTCGCGAGAACGCCGGCTTCCTGGGCGCGCTGAAGGGCTTCCTTGGCGGACTGGCTGATCTGCTCGATCTGCCTGCCCTGGTCGTCGACCTTGCCCGCGGTCGCCTTCTGCTTCTCCTGCATGTCCTCGAACTGCGTCTCCACGGACTCGATCTTTTTGTCGGTCTTGGCCTGCGCGTCGGCGATCTTCTTGTCGACGTCCGTGGTCGTTGCGCAGCCAGCGAGCGAGAGGCCCATGACCGCGACAGCCGCGGCGAGGAAGGGAAGGGAAGTTCGTTTCATTGCGAGAGTCCTCCTGTTGTGGGTTAGCCCTTTGCGGGCGGAGCCGGACCCTTGTAGCCAGCCCGGACGCGGATCGCCCGGAGCGGACCTAGGAGCCGGAGAGCGATGCGGCGGAAGCGCACGGGCCCGGTGCCCGACGCCGTGAAGCCAAGAAGATACTGGGCGCGAAGATCCTTCTGGATGAGCCGGATGGAATCCGGCAGGCGCGAGGCTTCGTCCACGATCGAGAGGCGGCCGCCCGTGATTCGCGCCACGTGTCCGAGAATTTCCAGGTTCAGGAGCGCCTCGAGGGACTGGCCCGGCGCGGGGAAGACGGGGGCTCCGGGCGAGCGGAGTCCGATGGGGTAGACGGGCACGTCGACTCCTTCGAGGAGGGCCGCGAGGTCGTCGCGGGAGAGCTCGGACGCGTTGTCGATCCCGTCGGTGAGAAGGATGATGGCGCGCGAGCCGTTCTTCCCGAGAAGGGACTTGTCGGGCATCTTCGCAAGAGCGTCGAAGAACGCCGTCTTTCCGAACGGCTTCACGGCGTTAACGGCTGCGACGATGCGCGCCGTGTCGTCGGTGAACGAGACGACCTCGCGCACGGCGCCTTCGGAGAACACGAAGACCGCGAAGTCGTCCCCTGGAATCTTCTGTTCCACGAGGGCGCTCACGGCGGCGCGGGCGCCTTCGAGCTTTCCGGCCATGTCCATCGACCCCGACCCGTCGAGGAGAATCGTGAACGAGACGGGGGCGTCGTCGCTGCGCGCGAAGAGGTCCGTCTTCACGCGGGTGCCGTCCACGAGAAGGGTGACGTCCTGTTCGCGCAGGTTGCGCACCGGGCGCCCTTTGAGGTCGGTGACCACGAAAGGCACCAGAACGTAACTGACTTCGACCGAGGTCGTAGCTTTTACCGGCTCCGAGGTAGGTGCAGGAATCTCTTCAGCCGTAGCCAGGGCCGCGGAAACAAGCAGTGAAGCGAGGGTAAACTGTTGAAGGCGAATCATTTCGTGGCGCGCGAGTCCGCCCTCCGGCAGGAAGTGTCGCGCCCTTTCACCTGAGGGGAGCAAATAGGCCGCCAGAGGCGGCCCATGACTCGCGCGAATGTGACGTGGCTTACAGTTACGGCCAGATCAATTCGGCGTACAGTTACGGCCAGATCAATTCGGCGTACGAGAAGAAAAAGGTGACTTCCCGCGCGGCGTCGGCGGGATTCGCGGAGCCGTGCGCGGCGTTGCGCTCGATGGACTGGCCGAACTCCTTGCGGATCGTTCCAGCGTCGGCCTTCGACGGGTCGGTCGCGCCCATGACGGAACGCCAGTGCGCGACCGCGTTCTCGCGCTCGAGAACGGCAACGTAAACGGGGCCCGAGGTCATGTAGGTGACGAGGGAGCCGAAGAACCCCTTGGACGCGTGCTCTCCGTAGAAAGACTCAGCCTCGGCCTTCGAGATGACGTGCCGCTTGAAGGCCACGACGCGAAAACCCTCGGCTTCGATCCGCGAGAGGATCTTCCCGGCATTGTTCGAGGCGAAGGCGTCCGGCTTCACGATGGCGAATGTTTTTTCCATGCGGCCGCGGAGTATACGCGGGCGGAGCCTCTTGCCGTTCCCGCAGGTCTCTGCATAAGCTCGGGGTATGAAGAATTTCTTCGAGTCGTCCAACCGCCGCGAAATCCTCGACCGGCTCGAGAAGCTGCAGGCCGGTGCGCCGCGCCAGTGGGGAAAGATGGATCCGGCGCAGGCGCTTGCACACTGCGCGGCCGCACTGGAGGTCGCCGCCGGCGACGTCCCGAAGACGCAGGCCTTCATCGGGAAGGTGCTCGCCCCGTTCGTCAAGAAGAAGCTCATCCACGGCCCCGAGCCCTTTTCGAAGAACTCCCCGACCAATCCATCGTTCGTCGTCGCCGACACACGCGACCTCGCGAAAGAGAAGTCGCGCCTCGTGGAAATCGTCAACCGCTTCGGCGAAGCGGGCGCCTCGGCGGCTGACGGGCGCATGCATTCCTTCTTCGGTCGCCTGAGGGGCGACGAGTGGGGCATTCTCATGCACAAGCACCTCGACCACCACCTCCGGCAGTTCGGGGCGTAGTGGCCCGCGCGTTTACTTGATGCGCTCGGGCAGAGTCGAGGGCGCGGTTTCCGGTTTCTCGCTCCCGACCGTCACGAAGCCTTTTCCGTCCACGACGCTGAAGCGAAACGCGAAGTCGAGAAACGTCGGTACGTAGCGCGTGGCTATCAGAGGCCGCTCGGGCATGTCCGGACGCGCGGGGCCGAGCGTGTCGATTCGGGCCGACGTGAACGCCCGGCGCTTCACCGCAGCTTCGACGGCCTGACGAAACTCGGCGGCGAATGGGCCGATGTACGGAGCGAGCTTCGGGCTGTCCTTCACCTCCCGCACCGCGCCGGCCTCGAGCACGAGCCGGACCGCAACGACGGCCGACGGGCCGCCGCCCGCGAGTGCATTGGGCGGGTACTCGGGAAGTGGCGTCGAACGAGGTGAGGCGGGCGTGAACTCCTGCGACTCGTCGAGCTTCGGTTTCGGCGAATCCGGATTAACGAGGAACTCGACGGCGACGTTGTCTTCCTTGGATTCGGCGGTCCCCCTCGCGGACTTTGTGGGTGAGACCGCGGCTGAGGCCGGCGCCGGGCCGCCGGGATGTGAACAGGCCGAGCCGAAAGCGACGGACGTGACGAGGACTATGGCGGGGAAGCGTCGGTTTCGAACGGACATGGATTGCGCTCCTCCGGAAAGATTCGGCCTGGTGGGAGGGCCCCGCAATGGTGCCTGTGAATCAGAGGCTTCAGGCGAGGCCGGAGTCCTTTCCGGTGGATGCGAAACGGATCCATAATGGTGTCCGGAGGCCCGTCATGGCGACGCTCACTCTCAAGAACGTTCCCGAGAATCTCGTCGAGCAGCTGAAGGAAGAGGCGAAGGGAAACAGGCGCAGCCTCAATCAGGAAGCGCTGTCGCGTCTCGAACGCAGCGTTTCGCTCCGGACACGCACCGCCGAGGAGACGATTGCCGCGCTGCGCCGCCTGCACAAGAGACTCGGCTCCCGACCGATCCTGACCGACGCCTTCATTGACCGGGCGAAGCGGGAAGGGCGACCGTGATCGTCGTCGACACGAACCTGATCGCCTATGCCGTCGTACCCGGCGAGCGAACGGACGCCGCGCTCGCCGTGCTCGGCGTCGACTCGCAGTGGGTGGCTCCGCCGCTCTGGCGGTCCGAACTCCGCAATGCTCTGGTCACCACGATGCGGGCGGGAAAGCTGACCCTGGCCGGCGCCCTCGGCGCCTTCGAGGAAGCGGACCGACTCGTGTCAGACGTCGACCTCGAAGAGGAGACGGAAGCATGTCTGAGGACGGCGGAGAAAGGGAAGATCTCCGCGTACGACGCCGAATTCGTCCTGGCCGCCCAGCGCCTCGGGCTCCCGCTCGTCACGGCCGACCGCAAGCTCGCGAAGGCGTTTCCCGGGCGGGTCCTCTCGCCAGAAGAATTCGTGGCCCGGGCCTGACTCCTACTTCCCGAGCGCCTTCTTCAGCGTCTCGCCCATGAGCGCGGGGGAGTCGGCGACATGGACGCCGGCTTCCTTCAACGCCTTGACCTTCTCGCCGGCCGTGCCCTTGCCGCCGGAGATGATCGCGCCCGCGTGGCCCATGCGGCGGCCCGGAGGCGCCGTCCGCCCCGCGATGAAGGAGACGACGGGCTTCTTGAGGTGTTTCGTGATCCAGGCCGCAGCCTCTTCCTCGGCGCTGCCGCCGATCTCCCCGATCATGATGATGGCCTCCGTTTCGGGGTCGTCGCGGAAGAGCATGAGCGCGTCGATGAAATTCGTGCCGTTGATCGGGTCGCCGCCGATTCCGATGCACGTCGACTGGCCGAAGCCGAGCGCCGTCGTCTGGCCCACTGCTTCGTACGTGAGCGTCCCCGAGCGCGAGACGACGCCGACGAAGCCGGCCTTGTGGATGCGGGCGGGCATGATGCCGATCTTGACCTTGGCGGAGGGACGGATGATCCCGGGGCAATTCGGCCCGATGAGCCGGCTCGAGCCCTTCAGGAGGTACTCCTTCGCCTTGATCATGTCGTTGACGGGGACGCCTTCCGTGATCGCGACGATGAGGGCGACGCCCGCGTCCGACGCCTCCATGATCGCGTCGGCCGCGGCGGGCGGCGGCACGAAGACCATCGAGGCATTCGCGCCCGTCGCCTTCACGGCGGCGTGAACGGAGTCGAACACGGGGACGCCGTCGACGACCGTTCCGCCCTTGCCGGGCGTGACGCCCGCTACGAGCTGCGTTCCGTAGTCGCGACTCGCGAGCGCGTGAAACTTGCCCTCGCGGCCCGTAAGGCCCTGCACGACGAGACGCGTGTCTTTCGAGATCCAGTTCGTCATGTCAGGCAGCCTTTCCGAGCGAAGCGATGACCTTCTCGGCAGCGTCCTTCATGTCGTTGGCGGGGATGACCGCGAGGCCGGAGCTCTTGAGAATCGCCTTCCCCTCCTCGACGTTCGTGCCCTCGAGGCGCACGACGACGGGAACCTTGATGCCGATCTCCTTGATGGCGTTCACGACGCCGGTCGCGATGATGTCGCACCGCATGATGCCGCCAAAGATGTTGATGAGGACGGCCTTCACGTTCGAGTCGGACAGGATGATCCGCATCGCGTTCTTGACCTGCTCCTCGTTCGCGCCGCCGCCGACGTCGAGGAAGTTCGCGGGGCGGCCGCCCGCGTACTGAATGATGTCCATCGTGGCCATCGCGAGCCCGGCGCCGTTCACCATGCAGCCGACGTTGCCGTCGAGCTTGATGTAGTTGAGGCCGTACTTCGACGCTTCGACCTCGAGCGCGTCCTCCTCGTCGAGATCGCGATATTCCCTGATGTCCGGGTGCCGGAAGAGGGCGTTATCGTCGAAGTTCATCTTCGCGTCGAGCGCGATGACGTCCCCGCCGCCCGTGATCAGAAGCGGGTTGATCTCGGCGAGCGAGGCGTCCGTGGCGACGTAGGCCTTCGCGAGCGCAATGAGGAAGCTGACGGCCTTCTTGTGCGTCTCGCCCGCGAGGCCGAGCGCGTCAGCCAGCTTGCGGGCCTGGAAGGGCTGGAGCCCCCAGGCCGGATCGAACGCTTCCTTCACGATGGCGTCCGGGTCCTTTGCGGCGACGACTTCGATCTCCATGCCGCCCTGCTTCGACGCCATCATCACGGGCCGGCCGATCACGCGGTCGAGCGTGATGCCGATGTAAAGCTCCCGCGCGATGTCGAGCGCCTCCTCGACGAGGACCTTCTTGACCTTCTGGCCGCCCGGTCCCGTCTGATGGGTGACGAGCTGCATGCCGATGATCTTCCTGGCGAGCTCGACGGCCTCGTCCGGGGTCTTCGCCAGCTTGACGCCGCCGCCCTTGCCGCGTCCGCCGGCGTGGACCTGCGCCTTGACGACGGCGCGCCCCCCATACTCTTTCGCGATCCGGCCCGCCTCTTCCGGCGAGTCGGTGACGCGGCCGCGGGGCGTCGGGACGCCGAACCCGCGGAGTATTTCCTTGGCCTGATATTCGTGTATTTTCATGGCTGCCGGAAACAGTATCAGAAGGAAACGAAGGCGCTCCATGATGAAGCTGATTCATATCGTCGCCGTCGCCGCTCTCGCGGCGGCGAGCCCGGCCGGGGCCGGGACGCCCGAAGAGGCGCCCTCCGCTCCGGGTGTTGCGCCGCTGCCGGCGGCCGTGGCGGCGGCCCTCGCGAAGGACGTCGCCGCAGAGCTGAGGGTGGGAGACCTCGCAGCCCTCGAATCCCGCTTCGACGACGAGCTGAAGGTCGCCCTGCCGGATGCGAAGCTGCGGACCTTCTGGCTGGGCGTTATCGGCAAAGGAGGTCTCCTCAAGTCGTGTGCCGAGCCGCGTACCTTCCTCGCGAAGGAATACACGCTCGCCTTTACGAGCTGCACGTTCGAGAAGCAGAGAGCGGAGCTGAAACTGACGTTTCAGGCCGACGGGCGGCTCGCGGGCATGTTTCTCGAACCGGAAGGCGACGAGCGCCCCACGTGGACGGCGCCCGCCTACGTGACGCCCGAAACGTTCCGCGAGAAGGAGGTCAGGGTCGCCTCGGGCTCCGTGTCGCTTCCGGGGACGCTCACGATCCCGCTGGGAGAAGGGCCCTTTCCCGGCGTCGTCCTCGTGCACGGCTCGGGCCCGCAGGACCGCGACGAAGCGATCGGCGGCCTTCGCCCGTTCCAGGATCTTGCGCAGGGACTCGCGTCACGCGGCATCGTCGTGCTTCGCTATGAGAAGCGCTCGAAGGTGTACGGGAAAGAGATGGCGGCGGCGGGGGACATCACGGTCAAGGACGAGGTGCTCGACGACGCTCTCGCGGCCGTCCAGCTCCTCTACGAGACGCCGGGCGTCGATCGGCGTCGAGTCTTCGTCGCCGGCCACAGCCTCGGGGCGTTTCTCGCACCCCGGATCGCCGTCCTCGACGGCGCGCTCTTCGGAGTCGTGATGCTGGCGTCTCCGTCACGGCTCATGTCGGAGGTCGTGAGGGACCAGGCGCAGTGGCTGGCCGACCCCGGCGCGAGCGACGTGCAGCGGGCGGCAGCGCCCGCCGTGCGGAAAGAAGCCGACGCGCTGGCCGATCTCTACGCGGGCCGTCCCGATCCGATCTCGCGCCCGATCCTTGGCGCCTCGCGTTCCTACTGGCTGGACCTCGAAGCCCAGCGGCCGGTCGACGCCGCCCGTTCCCTCGGACGGCCGATCCTCGTCCTGCAGGGCGAGCGGGACTACCAGGTCACGATGAACGACTTCGAGGGCTGGAAGCGGGCGCTCGCCGGCCGGCGGAATGCGACGCTGAAATCGTATCCGAGTCTCAACCATTTCTTCGTGGCCGGCAAAGGCCGGAGCGGGCCGGAGGAGTACCGGAGACCCGGGCACGTCGCGGCCGAAGTTATCGGCGATATCGCGGCGTTCGTCACCGGCACGCGGAAGAAAGACTAGCGCCGTGCGACGACTGAAGGAAAAGAAGCTTCCAGCGCACAAACCGCTCCACGGGACTCGGCGTAGAGAGGGCATGACGCGGTCGCGTCTCGCCCCGTTCGTGCTCGTCCTTCTCGGGGCGCCAGGAGCCGCCATGGCCGTCGAGGAGCCGAAGTATCGAGTCGAAAAGAATTTCGATTCGTTCGAAGTCCGCGTCTACGAGCCCGTGGTCGTCGCTGAGACCGTCGTGACGGGCGCATTTGGCGACGGGACGAACGAGGGTTTTCGTCGTCTTGCAGGCTACATCTTCGGCGCGAACGACGCCGGGCGGAAGATCGCGATGACCGCGCCCGTCGGCGCCGAGCCCGTGCGCGGGATCAAGATCGCGATGACGGCGCCCGTCGGCTCGGAGCGGACCGCGGACGGATGGGTCGTCACGTTTACGATGCCGTCGTCCTTCACGATGAAGACGCTTCCAACGCCGGACGACACACGCGTTCGCCTGCGCGCGATCCCGTCGCGGCGCGTGGCGGCCGTGCGCTTCTCGGGCACGTGGGGCGCCGACAAGTTCGAGGCCGCGGCCAAGAAGCTCGTGCTCGAGGCGAAGGAAGCCGGTCTCGCCCCTGCGGACATGCCACACGTGTTCGCCCGCTACGACCCCCCGTGGACCCCGTGGTTCATGAGGCGGAACGAAGTCCTCGTCCCGCTCGCGCACTGAGAGGCAAAGCGTCCAGGCATCGAAGATGTACAGGGGCTCAGTGGGAATGGCGGAAGGTCCATGATGAGGCTTGTTTGGCGGGGAGGACTCGATGCCCGAAGGCCCGGAAGTCGAAACGGAGAGACTCGACGAGACAATCACAATCAAGGCCTCCGACCAGTGATTCTGGTATGAGAAACCGACCGCGCGTCCATCCCGGGCTCCGGCGGAATCCGAAAGCCCTTCTGCGGCGGAGGAAGCCTGTGACCGGTCTCCCGGACATCGCGGACCTCCCGGGCCCGCTCCTCGTCGCGCTCCTCGCGGGCGACGAGCGGGAGGTCGACGCCGTCTTCCGCAAGGCGGTCGCGCGGGGTTCCGACCCGGCGCTCCTCGCCCGGGACCTCGTCCAGCCCGCGCTCGACGAGGTCGGCCGGCTTTGGGAGAAGGGCGAAATTGGCGTGGCGGAGGAGCACCTCGCGACGGCCCTCGCCTCGCGCGCCTTCCTCATGAACGCGAGCTGCGAGAAATTTCCGCCTCTCGGCGCCCCCCGGCTGGTCCTCACTTGCCTCGCGGGCGAGTTCCACGAGCTCGGCGTGCGTCTTGCGGCCGAGATCGGGCGGGGAGAGGGCTGGCAGGTCGAGCTCCTCGGGGCAAACGTCCCGCGGGACTCGGCGCTCGATTACATCGCGCTCCGCGAGCCCGAGGCGGTCGGCCTCTCGCTCTCGCTCGCGGGGCACGTCGTCGAGGCGGCAGGCCTGATCGGCCGGATCCGCTCCGTCGCGCCTGGTGCGAAGGTCCTCGTCGGGGGCGTCGCGTTCCGCCGGGACCCGTCACTCGCGGACGCGACCGGGGCCGACGCGTGCGCCGCAGACCCCGTGGCCCTGCGCGACTGGCTCCGCGCGCACCACGTTGCGCGGCCGGCCCCCGTGCCCCCGACGCTGCGCGGTCGCGCGCGCCGGCCCGGCTCGCGGGCGCGCGGCGGCTTGCAGTAGTCCGGTCCGGTTCCCGATCGGGGGTCTGGCGACAGGCCGACGTTCAGCGTGAGGCGGTCAAGCTCGCGTTCGTCAAGGGCCTCACGCACGTCGAGATCGCCGAGAAGTTCGGCCAGCCGCTCGGGACGATCAAGACCCGGATCCGGCAGGGCCTCATCAGGCTGAGGAAGGCTCTTGACTGAGGACGCCGGTTTCGCGGACCCGCTCAGGCCGCCGCGATGCGCCGCGCCATGAGCTCGAACACGAGCGCATGGACGGGTAGGAGAGCCCACCAGTAGGCTCGGCCCGCTACGCCCTCCGGGTGAAATTCCGCCGTCTGAATGAGTCGTGAGCCGCCGCCGGCTACCGGCTCGACCTCGAACGTGAGCCGCGCCTGCCCGGGCACCTTCATCTCGGCGCGCAGCGTGAGAAGGCGGCCTTCCTCGAGGCGCTCGACGCGCCAGAAGTCCACGGCATCGCCGACACGCAGAAACACGGGATCCCGGCGGCCGCGGCGCATGCCGACGCCGCCGAGCGCGCGGTCGATCGCGCCGCGCAGCTCCCACAGCTCGTTCGCGAAGTACCAGCCCGTCGCGCCGCCGATGCGCCGGACGCGGTCGAACAGCGCCGCCGGGCCGAGCGGGGACAGGGCGACGCGCGCATCGGTAAGGAGAGGACGCGTCTCGGGCCAGGGGCGCGAAGCAGCTTCCGTCGAGGCTCCCGTCCACCGCGCCTCCGGGCCGGCCGAAGCGTCGGGCCCAAGCGCCTCCGCGACGGCCGCGCAGAAAGACGTCAGGGCCCGCGGGAGGATCTCCCGGATCGCAGTCTCTTCGCATACGACGTCGTAGCGCAGGCCTTCCACGAGAGGGAACGCGAGGGACATCGGGACCGTCGTCACGAGGTTGAGCCAGTAGGCCGACAGGCGCGGCGTGAGGAACGGGACCGTCAGGATCCGCAGCTTGTGGCCCATCACCCCTGCCGTGATGCGCAGGAGCTCGGCGTAGGTGTAGACCTCGCCTCCTCCGATCTCGAACGTGCGCCCCGCGGTGCGCGGCTCGTCGAGAACGCCCACGAGATAGAAGAGGACGTCCTTCACGGCGATCGGCTCGCAGCGCGAGGAGACCCAGCGCGGACAGATCATGACCGGCAGCTTCTTCGCGAGATCGCGCATGATCTCGAAGGAGGCGCTTCCGGCCCCGACGATGACGGCCGCCCGCAGCTCGGTCACGGGGACGGGCCCCTCCCGCAGGACGTCACCCGTCTCCTGCCGGCTTCGCAGGTGCTCGGACAGGCCGCTCGCATTCCGCCCGAGGCCCCCGAGGTAGACGATGCGTGCGACGCCCGCGGCCGCCGCCGCGGAAGCGAAGTTGCGCGCGGCGGCGCGGTCGCGTTCGGCGAACGCGTGCTCCGAGGCCCCCATCGAGTGGATCAGGTAGTACGCGACGTCGATCCCGGCGAGCGCGGGCGCGAGAGAAGCCTGATCGAACGCGTCGCCCCTCACGGCCTCGACGCGCGCCGCGACCTCCTCGGGGAGCTTGGCGGGATTGCGCGCCAGGCAGCGGACCCGGTGGCCCCCCGCAAGGAGCTCCGGCACGAGCTGCGAGCCGATGTAGCCGGTCGCCCCGGTGACGAGAACGTTCACGCGCGCCGGCGCCGTGCGACCGCGGCTCCGCCGAGGAGCCACGAGAGGAGCCCGCCGCGGCAGCCGGCGCCCATCGAGAAGAGGACGCGTCCGCCTCTCTCGACGTCGACGCGGAGGCGCTGGGCTTCGAGCGCGCCGGACGCCGAGCGAAGCCAGCCCCGTTCGCGCCGCCGGACGGACATCCGGGCGACCGGCGCCCAGTGGATGTTGGAGGCGTCGAGCACGAGGCGGGTTCCGAAGCCGGTCAGTCTCATCGAGCCTGCAGGGCCCGTCAGCGTCAACCAGCCGTCGACGGCGAGGCCCGGATTCACGGCTTTGCGGCCGCGATCTCGCGCGTGCGGATGACGACGCGGCCGTTCAGCGTCCAGAGCGCGTGGTCAGCGTCCTTGCCGGTCCGGCTCGGGACGTTCACGTCGAGATTCTCGAAGTCGTAGGTGATCTCGGCGCCGCGGCCGGTCAGCTTTTCGAAGAGGCCGATCGCGAGATCCGGCCAGGTTTTCGTATCGGGATCCACGTAGGGGTTGGTCATGGAGCCTCCAATCGTACGATCTACGCCCCGTGGGGGCGGGCGGATGCGAGACACAACCCGCGGAATCCGGAGGAGTGCCTCCCGGGTCGACGGCTGGAGCCGGGGTTGTCGGCATGGCGAGAGCGGCCGCGATGCCGCACGCCGGGGGCATGAGCCGCCCGCCGCGCCGGATGAGGTGTGGTGCGGCAGGGGTCACGCCATGTGAACATTGGCCAACCCCTCGTCGTCTCCAGACTGGTGCGCGTGCGGGTGCTCGAGGAGGCGCCCGATCACATCTCGCCGGAAGTCGAAGATCCGGTCGAGAGTACGCCGGACGAAAAGGACGTGCGCGATCGTGCCGAGCGGACCGAGCGGTTCTGAATAGTCGACGACATCGCGCACCAGCGTCGAGCTTCCACGCGCCTCGAACTCGTGGGTGTGGCGCCAGAGGGCGTAGGGACCTGATTCCTGCTCGTCGATGAAGCGGCGCCCGGGCTGCCAGTCGGTGATTCGGCTGTGCCAGTGCACGGGCACTCCAAACAAAGACAGCTCGTAGTCGAGCCGTGCACCAACGCGCATCTCCACAGGCATGGGTGTGCGGATGCGGAAGTGAAGAAACGGCGGCGTGAGCGCCTCCAGATTCGAAGCGTCGGCGAAGAACGCGAACACCTGGTCGAGCGGCCGCGCGACCAGCTGGGTTCGGGAGAGCTGGCTGACGCGTCCCATGATGGTTCTCAAGCAGTTGCGAGGCTCAACCGGGTATCACTCCTGAGTGAACGCCCGCCACGAAAAGAGACAAGGCCAGAAGGCCGAGAGCCGGCAGGTACTCTTTCAATGGGTCGCGGACACTGAAGTGGGCCCACAGAGCCCCCACCATCAGAGTGGCCATCAGCAGAGCGGGAAGGAGGGCCAAAGCGGGATACCAGATTGCCGCTACCAGCAGGGTGGCCAGGGAGATCTTCGCAGCGCCGACGGCGGTGCGCAGGAGGTCCGGCAGGCGGTAACGTTTGAACTCCTGCACGATGTTGTCGAAGCGGCCGACCCAGACGATCGCGATCGACAGGGCGATGACGAGTTGAGCGAAAATGGCGTAACGATTCAACTGAGGCCCCCATTCTTCAGGCGGCGGTGAGCGGCCCGGAGAAAAGAAAAAGGGGAGGGGCTGACGCCCGCTCCCCTGTGTCCGACGAAAGACCGGTTCAGTTCGGAAGGAGAACCGAGTCGACGACGTGGATGACGCCGTTGGACTCCATGAGGTCGGCGGCCGTCACGGTAGCCTTGCCGCCCTTTTCGTCCGTGATCACCACGTTCTTGCCGGCCATCGAGGCGGTGATCTTCCCGCCCGCGACCGTCGTGAGGGTGGCCTTTCCTTTGCCGGCCTTGATCGCCTTGGCGACAGAGGCCGCGTCGAGCTTCCCGGCGACGACGTGGTAGGTCAGGATCTTCGTGAGGGTCGCCTTGCTCTCGGGCTGGAGGAGGTTCTCGACCGTCCCGGCCGGGAGCTTCGCGAACGCCGCGTTGGTCGGCGCGAAGAGGGTGAAGGGGCCTTTGCCCTTGAGGGTGTCGACGAGGCCGGCGGCCTTGACGGCGGCGACGAGCGTCGTGTGGTCGGCGGAGGCGACTGCGGCGTCGACGATGTCCCTGGTCGCGGTCATCGAGTGGTCTTCGGCAAAGGCCGGAGACGCGAGGAGGGCGAGGACGACTGCAGATCCGAGAAGCTTCTTCACGAGTGACTCCTTGAGTGTGTTTGAAGTGGGTTGAGGGAGAGTTCGGCGGAGGTCGGTTTCCTACGTCCCCCTCTCTACGCGTCCGGCTGAGGTGCAGATTTCCGGAGATCCGAACGGTCGCCCGCCGTCGGAGGGAAGCCGATGGAGACGCACCTTCAAGCCCGGCACGATCCAGTCCTGCTAGTCTCGCCGCTCCGCATGAGAGACGCCCTGACACCCGCGCCCCCAATAGCCAAGGCGCCGCCCGCGAGCGATCTCGACCTCGTGGAACGCATCAAGAACGGCGATTCGACCGCGCTCGACGCTCTCTACGAACGCTACTCGTCGCCCGTCTACTCCCTCGTCTGGAAGGTCCTTCAGAACGCCGAGGAGGCCGAAGATGTCGCCCTCGACGTTTTCTGGCAGGTCTGGCGGCAAGCCGACCGCTACGACGCCTCGCGCGGCGCGCCGCCCGCCTGGATCTTTACGGTCGCCCGCTCGCGCGCAATCGACCGCCTGCGCGCCCGCCACCGCCGCGAGGACCGGACGATCTCGTTCGACGATCCCGCCGTGAACCTCGATCCCCTCGACGAACAGGCCGCGCCGGACTTGGTCGCCTCCTTCCGCCAGACCCGCGACGCCGTGCGCGCGGCCGTGACGACGCTGTCGGCCGTCCAGCGCGAGGCGGTCGAGCTCGCGTTTTTCAAGGGACTCACACACGTCGAGATCGCCGAGAAGCTCGGCCAGCCGCTCGGGACGATCAAGACCCGGATCCGCCAGGGCCTCATCAAGCTGAGGAAGACCCTTGACTGAGGACAGTGTCTTCGCAGGGTTCGCGGACGTCGTCTGGGCGCTTTCCTTTTGCGTGCCGCAGGTGAAGGCGCCCACCCGCCTTCGCAATCGCCTGCGCGAGCGCGTCGCGATCTTCTGCGCCGAGCGCGAGGCCGCGTTCCACCTCGTCTCGCGCCCGGCGGACCTCATCCCGTCCGCGACTCTCACGCCTCCGGGGAAGCGGCGCCGCCGCGGAGCGCCGCTTGGCCGCTTCTTCCTCGACCGCCGCGAGCGAAAGGCCGCCTTTTTCTGCTGGTACCTTGCGCCCGGTGTGAGCTATCGGCTCCGGTTCACGGCGGGGCGGCGCGTCTTTCTCGGCCCCGGCTTTACCGCAGATCTGACCGGCGACGGCGAGATCCCGATCGCACCACTTCCGCGCGGTGCCGAGAAGATGACGAGCGTCGCGCTCGTCGAAGTGACATCCGGCAAGGCCGTCCTGCGGGGGGCGCTCGCGTGATCGAACCTGAGCGACCGGTTCATTCCACGGACCGAGTGCGGATCGTCGCCGCAACCGACATGGACCTGCGGATGACCTCGCCCGAGGGTGCGTCCATAGCGCATCCGACCAAGGCCGGCGAATTTCACTGGGTGGACACGAGGGTCACGCACACGCTCGTCAACGAAGGCAAAGAGAAGGGCGTGATCGTCGAGTTCGAGCTGAAATAACGCGAGATGAGGACCGACCCGCAACATCTTGCGCCGGCGGCTGCGGCGTTCGCCTTTCCGGGGAGGCCCGTGGCCTTCACGCGATGGGGGAACGGGCACATCAACGAGACGTGGGCGGTCGCGCTCGAGGGAGGGGCCGCCCGTCGGGCGATCCTCCAGCGAATCAACACGGACGTCTTCCGGAACCCGGACGCGCTCATGGCGAACGTCGCGCGCGTGACGCGCCACCTCACGGCGAAGCTGACCGGATCGTCCGTTGCATCCCTGCGGGCGCTCACGTTGATCCCGGCCACGAGCGGCTCGGGTCTTCACCGTGATGCGGACGGGCGCGTCTTTCGGGCGTACGAATTCGTCGAAGGAGCGCGGAGCTGGGACGTGCTCTCTTCCCCGCGGCAGGCGTACGAGGCGGCGAAGGCGTTCGGCACCTTTCAGCGCCTGCTTTCGGACCTGCCGCCGCCGCGTCTCGCCGAGACGATCCCGCACTTCCACGACACGCCCTGGAGACTGATCCGTTTTCGCGAGGCCGTGGCTCGGGACGTCCTCGGCTGGGCGGCCGGCGTCGCGCGGGAGATCACGTTCGTCGAAGGACACGAGCCGCTCGCGAATAGCCTCGCCGCGCTCGCGGCGGCCGGGCTCCTCGCGGAGCGCGTCACCCACAACGACACGAAGCTGAACAACGTTCTTCTCGACGACGTGACGGGGGAGGGGGTCTGCGTGATCGACCTCGACACGGTCATGCCGGGGCTCCTCCTCCACGACTTCGGCGACATGGTCCGGACGGCGACGAACCCGGTCGCCGAGGACGAGCCGGATGTTACGCAAGTCGTCGCGAGCGTCCCGATGTTCGAGGCGCTCGTCCGGGGCTATCTCGAGGCGACGGGGAGCCTCCTCTCTCCGCTGGAGAGGGACCGCCTCGTCCTCTCGGGAATGGTCCTTGCGTACGAGTGCGGGATGCGCTTTCTGACGGACCATCTCGAGGGAGACGTCTACTTCCGGATCCAACGCGACGGACAGAACCTGAGCCGGGCTCGGACGCAGTTCGCGCTCGTGAGCTCGCTCGAAGAGCGCGCAGAGGAGCTGTCGCGTCTCGTAGAGAGAGTCGCGGCGGAGGGAGTTCCGTTCCTCTAGCGCCGCGCGACGACGGCACCCACGAAGAACTTCGGATAGCGCGCCGCGACGGCGTCCACGTCCGGGACGAGCGTGACGTCGCGGAAGCCGGCTGCTGCAAAGTTCGCGCGCCACGCGGCGGGCGACAGGAAGCCGTGGTTGGGGCGGAGCACCGGATCCAGCGTCACGTTCGTGAAGCTCGTCAGGAAATTGAAGACGAAGTCGACGTAAGAAGGTGGCGGATTCGTTCCGGGCTTCACGCATTCGGACACGACGGCGACCCCCTCCGGTTTCAGCGCGGCTCGTGCCTCCCGGAGCACGAAGCCGAGGTCCGGCGCCACGTGGAAGCAGTTCACGGAGTAGACCGCGTCGAACGAGGCGGGAGCGATTCCCTGAGCCTCCCACGGCTTCGTCATGTCGACCCTGGCCGCCTCCACGAGCGTTCCGGGCGCCGCCGCGGCCCGCGCGGCGCGTTCGCCCCGGCGCGCGAAGGTGGGGACGATCTCGGTGAAGCGCCAGCGCGAAACGGAGGGCCCCAGGCGCCGGAGCGCCACCTCGGCCGCGCTGCCGCATCCGCCGCCGATCTCGAGCACCTCGGCGCCGCTCGCGGGCAGGACGCGCGCGAGGGTCTCGGCGCCGAGCGTGTTGTTGATCGCGTAGAGGATGTTCGCGTTGGAAAAGTACCGGATCCAGAGAGGCAGGCGCGCGGGCGAGAACAGGATCTCCTCGCCCGATTTCTTTCCGCGAAAGAAGTCCGGCCCCTCCGCGGCGAGAAGCGACACGATTTCCGCTCCGACGGCGGCGTCGGGCTCGGTGGCGGCGAGCTCCGCGGCGAGGGCCTCGACGGACTCGGAGGGCGGCTTTGCATGAGAGAGCTTCTCCACGATGTAGCGGTAGGCGGGCCGGGTGTGCGAGGGGAGCTCCTCCTCAGCAGAAACTTCTCGTCCGACCTCCTCGAGGATGCGGAGGCAGGCCGCGTCGACCAGCTCGTCGTAGATCTCCGTGGCGACGAGAAACCGCTGCGAGAAGAGCGCGCGGACGCCCTCGTCGGAAATGGCTCCGATGACGTCGGGGAAGTCGCGGGCGACGGTGCGCATAGGATGAGAATGATAAGGCGGCGCGCATTTCATAGAATCCCGCGGAATGATCCTCAGATTGGTCCGCCACGGCGAGAGCGAAGGCAATTTTGCCGGTTCGCTGCAGGGCTCGCGGCTCGACACTCACCTTTCGGAGACGGGGCGCCGCCAGGCGGAATGCCTCGCCGCCCGCCTCGCGGGCGAGGGAATCGACGCGGTGTGGGCGAGTCCGATGATCCGGGCGCGGGAGACCGCGGGCGCCGTCGCGGCGGTCCTGGGCCTCGACGTCTTGCTCGATCCGGATCTCGTCGAGTTCGACTGGGGAGCCTGGTCCGGCCGGCCCTATGACGGCGAGATCGAGAAAGAGGTCTCGGGCGTCCGGGCCCGGTGGCGGGCGGGCGAGACGGAGCTGTCGCCCTCCGGGGGCGAATCGCCGGCTCGCGCGGCGCTCCGCGCCGACCGCTCTCTCGCGCGGCTCCTGTCCTCCGGCGCGCGGGCGCCGCTCGTCGTCGCCCACGGGCGATTCAACCGGATCCTCATGACGCGCCTTCTCGGACGCGCGCTCTCCCGGATGGACGAGATCCGGCAAAGGAACGGTTCTCTCTCGGTCTTCGATTGGGACGGGTCCCGCCCAGCGGTGCCGCTCCTCCTCGACGACATCTCCCACCAGCCACCGGAGATCCAAAACGTATCGGTCCTTTCCGACAGCGCCAAATGACGAAGAGTTCGACGTCACCAACAAGGGAGAAAGATCAAGTGAAGAACCCCCGCATCATTTCCGCAGCACTTCTCGTCCTCGCGTCGGTCGTTCCGGCCGCCGCGGCGGAGACGAAGAAGCCGTCCACGAGCGTGAATACGGGTGCCGCCCAGCAGGCCGGCCAACTGGCCGTGCAGACGCCCTTCACGGTGTTTCCGGACGGCAACTGGATTTTCGTGCTGAACAAGGGCGACAAGGACTGGACGGGCCCGCTCGAGGTGAACGCGGCTTGCACGCCGGTGGCGCCGACGACGTCCTGCGGCTCGAACTTCGTGGGTGGGAAGTACCACGCCGGCCACTACGACAAGGGCGCGTTCCCGAAGGGCTTCGGCCCCGGCGTGTCCCCGATCAAGGGACCAGGTCCGAACGCCCAGATCACGTCCGGCTCGGGATGGGTCGCCGTCTTCATGGGCCTCCCGCCCGGCTCTTACAAGATCACGGCCACGGCGGGAAACAATGCGTCGCCCGAGACGAACGTCACGATCGCGGCGCAGCCGAGCGGCAATACGGTCCACGTGCAGCCCGGAGTCGTTCCCGTCGTCAAGCCGACGAAAACCCCCTAGATCGATCCCGGTGCGGGCGTCGCGGGGCTCGCCTCCGCGACGCCCGCGCTCTTGATCGCCCGGGTCGCTACGCGGGCGACGAAGATCGTGACGACGAGCGCGACGGCGGCTCCGGCGATCTGGACGATCTTCTTCGTCGTGTCCGCCTCGCCGGACGCCGCTCCCGCCGCCGCCGAGCCCAGATAGACATAGGCAAACGTCCCCGGGATCATCCCGAAGAACGAGGCGATGACATACGGGAGCGTTCTCACACCCGTGAGGCCGAACGCGTAGTTGATGTACGTGAAGGGAAAGACCGGTGCGAGGCGCACCAGGAAGACGATCTTCGCGCCCTCCTTTCCGATTGCGCGATCGAGCGCCTGGAACTTCGCGTTGCCCGCGGTCATTCCTTCGATGCGCTTCCGCATGACGGTCTTGGCGAGGAGAAACGAAAGCGTCGCGCCGAGAGTCGCGCCGACGAGAACGACGGCCGTCCCGGTACCGAGCCCGTAGATCGCGCCCGCTCCGAGTGTGAGCACGGACGCCGGCACGAAGAGGACGCAGCACACGGCGTAGACGACGGCGTACAGGACGTAGCCGGCGAAGCCGAGGCCCTTCACATAATGCTGGAACGACACGAGCCATTCCTTGACGGGGAGCGCGCGAAACAGGAAGTAGAGAGCGACGAGCACGGCAATCCCGATGAGAACCGGGACGACGGGAAACTTCTTCGGGGCAATGGGGACATCGGGAGCCATCGGGGCTTGTGCCTCCGCCATGGTCATCTCCTGAGGAAAGCAGCGAGCTTCGTGAGGATGTTCTTGCGGCCCGGCGTGAGCGACGTCTTAAGATATTCCCGTGCCACGGCGCCGTGGATCTCGGAGAGCGACGGATAGGCGTGAATGACCGAGCCGAGCGCCGAGAGAGGAAGCCCGTTCTTCTTCGCGAGAACGATCTCACCGAGGAGATCGCCTGCGTGCGGGTGGACGATCGTGGCGCCCAGGATCTTCCCCTTCGGGTCGACGAGCACCTTCGTGAAATTGTCCTCGGAGGTCCCGTCGCAAATCGCGCGGTCGTTGTGTGCGAAGGAGGCGCGGAAGACCCGATGGGGAATGCCCTTCTGATTCGCCTCCTCTTCGCTGAGGCCCACGTGCGAGATCTCGGGGTCGGTGTACGTGATCCAGGGCGTGTTCGTGACGTCTGCGGAGGTGAGCGCGACGGGCGAGAGCGTGTTCCTAAGGACGATGCCAGCCTGGTAGCCCGCCCAGTGCGTGAAGAGATACGGGCCCGCGACGTCGCCGATCGCCCAGACGGACGGCACGTTCGTGTGGCACTTCGCGTCGATGTCGATGCCGCGTTTCGAGAATTTCACACCCGCGGCTTCGAGGCCCAGGCCCTCGATGTTCGGGCGGCGCCCCGTCGCGACGAGGATCTCGTCGACGGCGACCTCGAACTCCGGCCCGCTCTTCGGCTTCACGGTGACGACCTTCTTGTCGCCCTGCTTCGCGACCCTCGTGGCGGACCCGTTGTCGTGGATCGTCACGCCTTCGGACTTCAGCTGCTTGACGAGGACCGCCGCGACGTCGGCGTCCTCCTTCGCGCAGATGTGCGGCGAGGACGACACGATCGTGACCTTCGATCCGAGGCGGGCGAACGCCTGCCCGATCTCCGTGCCGATCGGCCCGCCGCCCATGACGAGGAAGCTGCCGGGCAGCGCCCGGGCGCCCCAGACCGATTCGTTCGTAAGGTAACCCGTCTCCTCGAGCCCCGGAATCGGCGGGATGTTCGCGCGCGAGCCGGTCGCGATGACGACGTGACGGCCCCACACTGTCGTCCCGTTCACTGTGACCTCGTGGGCCGACTCGAGCTTCCCCGTGCCGAGAAGAACGTCCACGCCGAGGCCCTCGAATCGCTCGACGGAGTCGGCCGGAGCGATGTGAGCCTGGACGCCATGCACGTAGTCCATGACGGCGCCGAGGTCCTGCGGGCCGGGGTCCGAGGAGCCGCGGATCGCGAAGCGGCCCGCTTCGCGAGCGGCATGGGCTGCCTTCCCGGCACGGAGGAGAGCCTTCGAGGGCACGCAGCCGTATTGCAGGCAGTCGCCGCCCATTGCCCGAACGGGCGTGCCTCCTTCGGGGGTAAAGGGGAGCGCATGCTTTTCGACCAGCGCGACGCGGGCGCCCAGTCCGGAACCGCCGGCGGCGACGACGAGGCCGCCGGAACCGGCACCGATCACGACGAGGTTGTAGCGCTCCATCTGGGCTCCTTGCGGGGAAATACGGACCGCGGCGCTGTTTCCGATCAGATAGGAAATGACACGGACCCTCCGGTTTCTTCCGGAGTCGACGACTTCGGGCTTTTCGGGTCGTAGACTGTTCACGGGAGGTTAGCTCAGTGGTAGAGCGTCTGCTTTACACGCAGCAGGTCATCGGTTCGATCCCGATACCTCCCACCAGACTCTAGGTTTTGCCGGGAGCCTTCGTCTCGAGCCTCTCGAAGCCCGCTTCCTTCGACGTCTCGTCCAGGATGCCGATCGAGATGAGGGGGGACGCGCTCGTTGTGACGACCTCGCCGACGTACGTAAAGTGAGCGGCGGAGTCCGCGACGTTCTCGGGCAGCGTGAAGTCCCTTGTGACGGGCGTCGCCGTCGTCACGTCGCCTCCGTCGAGGATCGCGACGAATGCCGAGACGCGTGCCTGGCGTCCGCCGGCAACGGGCAGGAGCGCGAGCGCGGCCGCGGGGATCTTCACCTCGAACGAAACCCTGAGGCCCTTCTTTCCTGCGGGGACCGCGCTCACGACGCGGGTCGTGAGGGGAAAGCGCGGCGACTTCAGGACCCCGAAAAGGTTCGACACGACCTTGTCGGACATGCGCTCTTCGGGCGAGCGCTCGACGAACGTGCGGCGCGTGCGGACGACGAGGTCGGCCCTCTTCGGCTTGAGCTCGACCTTCCGCTCCCCCGCGCCTCCCGGAGCCGGGAAGCCGAACGAGTAGTAGGCGTCGAGGTCCCGCGACATCCGCGCGAGGACGTCGGGCGCGGCTTCGGCGCCCATGCCCACGAGGCCGCCCGTGTCGTCCACCGCGAGGTGCAGGCCGGCGTTCTCGTTCGCGTCGATCTCCATCCCGCGCCCCGTGAAGGCGGCGCCCGAGAACGTCGGAGTCGTCTTCTCCGCGACGGCGAGCTCGAAGTCTCCGCCCGCCTCCGGGTAGAGGCCGTGGAGAGTGACGCCGTATCCGTTCGCGGCCCTCGCGAGTGAGAGGAGGAGCTCGCGCGCGTCAAGCTCGCGGGCTTCCGGCGGGACCACGCTCTCGCGGTCGAGCCGCTTCGAGAGGAAGTACTCGTAGCCCGGGTTCCGGGAGAGCCTGTGACTCGCGAAGATGAGGACCTTGCGTCCGTCGAGACCGCCCAGCTCCGCGAGGACCGAGCGGAGCGCCGCGACCTTGCGGCGCGTCCGCAGCCACTCCTCCGTCGCCAGGAAGCGCGCCTGCGCGAGGACTCCCGGGTCCGCGGGCTTGGGGAGATTCAGCGCGGCCTGAACGGGCGGCGCGGCCGCCGCCGGCCGGCCTCGCGCCTCGCGGGCCGCGATCTCGGCTTCCGCCTGCGCGATCTCGTCCACGAGGCGCTCGGCCCCCTCGGTGCCGCTGAAAAGACTCGGGGGCCGCGCGCTCTCCTTCGCGAGCTTCTCGAGCGCGCGGTGGATCGTTCCGGCGTCTTCCGTGAAGGGGACAAGGACGGTCAGACCGACGTCGAACGAGAGGAGAGTCACCTCGTCGCCCGGCCCGAGCGTCCGCGCGACGAAGTCGTCGAGCGACTGGAAGAAGCGCTGGCTGCGGCGCGCGTCGCCGAGTGTGAGGCGGTCGACGAAGAGCGCGACCTTGCGCTTCGGGCGCGGGGGCCCCGCCGCGTCGGTCCCTGCAGATCCCGCGATCTCGGAGAAGTTCGAGATCGCGACGGGCTTTCCTCCGACGAGGAGGTCGAAATCCGCGACGGTGAGGCCGTGGACCGGCTGCCCATTCTTATCCGTGACGTTCGCGTCGAGATTGACGAGAGAGACCTCTTGCGAGGCCGCGACGCGGCCCACTTTGTCGGGGCGCGTCCGAGCCGTCTCACCTGCGGCCGCGGCGGAGACCGCGGCCGATTCGGACGACGCGATTTCGGTGTCGGGCACGGCTCCCCCGGGCCGACGGCCCGCGAGCGCGAACCCCGCGTCCTCAGGAGAGAGCCGGAAGGCCGAAGGGTCGAGGTCCTCCGCGATCCAGCAGATTCTCTGCGCGTCGAGCCCGGCCCGCAGCGACTCCCAGGCGCGCGCGAGGTCGTCGGCGTTCGCGAGCCGGCGTCCAGCCGGCCAGTTGCCTCCCGTGGCGCGGCCGAGGCGCCAGACCTCGAGCGGCACGAGGATGTCGGCGAGATAGCGGCGGGCGTCGGCAGCGCCGTAGGCGCTCTCGTCCTGCTTCGGCTCGTCGTCGCCCAGGACGACGACGACGGCTCGCCGGCGCGGGACGGCCGCGCGATTGAACGTCGCAGAGGCCACGGTCGCCGCGAGGCGGTACTGATCGCCCGCGAGGAGATCCTGGTCCACGCAGGGGAGCGAGAGCGTGCGCTCGCGGTAGTCCCGCTTCGGCGTGCAGTCGAATCCCTTGAGGCGGAACATCCGGTCGGAGACCCGGGACGCGCTGCTGTACGCCGTGCGCGTCCCGAGGGGAGAAAAGTAGACGATGTGGTTCACGCCCTCGAGCGCCTTGTCCATTCGGCTCGCGTTTTTCGTGAAGGCTCTCTGCGAGGTCTCCGTGAGCGACTGAAGCTTCGCGACCGCCGACGGCGCGACCACGAAGAGAACTTCCCTCTCTCCCTGTTCGACGGTGGCGACGACCCGGCCGCCCAGCGTCTTGATCTCCGCCGGATCACGTCCGCCCGGTTCCTCGGGCAAGACGTTTACGGCGCTCAAGGGCGCCTCGACGGCGCTCGAGATGCCGCTGCCAATGAGCAACGTCTGCGACACCCGTTCGCCGTCCCGAAAGACGAGGTCGACCCCGATGACCCGCGCCGCGCTGCCGGCCGCGTAGGGCACCGCGACGTCGCGCGGTTCGCCCTGCCAGGCCTTCGCCCCGTCGATCGTGACCGTCAGCTCGCTGGGCGCGATCGCGTTTTCATGGGACCAGGAGAACCGGAGCGTGCAGGGTCCGGCGGCACGCGTGCAGTCGCTCCTCACGAGGACTTCCGCGCGCGCGTCGGAGGGCTTGTTCACCCAGCGGCGCGCCCTTTCGACGACCCTTCCGGACGCGTCTCGCCGCACGAGCTCGAGGAGCGCGACCTGGGGCGCGGGCCCGAGCTCCACGAGGCAGGTCTGACGCACGGCGGTGACGCGGCAGGCGTGGGCGCCGTTCAGGAGGAGCTCGGCCGGAGGAGGCGACGCGCCGAGGTCGACGACGACGGGGAGGCGGCCATGGGCGACGCCCGGCACGAACGTCTGGATCCGCATTCCCTCTGAAGCCGATTCCGCCCGCGCCGCGAGAGCCATGAGAACGACGACGATCGTCCGCTTGCAGCTCGTCACCGGCTCTGTATACTCCGCGTCCCGTCCCGCGGCGACTGTTTTGGGACGGAATTCGGGGTCGTAGCTCAGTTGGTTAGAGCGCAGGCCTGTCACGCCTGAGGTCGCGGGTTCGAGCCCCGTCGGCCCCGCCACTTGCTCCATCCATGGGAATCCTCCTCACCACCACCGGCCTCACGAAGGCCTTCGGCTCGCATCCCCTGTTCGAGGGGATCTCCTGTTCCGTGGACTCGGGCGACCGCATCGGCCTCATCGGCCCGAACGGCGCCGGGAAGTCGACGCTGCTGTCGATTCTCGCGGGCGAGATTCCTCCGGACGAGGGCACGCGGGCCACCCAGCGGGGCCTCCGCATCGGGTACCTCTCTCAAATGCCGGCTTTTCGCGACGACGCGACGATTCGCGAGACAGTCCTCGAGGGGGCGAGCGCGCACCACGGCGAAGAGGACTGGGAAGCGGGCTTCCTCGCGGACGAGTACATCGCCCGGCTCTCGCTGACGACGGAAGGCCGCACGACGGAGACCCCGGTCGCGACGCTGTCGGGCGGATGGAAAAAGCGCGTCGCCCTCGCCCGCGAGCTCGTGCGGAAGCCCGATCTCCTCCTTCTCGACGAGCCCACGAACCACCTCGATGTCGACGCGATCCTCTGGCTCGAGGAGCTCCTCGCGCGCGCTCCTTTCGCGACCGTGACGGTCACGCACGACCGGCTGTTCCTGCAACGCGTGGCGAACCGGATCCTCGAGCTCGACCGGCGGAACGCGAACGGCCTCCTGGATGTCCGCGGCGACTACGCGACGTACGTCCGGGTGAAGGAAGAGCGCCTCGCGACAGACGCCCAGCGGGAGTCGTCGCTCCGGAATCAGCTGCGGCGCGAGAACGAATGGCTCCTCCGGGGCGCCAAGGCGCGCTCGACGAAGCAGCAGGCGCGAATCCAGCGGGCGGGCGCGCTCGAGGACGAGGTCGGAGAGCTGTCGGCCCGGAACCAATCGAGGAGCGTGCGCCTCGACTTCCAGTCGTCCGAGAAGAACCCAAAGCGGCTCATCGAGGCCAAGGGCATCGGCAAGGCTTACGGGAAGAACGTGCTCTTCTCGCACCTCCACGTTCTCGTGACGCCCCGGAGCCGAATCGGCCTCCTCGGGCCGAACGGGTGCGGCAAATCGACGCTCATCAGGATCCTCCTCGGAACGGAGAAGCCCGACACGGGCGAGATCTTCCGCACGGAGAACCTCCAGCCCGTCACGTTCGAGCAGGGCCGCGACAGCCTCGACCCGGAGGCGACCGTCGCGAAGACGATCTGCCCCGAGGGGGACCACGTCGAGTACCGCGGCTCTCTCGTCCACATCCGGAGCTATCTCGACCGATTCCTGTTTAAGGAAGAGCAGAAGGACATGAAGGTGAGCCGCCTCTCGGGCGGCGAGCAGGCCCGGCTGCTCCTCGCGCGGCTCATGCTGAAGAAGACGAACCTCCTCGTCCTCGACGAGCCCACGAACGACCTCGACCTCGCGACCCTGCAGGTCCTCGAGGACTGCCTCGCGGACTTCCCCGGCGCGGTCATCCTCGTGACGCACGACCGGTACTTCCTCGACCGCGTCACGAACCGCATCCTCGCGTTCGGGAAGGACGGCAAGGGACACGGGACGCTCACGGCGCTCGCCGGCCTCGACCAGTGGGAGGCGTGGTACGCGGAGCGGAAAGGCGCCGCTCCCGCGCGGCGCTCGGCCGCGAAAGTCGCTCCACGCAAGCGCCGCGTCGGGTTCAACGAGCAGCGCGAGCTCGGCGGCATGGAGGGGCGTATCCAGGCCGTCGAGGCGGAGCGCGACGCTCTTCGGGCGGAAAGCGAGCACCCTGCGCACGCCAGCGACGCGCCGAAGCTGGTCGCCATCCTCGCGGCCCTCGAGGAGAAGCAGGCCGAGATCGACCGCCTCTACGCGCGCTGGTCCGACCTCCAGCGTGGTTCTTGATAACGTCCCGCCATGAACGCTCCGCACGTGCTCGAAATTCTCTCGCCGGACGAGTGCCGCGGCCTGGACGACACGATTCACGCCCTCTCGGATCGCTGGACGCGCCGCAGCCCTGACCTTCCGTTCTTCACCCTCGGCGCGGCCATTTACCTCGACGCGGTCGCCGGTGGCGCCTCCGGCTACCGCGCTCTCGCCCGCGCGAGCAACCCGCTCCTCGCGGAGCATTTCGGATGGCTCCACGAGCGGCTCCGGGTTCGCATCGAGGAGGAGCTCGGCGAAGCAGTTTTTTTCCACGAGGACTTCGCTCTTCCGGGCTTTCACATCTTCGGATTCCACGAGTCCTACACGAAGCTGGCGAAGATCCATTTCGACGAGCAATACGACCTCGTCGAATTCGGCTCCTTGGGGACGCCCTCAGCGCACCTCTCGCTCACGCTGGCCGTCCATATTCCCGCGTGCGGCGCCGGCCTCCGCCTCTGGCCGATCTTCTACCAGGACCTGGCGGCACTTCCGCCCGCGGAGAGGAAGGTAAAGGTGGACAGCCTCGAAACAGAGCACCACCCGTACACGACGGGCCGCTGCGTCCTCCACTCGGGGCACCAGCTTCACCAGATCGCCCCGGTTCCAGGGATGGTTCCCGGCAACGAGCGAATCACGCTGCAGGCGCACGCCTCGCGGGTCGAAAGGGGATGGCTCCTCTACTGGTGACCCG